>NZ_SLXG01000057.1 GCF_004345725.1 Crenobacter luteus | reverse complement strand
GATGCCAGCGTAGCCAATCTGACCGACACCACCATCACCGCCCCCGCGGCTGGACACCTGCTGCGCTGGAATGGCAGCAAGTGGGTGAACGTCACGCTGGTCGCAGCCGACATCCCGGCGCTCGACTGGAGCAAGATCACCACCGGCAAGCCCACCACCCTGGCCGGCTACGGCATCACCGATGCGGTGCAGAAAGCCAACACGTCGGCGACCTTCAGCCCGGCGGCCGGCGCCTGGCATCGCATCGCAGCCTCGACGGTCGGTATCGGCCGCAACTCGGGCCGCTTCGCGATCGATTGGGCGGTCTCCGGCAACCATGGTTCAGTCCGACTAACGGCTGCCTGCCACTACGGGCAGCCTGGTTCGGTGTCGATCCAGCAACTTGAATACGGTGCGTACGGGGCGGGCGGCATCGTCGAAGCGCGCATCGTCTATCACACGGTGGAGAGCGGCAACTACGCCTACCTCGAGGTCAAGTTCGCCGCCGCGCTGAGCAACGTCGCAGTCAGCGTCGAGGGCTCGGACCTGCTCGGCTGGACGCTGCTGGCGCCGAACACCGCCGGCAGCGTGCCGGCCGGCTACAGCAGCTACACGCACGGCTTCGTGGCGATGAGCCAGATCGCCGCCGGCACCTATCGTTCGGTGACCGTCAACCAGGAGGGCCGCGTCACCGCCGGCACGAACCCGACCACGCTGGCCGGCTACGGCATCACCGATGCCAGCGTAGCCAATCTGACCGACACCACCATCACCGCCCCCGCGGCTGGACACCTGCTGCGCTGGAATGGCAGCAAGTGGGTGAACGTCACACTGGTCGCAGCCGACATCCCGGCGCTCGACTGGAGCAAGATCGGCAGCGGCAAGCCGACCACGCTGGCCGGCTACGGCATCACCGATGCCAGCGTAGCCAATCTGACCGACACCACCATCACCGCCCCCGCGGCTGGACACCTGCTGCGCTGGAATGGCAGCAAGTGGGTGAACGTCACACTGGTCGCAGCCGACATCCCGGC
>NZ_SLXG01000056.1 GCF_004345725.1 Crenobacter luteus | reverse complement strand
CGTCGCTCGGAAACGAGCCCCGGTTCTTGGTCAATTTCCGCAAGCTCATGTTCACCGACTCGATGGCGTTGGTTGTGTAGATGACCTTGCGAATCTCCGGCGGGTAGTCGAAGAACGGAATCAGACGCGACCAGTTCCGTCGCCACGACTGGCCGATGGGCAGGTATTCGTCGTCCCACTTGTCCTCGAACTCGCCGAGGCGGATTTCGGCTTCCTCGGCCGTGGCCGACTGGTATATCCGCCGCAGGTCGGCCGCCACCTCCGGCCGCCGCTTCCACGAGACGTAGTTCAGGCTGTGCCGGACCAGGTGGACGATGCACAGCTGGACGGTCGCTCTGGGGAACACCGCCTCGATGGCTTCCGGGAAACCCTTCAGTCCATCGACACAGGCGATGAAGACGTCCTGCACGCCCCGGTTACGCAGTTCGGTGACCACCTGCAACCAGAACTTGGCGCCCTCGTTTTGGGCCAGCCAGAGGCCCAGCACCTCCTTCTCGCCCTCCATCGTGATGCCGATGGCCAGATAAACGGCTTTGACCCGGACCGTCCCTTCCCGCACCTTCACATGAATGCAATCGAGATAGACGATGGGGTAAATCGGGTCGAGCGGCCGGGATTGCCAGACCTTCACTTCGTCGCTGACGGCATCGGTGACCGACGAAATCAGGCTGGGTGAAACCTCGGTGCCGTACATCTCTGCCAAATGCGCCTGGATCTCGCGCACCGTCATGCCGCGGGCGTAGAGCGACAGAATCTTGTCGTCAAAACCGGCCCAGCGGGTCTGGTGCTTGGGAATTAACTGCGGCTCAAAGCTGCCGTGCCGGTCGCGCGGCACTTCAATGGGCAGTTCGCCAAAGTCGCCCTTGAGCGTCTTCCGGCTCTTGCCGTTACGGGTGTTACCCGAGGCGTTGACCACCGGCTCATGCTTGCCGTGACCCAGGTGCGCGGTCATCTCGACTTCCAGCGCCCGTTCCACGACCAGCTTGGTCAGGTGCTTCAGCAGCCCTTCTTCGCCTATCAGGTCTTCGGGTTTCTTGTAGTTGGCCAGCAAACCAGCCAGCAGTTCTTCAGGTACGTCGTGCTTCTTCTTGCTCATTGTGACTCCGGACAAGTCGGCAGTTTCCTGCCAAAAGTCCGTTTACACAAAATTCTGCACACCCTC
>NZ_SLXG01000055.1 GCF_004345725.1 Crenobacter luteus | reverse complement strand
TGACCTGCCCCCAGGATTAGGGCCAAGACCTACTTGGTAAAGTCGGTTAAAAATTTCTGCTCCTGCTCCGCTTGTTCCCTCATGCGGAAGCCTGCCGCAAATGCCGCGGGTGTTTGATAGGCCAGCGAGCTGTGTGGTCTTGCTTCGTTGTAATCCTTGCGCCACACGGCAAGCTCAGCCCGAACATGCGAGAGACTCATGAACCAGTGCTCGTTCAGGCATTCATCGCGCAAGCGCCCGTTGAAGCTCTCGATATAGGCGTTCTGCGTGGGCTTGCCGGGTTGCGTCAGTTTCAGCTGAATCCCCTTGCGGCTGGCCCACTGGTCCAGCGCATTGCCGGTAAATTCAGGCCCCTGATCCGTTCGGATCGCGGCGGGGTACCCACGGAATCGGGCCGCCTGCTCCAACATTCGGACCACGTAGTGCCCTGAGATCCCGTAGTCGGCGACCAGAGCAATGCATTCTTTGCTGAAGTCATCCACGATGGTGAGCACCTTGATGCGTCGACCATTGGCCAGCGCATCCGAGACAAAGTCCATTGACCACACCGCATTGGGTCTCTCTGGCAACGCCAAGCACTCACGTTCCACGGCCACGCCATGACGCCGTCTCCGACGCTGAACCATCAAGCCCGCTTCCCGGTACAACCGGTAGACCCGCTTGTGATTGGCCCGCACCCCTTCGCGATGCAGAAGAATGTGCAAACGGCGGTAGCCAAACCGACGCCGCTCCTGGGCCAACTCAATCAGTCGCGTCTTCAACTGCGCATTCTTGACCGATGGCCGGGCCTGGTAGACATGGACACTGCGTGACAACCCCACCAGCCGACAGGCCCGTCGCTCCGAGATCGGTGTCACCTCGCGCATCCGTAGCACTGCCTCACGCTTCTGCTGTGGAGTTAACGCTTTACCCCGAGCGCGGCTTTGAGCGCCTCGGCGTCCAAAATAGCCTCTGCCAGCAAACGCTTCAGCCGCGCATTCTCGGTCTCAAGCGCCTTCAGCCTCTTGGCGTCCGAGACCTCCATACCGCCGAACTTGGCTCGCCAGTTGTAGAACGAGGCATCGCTGAAGCCGTGCTGCCGGCACAACTCCTTCACCGCCACGCCGGCTTCGGCCTGCTTCAGAAAACCGATGATCTGCTCTTCCGTGAACCGCTTCTTCAAGTCCGTTCTCCTCGTATAAAACGAACTTTACTAAGTTTCAGGTGGCCCTGTTTAG
>NZ_SLXG01000054.1 GCF_004345725.1 Crenobacter luteus | reverse complement strand
GAGGAATACGGCGCGCTCGACGAGGCGGCGCGCGTGCGCGTGCTCAGTCGCGAGCTGGCGACGCCGCGGCTGCTGTACTCGCCGTACGTGCAGTACAGCGCGGAGACCGCCAAGGAGCTGGCGATCTTCCGCGAGGCGGCGAAGATCCAGGAGCAGTTCGGCGTCGACGCGATCCGCCAGAGCATCATCTCCAACTGCGCGTCGGTGTCCGACGTGCTGGCCTTGGCGCTGATCGGCAAGGAAACCGGGCTGATCCGCCTCGACGAGGCCGGGCGGCCGGTGTCGCGGCTGAACCTGGTGCCGCTGTTCGAGACCATCGCCGACCTGCAGGGCGCGGCCGGCGTGATGGACGCGCTGTTCGCGCAGCCGTGGTACCGCGAGCTGCTGAGGAGCCGCGGCGACGTGCAGGAGGTGATGCTCGGCTACTCGGACAGCAACAAGGACGGCGGCTACTTCACCAGCCAGTGGGAGCTGTACCAGGCCGAGCAGCGGCTGGTGGCGTCGTTCGCGGCGGCCGGGGTCAAGCTGCAGCTGTTCCACGGCCGCGGCGGCTCGGTCGGCCGCGGCGGCGGCCCGTCGTTCGAGGCGATCATGGCGCAGCCGGCCGGCAGCGTGGCCGGGCGCATCCGCATCACCGAACAGGGCGAGGTGATCTCGTCCAAGTTCGCCGACCCGGACATCGGCGCCGGCCACCTGGAGGCGCTGGTGGCGGCGACGCTGGAGGCGACGCTGACCGAGCACCAGGTCGACGCGGCCGACGGCGCGGTGTTCGACGAGCTGTCGCGCGACGCGTTCGCCGCCTACCGTGCGCTGGTCGAGAGCGACGGCTTCATGGACTACTTCCTGGCCGCCACGCCGATCAACGAGATCGCCAAGCTGAACATCGGCAGCCGTCCGGCGTCGCGCAAGAGCCTGGCGAGCATCAAGGACCTGAGGGCGATCCCGTGGGTGTTCTCGTGGTCGCAGTCGCGGGTGATGCTGCCGGGCTGGTACGGCGTCGGCTCGGCGGTGGCGGCGTACCTGGCGCGGCACGGCGAGGCGGGGCTGGAGCGGCTGCAGCGGCTGTACCGCGCGTCGCCGTTCTTCCAGGTGGTGCTGTCGAACATGGAGCAGGTGCTGGCGAAGGCCGACCTGACGATCGCGCGGCGCTACGCCAGCCTGGTGGCGGACGGCGCGCTGGCCGAGGCGCTGCTGGCGCGCATCGAGGACGAGTGGCAGAAGACGCAGAACGCCTTTTACGCGATCACCGGGCAGGGCAAGCTCTTGGAGGCGAACGCGGCGCTGGCGCGCAGCCTGGAGACGCGGCTGCCGTACCTGAACGCGCTGAACCTGCTGCAGGTCGAGCTGCTGCGCCGCTTGCGCGCGGCGCCGGACGACGCCGGCGAGGTGCTGACGGCGACGCACCTGAC
>NZ_SLXG01000053.1 GCF_004345725.1 Crenobacter luteus | reverse complement strand
TTCGAGCCTGCCCCGGTAATGGATCAGTGTGGCATCAGAGTCCAGCGCACCAAACGCAATGTGCTGGACTCTGATGCCACACTGATCCTTTACCGGGGCAGGCTCGAAGGTGGCAGCCTGCTCACTCGCGATCTGGCGGCGGGACACGGCAAGCCGCTGCTGCTGTGCGATTTGCATGCCCCTACAGAAGAGCTATTGGCGGCATGGCAAGACTGGTTGCTTAGCCATACCATCGCTATTCTCAACATTGCTGGCCCGAGTGAAGCGCGCAACCCCGGTATTTACCTGCAGGCGAGCGCGCTACTGGAGCTTTTCTGGAGTACGGAACATGAACCGATCTGATGCCCGTTGCGCGACACCTTATATTTACTCGGGTGAGTTGCAGATCCGTCCCGAAGTGGATGCCGCGCTGGCTGCGCTGAAAGACAAACCCTACACCGCCATCCCCAGCTGGAAAAACGACGGAACCTGGGAGCTGTGGACGGTGGAAGGCGACGGCGAAACCCAGCCCTGCATTATCAGCGGCCCATCGACAACCTATGCCAGTGAGGCCGATGCGCTGGCTGCCGGTGCGGCCTGGTTATCTAGACAGCGCTGAGCAACCTCAATTCCATCCCTCGCTGACAAAGCCAACGCAACGGCGGCTGATCTCGACCAGCGGCCTGATGTCTTGCACCTGGACGACTCCTCGGTCATCACGAGCCGCTGCGCCCAAGGCCCGCTGCAGAACCAGACGCACACTGCGCGGCGGCAAGGCTTGCAGACGGGACAGGACATCATCATCCAGCCTCTCGGCAAAGGCGTTGCCCCAGCTCGACTCGTCGCGGAGTCGGTTGTAAATCGACTGCGCAATGCTTCTGACCTGCTCCGGCCTGGGCGGTTGAATGTGCAACACCGTCAACCGTGAGCGTAGCGGCCCCGGAATGGCATCCAGCTCATTCGCGGTCGCCATCCAATTCACATGACTGGCGTCGATGGCAAAGTCGCGGATCGACAGGTCGATGAAATCCCGCGCACTGCGCGGTTCCAGCAAGGTATAGAGCGCCGCCAGCGGATCGTATTGCGGTCGCCCGTTGCTGGCCTTATCCAGCTCATCGAGCACCACCACCGGGTTGGCCAGTGGCTGGTAGGCCAGCAGCTCGAAGAGCTGGCCTGGCTCGGAGTTGCTCCAGAACGATTCGGAACCGGCGAGCGGCGAACTTGATTGCGTACTTGCCATGTCGAAGACCCGAAACGGTAGCACGAGCTGATCGGCCAGCCAGCGTGCCGCCTCGGTTTTGCCGATGCCCGCCGGGCCGACCAGCAACACGGCAGGCCAGGACACGCGGCTATCGCCCAGGCTGGACAGGGCAAAGTGGTCACGTAGCAGCTCGGCCAGTTCATGGAAGTTTGGAAAGGCCTGCGCGAACTCATCCAGAAGGGCTTTCCAGTCCGGGGGCAGAAGGCCCAGTTGGCGGCTACCATGGCCCGCGAGGGTGTGCAGAATTTTGTGTAAACGGACTTTTGGCAGGAAACTGCCGACTTGTCCGGAGTCACAATGAGCAAGAAGAAGCACGACGTACCTG
>NZ_SLXG01000052.1 GCF_004345725.1 Crenobacter luteus | reverse complement strand
GCTCTTCCGTGAACCGCTTCTTCAAGTCCGTTCTCCTCGTATAAAACGAACTTTACTAAGTTTCAGGTGGCCCTGTTTAGGGGGAGCAGGTCAGCTCGCCTGCGCGTTTTTTTTCGGAGTCCCGTTTTGACCAACAACATGAGCCCGCTCGCCGTCAAAACCGAGTTCTTCAGCGGCATGACCGTTGCTCTGGCGCTGGTGCCCGAGGCGATCGCTTTCGCGCTGATCGCACAGGTCAGCCCGCTGACCGGCCTGTACGCGGCCTTTTTCATCTGCCTGATCACGTCGCTGCTCGGCGGCCGCCCCGGCATGATTTCCGGCGCGGCCGGCGCGCTGGCGGTGGTAATGGTGAGCCTGGTGGTGCAGCACGGACCGGAGTACCTGTTCGCCAGCGTGGTGCTGATGGGCGTGCTTCAACTGATCTTCGGCGCGCTGAAGCTGGGCAAGTTCATCCGCATGGTGCCGCATTCGGTGATGCTGGGTTTCGTGAACGGCCTGGCGATCGTGATTTTTCTGGCGCAGTTCGGCCATTTCAGGGCGGGCGACGGCTGGATGAGCGGCCCGCAACTGCTGGTGATGGGAGGGCTGATCGCGCTGACGATGGCGATCATCTACCTGCTGCCCAGGGTGACGACGGCGATTCCGTCGGCGCTGGCCGCGATCCTGATCGTGGCGGGCGTGGTGGCCGGCTTCGGCATCGACACCAAGACGGTGGGCGATATGGGCTCCATCGCCGGCGGCCTGCCGCAGTTTCACCTGCCGCAGGTGCCGCTGACGCTGGAAACGCTGTACATCATCCTGCCGTATTCGCTGATCCTCGCGGCGGTCGGCCTGATCGAGTCCTTGCTGACGCTGAACCTGGTGGACGCGATCACCGATACGCGCGGCCAGCCCAACCGCGAATCGCTGGCGCAGGGCGCGGCCAACGTGGTGGCGGGCTTTTTCGCGACGATGGGCGGCTGCGCGATGATCGGCCAGAGCATGATCAACATCAACAACGGCGCGCGCCAGCGTCTTTCTGGCGTGGTGGCGGCCGTGCTCCTGCTCGGCTTCATCCTGTTTCTGTCGCAGTGGATCGAGATGATCCCGGTGGCGGCGCTGGTGGGGCTGATGTTCGTGGTGGCGCAGAAAACGTTCGCGTGGGGCAGCCTGCAGGCGCTGCGCAAGATCCCGCGCCAGGACGCCATCATCGTGATCGGCGTGACGGTGATCACCGTGCTGACCGACCTGGCGGTGGCCGTGCTGTGCGGCGTGATTTTCGCCGCGCTGGTCTTCGCCTGGCAGCACGCCAAGCAGATCGCCGCGCGCACGCGCACCGACGAACATGGCTGGAAGGTGTACGAACTGGAAGGTAGCCTGTTCTTCGCGTCGGCGGCCAACTTTGCCGAACTGTTCTCGCCCAGGACCGACCCGCAGCACGTGGTGATCGAGTTCCGCAACGCGCGGGTGGTCGACCATTCGGCGATCGAGGCGATCGACGCGCTGGCCGCGCGCTACCAGCAGGAAGGCAAGACGCTGCATCTGCGTCACCTGAGCCCGGATTGCCTCGAATTGCTGGACAAGGCCAAGGGCATGGTCGAGGTCGACGCTTTCGAAGACCCGCATTACCACATCGCCGACAACAAGCTCGGCTGAGTCTGGCGCCCGCTGGCGGGCTTGCGTTTACGATCCCGCGCCAGGCCTCGCCCTGGCGTTTTTCTTTGCGGCGGCCGTCTCGCTCGGGGCGACGCCGATCACGGCCCGGCAGGTGTCGCTGCCGGGCGATAGCTGTTTCGGGGTGTCGGCAGGGGTAGGGTGGCGAAGGCGGGGGCTTGCCTGGCACCGGCTGGAACGCCATGGGCGGCGTGCTGCCGAGTGGTGGGTTCAGAGATGCGCGAGGTATGGGCTTGGCCGCTGGGGCCGAACCGGGCGCTTTGTATCGCGCCCGGGCGGTGCGGGCGTTTCAGTCGCCGCGTTCCAGCGAGTGATAGTAGTCGACCAGCTGCGAGTGCAGCGTGCTCAGCTTGTCGGCGAGCTGTCTTCCCGATTTGGCGTCGGCGAACGCGCTCATGCAGGTCGAGGCGTTTTCCGTGGCGGCGGACGGGCTCTGGATGATCTGCCAGAGCATTTTGTCGGCTTGTTCAATCGCTCGGGGGCTGGGCTGTCTGCTCATGAAACCTCCTTTGCTCGGACGGGGCGTGTAACGACTTTGTCATTGTAGATGAATAATTTGCGTTTGCATGGCATGGCCATTGCCGGGGCTGCGCCTGGCCGTCCCCGGTCTCCGGGTGGGGTGTCCGATTTGCGCGTCGCCTAAGAGTCGCTAACAAAACCTACTTGATGCCGGCAGTGTGAAGCCCCATCTGGCCGGCATGAAGCGAAGTGTCGTCAGCCAGAAGCTCTGGAA
>NZ_SLXG01000051.1 GCF_004345725.1 Crenobacter luteus | reverse complement strand
CAAGGTGATGAAGCGCATGGCCTATGGCTACCGGGACAGCGAGTACTTCTTCCTGAAGATCAGGGCCGCTTTCCCCGGGAATCCGTGAAGAACCATAAAATGGGCGACAGTCACCGTTCCGAACGACGGACCGGCTCGGGAGAATCCAGCGTGCGCCTCAGACAAGTCGAAGTATTCCAAGCCATCCTGCAGACCGGCTCGATCAGCGGAGCCGCCAAGCTGTTGTGCATCTCGCAGCCGGCGGTCAGCAAGACGCTGATGCACGCCGAGCAGCAGCTGGGCTTCCCGCTGTTCCAGCGCGCGCGCGGCAAGCTGTATCCGACGCCGGAGGCGCTGATCCTGCAGAAGGAGGTGGGCGCGCTGTTCGAACACCTGCAGCGCGTGAAAAGGCTGGCGCGCGGCCTGCGACACCAGCAGGACAGGCCGCTGCACCTCGAAGTGTCGCCGGCGCTCGCGCAGTCGATCCTGCCCGGGGCGCTGAGCAACTGGCGGGTCGACTACCCGTCGCTCCCCTGCTCGCTGGCCATGCACCATACAACCGAGATCGTGCAGCGTCTGTGCCTGCACGAAGCCGACCTCGGCCTGACGCTGCAGAAGACCGACCACCCCGGCGTGGTGGTCGAAGCGCTGGCCTACGGCTACCTGACCGCGATCGCGCCGGCCGGCTGGTGGTCGGCCGCCGAGTTGGCCGAGGACCTGCCGATCGAGGCGCTCGAGGGCGCGCCCTTTGTCGGCCTGACCAACACCGGCACGCTGTGGACCGAGCTGGCGTCCTTGCTCGACAACGGCGGCGTCAGTCCGCAGGTGCTGACCACCGTGCAGACCTACAAGCTCGCCTGCGACCTCGTCGCGCTCGGTCACGGCCTGTCGGTCGTCGACCCCTTCACCGCGCAAAGCCCGCGCGAAGGCACGGTACAGCTGCGCGCGATCCGGCCGCGCACCCCGGTCTACCTGTACGCGATCCACGCCGTCGATTCGCCGCTGCCGCTGGCCGCGCAGCAGCTGATCGCCGTCATCCGCCGGATGGCGCGCGACATGGGCATGACGCTCTGCCCCTGAGCCGCGCCGCCGCCGATCCGGTTTTTTTTCCGTTGAACCGGTCACGGCCCGCTGCCGCGCACCGCCCGAAACCGGCTGCGACCTGCGACGAGGCGGTGTGCCAGGCGTTGGCCGAGCCCGCGCAGCCCGTCACGGGGTCGTGAACCGTCGCTCAGGCCAGCGCCGGTGCGGCGCCGACCTCGCGCCGGTACTCCGCCACCAGCCTGACCAGGCCGGCGATGGTACGCGCCCTCATCTTGCGCATCACGTTGCCGCGGTGCACCTCGACCGTCTTGACCGTCACGCCCATCTCCTCGGCGATGCACTTGTTGCGCTTGCCGGCCAGCACCCGCTCGAACACCTCGGACTCGCGCCCGCTCAGCGACGCCAGTTGCCGCTCGAAAGCCAGGCGCGCCGCGACCCGCTCGCGCTCGGCCAACTCGGCGCACAGCGCCTCCTCGACCGCAGCCAGCAGCCTTGCCGGATCGAGCGGCTTTTCCAGGAAGCCGCAGGCGCCGAGCTTGATCGCCCTGACCGCACTCGCGACGCCGCCACGCGCCGTCAGGAAAATCACCGGCAGGCGGCAGCCGCGCGCGCGCAGTTTCTCGAGCAGGGCCAGGCCGCTCTGCCCGCCCACTTCCAGATCGAGCACGAGGCAGCCGAGCTCCTCGTCTTCGAGCTGCCGCCAAAAGCCGGGAACGTCGGCGTGGGCGAGCGGAGAATAATGGTGGTCTTTCAGCAGGGAAAACACGCTGGCACGACATGCCGCGTCGTCGTCGAGAATATGGATGGTGGCGTTACTGATTTTTTCCATGCACTGGCCTGCAATGCGGAAGATTCGTCAGACCGGCGCGCCGTCAAATGCGCCGACTTTAATCAAAGGCGAGGACTGCAGTAAAAAACGGAACCGGGAACGGTTTTATCACCGCCGCGTCGGCAATATAAAAATCAACGCCGCCGACAATAAAAACAGACATTCTCGCGCAAAGCGGCAGAATAAAACCGACTCCGCCGCAGCAATAAAACGACCGGATCGACGATCCGGAAATGGTGCCGTTTTTCAGACACGCGAACTGTAAAATTCCGGCCGCGCGGCGTCTAATGAAAAAATGGCGCGCCCCCATAACCTTTGGTTTCAGCGCTCCCGCCCCCCCCTGCGGGCAGGCGGCAAAACGCCGGCGCGCTGGCGGCGAAGGTTGCGCTTGCGCGCCGCGCGCCCCACCGGGCGCCCAATGAAAAGGCTATGTCCCAATTGCCAGTTGGTACCCGCGACCAAGCGCTTCCTGCAAGCAATACACAGGCTGCATCTGCCGCGCATAACGCTCCAGCATCCGCCGCCAACCCAGGTAATTCACCAGATACTTGGTCGCCACGCCATGAAAGCGCCCCATCCAGGTCTTCAACCGGCTGTGGTAGGCGTTCGCGTGCTGGATAGGGAACGCCCCAGCCCTGACCCGCTTGCCCGCCTTGGCCTGCACCACCTCATGCGTGATGCCTTGCTGTCGGGCAAACGCGCGGCACACTGCCGCCCCGTCAGTACACAGCACCGCCTCCCGGTCAATCAGCGGCTGCAGCGCCGCCTGCACGTGCCGGGCATCCAGCTTGTCGAGCTTGAAGTCGGCCGCATGGCCTTCCCGGTCGCGTACCACCGTCACCGGAATCTGATCCTGGCCCGTCCCCCGCGTCGCGCCGTGGCCACCACGCTGCCGGGGTGGCCGAGGGAGTTGGCGCTGTCCTTTGAACGACTCCAGAAAGAAGGTTTCATCCACCTCCACCACACCCCACTCCCGGGTGGCTTGGTGACGGGCGGTGGATTTGACCCCATATCTCAGGACGAGGGTGTGCAGAATTTTGTGTAAACGGACTTTTGGCAGGAAACTGCCGACTTGTCCGGAGTCACAATGAGCAAGAAGAAGCACGACGTACCTGA
>NZ_SLXG01000050.1 GCF_004345725.1 Crenobacter luteus | reverse complement strand
CATAGAGCTGCTCGATGACGCAAACCTCTTTGTGTTCGTTCTGCGCCGGGAACTTGACCAGCCAGGGGCTGCCGGGCGCATCCGGACGGGTGCTGACCTGCCCGGTCATTGCGTCGTACTGCACCAAGGCCTTGGGCCTGGCCCCTTGCGGTGAGCCGCCGGTGAGCGCGAGCTCGCGCAGGGCTGCCCCCGCCTCGCCCGCGAGCGCGAGACGGCTTTGCTCGGCCAGCGCCAGCAAGGACCAGTCGGGCTCGTGGGCGCCGGCGTCGCTTGCCGGAACGAAGCGTAACGCGCCCATGGCGCGCTCACCAATGAAGGCCAGCCGGTCGAGCGGCCCGGGATGGCGCAAGCCGTGCTGACGGAACAGGCGATCCATCAGCAGCAAACCCCAGCCGTCAGGCAGACTGTCGGCGATCAGGCCCGGAAGGCGATGCAAATGGGTCGGAAAACTTCCGTAGGCATCCGCACGCAGCTTGAGGTGCAAGGGCGACAGTTCCAAGCCCTGAGACAGGGCTTCGGGAGAATATTCGAAGAGCAGGGATTGACCGTCATCGGCCAGGCGTCCCAACGGCCAGTCTTCTCCCCAGCCGCAATAATGCACGGTAAGCAGCTTCATGATGTTCTCTTGCGCGGCGCACGCTGGCGGCGGCTGACAAGGTCTACTTGTTCCATCTGGGCGATGGATTGCCGTTTGAGCACAAAGAGATCGTCCAGCGCCTCCTGCAAGCCAAGCGCCTGCGCGACGCGGACCAGCGTTTCCAGCGAGCACTGACCGTCGCTTTCGAGTTTGCGCAACGCCCCCAGCGACAGTCCAGCCATTTGCGCCAGTTCACGCTGCGTCAGCGATTGGGCAAGCCGCTGCTCGCGCAGACGAACACCCAGCGCGTGCAGGATTTCGGCGGAAGTCGAGAGATGAAAAGTCACTTATATGACCCTTAACGCCAAATAAATTACATAAGTGCTATTATAGTGAGCTTTATTTGCTATTGAAAGCACATGGCCGCGATAGCTGCCGCGAGCGACAGGCAGTGACCATCGTAACGCTACGATAACGTAACGCTACGATGTTACGGTGCAGGCTCCTGTCCGGCAGCCGGTGCCTCCAGCAGTACTGAAGGCTCCACCCCCAGCGCCTCGGCCAGCTTGAAGATGTTGAGTAAGGCGATGTTGCGTTGCCCACGCTCAACACCCCCCAGATAGCTGCGCGCCAAGCCACTTTCCAGTGCCAGGCGTTCTTGCGACCACCCTCTGGTCTTTCTGATTTCTATCAGCTTCAGGCCGAAGCGTAGTCGGGGATCAAGGGCCATATTTCTCTCTTCTTAAAGAGAAATGACTCTATGAGTACCCCCTCTATAGGGCTACGCCCGATAAGTACCCGCACTATAAGTGACAATTGAATGCAAGCGCCATAGAATGACCTCTATGAGTAACAACATGGAGGTGATGACGCATGGCAAGCGTCTGGAAGACTGCTGGGATGGGGGCGGCTGCGGGGCTGGCAGTTCCGGTGGCTGGGCTTTCAGGTCTTGCTGCCGCTGGTTTTACGCTGATTCTTGTACTGGCAATGGTCGGCGTGGGGCCTGCGCGCCTGTCACAGACATCGCTTTGGGGGCTGCTGACCAGTGAGCTGATGCTCTATCTGCTGATTTCGCTGGCGATCTTCACGCTGTCCTTCCGCTTTCTGGCGCGCTTGCAGGCCCGCTGTCAGGCCCTTGTCGCCAGGATCAACGCCCAGCAAGGCCTGTCATTCGATGCTGGACATCTCCTGGGTTATCCCGCGCCGGCCTTTCTAGTGTTTGACCGGCAGCATCGCAAACTGGCTGTCTGCTCAATCGTGGATGAAGCCTGGCGCATCCACGACTTCTCCTGGCTGCTCGGCTGGCAGATGACCTGGCGCGAGGTCGAGAGCATGGAGATGAACGGCGGCAGCCGTCAGGTCAACGCCAGCGGCATGAGCGTGCCGACCTTCGAGCGCACGGTACGCGCCAAGGACTTCGCCGTCGAGCTGCAAACCGCCGATCCGCAACAACCACTGCTCAGCTTTCCCATGAGCCGTCGGGCGGCGGAAACCTGGTGTGCCAGGCTCAACGCCCTCTTCAACGGATAACCTCGCGAGGAACTGCGATGAAATACTACCGGAGCTTGCTGCTTCTGCCTTTTGTATTGACGGGTTGTGCCACAACCGACATGCAGGGGGCGCTGGATTCCCTGAACGGACTAGGACACTCCATTGGAACCAGTCTGGCGCAAGCGGCTACGCCCGCAAGCGCGGCAAGCCGCAACAGCTTGCTGGGCACTCCACTGCATAACGCCTTGCGCCACAATCTTTCTACCGACGGTCGCGCCCCGGAGTGGCCCAAGGTGGTGATCAGCAATCTGCAAATTCCGGCTGATCAGATGACGCTGACCCGCAGCCTCACGCTCAAAGCCAGTGATTGCATTCGCTTTGACGCAGTGCTCTGGCACGACGCCAAGCGCTCAGAGCGCTTCAGCAATCTGTCGCTTTGCGCGCCGGAGCTGCCGAAACAGTCGAACAACTTCGTGTTGACCTGGAAGAGCTTTTCCATCTCCGGCAAAACCAGCGGCCAGGTTCGCGGTGACGGGCCAATCCCCCCGTACAGTAAGCTGCCAAGCGACCCGGCGATGGAGCGCTGGCTGATGAATCAGTTCGGCCTTTACTATGTCGGTTCACTGCTGACGCTGGTCGGCTATGACCCCAACTTCACGGTCGATGATCGCCGCTTCTGGATCAGGAATATCAAGGGATGAACGCACTGCTACTGGCCGCCATGCCGGTGGTGCTGATGGATGGCACAGCCCCAGACCCCGACCACTGGTTGCGAATCGAGCCAGCCATCGTCGCCGCCGTGGAATGCCGTCAAACCTTGCCGTTGCACGTACTGGACGGCATTGCGCCCAATGCTCCCGGCAGTTGGTCGCTGACACCGGCACGCAGCTTCACAGTGTTCGGGTTGCCGGTGACGGGTATAGATCTGTTCTTATATCCTGTTTGTTATGTGGGTGTTT
>NZ_SLXG01000049.1 GCF_004345725.1 Crenobacter luteus | reverse complement strand
CGACATCGCAAACCACATTTGAATCTTTCAGGTAAGTCATTGCATGCAACTGATGTGGTGGACACTGGCTCGACCTACAGAATTTGCCGAGGCGGCCTGGGATGAGTTTGACCTTGAGAAGGCTGTTTGGCGTATCCCTGCGCAGCGCATGAAAGCGCGCAAGGAGCACCTCATGCCTCTACCACGTCAGGCAGTGGACATGCTCAAAGGACTGCATGCCATTACCGGCAACCGTAAGCACCTGTTTCCCGGCCGGGATGATCGCAACGCTCCCATGTCCGCCGCATCGCTTCGCCAGGCGCTCAAGGTTTTGGGGTGGAGCGGCGCCTATAGCCCACACGCCACGCGGACCACCGGCAGTACCCGCCTTAACGAGATGGGCTACCGTCCCGATGCCATCGAAGCGCAGCTTGCCCATGCTGACCAGAACAATGTGCGTCGTACCTACAACCACGCCACCTATTTCGATGAGCGTCGCGCCATGATGCAGGAATGGGCGGACAGATTGGACGAATGGAAAGAGCAAGCACAGGCATGACCACAAAGATCATGGCTCCAGATATTCCCAACTCCGATGCCGTCGCCGAGCTGCGCACCAGAGCAGAGGCAACCTGCGACCGATATGGCGTCCAGCGCCGCGAGCAATGTGTAAATGCTTTTCTGCGGCTGGCAGAAAGTTTTCGTTGGCGTACGATGCCGCCCCCTGAAATTGAAGAAGGCACACTTGAGCAACTAAAAAGACTCCGAGATGCGGCGTCCCGGTTAAGCAAGGCGCTTCGAAGCCTGGACGAAGAGTCGGCAGCGCTATTACCCGAATTTCTGAGGAAGGACCTGCCTACCCATAAGCTGTTCTGCGAGTCGCTACACTCCGTGAGCAGGCAACTATCAGCGTCCGGAGCAAGCAGAGAACATGAGGCCAAGGAGCTGATCGCGAAGCAATTTATCGTTACCTGCCAGCAATTCAGAATTCCGATCAAGTGGAGCAAGGAGTTCGAGTACCACTCGGTGAACAGCAAGAACGAGCCATCCGCCTATCTCCTCGGCGCCATCTATGCTGCAGGCGGCATGAAGGCCGATGCTGAAACCACGCCTGCTCATCGCGCCAATCACTATCTGGGGCGTTTCAGCAAAGGATTTACCGTCGCTATCGATGGAGTTGTAGTCCGGGTTCTGCTGAAGAAAACAGTGATAGAGCCCAATCTTTACATGTCCCAGATAATGAAAGCCGTCTCCGAGGGACGTGAACCAACCCTGCCCACAAGCAGCATCCTTACGGCATCTTGCCAAGGATACGAGCTTGGATTGTCTCGGCCATTTTGTGAAACATTCGACTGGCACAGCTGAGGCCACTGCTCGACACCGGTTTGCATGCTGGGTGATTTCAGGCCCGAGAATAGGGAGTGCAGGTGACAACCGTGCTCCCTGACTTCATAACCAGATCTTTTGCATGATCCCTTCGTGTTTCAACACGTTAAGAGGAACAGCATGCAAATCATCAAGACGCAGGATGTCTGCATGAAGATCTCGGTCAGCCGGACAACCCTCTGGCGACTTTGCCAGACTGAAGATTTTCCGAAGCCAGTTCGGCTAGGCCCTGGCGGCCGTTCGATTGGCTTTTTTGCCCACGAGATCGACGCATGGCTTGAGACTCAGGCTGCGGAGCGTGAGCACGCTGGTTGTCCGGCTCGCAAGAGGGCGAGGTCATGAGCCGCATCCGCGTTGACGACTCCGCCGAATACTGGTGGTCTCTGCCTTGCAGCCTGTTACGCGACTCCCGGTTGAGCTATGAAGCCCGAGGCGTGGCTTGCCACTTGCTCTCGCTAGGCCGTAACTGGCAGTTGCGCGCTGTCGCACTGCCGCGCGTGCTGCACGATCAGTCGCGAGCGAAAGGCCATCTTGGGCGAGACCTTTGCCGCCGCATCCTGCGCGAACTTGAAGATGCCGGCTACCTGGCGCGGAGGAAATTCCAGGACGAGGAAGGGCTTTGGCGATGGGAGTCCGTGTTGACACCCGTTTCGCAAATGGTGCCACAGACATCCATGGCCGGCTTGGCCGGCGACGGAGAAACCGTGGACGGCACATCCGTCGCCGGTCAGGGCGGTGATATAGGTGTAGGTGAATACAAGGAAGAAGTAGTAGTAAAAAATATAAAACCACTACTACAGACAGGGGCTGTGGGTAACTCTCCGAAAACGGGAGAGGCTTCCGCGCCCTTGGACTTGTCGCACCCTTCTCTTCTGCCCTACCTGCGCGTCATCGCCGACGTAACCCGCCGCTTCGGCCCCTCGCTCACGGCAGAACAGATACAGCTTGTCGCCGACGAGCTGGCTGGCGTGCTATCGGCGGCCGGCAGTGGCAAGCATGCGGGCATCCGTTCCGTCCGCTCATGGTTGCTGGCCGTGATGAATAGCGCTGTCGCGGGAGAATTCATCGCTGAGTTCGCGCCGAATATCGCTCGCTGGCGCAAGAACCGACATGAGGCGATGGAGGCAGCGCAGTCGCGCACCCCTGTGCAACAGTCAGAAGCCGAGCGTCAAAAAGCTAAGGCTGAACGCGCAAAGGCCATCGCCGATTTGAAAGCGATGTTTCATGGCCGGAAGCAATGATCGACGCGGATGAGATGCTTACGCTGATCGAATCGTGCCGGCGCGAGATGCAAGCCATGCTCCCGGCCGATGAGTTTGCCAGCTTGAGCAGCAAGACGAGGCAAGACTATCGCCAGCTCGGCCGAACGCTGCTGTTGCGTGCCCGCTACGCCGAAGGTGGAATGGCCGAAGTCATCACGGCCACCCAGCGTCCGACAACCTACTACAAGCGCGTCGCAGCGCTTCGCTACTGCCTGTACGCCGATCTTGTCGAGCGCCTGAAAAGCCTGCATTCCGCGCTCTTTGCTCGACCTGTGGACGAGTTGCAAGTCATGGCCATCCAAGCCCAATTGCAACAACAGCGTGCATTTCTGCGCGAGTTCGATATGGCCCGGCAAAGCGGCCATCCCGGCGAGCGCCGCAAGCGTGCCAGCAAGCGGCAAGCCTTGCGCGGCCTCCCCGGCGACTGGCGCGAGCAACTGTATCGGCGCGCTGCGAAAGGCAAGTATGCCGATGCGATTCTGGTCGCCGCGCTGACCGGCTGCCGCCCGGAAGAGCTCCGGCAAGGCGTGCACATTCGCCGGGTGGACAATCCGCGCAGCGGCATGGGCGAGATCAGATTCGAGATCGATGGCGCCAACGACAAGGCCCATC
>NZ_SLXG01000048.1 GCF_004345725.1 Crenobacter luteus | reverse complement strand
TACTTCTGGTCCGCAAGGCCACGATCCGAAGATCGCGCTACTTGCTGGTGCCAGTTTCTTGCCGAAGCCAGAAACTCACACCTATCGGTTGTTCGGTTTATTAAAGAGCGGGCTGCGTCGCGTTGTTTCGTTTGCGCTGCAGCGAGGAGGCGAACTATACCCACCCCCTCTCGTGACGTCAACACCTTTTTGCAAAAATCTTCGGACAGCTCTCTTGCCGCGCCAGGCGGGTCGGCGTAGAACGTTGGCTTTGCTGCATTTTTCCCGTTTCCCCGACCGAGGTGGCTTGTGGCCCTGACCTGGATTTTCGATCTCGACAACACGCTGCACGATGCCAGCCACGGCATCTTTCCGCACATCAACCGCGCGATGACCGACTATATGATGCGCCATCTGGCGCTGACGCACGCCGACGCGGAGGCGCTGCGCCAGCGCTACTGGGCGCAATACGGCGCGACGCTCAAGGGTCTGGTGCGCCACCACGGCGTCGACCCGCAGCACTTCCTGACCACGACCCATCCGCTGGACGAGTTGGCGCAATGGCTGCGCTGGGAGTCGGGCCTGGCCGAGGCGATGCGTCGCCTGCCCGGACGCAAGATCGTGCTGTCGAACGGACCGACCCATTATGTCGAGGGCGTGGTCGAGCGGATGGGAATCCGTCGCCATTTCGTCGACTGCTACGGCGTCGAACGCCTCGACTACCTTCCAAAGCCACACAAGGCGGCGTTCCGCGCGGTGTTGGCCGAGCACCGGCTGGACGCCGCGCGTTGCGTGATGGTGGAGGACTCGCTGGAGAACCTGAAGGCCGCGAAGGCGCTGGGGATGAAGACGGTGTGGATCAGCAAGGCGGCGCGCCGGCCGGCCTACGTCGACCGCCGCATCGCGCGCATCACCGAACTAGGGGTGCCCTGAGCGGGGACGGCGCAGCTCGCGAAGCAGCGAGGCGAGCAGGCAGACGCCGGCCGCCCACGGCCACAGATGGGACAGGAACTCGACCAGCGCGCCCATGTTCTCGAGGTGGCCGTAGCCCCAGCGGAACAGGCCGAGCATGTCCTGCGTATTGGCGCGCAGCGGCCAGATGGCGACGACCATCTGGCTGGCGACCAGCGCGAGCAGCGCGCACAGCGTCTGCGTGATCCGCCCCAGCCGGGTGATCGCCCAGACGAGCAGGAAGCCGCTCGACAGACCGGCCATCACGTTCAGGTCGAACCATTCGAAGAAGGCGAAGGGTTTGAGCAGCGCCCCTGCGGCCAGGAGCTTGAGCAGCAGCGCCAGCAGGATCACGCCGCCGACCGCGCGCGCGGTGTAGCGGCGGTGGCGCAGAAAGCAGGTGACGAACAAGAGCAGCGCGATCAGGTGCAGCATCGCGCCGCCGGCTTCGAGCAGGAACAGGAACAGCACCGGGTTGTCGAGCGGCGACACGAAGGGTTGCGGCAGACCGATCGGCCGCACGACGACGCCGAAGATCGGCACCGACGGGTTCAGTTGGGTGACGAACCACAGCACGACCAGCGCCACCGCGTAATCGGCCGGGGCACCGGCGGCGAACCATTCGGCGCGCCAGTCCCGCACGTGGCGCCAGGCGCGCACGGTGAACGGGCTGACCGCCAGCGTCGCGCCGGCGAAGGCGCCGGCGAGGTTGTAGGCGATGTCGAGGTTGGACGCGACGCGCGTCGGCAGGAACTGTTGGCCGAACTCGACGCAGAAGCTGGTCGCGCCGGCGGCGGCGAGCGCCCACAGCCAGCCCAGCCAGTGGCGGCGCGGCACCAGCGCGAGCGCGAAGCCGTAGGGAATGTAGATCAGGCAGTTGACGAGGTTGTCGAACAGCCGGAAGTAGTAAGGCAAGGGATAGAACAGGAACTCGAACAGCGGACGGCCCGAGTAGCTCCAGTCGGAAAACGGGTAGAAGCTGGTGAACACGATCACCGCCAGCATCAGCAGGGCGACATGCGCGGGCAGGCGGGACGACGAGGAGGGAGACAGCATGACGCGGCCAGGGTTGCGGTCGAGGCGCCCGGCCCCGGCCTGCCGGCCGGAGTCCGGGCGCCGACGCTTACTTCAGCTTGATTTCGGACCAGATGCGGTTCAGGTCGCGACGCTGCTTGGCGTTCAGGTCCTGCAGTTGCTGCAGGCGGGCCACGTCGGCCTTGCCCGGGAAGATCGCCGGCACCTTGGCGATTTCAGGCTTCACGAACGGCTTGGCCGCGGCGTTCGGGTTGCCCGAGCCCATTTCGTTGGTCAGGTCGGACGCGTTCTTGCCGTCCAGCATGAAGTTGATGAACTGGTACGCCAAGTCCTTGCGCGGCGCGTCTTTCAGCACGACGAAGTTGTCCAGCGACAGCGTGTTGCCCTCTTTTTGCAGGCTGAAGCCGATGCTGAACGGACGCTTGGCCTTTTTCGCGTCGGCCTGCGCCTGGAACATGTCGTTCGAGTAGCCGAACGCGACCCAGATGTTGCCGGTGGTCAGCTGCTTGATGTAGCTCTGGTTGTTGAAGGCGGCCCAGTACGGTTTGGCCTTCAGGATCAGGTCGCGCGCGGCCTGCCAGTCGGCCGGGTTGGTGCTGTTGGCGCTCTTGCCCAGGTACATCAGCGCGGCGGCCATCAGCTCGCGCTGCGAGTCGAGCACGGTGACCTTGCCCTTGATCTTGGCCAGCACCGCCGGATCGAAGATCAGCGCCCAGCTGTTGGCCTTGTCGAGCACGCCGGCCTGCTTCAGCTGGGTTTCGTTGTAGCCGAGCAGCGTGGTGGTGAACGCGTACGGCACCGAGTACTGGTTGCCCTTGTCGAAGAAGGCGTTCAGATAGCCCGGGTCCATGTTCTTCAGGTTGGGCAGCTTGCTCTTGTCCAGCGGCGCGGCGGCCTTCTGGTTGATCAGCGTCTGCACGGCGAAACCGGTCGGCACGACGATGTCGTAGCCCTTCGCGCCGGCGGCCAGCTTGGCCAGCATCTCCTCGTTGTCGCCGTAGTAGTCCTGCACCAGCTTGCACTTGCACGCGGCCTCGAAGCGCTTGGCGGTGGCGTCGGACAGGTAGTTGTTCCAGTTGTACAGATGCAGCGTGTCGGCGGCAAAGACGTTGGCCGAGGAGGCCAGGGCGAGCGCGAGCAACAACTTCTTCATTATCGATATCCCTTTCACTGGCGGGAAAAGCTGAACGAATGGGCGGATTGGCGGCCGCCCGACCCGATTTCACCCATTTGTTCTAAGAGCCGCTAACAAAACCGCTCGACAAAGCGTAAGCAGATCAAGGAACAAGCCAGCTTGAGCAAGGCGTAATGCGTGTCCAGCCGCCGCTCGA
>NZ_SLXG01000047.1 GCF_004345725.1 Crenobacter luteus | reverse complement strand
CAGCGCCGATGATAGTGCGGGTTCCCGTGTGAAAGTAGGTCACCGCCAGACGCCCCTCAAGACCACGCCCCGAGCCCATGCTCGGGGCGTTGTTGCTTTGGGATGCCCGCAGCGAGCCTGGCGGCGGCCCCCCGAGCTGCCGGCCCGCATGCAGCCCCGGAGGTGCAGCCGGGGGCGAAATATGCCAGAATCGGGCCAATTGATCGATTGAATAGGTTGTCTATGCTCGACCGGGACGGCTACCGCCCCAACGTTGGAATCATCCTCACCAACGCCCGCAACGAGGTGTTCTGGGGGAAGCGGGTGCGAGAGCATTCGTGGCAATTTCCACAAGGGGGCATCAAACCCGGCGAGAGCCCCGAGGCCGCGATGTACCGCGAGCTTCTCGAAGAAGTGGGCCTCTTGCCGCATCACGTGAAAATCCTCGGCCGCACCCGCGACTGGCTGCGCTACGACGTGCCGACGCACTGGGTGCGCCGCGAATGGCGCGGTAGCTACAGGGGGCAGAAGCAGATCTGGTTCCTGTTGCGCCTCGTCGGCCGCGACAACGACGTCTGCCTGCGCGCGACGCATCATCCCGAGTTCGACGCTTGGCGCTGGAACGATTACTGGGCGCCGATCGACGCGGTGATCGAGTTCAAGCGCGACGTGTACGAGCGCGCGCTGTCCGAGCTCGCGCGCTTCCTCAAGGGCGTGGAAAGCCGCGGCGACTACCTCGGCCGACTGCCCGACACGCATGACCGGCGCGAAGGCTGAGGCGGGCACGATACGCCGCCCATGGCTGCCGTTCGGCGCGGTGGCCGTCTTTGCGGTCTGGTCGGCGATCGCGCCGGCCGACGTCCCGACCTGGTGGATGGAGTCGCTGCCGGCGCTGATCGGCCTGCCGCTGGTGCTGTGGCTGTGGCCGCGCTTTGCCTGGACGCCGCTGGCGGTGGCGCTGATGGCGCTACACGCGGTGGTGCTGCTGCTCGGCGCCCACTATACCTACGCCGAGACGCCGCTCGGCTTCTGGATGCAGGATGTGCTCGGCACCGCGCGCAATCCCTACGACCGTCTCGGTCACCTGATGCAGGGCTTCGCGCCAGCCATCCTCGCGCGCGAGGTGCTGAGCCGGCGGCTCGGCCTGAGGGGCGGCTGGCTTGCCTTCCTGGTGCTGTGTTTTTGCCAGGCGCTGTCCTCGTGTTACGAGCTGCTCGAGTGGGGGAGCGCGGAGCTGTTCGGCGACGGGGCGGTCGCCTTCCTCGGCACGCAGGGCGATCCATGGGACGCGCAGTGGGACATGTTCACCTGCCTGATCGGCGCGGGCCTCGCGCTGTCGACGCTCGGCCGCTGGCACAACCGACAACTCGCACGCCTCACCGGGCGCGCTTTCTGATTTTTCCGCAATGACTCAATCCTACGACGAATCCTCGGTCCGGGTGCTCAAGGGCCTGGAGCCGGTCAAGGAGCGTCCGGGCATGTATACCCGGACCACCGACCCGACGCATATCTGCCAGGAGGTGATCGACAACGCCGCCGACGAGGCGCTCGGCGGCCATGCGAAAAAGATCGCCGTCACCGTCCACCTCGATGGCTCGCTGTCGGTCGAGGACGACGGGCGCGGCATTCCGGTCGGTCTGCATCCGACCGAGAACGTGCCGGTGGTCGAACTGGTGTTCACCCGCCTGCACGCCGGCGGCAAGTTCAACAAGAAGGACGGCGGCGCCTACGCCTTCTCCGGCGGTCTGCACGGCGTCGGCGTGTCGGTGACCAACGCGCTGTCGACGCGGCTCGAGGTCGAGGTCAAGCGCGAGGGCGGCGTCTACCGGCTCGCCTTCGCCGGCGGCGACGTGGTCGAGCCGCTGAGCCGTGTCGGCGACTGCGGCGCGCGCACCTCGGGGACGCGCGTGCGCGTGTGGCCGGATGGCAAGTACTTCGAGAGCCCGCGCTACTCGATGCCCGAACTCGAGCGGCTGCTGCGCGCCAAGGCGGTGCTGTTGCCGGGCGTGGCGGTGACGCTGACGGTCGAGAAGGCCGGCGGCGACGAGGAGAAGGTCTGGCACTACCCGCACGGCCTCAAGAGCTACCTCGAGGAGCTGTTCGGCGGCGAGGAGCCGGTCGCGCCCGCCTTCGCCGGCGAGGCGTATATCGGTCCCGAGCACGACACGTTCGCGCCGGGCGAGGGCGCCAGCTGGGCGCTCGCGTGGTTCGACGAGGGGGCCGGCGGCGAGAGCTACGTCAACCTGATCCCGACGCCGGCCGGCGGCACGCACGAGGCGGGGCTGCGCGCCGGCGTGTTCGAGGCGGTCAAGAGCTTCATCGACCACCATAACCTGTTGCCGCGCGGCGTGAAGGTGCAGGCCGAGGACGTGTGGAGCCGCGTGCGCTTCGTGTTGTCGGCGCGCGTGCTCGACCCGCAGTTCCAGGGCCAGACCAAGGAAAAGCTGACCAGCCGCGACGCGCTCAAACTGGTGTCGACCATTTCGCGCGACCCGGTCGAGTTGTGGCTCAACCAGCACGTCGAGGCCGGCAAGAAGATCGCCGAGCTGGCGATCCGCCAGGCGCAGTCGCGCCTCAAGTCGGTCAAGAAGGTCGAGAAGAAGAAGGGCTCGGGCGTCGCGGTGCTGCCGGGCAAGCTGACCGATTGCGAGAGCGAGGACGTCGAGCGCAACGAGCTGTTCCTCGTCGAGGGCGACTCGGCCGGCGGCTCGGCCAAGCTGGCGCGCGACAAGGAATACCAGGCCATCCTGCCCTTGCGCGGCAAGGTGCTCAACAGCTGGGAGACCGACCGCGGCCAGCTGTTCTCGAACACCGAGATCCACGACATCGCGGTGGCGATCGGCGTCGACCCGCACGGGCCGAACGACAGCCCGGATCTGTCCGGCCTGCGCTACGGCAAGATCGCGATCCTGTCGGACGCCGACGTCGACGGCTCGCACATCCAGGTGCTGCTGCTGACGCTGTTCTTCAGGCATTTCCCCAAGCTGATCGACGCCGGCCACATCTACATCGCGCAGCCGCCGCTGTTCCGCGTCGACGTGCCGGGCCAGGGCAAGAGCCGGCCGCCGAAGAAGCTGTATGCGCTGGACGAGGGCGAGCTGGAGGCCATCCTCGACCGGCTGCGCGCCGAGGGGGTGAAGGAGAACGCCTGGAGCCTGTCGCGCTTCAAGGGCCTCGGCGAGATGAACCCCGAGCAGCTCAAGGACACCACCATGCATCCGGACACCCGTCGCCTGACCCAGGTGCGCGTGCGCGGCGGCGCGTTCGAGGCGACGCGCGATACCTTCGTGATGCTGATGGGCAAGGGCGAGGCGGCCAGCCGCCGCCAGTGGATGGAGTTGCGCGGCAACGAGGTCGAGGCCGACATCTGAGCCGGCCCTCCCGTCGCCGAGACGGCGCGTCGCATCCTTCACGGAGCGGCGCGTTTTTCATGCCATAGGCCGTGCGGGCTCGGCTGACCTGCCCCCAGGATTAGGGCCAAGACCTACTTGGTAAAGTCGGTTAAAAATTTCTGCTCCTGCTCCGCTTGTTCCCTCATGCGGAAGCCT
>NZ_SLXG01000046.1 GCF_004345725.1 Crenobacter luteus | reverse complement strand
AGGGATCAACAACCGGATCAAGGTGATGAAGCGCATGGCCTATGGCTACCGGGACAGCGAGTACTTCTTCCTGAAGATCAGGGCCGCTTTCCCCGAGAATCCGTGAAGAACCAGATTTTTGCCGGCCGCTCCGGGCGCGCTATTTCTTGATCCACTGGCCGTCGGGGGTTTTGACGTAGGTTCCCGGTGCCGTCTTTTCTATCGCCTTCTGACCGGCCAGGATCGCCACTTGGTCCAGCGTGGCGCCGTTTTTCCTGGCGATCGCCTCGTAGGCGGCGCGGCGCTTGGCGTTGATGTCCGCCGCCAGCGCCACCGCATCCGGGGTGGCCTTGACCACGCCCAGATAACCGTTGGGTTGCTCTCCCACCAGTCCTTGCGACTTGGCGCTATCGAGGTCGAGCGCCATCGCCCATGCGCTGCAGACCAACAGCAGCATCGTCAGCAATAGTTTTGTCGTTTTCATGGTAGTCCCCTAGAACAGCGCGCTGTCTTGGCTGATGAGTTGTTCGACGTCCTTCTCGACCTTGAGACGGATCTCGTGGTCGATCTTTACGTTCAGGTTGATGGTGATCGGCTCTTTGGGGGCCTCGAGCGCGACCCGCGGGGTGCAGGCTGCCACAGGCAGCAAGGCGAAAAGCCAGACGGGTTTCATGGTGGATCATCCTTCGTGTGCTGTCAGCGTGAGCCGTCGACCGGCTTTCGCTCCATTATCCGCCGGGATATCTCGTCGCCGATGCGCAGGCTGCGCAATAGCTCGAGCACATTTTCCCGGTGCGTGTAGTTGAGTATGACCGGAAGGCTGCCTTGTTGCGGATTTTGCCCCTTGATGGTCACCGCGGCGTCCAGCCAGCCGTCCGGGCTCATGTCCAGGCGTGCCTGCAGGTCGTGGATCGCCAGCTCGCTGAGCGCATTCAGCGCCAGCCCCGCCGTGTGGTGCGAGTCCTTGATGGCGCCGACACCGGCAGAGGGTCGGACCTTCAGGAGCAACGGGCCCTCGTGGCTCAAGCGTCCGCCTTGCAGGGCGAGCGAGTCCTTCGTCAGCCGCAGCGGCAGAACGCCGCCCACACGACCGGCAAGCCGGACGGTCGGCTCGGGGTCGTTCTGCAGTGCGGCGACCTCGGCAAGGTCGATACGGCTAATCGTCACCGGCTGGTACCGCAGGGACGGCCATTGCAGCGCCGCAGCCTCCAACCGGCCACCGAGGATCCCGGCTTGGACGTCGGTGAAATGCCAGGTGCTCAGGTCGGACTGCACCGTCATGCGGACATCGCGCAGCAGGGTGCCGACCTGCAGCTCGGCCAAGGTAACGGGGCCGTTGCTGCTAAGACTCAGGCCGTCGCCTCGCCGTTCGATATGCACGCGCCCCTTGCCGCCCGAGGCCCGGATGCTCCCCCAGTCCAGCGCCAGTCCAGACACGCTGACATCACCCTGTAGCCGCAGCTCGTCCCTCCATTGCCAACGGCCTTGGCCTTCGAGCCGTCCCTGCTGCAAGGTGACGCCGAGACCGCGGCTCATGGCAGCGGACAAGGGCGTCGCTATCTCCAGTGTGCCTTCCGCGCCGGTTTTCCTGCCGCTGCCGACCCTTGTCGCGGTCAGCGCCAGTTCGGTCTGCCAGGTCGGGACGCGCAGCCGGGCCCGGCCTTGCCGTCCGGCGATGGCAACCTGCCCGGTGACGGCAGGCAGTCCCCAGCGCGCCGCCACGGCGCCGCCTGTATCGAGTCGCAAGGTTCCGGATGCCCCGGTGGGGGTGAAGCGCAGCGGTGTGACGGCGGAAACGACGACCGGCTTGAGCAGTACGTCGCCGATCAATCCTTCGGCAACCGTGGCGCGACTGCCCGCGGCCAGAAACCACTGCGTCCCCCTGCCGTGCCAGCGGGCGGAGACGCTCACGGTGCCTCCTCGCGAGTGAAGCGGGGAGCGGACGCTGCCCTCGACGATGCCTTCCCACCGCCCGCGCTCGTGGCGGGCGCTGAGCGTCCCCGACAGGGGGGCGCCGCGATAGCGGCCGCTGAAACGGGCGTGCACCGGCCAGTGCGGTGCGCGCAGGCCGGCCACCGGCAAGTGCAGCGACAGCAGAAGGTCCGTTCCGCTGACCGTCAGCCTGGCCGGCTCGCCGGCGGGGCCGGCGGCGTCGATGCGGCCTTGCCACGCGCCGCTGAGCGCATGGCCGGCCGTCCTGCCTGTCAGTTCGAGCCGTCCTTGCCAGTGCCAGCGGGCTTGCTGCCACGACAATAAGCTGTCGACGGTTTTTAAACGGAGCTCCCCGTGCCGTAGCTCGGCGGAAATGCTGCTTTCGCCGCTCGACGCCAGCGGCAGCGCCAGCGGACGGGGCCAGCTCAGACTCAGCCCCTCGGGCAGCGTGAGTGTCGCCGGCAGCAAGTCCAGCGCCTGCCGGTTCCAGCGCAACGGTACCGTACCGGCGAGTCCCGGCCCCGCCAGCGTCAGCATGCCTTGCCCGCGCGCCACGCCCGTGCCCTCGGTATCGAGGGACAGCCGTACGCTGCCCTGCGGTCCTGCCGCTCTGAGGTCCAGGCTCAGGGCCGTCACGCCGCCCGGGTCGCCGCTGGCCCGCAGCGCCTGACTGGCTTCTAGGCTCCAGCCGTCCCCGAGCGCGAGCGGCGCGTCCAGCGTGGCGAGCAAGCGCCACCGTCCGGCGGCGATGCCGGCCTCGAACGTCGCACCGGTGCGCCGTGCCAGTTTGCTGTGGCCCAGTTGTCGCCCCTGCGCCCGAAAGGCGCCGTCGAGGCGGTCCCCCCGCCAACTGCCCTTGCCGGTGAAGGTCAGCGCGCCGACGAAGCCCGGCGCGATGTCGCCCGCCTGGATCCGCCCTTGCGCGCTCCAGCGGCCGGACATCCGGTCGTAGACCGCGACCGCCTCGCTGCGCTGGTGTCGGGCTCGAGCCTGCCAGCGTTGTTCGCGCTGACGAATGGCCACCGCCATGGGCGGCAGACCGGGGGCGGAGAGTGCGCCGATCGAAAGGTCGAAGGGCGGCGTCCAGGGCGGCGCGGTCGGGACTGCCGCGACGGGCTTGCAGGCGAACAGCGTCATGCTGGGTGCATCGACGGTCAGCGGCCGCCAGCGGGTGATTCGCAAGCTTTCACCCTGCGCCTGCACGCAGCCGTCGTCCTGCAGCCATCGCCACTGCGTCAGCACCGGCCCATCCTGCCAGCCCAGCCCCCGGGCGCGGAGGCCGTACGCATACGCCGCGACCGCCGCCGCGAGCAGCAGCCATAGCGGCAGCAGCGCCAGCGCGATCAGCCAGCTGGACTTGCAACGTACAAATGCCGGACGAGAAACCATGCCGAATCGTCACTCCTGCAACGCGCGGTCCGTGGGCACCGCGCGATCACGTTCTCCTGTCCTTGAGCATATACGGGAGGAGGGCTGCAGCGCGCGACAGCCTTGCGCGGCGACGGCCGCCGCGCGTTTCCGGGTGCGCGGGCAAACCGGGTCGGCGGGGCGGCCAGGATGTCCCTGCAGGACGGCGAGCCTTTAGAGCCGCTAACAAAACCGCTCGACAAAGCGTAAGCAGATCAAGGCACAAGCCAGCTTGAGCAAGGCGTAATGCGTGTCCAGCCGCCGCTCGAAG
>NZ_SLXG01000045.1 GCF_004345725.1 Crenobacter luteus | reverse complement strand
ACGGCGGTTTTCACCCTTGACCCCTACTCCACCCCTACCCAACCCCTAAAAACGGCTCCTAGCGCGTTCTAGGGGCTTTGCCGCCCCTTCTTCCTGCTGGCCGCGCCGAAGGCGCCGGGTGGGGGGAGCCGCCGAAGGCGGGGGGAGGGCGCAGCCCTCCCACAGGGGGGGCGACTTCGCGACCGGAGGCCGAAGGCCGGAGGGAGGACGGGGGGGCGGCACGCCCCCGCGAAGTCTCTGGCGGTGGAGTGGCGACGCTGCCGGTCTTTGGCTCGGGCGCTCCCCGAGTTTTTTAATAGTTTTTTCTTGTTTTTTCGCGCGCGCGCGCGAGGGCGGGCTGCAAACCCGCATGGATAAAGGCTTTGCGGGCATTTTTGGCGTCCCGCTAACTCTGCCTTTTTCCGGGTTTGTTCTGCCTTTTTCCGGGTTTGTCTGCCTTTTTCCGGGCGCTATCCACAACTCTGCCAAGCGCAGAAACACGGCAGAATTGTGTTATTCTGCCGAGATAGACGAACGGCAGAATCACCCGGAGGACGGCAGAATGACAAGTAAAACGGCTTTACAGCACCGCACGGCGGGCTATGACGCGGCGGACGTAGAACGCCCTGCCGGTGAGCGTTGGGTGACGATGAGCAACGCCCTCACAAGGGCTGGCCACGGGCTGACGCTGGCCGAGAAACGGGTGGTCATGATGGCCGTCTCCAAGCTCGATAGCGCGAAGGTCATGCGCCCCGGCGAGGTACTGCCTTCGGTCAAGATCACGGCGGCCGAGTACGCCGAAACCTACGGGGTCGATCCGAACACCGCCTATGAGGCATTGCAGGACGCGGCCAAGAACCTGTTTGAGCGCAAGCTGACGTTCTTCGAGCCTGCCCATAAGCGCAACGGCAAGCCCTTGAAGCCCATCCGCAACGATATGCGATGGGTAGGCCGCTGCCAGTACCACGAGGGCGAGGGATGGGTGCAACTGGCTTGGTGGCCGGATCTGATTCCCTCGCTGGTCGGCCTGCGCAAGCAGTTCACCACCTACCAGCTACAGCAGGCATCCGCGCTGCGCTCGGCCTACTCGTGGCGGCTGCTCGAACTGCTCACGCGCTTCAAGTCCTCCGGGGTCGCGGAGTACACCGTCGAGGACTTCGCCGCCTCGATGGACGCCACGGAGAAGCAGCGGGCCGACTTCGCGGCATTGCGTCGGAAGATGATCGAGCCAGCGGTCAAGGAACTGACCGAGAAAGACGGCTGGCTGATCCAGTGGGAACCCATCAAGGCAGGCCGCAAGGTCAAGGCCGTGCGCTTCACCTTCATGCGCAACCCGCAAGGCTCGCTGCCGCTCTAGCCGAGCGATAGCCCCTGCTCGCGGCCGTTCTGCCGCTGCTCGGCCAGCAGTTCGCGCACGTGCTCGCGGGTTTTCGGGTTCGCCATCATGTGATCGAGCACGGCTTGCCGCTGCGCCTTCGGCGTGGCGTTGTAGCTCTCGATCAGCTTCTTGAGCGGCTCCGGCGCGGCCTTCCAGCCGTCGCCCCGGTCGCCCCAGCCGCCCATCTTCATCTCGCGCTTCTGCGCCATCAGCTTGAAGTCCTTGGGCACCGCCTCGCGCTCGCGCTCGATGCGCTGCTGTGCAAGCCGCTTGGCCTCGGCCTCGCGCTCCTGCCGCGCCCGCTCCTTCTGCAAGGCTTCCAGTTCGGCCACCTTGGCCCGGATTGGCGTCTGCTCGACGGTGATCCGCACCTCGGCATCACTGCGGGCCTGCCGCCCGCGTAGCGCGGCGTCCTCGATGCGCGGGGCAACGGCCAGCCACTCTTGGCGGGCCTCGGCCTCGATCTGGGCGCGTTCGTCCAGATAGGCCGACCGGAACAGGCCGGCGTCGTGCGCCTTGGCGCGGAGCGGGTGCGCCTGCCGCCACTGCTCGGCCTCGTGGCGGGCCATCGCCTCGCGGGTGCGGGCGTCTTGGTGCTGCTCCTCCAAGGCGCGGCGCTGCCGGTCGGCCTCGATGACGGCGGGGTCACGCTCTACCAGTTCGCGCACAGGCGGCGGGCGTAGCTTGGCAATCTCGGCGGCAAGCTCGCGGCTGCTCATGCGCTCCAGGCGCTGCCGGTCGGCCTGCTCGCGCTCCCGCGCTTCGCGGGCCTGGCGCTCTGCCCGCTCACGCTTGGCCGCCTCAAGCTCGCCGGTCAGGTCAAGGATGGCGCGGTCGGCGGCTTTCCCTTGGCGTTCCAACTCGCCCGCCTCGCGGGCACGGGCCAGCCGCTCGGCGGCTTCCTGCTCGAAGTCCAGCCGCTTGCGGCTCGGTTCGCCGGTTCGGCGCTCGTAGCCGGTGGCCGCTGGCCCAAGGTGCCGGGTCGGCTCCCGCTCGATGCCCTGCGCCTCAAGGGTGCGGTGATCGACGCGGGCCTCGATGCCGTTCTCGCGTAGCCGCTCGTTGGTCAGCGCGGCGAACCGCTCCCGCCACTGCGTGACCAGCTTGGAGCCGGTTTTCTGGTCGTCCAGCTCGCGGGTTTTCTCGGTGAAACCCTCCGGCCCAAGGCGGCGGGTCGATAGCAGGATGTGCGCGTGGTGGTTGCGGTTGTCGCCCTCTTTGCCGGGGGCGTGAATCGCCACGTCTGCCGCGCAGCCGTGCCGCTCCACCAGTTCGCGGGCGAAGTCACGGGCCAACCGCGCACGCTCGGCGGGGGAAAGCTCCTCCGGCAAGGCCACCTCGAACTCGCGGGCCACGGTCGAGTTCTTGCGCGTCTCGGCCTGCTCGGCAGCGTTCCAGAGTGCCGCCCGGTCGGCGGCCCACTCTGGCGCACCGGCAGGCAAGACAAGCTCGGCGGATTCGACGCCACCCTTGCGGGTGTAGTCGTGAATCTCGCCGGTGCGCTCGTCGGTGATCTCCACCCCGGCACGATAGGCCGCTGCCGCTGTCGCACTGCGACCGGCAGACCGGCTTATCGTCTTGACGGATAGGTGGTAGATCGCCACGGGCGTTTCCTCGGGGTGTCGGGGCGCAGCCCTGACCGCACGCAAACGAAGTTTGCATAAGTGCGCCCTTCGCTGTTCGCTGCGGGTGGGTGCTGCGGCGTATTCTACGCCTGCGCACCTGCTCGCGCACCTGCCATGCGCCGGGGTAGAATGCACGGCATCGAACGGACAGGAGGCGCACCAATGGCAGGCATCGACGACACCATCGCGGCACTGGAAGCGAAGCTCAAACAGGCCAAGGCGAAGAAGCAGCAAATCGAGGCTCGCAAGCGAGCCGCCGACGCCAAGAGGAAGCGCAGCGAGGACACGCGCCGAAAGGTGCTGGTCGGGGCGCTGATTCTCGCCAAGGTCGAGCGCGGGGAATGGCCGAAGGACAAGCTGCTGGCGATGCTCGATAGCGCCTTGACCCGCGCCGATGATCGCGCCCTGTTCGACCTGCCAGCACAAGCCCAGCCAGCAGAGGCCCAGCCATGACCGATTACGGCTACGAGATCGAGCCGCGCCCCGCCGACCTCGGCGGCGGCTGGCGGTTGCGGCTTCTGGAGAACGGCGAGGAAGTGGGCGGCGGGGTGTTCCCGCTGTCGCCCTACCTGTCGGCCTTCCCGGCCACCGACGAGACGAACGAGCGCGAGATGGCCGCAAAGGTCGCCTACGAGGATGCCTTGGCCGAGGCGTCCGCGTGGCTCGCCACCCGGCCCGCCGACGAGGAACCGGCTTTCCTGGACGACGAAGGCCCGTCCGACGATCTGCCGACCCGTATCACCCTGCCGAAGTCCTGAACACCGTGGGGCGCTGCCCCACACCCCGCCCTCGCCGCCGGGAGGCTCGGGGGCTGGGCGGCGGGCTTTCGCCCTAAACCCATCCCCCGGCCAAGGCTGCCGGGGTTCCATAGGCGTCAAGGGCGCTACGCGCCGCCTACGGCGGTTTTCACCCTTGACCCCTACTCCACCCCTACCCAACCCCTAAAAACGGCTCCTAGCGCGTTCTAGGGGCTTTGCCGCCCCTTCTTCCT
>NZ_SLXG01000044.1 GCF_004345725.1 Crenobacter luteus | reverse complement strand
GCAGGCTTCCGCATGAGGGAACAAGCGGAGCAGGAGCAGAAATTTTTAACCGACTTTACCAAGTAGGTCTTGGCCCTAATCCTGGGGGCAGGTCACCCAGGCTGGCCGGGTCGTCGGTGACGGCGAGGCCGACCAGATAGGCTTCGCCGGTGTCGGCGAATTTCGGATTAACCTCGATCGAGGTGTAAACCTTCTGGCGGTTCTTGGTGGTCATGGTGACCAGTTCGTCGGTCGGGTCGATCACCGCGAACAGCTCCAGCTTGCCTTCGCTGTTCTCGGCTGCGCTGAGAGAGAGCACGTCGCCGTAGCGTTTGAACGAGCTGTCTGGGGTGTAGCCCTTGATGTGCTCCATGTTGACGCGGGCACCGTAGCGCTTCGGGTCATAGTTCCTGGCCATCTGCTCGATCCACGAGCGTTCGATGATGCGGCCGTCGGTCGTCGCTCCTTCGGTCGCGACGCGGAATTTCTTGGACTTGCCAGCCATGTACGGATCCTCTTGCGGGTGAGCCGAGCGGCTCGGATGAGATGCGCTCATGCTGAAACCCTAAAGACGACCGCTCAACCGATGCTGGTTGTGTGACTTGCTGGCACAAGAACGGCCTGCAGGCGGCATTCCGCGCGCGCGGCAGACTGGCGGGCATGAGTGCTATCACCCCCACGACTTCGACCGATCTGGACCCTCGCCGGCTGGCCCGCGCCCTGTACTGGCAGGGGTGGCGGATCGCGCGCATCGCCGAGTACCTTGGCGAAAAGGCGGCCACTGTCCACAGCTGGAAACGGCGCGATGCCTGGGATGAGTCGGATCCGACCGAGCGCATCGCGTCGACGATTGAAGCGCGGCTGCAGCAGCTAATCCTGAAGGACAACAAGGAAGGGAAGGACTTCAAGGAAATCGACCTGCTTGGACGGCAGGTCGAGCGCATGGCGCGGGTGGGCAAGTACCAGGAGACCGGGCGTGAGGTCGATCTCAACCCGAAGATCGCCGCCCGCAACGCGGCGCCGAAGCGCAAACCCGAGAAGAACGCGATCAGCGACGAACAGGCCGCCTTGCTTCGGGCGGCGTTCCTGGACCGGATGTTCGGCTACCAGAAGCACTGGTACCGGGCCGGGCTGGCCGAGCGCGATCGCGTCATCCTGAAAAGTCGCCAGATTGGCGCGACCTACTATTTCGCCCACGAGGCGTTGATCGACGCGATCGACACCGGGCGCAACCAGATATTCCTGTCGGCCTCGAAAGCCCAGGCGCTGCTGTTCCGCAACTACATCGTGAAGTTCGCCAAGCAGGCGGCGGATGTCGACCTGAAGGGCGAGACGATCATCCTGCCGAACGGCGCCGAGCTGGCGTTCCTGGGCACCAATTCCCGCACCGCCCAGGGCTACCACGGCAACCTCTACCTGGACGAGTTTTTCTGGATCCCGCGCTATCGCGAGCTGCGCGATCTGGCCAGCGCGATCGCCTCCCAGACGCAGTACCGCAGCACCTATTTCTCGACACCGTCGACCGTGACCCACGAGGCCTACAAGTGGTGGACCGGCGAGGAGTTCAATCAGGGGCGGCCGAAATCGGAGCACATCCGTCTGGATGTCAGTCATGCGGCGCTGCAGGGCGGGGTGCGCGGCGCGGATGGCTTGTGGCGGCAGATCGTGACGATCGAGGACGCGCTCGCCGGCGGCTGCAACCTGTTCGACCTGGACTACCTGCGCCGGAAGAACACGCCGGAGGTGTTCGCCCAGCTGTTCCTGTGCCAGTTCATCGACGATGGCGAGAGCGTGTTCGCGTTCAACCTGATGCAGCGCGCGATGGTCGACAGCTGGGAGTCATGGGCCGACTGGAAGCCGTTCTCGATGCGGCCGTTCGGGAGCCGGCCGGTGTGGCTGGGTTACGACCCGTCGAATGGCGGAGACAAGGCGGCGCTGGTGGTGCTGGCGCCGCCGGCGGTGCCGGGCGGGAAATTCCGCATTCTGGAGCGTCACCAGTTCCAGGGGCCGGATTACGAGGCGCAGGCCAAGTTCATCAAGGACACCTGCGACCGCTTCAACGTGGCGTACATCGGCATGGACGTGACCGGCATCGGCTCGGCGGTGTATCAGCTAGTGCAGAAGTTCCGCCCGGATGCGGTGGCCTTCAGCTACAACGTTGAGCTGAAGACCAAGATGGTGCTGAAGGCGCTGAACGTGTTGCACAACGGCCGGCTGGAGTACGACGCCGGCAACACCGACATCGCGGCCAGCTTCATGGCGATCAAGAAAGTCCTGACGCCGTCCGGCCGCCAAGCGACCTACCAGGCGGGCCGGTCGGAAGAGACCAGCCACGCAGATATCGCATGGGCAACCATGCACGCCCTTTTCAACGAACCGCTGGAGGGGGCGACCACGGCCAACTCCGGCTTTATGGAGTTTTCCTGATGGCCAAGCGTCGCCCATCCAGTCACCACCGTGCCGCATCGGAGGCAGCGCCGGCCGCCTCGGCCGACACCGGCATCCAGGCCTTCAGCTTTGGCGACCCGACGCCGGTGCTCGACCGGCGCGAGATACTCGACTACGCCGAATGCCTGAATGCGGGCAGGTGGTACGAACCGCCGATCAGCTTCGAGGGTCTCGCGCGCAGCTGGCGCGCCTCGGTGCATCACAACAGCGCGATCGCGGTGAAGCGCAACGTGCTGGCGTCGACGTTCAAGCCGCATCCGTTTCTGAGTCGGTCGGCGTTCCAGCAGTTGGCCCAGGACTATCTGGTGTTCGGCAACCTGTATGCCGAGGTAGTGAAGAACCGGCTGGGCGGAGTGATGAGGCTGGATCCGGCGCCGGCCAAGTTCGTGCGCCGCGGCGTCGACCTCGCGCGCTACTGGTGGGTGCCGGGCTGGAACCAGGAGTGCGAGCTCGGCGAGGTGTTCCACCTGATGGAGCATGACATCAACCAGGAGGTGTACGGCTTGCCCGAGTACCTCGCAGCGCTCAACAGCGCCTGGTTGAACGAGAGCGCCACGCTATTCCGGCGCAAGTACTACCTCAACGGCAGTCACGCCGGGTTCATCCTGTACCTGACGGACGCGGCGCAGAACCAGGGCGACGTCGATGCGCTGCGCAAGGCGCTGAAGGACAGCAAGGGGCCGGGCAATTTCCGCAACCTGTTCATGTACGCGCCGAACGGGAAGAAGGACGGAATCCAGATCATCCCGATCAGTGAGGTCGCGGCCAAGGACGAGTTCTTCAATATCAAAAACGTGACGCGCGACGACGTCTTAGCCGCGCACCGAGTGCCGCCGCAGCTGATGGGCATCATCCCAAACAACACGGGCGGCTTCGGCGACGCGGGCAAGGCGGCGAAGGTGTTCTACGAGAACGAGATCCGGCCGCTGCAGGCGCGCTTCGAGGAGCTGAACGACTGGATAGGGGAGGAGGTGGTCAGCTTCGAGCCGTATGCCCTTGCCGATGCTGTCGCCTAGCTAGCCGGCCGCACAGCACCTGCCATCGCCAGGCCGCCTTCGGGCGGCCTTTCTGCTGCCTAGGACATAAAACATCTCAGTCGGCCTGAAAGGTGAGGGGGGATCAGGCCCACGGCTGGAGCTCGTTGTAAAGCGACTCATACTCTGCCCACAGAGCTGCGATGGACTTCGAGATGGCCGGCGTGCTGATCTTGGCTTTCTCGCAGGCAAAGCTTGCGATGAGGATACCGGCGCAGGAGGTCAGCACAGATGCCGGGATCTTCTTAAGAAGCGGCCGGTATAGGACGTGATACTCGCCATCTGCTTCCTTCGCCAGATAGTCGTCGACTGCGGAGAGTGTGGAGTGCAGTGCGTGATGGGAGAGGTGCCGATACAAGCCGTCGTAGGCAGCTAACGCCTCTCCGCGGCGCGCGAACTCGTGGAAGCCGATTTCCTTGGCACCCTCAACGCGTTTGGCGAAAGCTTCCAGCTCCGCACGATATGGTTCGACATTCGGATAATTCTTTGAATTGCGCAATGCGTTCTGACCTGCCCCCAGGATTAGGGCCAAGACCTACTTGGTAAAGTCGGTTAAAAATTTCTGCTCCTGCTCCGCTTGTTCCCTCATGCGGAAGCCT
>NZ_SLXG01000043.1 GCF_004345725.1 Crenobacter luteus | reverse complement strand
TCACACCTATCGGTTGTTCGATTTATTAAAGAGCGGGCTGCGTCGCGTCGTTGTTTCGTTTGCGCTGCAGCGAGGAGGCGAACTATACCCACCCCCATCCGCGACGTCAACACCTTTGGCGCGAAAAAATGCAAAAAATTACCGCAAACCAAATAATTCATCGACAAGCCGTTGTTTTTAAACAAACTTTGTCAAGCACCCCTTCCCCGAATTACCCGCACAAACACCCGACGCCCAACCCAGCCAGCAAAGGGCTTTCCAAAGGCAGCTTTACCCAGCACCCGCGAGGACACACCAGGCGAAGATGAGCAGCGCAACCAGACTATAGAGACGAGGAACGACAAAAAAACACCGGCATCGTGAAACGATGCCGGTGTGGGTGCTGTACTGGTGGGCCCGGAGGGGCTCGAACCCTCGACCAAAGGATTATGAGTTCGTCGCCAACGGGCTATGCCTAGGAAAATCAAGCATAGGTGAGCGTAAGCTAGAGAACAAAAAAGTAAACTGCGACAGTAGTTTAGCGCAGCTTGGCGAAGGTGGGCAAAACTAAGCTCTGTACCGCTGGAGTACCGCTCAGAACGGAATGTTCTCGTCCCACGGGTCGCGCGATGACACCTGCTGCTCTACCGCTTTGGCCTGGGCCTTGATCTTCATCTCCAGCGCCTTGATAAAGCGAACGGACGCCGCAACGTGATTGAAGATCAGCAGGCTTTCCTCGTAGTTCAGGATCGGGTTGTCGTGTGCGAGGCTCTTGTTGTTGCGCACGTCGTTGAAGGCTTCCAGCACCGAGATACTGGACTTCAAGATGCGCTCGGTCATGGCTGACTCAAGGTGACCACCTTCCCGAAGCGCCTTCACGTACTCGCCGAAGACGCTGTGCAGCGGCTTGTCACGAGTGATCGTGATGCTGTGCGGCTCGCACGTCACCCGGATGAACTTGTTGACGAAAGTATGCAATCGATCCAGCCCGCCCTCAGGCTGGTTTTTCTCGATGGCTTCGCGGACGTGCTCTGCTACCACCTCGAAGTCCCGCTCGTCCGCGATGGCCGTCAGCGCATCCAACTCGGCCACCGGTTGGTCACTGAGAAGACGCTGGGCGATCTTTCGGCAGTCGTCGATCAGCAGCGGGTTGCTGTCACCGAAGCATTGCTCATCGGTCGCATACTCGATCAGCCCGCCAATGACCCGCCCCACAACATGATTGCCGTCCACATCCCAAAAGGTGCGCATCCGATTGGCCTTGGACGTGCCCCGTGCCCTGTACCGCTCGGCGTCAATCTCGACCCTGTAATCATCGAAGAAGTCCCCGAAAGTGCGGTCAGAGAAGTTCAGGACGTAGCCGCCGCCCATGCCAAGCAGCTTTTCCAGCTTGCGACGCTCACTACCACTCAGATCGGACATGCGCGTTCCCCTATGTCACCGCTGTGCGCGGCTTCGCGCTTCGACCATCGCCCCAAGTGTTGTCAAAGGAAGGCGGCGCCATCAACCCAACCGCGCGGCCTCTGCCGCAACGTGGCCGGCAAGGGCTGCAACGAACGTCTTGAGGCTGGTCATCGACGACAGTTCAGTGAAGTCGCCGGTGTCCACCGCGCTGCGTTCAGCAGCGATGACAGCAGCGGTGGTGTAAAGCTGTTCCTGAACGAGCCGCTGACACAGCAGGTCATACCGCGTGAGATACGACGCTCCCTTGAATTCCTCGAACACTGGGAAGTGCGGTGACGAGTCACGCACGGGCCTGCGGGATTCAGGCGCATCTTCAACCATCATCAACCACCCGACGAAGGGGCGCGGTTGTTTTCCGAATGCCTCTTCCCGGAAAGCCGTCCAGAGGTCATGCGCCGTTCCGATGGCTTCCTCGGTTCGGTTGTTGAAGTTATTCCCGAACGATGGGCCAACCTGACTTTTCAGCTCGATGGCCGCGATCAGCTCACCCTTGTAGATCACCAGGAGATCCCATAGCTTCGTCGGGCGGAAGTAGCCGGGTAAGGTCAGCATTGCCTTGTTCTGGTGGATTTCTGCATGGGCCAGACCATTGGCCTTGATGATGTCGAGCACCAAGGCCAAGAACCCGTCCATGTTCTTACCACCAGTGACGCCTGCGCGTTCACCTTGGTCGGCTTTGCCCGACTCAATCTGTTTTTGCCTTGCCGCTTCGCGGTTACCCCAAAACGCCTTCACGGCCTCGTGGGCTTTCTGTTCGTAGTTGACGAGATCGAGCGCCATTTATTCTCCATTGCCCCCAAGGGCAGATCGTTCTTCGTGACTCAAGCCATAGAGCTTGAACACAGCCCGGTTGCAGGCTTGCACATCCCTCCCGATGGCAGCTTCCGCCAATTCACGGCGAAGCTGTTCAGGCACATCTGCCCAGTGCGGGATACGAATACGGCGTAGGTACTGCGCTTGGAAACGCAGAAATCCACCTCGCATTTTTGTTGAGTACGTCGCCACGAATAGACGAGTAACCGCGGACAGCAGTACCGCCTGCAAGGCCCGTAAATCCCAATCATCGGAAGTGACGTAATAGAGGTTGTGGTGGGGGTACAGCTCACCGCCTTCAAAAACTATATGCGCCTCTCCCTTGATATCTGGGATCAGGAGCTTCGGCCTCGAGGCCAGCGCAGGAGTAATGCGGTCAATCGTGCGATACCAGTTGGCCGGCGCTTTCTGCGCGCAGTGCCGCCCGGCGATCACCTCGCGTCGAGCCTCAAGGTAGCGCCGCAGGCGTGGATATTCTTCAAGATCGACCAGCCCACCCAGCTCCGCGAAGGGGTTGACGACGCCTTGACCGCGCCACTGCACCTCGCCAGTCATGATGTCCTTGGTTGTCACCAGCGGCAACTTCCGGTCTGTTTCTACATCGAGCGTCTCGAAATCCCCGATGAACGCTTTATCAGCACCAGTTGCGACACCGATCCCAACCTTGCACCCTGCTTCTTCCAGCAAGGGGAAAGCGCTCTCTAAACGGCGAATAAGCGCCATCTGGTCGGCTGATTCAAGCAGCCACGGCTCTGCCCCATTGGTCACGCGAGCGAGTTCCCGCACTGGCCCGGCGTCTTTCGGCAGCATCGGCGCATGCAGCAAACCGGCTAGTGCGGTCAGTGTTTCCCGGTCAATGGCCGGGCGGTGAGCGATGCGTGTTGCCCCTGGCGCTTCGCGGCTGATGACGGTGATGGCCGGATAGGCGATCACATCCGAGTGAAAAGCCGGCGTATCCACCATATCGACATAGACTTTCAAGTGGAACCGCTCTGCTACAAGGCTGCGCAGTGGCCCGCCATAGCGGTTCTTCATCCAGCGATCTGCGCAGATGAAGCCCAGGCTGCCACCATCCGACAAGACCGAAAGTGACCGCTCAATAAAGGGGATGTAGAGGTCAGCCCGGTCATACATCGTTTGGTAGCGACTACGGTATGCGGTGAGAAGTGGAGCTGGGATCAGCTCCTGACGAACATAGGGTGGATTGCCCACCACGAAGTCGAACTCACCTTCCAGCGGCACGAACAGGAAATCGCCTTGCAACAACCAGCAGCTAGCTAAGGTTGACGCAGTATTCGCCGCAATACCCTCGCGCCTGAGCAACGCGACAACGGCAGCATGGGTGCTGCGGTAGGTACTGTGGTGCAGTTCCACCGCCCGGATGGCATCGGTCAATTCATCGAGTGCAGAGCCATCTGGCCTTGCCAGCCGCCATGCGCTTAGCAGCCGCTCAATGATTGGCAGCAGAAAATCTCCCCCGCCAAATGATGGTTCCAGAAGTCGCTTTTCGTGGAGAGGCTGATCTTCCGTATAGCCAACCAAGTCCAGGATGAAATCAACCACCTCGGAACGTGTAAAGATGGCTCCCCGAGCTTCGAGGCCGCCATCTGTAGCCAATGCATCCGTAGCCATCTGAATGGGGCAACTGGTTGGCTTGGTAGGATGACTTGTGACCGTTGGCGTATATGCCATGAGTGTGGAATCCATTAGCGTGTAATTGAGGGGCGTTTTGGCGTCCTGGCGATCATGCAGTCGCCTCCCTCTGTGAGTTGTCCCTTCCAGAAGAAACGTCGGCACTATCCGTAATTAGCCATCGACTCAGGCTGGCATCCTGGACGGCTGCTACCTTGTCTGTATGCCGGTAGATGTACGTTGCCAGCCTCTCTATTTGCTCAGCCTTGACCGTAGCCTGTCCACCTTCATTCAGGCGCTTGGCGATCTGATTCAAGTTCCGACCGATGGCCCGGAGCTGGCTGGAAGACTCCCATAGCGCCTTGGTCGTTTCCATCGTGAACTGTGGCTCGTGCGTCAGGCTCGCACGCACGCAGTTGATGACCCAGCGTTGAGGTGAGCAGCCTTCGGCCTCGGCCCGTGCGGTGATGCTCTGGAATTCCGTCGGTGTGAAGCGAACCTCAAGCCGCTCCTTTGGCCCATCGTCAGGTCTGCCTTCTGCTTGCTCTGCGATCCATCGGCGAACTTCGGGCGGCATATCGTCCCGGATCAGATAGCGCATAAGTGCTCGCAGGATGGCCGGAGCCTTCTTCTTGTTGCGCTCGCAATAGGTGGCCCACTGCTCGCGCAGATCATCAGGCAACCGTAGGGGGTAGATGTAGCTACCTCTGGTTGCCCCAATCTCGGGATTGCGCGGCATAGGCGTCTCCAGGAAGGGGGAGTAAGTGTGTTGTGCAGACGTAGTGTAATACACTTTGCCGGCGTCAGCCTATCCTGCAATAGCCCACACCCCCATGCTTTTTTCGTCATGACGAAGAAAATCCTTGGTCATGACCAAGAAGCCGGCAGAAGAAGCCTGCCTGACCTGCCCCCAGGATTAGGGCCAAGACCTACTTGGTAAAGTCGGTTAAAAATTTCTGCTCCTGCTCCGCTTGTTCCCTCATGCGGAAGCCT
>NZ_SLXG01000042.1 GCF_004345725.1 Crenobacter luteus | reverse complement strand
GTCTTGAGGGGCGTCTGGCGGTGACCTACTTTCACACGGGAACCCGCACTATCATCGGCGCTGAGGCGTTTCACGGTCCTGTTCGGGATGGGAAGGCGTGGGACCACCTCGCTATGGCCGCCAGACATAAACTGTACAAACTGCTAAGCCGAACCGTGCCTTGCGGTCACGCTACAATCAAATTCTCTTGGGTGACGATCGTCTCGTCGCAACACAACACCGTAAAGTGTCTCAAATGATAGGATCAAGCCTCACGAGCCATTAGTATCGGTTAGCTTCACGCCTCACAGCGCTTCCACACCCGACCTATCAACGTCCTGGTCTCGAACGACTCTTCAGGAGGGTCAAGCCCTCAGGGAAGTCTCATCTTCAGGCGAGTTTCGCGCTTAGATGCTTTCAGCGCTTATCTCTTCCGCACTTAGCTACCCGGCGATGCGACTGGCGTCACAACCGGTACACCAGAGGTGCGTCCACTCCGGTCCTCTCGTACTAGGAGCAGCCCCCGTCAAACTTCCAACGCCCACTGCAGATAGGGACCAAACTGTCTCACGACGTTTTAAACCCAGCTCACGTACCACTTTAAATGGCGAACAGCCATACCCTTGGGACCGGCTACAGCCCCAGGATGTGATGAGCCGACATCGAGGTGCCAAACTCCGCCGTCGATGTGAACTCTTGGGCGGAATCAGCCTGTTATCCCCGGAGTACCTTTTATCCGTTGAGCGATGGCCCTTCCATACAGAACCACCGGATCACTATGTCCTGCTTTCGCACCTGCTCGACTTGTCGGTCTCGCAGTTAAGCTACCTTTTGCCATTGCACTATCAGCACGATTTCCGACCGTACCTAGGTAACCTTCGAACTCCTCCGTTACACTTTGGGAGGAGACCGCCCCAGTCAAACTGCCTACCATGCACTGTCCCCGATCCGGATCACGGACCAAGGTTAGAACCTCAAACACACCAGGGTGGTATTTCAAGGACGGCTCCACAGAAACTGGCGTCTCTGCTTCATAGCCTCCCACCTATCCTACACAAGCCTGTTCAAAGTCCAATGCAAAGCTACAGTAAAGGTTCACGGGGTCTTTCCGTCTAGCAGCGGGTAGATTGCATCTTCACAAACACTTCAACTTCGCTGAGTCTCGGGAGGAGACAGTGTGGCCATCGTTACGCCATTCGTGCGGGTCGGAACTTACCCGACAAGGAATTTCGCTACCTTAGGACCGTTATAGTTACGGCCGCCGTTTACTGGGGCTTCGATCCAGAGCTTGCACCCCTTCACTTAACCTTCCAGCACCGGGCAGGCGTCACACCCTATACGTCCACTTTCGTGTTGGCAGAGTGCTGTGTTTTTAGTAAACAGTCGCAGCCACCGATTCTCTGCGACCCCTTCACGCTTCGCGAGCAAGTCGCTACACGCTACCGGGGCATACCTTCTCCCGAAGTTACGGTATCAATTTGCCGAGTTCCTTCTCCCGAGTTCTCTCAAGCGCCTTAGAATTTTCATCCTGCCCACCTGTGTCGGTTTGCGGTACGGTTCTCGTATAGCTGAAGCTTAGTGGCTTTTCCTGGAAGCGTGGTATCAGTCACTTCAGGTCCGTAGACCCTCGTTATCACTTCTCGGCCTTAAGGGGCGGCGGATTTGCCTACCACCCCAGCCTACCGGCTTGAACGACCTATTCCAACAGGCCGCTGACCTAACCTTCTCCGTCCCCACATCGCACTATACGAAAGTACGGGAATTTTAACCCGTTTCCCATCGACTACGCTTTTCAGCCTCGCCTTAGGGGCCGACTCACCCTACGCCGATGAACGTTGCGTAGGAAACCTTGGGCTTTCGGCGAGCGGGCTTTTCACCCGCTTTATCGCTACTCATGTCAGCATTCGCACTTCTGATATCTCCAGCATGCCTTACGACACACCTTCACAGACCTACAGAACGCTCCCCTACCACGCACAGTAAACTGTGCATCCGCAGCTTCGGTTATCAGTTTGAGCCCCGTTACATCTTCCGCGCAGGACGACTCGACTAGTGAGCTATTACGCTTTCTTTAAATGATGGCTGCTTCTAAGCCAACATCCTAGCTGTCTAGGCCTTCCCACCTCGTTTACCACTTAACTGATCATTTGGGACCTTAGCTGGCGGTCTGGGTTGTTTCCCTCTTGACGATGGACGTTAGCACCCACCGTCTGTCTCCCATGCTGGCACTTTCCGGTATTCTGAGTTTGCCATGGTTTGGTAAGTCGCAATGACCCCCTAGCCATAACAGTGCTTTACCCCCGGAAGTGATACATGAGGCACTACCTAAATAGTTTTCGGGGAGAACCAGCTATCTCCGAGTTTGTTTAGCCTTTCACCCCTATCCACAGCTCATCCCCGTCTTTTGCAACAGACGTGGGTTCGGACCTCCAGTGCGTGTTACCGCACCTTCATCCTGGCCATGGATAGATCACTCGGTTTCGGGTCTACGCCCAGCAACTCAATCGCCCTATTCGGACTCGGTTTCCCTACGCCTCCCCTATTCGGTTAAGCTCGCTACTGAACGTAAGTCGCTGACCCATTATACAAAAGGTACGCAGTCACCCGTTTCCAGGCTCCCACTGTTTGTATGCATCCGGTTTCAGGTTCTATTTCACTCCCCTCCCGGGGTGCTTTTCGCCTTTCCCTCACGGTACTGGTTCACTATCGGTCGATCACGAGTATTTAGCCTTGGAGGATGGTCCCCCCATCTTCAGACAGGATTTCGCGTGTCCCGCCCTACTTCTCGTACGCTTAGTACCACGATGGCGTTTTCGGATACGGGGCTATCACCCACTATGGCCACCCTTTCCAGAGTGTTCTCCTAACGCTACCGCTATCACGTACTGGCTCTTCCGCATTCGCTCGCCACTACTAACGGAATCTCGGTTGATTTCTTTTCCTCCGGTTACTTAGATGTTTCAGTTCACCGGGTTCGCTCTACCCTCCCTATGTGTTCAGGAGGGAGTACTCCTTGCGGAGTGGGTTTCCCCATTCGGATATCGCGGGATCATAGCTCTATTGCCAGCTCCCCCGCGCTTTTCGCAGGCTTACACGTCCTTCATCGCCTGTGATCGCCAAGGCATCCACCAGATGCACTTAGTCGCTTGACCCTATCATTTCAGACACCTCACGCTTGCGCACCTAGCGATGCGCTCGCACACGGCACCCGTCACAACAGGTTGTGTTTGCGACTGACCTTATCCCCCTTTCAAAGAATAAGGCCGTTGATACAATCATCTACCCAAGTTGGCACGTCACCAGCACGGCGTTAACCACGCCAGCTTCATGCCGCTTTGATTGATTTCGGCTTACAGTTTGTTAAAGATCGATGCGTCAATTACGCAAACCAAAGCACGCTCAAGGCGTGACGCGCTTTCGTTTACCCAATCGGGTGGTGGAGGCAGACGGGATCGAACCGACGACCCCCTGCTTGCAAAGCAGGTGCTCTCCCAACTGAGCTATGCCCCCAACTAGAACTGGTGGGTCTGGTAGGACTCGAACCTACGACCCCCGCGTTATCAACACGGTGCTCTAACCAGCTGAGCTACAAACCCAGTTGTACTTCTGTTCCGCATCTTGAACAACCGATAGGCTGTGAGTTCCTGACCCCAGCTTTCTCTAGAAAGGAGGTGATCCAGCCGCAGGTTCCCCTACGGCTACCTTGTTACGACTTCACCCCAGTCATGGATCCCACCGTGGTAAGCGGCCTCCTTGCGGTTAGCCTACCCACTTCTGGTGAAACCCACTCCCATGGTGTGACGGGCGGTGTGTACAAGGCCCGGGAACGTATTCACCGCAGTATGCTGACCTGCGATTACTAGCGATTCCGACTTCACGCAGTCGAGTTGCAGACTGCGATCCGGACTACGATCGGTTTTATGAGATTAGCTCCGCCTCGCGGCTTGGCAACCCTCTGTACCGACCATTGTATGACGTGTGAAGCCCTAGCCATAAGGGCCATGAGGACTTGACGTCATCCCCACCTTCCTCCGGTTTGTCACCGGCAGTCTCGTTAAAGTGCCCAACTCAATGATGGCAATTAACGACAAGGGTTGCGCTCGTTGCGGGACTTAACCCAACATCTCACGACACGAGCTGACGACAGCCATGCAGCACCTGTGTTCCGATTCCCTTTCGGGCACTCCCAACTTTCATCGGGATTCCGGACATGTCAAGGCTAGGTAAGGTTCTTCGCGTTGCATCGAATTAATCCACATCATCCACCGCTTGTGCGGGCCCCCGTCAATTCCTTTGAGTTTTAACCTTGCGGCCGTACTCCCCAGGCGGTCTACTTCACGCGTTAGCTGCGTTACCAGGGATTTCAACCCCCAACAACTAGTAGACATCGTTTAGGGCGTGGACTACCAGGGTATCTAATCCTGTTTGCTCCCCACGCTTTCGTGCATGAGCGTCAGTATCATCCCAGGGGGCTGCCTTCGCCATCGGTGTTCCTCCACATCTCTACGCATTTCACTGCTACACGTGGAATTCCACCCCCCTCTGACGTACTCTAGCCGGACAGTCTCCAATGCCGTTCCCAGGTTGAGCCCGGGGCTTTCACATCAGACTTATCCAACCGCCTGCGCACGCTTTACGCCCAGTAATTCCGATTAACGCTTGCACCCTACGTATTACCGCGGCTGCTGGCACGTAGTTAGCCGGTGCTTATTCTTCAGGTACTGTCATCCCCAGCGGATATTAGCCACCGGGATTTCCTCCCCGACAAAAGTCCTTTACAACCCGAAGGCCTTCTTCAGACACGCGGCATGGCTGGATCAGGCTTGCGCCCATTGTCCAAAATTCCCCACTGCTGCCTCCCGTAGGAGTCTGGGCCGTGTCTCAGTCCCAGTGTGGCGGATCATCCTCTCAGACCCGCTACGGATCGTCGCCTTGGTGGGCTCTTACCCCGCCAACTAGCTAATCCGACGTCGGCCGCTCGAATAACGCGAGGCCCGAAGGTCCCCCGCTTTCCTCCTCAGAGCGTATGCGGTATTAGCACTCCTTTCGAAGCGTTATCCCCCATTACTCGGCACGTTCCGACGCATTACTCACCCGTTCGCCACTCGCCATCAGGCCGAAGCCCATGCTGCCGTTCGACTTGCATGTGTAAAGCATGCCGCCAGCGTTCAATCTGAGCCAGGATCAAACTCTTCAGTTCAAACCTAAGCTAATCGTACTTCTGGTCCGCAAGGCCACGATCCGAAGATCGCGCTACTTGCTGG
>NZ_SLXG01000041.1 GCF_004345725.1 Crenobacter luteus | reverse complement strand
CGAGCGGCGGCTGGACACGCATTACGCCTTGCTCAAGCTGGCTTGTTCCTTGATCTGCTTACGCTTTGTCGAGCGGTTTTGTTAGCGGCTCTAAGGCATTCAGAATTCACCAACGCTCAACGCGAACAGAGCCTTTTATTTTCGGCGAGCCGAGAACTTTTCGCGTCCAGCCGCGCTCTCATTCCCCGACGGTCCGCGCGGCGGACCTCGGTTCCCCTGACAGTTTGCTTCTTGAGTCGCCGGCTGCGTCCTGTAGCCGGCGCTTTTTTCGTTTTTGTCACAATTCGATGCGCCGTGTTCGCTTGCGCGCAAGCGCGAACATCCGGCTGGGCCGGCGCGACGGCGTGCGTTTATTGCGGTGCAATACGGTCTTGTCGTGTCGGCGTGGCGCAGGCGCAGGGGTGTATCGCGCGGTGGAACGCGGGTGCGCCAGGTGGAACGAGAGAAGGGGTAAGTAGCTGATATGGCAGGATTGTCTGACAGTTTGAACGCGGTCCTGCTGGCAGCGGGCAAAAAAAGGCGGGGCAAAAAGCCCCGCGACAAGTCTACAAAGGAGAAATAGAGGAGAAACTATCAAGAAGCAATTGCTGCATCTCAACGAGAACGGATTATCCGGATTTGCCGTCGGGGTGTCAACACTATTTGTTCGCTTTCGTACAAATCTGTACGAATATGTCGCGTGCAAATGGCGTTTTCTGGTTGAAAACGAAAATTAACGAAAAATTCACCCCGCGGCGCGAGGGAGAACCCGTGTTCGTGCCGTTTTGTCGGCTGTGAGACAATAAGAATCTGTAAGGAATTCGTCTTGGAGACGTCCCGCCCTATGTCGCAGTCCGCCCCCTCGCTGCCCGATCCGCGGCAGTATTCCGCCACGCCACCCGTCAACAACGACTTCCTGCGCCAAGCCGGTGCGATCCTCGCCGCCACGACCGCCGACGAGAAGGAAATGTGGCAGTCGGCGCTCAAATCAAGCCTCGCCGAGCACCTGGAGCGTGAAGAAATGTTGCCGATCTCGGTCGCGCTGGCGATGGCCGATTCGCAGGCCGTCTACCGCACGCTGTGGCAGGCGCTCGGCGACGCGCTCGACGGCGACACCGTCGTGTTCGCGCTGCCGCTGGTGCTGGTCGCCGGCAGCAAGGGCGCCGCGCGCCTGCCGGGCGAGTTGGCCGACCCCGACGGTTTCGCGTCGCTGTTGGTTAAGGTCGGTCTGGTGAGCGACCCGGCGCGCGTTGCCTGGCTGCCGCAGCTATTGCACCCGGATACGCTCGCCGGCGTGAAGTCGTCGCAGCTCTACCGCCTCGCGCAGGGCTCGGCCGACGCGGCGCGCGATACGCTGGCCGCGCTGCCGGCCGCGCCGGTGTCGTTGTCGGGCGAGGGCGTGTTCCTGCGCTACGTAGTCGGCGTCGCCCGTCGCGATGCCAACGGCGAGTTGCCGATCGCGCTGTCCGGCGTCGTCGGCGCCTGGGGCATGCCGCTGATGCAGTCGCTGAACGCGATGCTCAAGACCGACGGCGTGACGCTGTTCACCATCCCGCGTGCGCCGCAGGCGCTGACCGCCGCGCTGGTGGCCGGCGGCCAGGCGCGCCACGAGGTCGCGATGCAGGTGTTCGCCAGCAACCGCATCCGCCGCTTGCGCGAGCTGTCGCTCGAGCCGGTGGCGATCGCCAGCGCGCACGAGGGCGGCGAGCTGCGCTTCACGCTGTCGGCCAGGGGCGACGTGAAGAACTGGGAAGGCTTCGTGTGGCCGCTGTCGCCGCTCGACTCGGTGCCGCTGATCGCGCGCCAGTTTGCCGAGCTGATGGCCGACTGCCGCGTCGACGACGTGCGCTTCGTGCCGCAGGTCGCAGCCGACAAGGACGGCGAGGTGCCGGTGTTCTTCACCGCCGACGAGCTGTCGCCGGCCGGCGCCGCGATCCAGTAAAGGGCCAGGCCCACCGTTTTGCGCCCCCGCGAGCCGGGGGCGAGACAAATGCCGTTCATGTGCACCCGGGGTTTTTTTCATGCCGGGGGCCGGAACGGCTCATGTAGAATTCCGTTACGAACTTTAATCTGTGGGTGAAACGACCATGTTTGCTGCCGATCTGACCATTGCCAAGTACGACCCGGAACTGTCCGCCGCGATGGAGGCCGAGTACCGCCGCCAGGAAGACCACGTCGAGCTGATCGCGTCCGAGAACTACGTCAGCTGCGCGGTGATGGAGGCGCAGGGCTCGGTGCTGACCAACAAGTACGCCGAAGGCTACCCCTACAAGCGCTACTACGGCGGCTGCGAGCACGTCGACGTGGTCGAGCAGCTGGCGATCGACCGCCTGAAGGCGCTGTTCGGCGCCGAATACGCGAACGTGCAGCCGCACTCGGGCTCGCAGGCCAACCAGGCGGTGTACGTGTCGGTGCTCAAGCCGGGCGACACCATCCTCGGCATGAGCCTCGCGCACGGCGGCCACCTGACCCACGGCGCGTCGGTGAACATCTCCGGCAAGCTGTACAACGTCGTGCCGTACGGCCTGAACGACAAGGAAGAGCTGGACTACGACGCGGTCGAGCGTCTGGCGCGCGAGCACAAGCCGAAGATGATCGTCGCCGGTGCCTCGGCCTACGCGCTCGAGATCGACTGGGCGCGCTTCCGCAAGATCGCCGACGAGGTGGGCGCTTACCTGTTCGTCGACATGGCGCACTACGCGGGCCTGGTCGCCGGCGGCGAGTACCCGAACCCGGTGCCGTTCGCCGACTTCGTCACCACCACCACGCACAAGACGCTGCGCGGCCCGCGCGGCGGCGTGATCCTCGCCAAGGCCGAACACGAGAAGATCCTGAACTCGGCGATCTTCCCGTGCCTGCAGGGCGGCCCGCTGATGCACGTGATCGCCGCCAAGGCCGTCGCGTTCAAGGAAGCGGCCAGCCCGGAATTCAAGGCCTACGCGAAGCAGGTGAAGGCCAACGCCAAGGTGATGGCCGAGACGCTGATCGAGCGCGGCCTCAGGATCGTGTCCGGCCGCACCGAGTCGCACGTGTTCCTCGTCGACCTGCGCGCCAAGCAGATCACCGGCAAGGACGCCGAGGCGGCGCTGGGCAAGGCGCACATCACCGTCAACAAGAACGCGATCCCGAACGACCCGGAAAAGCCGTTCGTGACCTCGGGCATCCGCATCGGCACCCCGGCGATGACCACCCGCGGCTTCGGTACCGAAGAGGCCCGCCAACTGGCCAACCTGATCGCCGACGTGTTCGACGCGCCGGCCGACGAGGCCAACCTGGCCCGCGTCGCCGAGTCGGTGAAGGCGCTGTGCCAGCGCTTCCCGGTCTACGGCAAGTAAGCCCCGCCCTTGTGGCATAATGAAAAGCGGCCTGCGGGCCGCTTTTTTTACATGACTGACGGAACGATCCGGCCATGAAATGCCCGTTTTGCGGCTGTCACGACACCCAGGTGGTCGACTCGCGCGTCAGCGACGACGGCGCGAGCATCCGCCGCCGCCGCCGCTGCGCCGGGTGCGACAAGCGCTTCACCACCTACGAGACGGCCGACGTGCGCATGCCGCAGGTGGTCAAGGCCAGCGGCCAGCGCAGCGAATTCGACGAACAGAAATTGCGCACCAGCTTCCTGCGCGCGCTGCACAAGCGGCCGGTGCCGACCACGCTGGTCGACGAGGCGATCGACCGCGTCAGCCACCGGCTGTTGCAGCTCGGCGAACGCGAGGTCAGCAGCCGCCAGATCGGCGAGATGGTGATGGCGGAGCTCGCGCGGCTCGACAAGGTCGCCTACGTGCGCTTCGCGTCGGTCTACCGCAGCTTCCAGGACATCGCCGAGTTCAGCGACGCGATCAAGGAAATCGAGAAGAAGGCCGAGTAAGGCCCCGCCGGCGTCCGCGCCGGGCCGGCATGATCCCCCTTCGGCCAACCCGCGCAAGGTTGGCCGAGCCGTTTTCAGCGAGAAAGACATGACGTTTACCGGACAAGACCACGCGATGATGGCGCGCGCGCTGCAACTGGCCGAGCGCGCGCTGTTCACCACCACGCCCAACCCGCGCGTCGGCTGCGTGATCGTCAGGGACGGCGCCATCGTCGGCGAGGGCTGGCACCACCAGGCCGGCACGCCGCACGCCGAGGTGCACGCGCTGGCGATGGCGGGCGAGGCCGCGCGCGGCGCGACCGCCTACGTGACGCTCGAGCCGTGCAGCCACCACGGCCGCACGCCGCCGTGCGCCGACGCGCTGGTGCGCGCCGGCGTCGGCCGCGTCATCGCCGCGATGGGCGACCCGAACCCCAAGGTGAACGGGCAGGGGATGGCAAGGTTGGCCGAGGCGGGGATAGCCACCGCGGTCGGCCTGCTCGAGTCCGAGGCGCGCGCGCTCAACAAGGGCTTTTTGTCGCGCATCGAGCGCGGCCGGCCGTGGGTGACGGTCAAGACCGCGTCCAGCCTCGACGGCAAGACGGCGCTGTCGAACGGGCAGAGCCAGTGGCTCACCGGCCCGGAGGCGCGCCGCGACGTGCACGCGCTGCGCGCGCGCTCGTGCGCGGTGCTGACCGGCAGCGGCACGGTGATCGCCGACGACCCGCAACTGACGGTGCGCGAGGTCGCCACCACGCGCCAGCCGCAGCGCGTGGTGGTCGACGGCGCGCTGCGCACCGTGCCGGACGCGAAGATCTACGACACCACGGTCGCGCCGACCTGGCTGGCGACCGCCGTCGCCGACCCGGCGCGGCACGCGCCCTACCTCGCGCGCGGCGTCAAGGTGGTGGTGTTGCCGGCCGCCGACGGCCGCGTCGACCTGGCCGCGCTGCTGCAAACCCTGGCCGGGGCCGGCATCGGCGAATTGATGGTCGAGGCGGGGGCGGGGCTCAACGGCGCTTTGCTTGCGGCCGGGCTGGTCGACGAATTCCGTCTTTACTACGCGATGAGCCTCGTCGGCCATCGCGCGCAGGGTCTGTTCGACCGTCCCGAGCTGACCCGCCTGGCCGACCAGACCCGGCTGAAGCTGCTCGACTGCCGGCCGGTCGGGGCCGATCTGCGCCTGAGCTGCCTGCTCGAATCCGCATCCTGATGCACGTCGTCGGTCGCGTTCGCGGCCGGCTCAAGATCCCGCCGCGCTGAAAAAGTCGACCAGCGCGCGGGCGCACGCTTCCGGCTGCTCGATGTGCAGCATGTGCCCGGCGTCGGCGATGGTGACTTCGGCGAGGCGGGCGAAACACGCGCGGCGCTCGCCCAGCGTCGCCATCACACCGTGGGCGATCGGGTGGTCCCAGCTGTCGCCGCCGATCAGCCACAGCACCGGCGCCTTGATGCGCCGCCAGCACGCCATCGCCTCCTCCAGCCGGTACAGCACCGGGTTCACCATCTTGTGGCGCGGGTCGGCGCGGTAGCGCAGCGCGCCGTTCTCGACCACCGTCAGCGCCGCGGCGAGGTGCCGCGCGCGCTCGGGCGTCAGGTGCCGGTTGCGCTCGATCTGCCGCTCGGCCAACCTTTCCACGCTCTCGAGCGCGCCGAAGCGCGGCGGGTCGCGCGTCTCGCGCAGCCAGCGCGCGTAGCGGCCCGGCGCCTCGGCCGGCTTCGTCGCCGGCAGGCCGAAGCCTTCGAGCGAGGCGAGCTTTGCGACGCGCTCCGGGCGGACGCCGGCGTACAGCGAGGCGACCATGCCGCCCATGCTGTGGCCGGCGAGCCACACGGGGCGGTGCGGCGAGAAGTGTTCGAGCAGCGCGTCGAGGTCGGCGAGGTAGTCGGGCGAGTAGTAGCCGCCGACGTTCCAGTCCGATTCGCCGAAGCCGCGCCAGTCCATCGCGATCACCGTCCAGTCGGACGGTAGCGCGTCGACGAGAAACTGGAACGAGGCCGAGCAGTCCATCCAGCCGTGCTGCAGGAACAGCGTCGGGCCGTCGGTGGCGCCAGGCCAGGTACGCACGTGGTGGCGGTGACGGTTCAGCGCGAGGAAGGTCGAATGGCTTGGGCGGGCGGTAGGCATCATGGCGTGAGGGCGTCGCGATCGGGTGAAGGGTTGGCCGAGGCCGTCGTGTGCAAGGGTTGGGCGGGTGGCGCCGGTTTTCAAGCCCGGCGCCGGACGCCCGACGGGGTGTGGGCAAGAAAAGGGGGCGTGTCCGAATTTTTGTGTAAACGGGGTTGAACTCAGTTTTGGGAGATCCGCTCCCCGAACTGGATGGTAAAGCGCGTGAGGGCCGCCTTCC
>NZ_SLXG01000040.1 GCF_004345725.1 Crenobacter luteus | reverse complement strand
TCAGGTACGTCGTGCTTCTTCTTGCTCATTGTGACTCCGGACAAGTCGGCAGTTTCCTGCCAAAAGTCCGTTTACACAAAATTCTGCACACCCTCATGCACGGGACTACCAACGCGCTGGCAGCCGCTGCAGCGGGGCTGCGTATCGGATAGCGATTCCAGCTCCAGGTGGAGGGCATCGGCGTGGCGCTGGAAGCGAGAGACGGTGAAGCCTTCCCAGAACGGAAGGTGGCGCATATCATCAGGCATGAGAACGGCGGTGTCGGGTAGCGGGTTTGGTCGCACAAACAGCTTACCTTGCACCGCCGTTCTCACATCCGGCTTTTACCTCACGTTCCCATTATTCCGTGAAGAACCAGAAAAAACGCCACCGCGAACGGTGGCGTCTGGCGCGAACGGCGCGTCGCTCAGCGCGACACGTTGTAGTTCGGCGCTTCCTTGGTGATCTGCACGTCGTGCACGTGCGACTCGCTCATGCCGGCCGAGGTGATCTCGACGAATTCGGCCTTCTCGTGCATCTCGGCGATGGTCTTGCAGCCGAGGTAGCCCATCGAGGAGCGCAGGCCGCCGATCAGCTGGTGGATCACCGGGGCGATCGGGCCCTTGTAGGCGACGCGGCCTTCGATGCCTTCCGGTACGAACTTGTCGACGTTGGCCTCGTTGTCCTGGAAGTAGCGGTCGGACGAGCCCTGCGTCATCGCGCCCAGCGAGCCCATGCCGCGGTAGGACTTGTAGGTGCGGCCCTGGTACAGCTCGACCTCGCCCGGGGCTTCCTCGGTGCCGGCGAACATGCCGCCGAGCATCACGCAGTGCGCGCCGGCGGCCAGCGCCTTGGCGATGTCGCCCGAGAAGCGGATGCCGCCGTCGGCGATCAGCGGCACGCCGGTGCCCTTGAGCGCTTCGGCGACGTTGTGGATCGCGGTCAGCTGCGGCACGCCGACGCCGGCGACGATGCGCGTGGTGCAGATCGAGCCCGGGCCGATGCCGACCTTGACCGCGTCGGCGCCGGCCTCGACCAGCGCGCGCGCGGCGGCGGCGGTGGCGATGTTGCCGCCGATCACGTCGACCTGCGGGAAGTTCTGCTTGACCCACTTCACGCGGTCGAGCACGCCCTGGCTGTGGCCGTGCGCGGTGTCGACGACGACGACGTCGACGCCGGCCTCGACCAGCGCGGCGACGCGCTCGTCGGTGCCCGCGCCGACGCCGACGGCGGCGCCGACGCGCAGACGGCCCTGGGCGTCCTTGTTGGCGTTCGGGTGTTCGCTGGTCTTGACGATGTCGCGGACGGTGATCAGGCCCTTCAGCTCGAAGGCGTCGTTGACGACCAGCACGCGCTCGATCTTGTGCTGGTGCATCAGCTCGCGCGCTTCGTCGATGCTGGTGCCTTCCTTGACGGTCACCAGGCGCTCGCGCGGGGTCATGATCGAGCGGACGGTGACGTCCAGGCGGGTTTCGAAGCGCAGGTCGCGGTTGGTGACGATGCCGACGACCTTGCCGCCCTCGACCACCGGCAGGCCGGAGATCTTGTGCTGGCGGGACAGGGCGACCAGATCGCGTACCAGCAGGTCCGGCGCGATGGTGATCGGATCCTTGACCACGCCGCTTTCGTGGCGTTTCACCTTCGACACCTGTTCGGCCTGCTTTTCCGCCGACATGTTCTTGTGCACGATGCCGAGGCCGCCTTCCTGGGCCAGCGCGATCGCCAGGCGAGCCTCGGTCACGGTGTCCATGGCGGCGGACAGCAGCGGCAGGTTCAGCTGGATGTTGCGGGTCAGCGAGGTGGACAAGAGGACATCGCGCGGCAGGACGGCGGAGTGCGCGGGGACAAGCAGGACGTCGTCAAAGGTGTAGGCTTTTTCGATGATACGCATCTGGCATTTTCCTTTGCGGCAAATAAACATTATACCGGCTAACGTTTTCGCTGGCAAAATCAGGCAAACCCTGCTATTGGCGCCCGGGCAAGGCCCCCGTTCGGGGCCGGCCCGTCAGCATACCGCGGCCGGCGCGCCGCAAGATGGAGAAAAAATGACATTCGCCGCCCCGCTCGGCTGCGCGACGCCGCAGCCCGCTGCGGACTACAGCTATAAGGACGCCCGGACGGTGTTGCCCGACCCGCCGCCGCGCGGCGCGTCGTCCTGCGTCGCCAGGGCCAAGCGCGATCCGGTGCGCGGCAGGGGCGGGAGGGTGGGGGGCGTCGACAATCGCGACCACTCCCAATGCCCGGACGACAGGAACCGCGCCGGGCTGCTTTGCCAGGCGCGGCAGCGCGTGGCGACCTGGTGCCCGTGCCGATGACGACGCCCGCATTCGACCCCAAGGCGGTGCTGGCCAGCCTGCCGAACCTGCCCGGCGTCTACCGTATGCTCGACGCCAACGGCGACGTGCTCTACGTCGGCAAGGCGGTCGACCTCAAGCGCCGCGTCAGCTCCTACTTCCAGAAGAGCGACCTGTCGCCGCGCATCCAGCTGATGGTCAGGCAGATCGCCGCGATCGAGACCACCGTCACGCGCTCGGAGGCCGAGGCGCTGATCCTCGAGAACAACCTGATCAAGGCGCTGGCCCCGAAGTACAACATCCTGTTCCGCGACGACAAGAGCTATCCCTACCTGATGCTGTCCGGCCACGACTTCCCGCAGCTGGCCTACTACCGCGGCCCGCTCGACAAGCGCCACCAGTTCTTCGGCCCGTACCCGAACGGTTACGCGGTGCGCGAGAGCATCCAGATCCTGCAGAAGGTGTTCCGGCTGCGCACCTGCGAGGACAGCGTGTTCGCCAACCGCTCGCGGCCCTGTCTTCTGTACCAGATCAAGCGCTGCTCGGGCCCGTGCGTCGGCCTGATCTCCGCCGACGACTACCGGCGCGACGTGCACGGCGCCGCCGCCTTCCTGCAGGGCCGGCAGCACGAACTGATCGAGCGGCTGTCGGCACGCATGGAGGAGGCCGCCGCCGCGCTCGAATTCGAGCAGGCGGCCGAGCTCCGCGACCAGATCCAGGCGCTGGCGCGCGTGCAGGAGAAGCAGTTCGTCGAGAGCAGCAGCCAGCTCGACTGCGACGTGGTGGTCGCGGTCGAGGAGGGCGGCCTGGTGTGCGTGAACCTGACCATGATCCGCGGCGGGCGCCACCTGGGCGACAAGAGCCTGTTCCCCGACGGCGCAGGCGACGCCGACGCGCAGTCGGCGCTGGAAGCTTTCCTCGGCCAACATTACCTGTCGGCGCCCTTGCCGCCGGTCCTCCTCGTCAACCGCGAGGTCGACGAGGCGCTGCGCGACTACCTGTCCGAACGCGCCGGGCGGCGCCTTGCGATCATTGCCAATTCGATCGGCGAGCGACGCGTGTGGCTCGAAATGGCCGAGAAGAACGCGCGCCTGGCGATCGGCCAGCGCGCCGCCAGCCGCGCGACGCAGACGCTGCGGCTGGCGGCGTTGGCCGAGCAACTGGAAATGGACGCGCTCGAGCGGCTAGAGTGCTTCGACATCAGCCACACCATGGGCGAGGCGACCGTCGCCTCCTGCGTGGTCTACGACAAGGGCGCGATGCAGCCGTCCGAATACCGGCGCTACAACATCGAGACCGCCGCAGCCGGCGACGACTACGGCGCGATGCGCGAGGCGCTGACGCGCCGCTACGCGAAGATCGCCGGCGGCGACGGCAAGCGCCCCGACGTGGTGCTGATCGACGGCGGCAAGGGCCAGGTCGGCGTCGCGCTCGAGGTGTTGGCCGAGGTCGGGCTCGACCTGCCGGTGGTCGGCGTCGCCAAGGGCGAGGCGCGCAAACCCGGCCTGGAAACCCTGATTCTGCCGTTCCTGCAAAAGACGGTACAATTGCCGGGCGACCATCCGGCGCTGCACCTGATCCAGACCATCCGCGACGAGGCACACCGCTTCGCCATCACCGGTCACCGCGCGCGCCGCGCCAAGGCCCGCGTCACCTCCAGCCTGGAAGACATCCCGGGCATCGGCGCCAAGCGCCGCCAGCGCCTGCTGACCCGCTTCGGCGGCCTCAGGGGCGTCGCGGCCGCCAGCGTCGACGACCTCGCGCAGGTGGACGGCATCAGCCGCGCGCTGGCCGAGAAAATTTACAACGCCCTGCATTAAGACGCGCCCCTACATGCCCTTTAATCTGCCCATCTTCCTGACCTGGCTGCGGGTCGGCCTGATCCCGGTGTTCGTGATCGTGTTCTACCTGTCCGGCAGCGTGCTGACGCCGCGCTCGGCCAACCTCGTGGCGGCGCTGATCTTCGCCGTTGCCAGCGTCACCGACTGGCTCGACGGCTATCTCGCGCGCCGGCTCGGCCAGACCTCGTCGTTCGGCGCCTTCCTCGACCCGGTGGCCGACAAGCTGATCGTCGCCGCCGCGCTGATCCTGCTGGTCGCCGAGGGGCGCACCTACGCCTGGCTGGCGATGATCATCATCGGCCGCGAGATCGCGATCTCGGCGCTGCGCGAGTGGATGGCCGAGATGGGCAAGCGCAAGAGCGTCGCGGTGGCCACCATCGGCAAGCTCAAGACCAGCGCGCAGATGGCCGCCATCCTGCTGCTCCTGTTCGCCGAACCGCTGATTCCCGGCGTCTCGACGCTCGTGCTCGGCAACGCCTTCATGGTGGTCGCGGCGATTTTGACTTTGTGGTCAATGGTTTATTACCTGCGCATGGCCGTTCATGAATTTTCCGGTAAATAAATTGGCGCGAATGTGTTGACAGCACCGGATTAATCCTTATAATTCGCAATCTCTTGATGACGACGACGAGTCGGAAACAGGAAAGCAGAGCGGGAATAGCTCAGTTGGTAGAGCGCAACCTTGCCAAGGTTGAGGTCGCGAGTTCGAGCCTCGTTTCCCGCTCCAGCATGATCCAGGTCATGCGGGAATAGCTCAGTTGGTAGAGCGCAACCTTGCCAAGGTTGAGGTCGCGAGTTCGAGCCTCGTTTCCCGCTCCAAAAACCTGTTTCAAAAAATCTGTGTGACGCGGGAATAGCTCAGTTGGTAGAGCGCAACCTTGCCAAGGTTGAGGTCGCGAGTTCGAGCCTCGTTTCCCGCTCCATCCTTCACGCAGCGCCACGCGGGAATAGCTCAGTTGGTAGAGCGCAACCTTGCCAAGGTTGAGGTCGCGAGTTCGAGCCTCGTTTCCCGCTCCAGTTTATTGCGAACCGGTAAAATCCGGTTCGACGCCAGTCAAAGGCGGGGTAGCAAAGTGGTTATGCAGCGGCCTGCAAAGCCGTCTACGCCGGTTCGATTCCGACCCCCGCCTCCAGTTGAAAATCCCGTGAGCTGAAAAGCTCACGGGATTTTTGCTTTTCCCGGCCGAAGCGTCGCGATATTTGCCCGACTTTCCGACCGCGTCCGATTTTTTTGCGCAAACCCATTAAGAGCCGCTAACAAAACCTACTTTCCCCGCGAGCCGGTGCATGCCGGATCAAGACCTTACGGTTGCTCGATTGAGGTTTTGTTAGCGGCTCTAAGGGGCAAAACCGTCGTCGCGATCGCATGCGATGCCGGCGTCTTGCGCTGGAGCGGGGTCGCCCGTAGAATGCACAGCGTTTTTTTGCGGGCGCCCGGGTGGTGAAATGGTAGACACAGCGGACTTAAAATCCGCCGACTTTGCGGTCGTGCCGGTTCGAGTCCGGCTCCGGGCACCACAACAGCATCCAGCGAAGTCCGAGTAAGTCCAGAAAACCCGCATAGCGCAAGGCTTTGCGGGTTTTTTGTTGTCCGGCGTTTGGCTTGTTGGGCCGACCTGTGAGCCTTTGGGTGTGCGTTTCGCGGTCGGCCCCTGTCGTGCTGATCCGGCCGGTCGCCGGGGGCATGCCTTGTCCGGGCGGGCCGTGGCGCCGTCGCCGGCGGGGAGTGGGAGCGGCTCAGTAATCGTCGAGGTAGTCGTAGCCAGCCCAGTTCAACTGCAGCCGGTGGCGACCGTTGCCGCCGTCCAGGCGCTTGAGCAGGCCGTGTTCGACCATGTAGCCGAGGTGCCGTTCGATGTCGGCCGGGCTGTAGACGTCGCCGCTGGTTTCGGCGACGCTGCGGATCAGGGTGCGTTCTTCGAGCGAGGGAGTCGTTCCGCAGCCGACGAGACGCAGGATGCGGAACACCAGAGATTCATCGTGGGGCATGGCGTGGTGTGACATTTCATGAAATCGAAATTATTTATTAGTCATTTGTTGCGGTGGAGTCAAGGGCGGCAGGCCCGCCGCGGGCGGAGGGCGAGGCGATGAGCGGCGTGGAACACAGGGATTCGCCGTGCGTGGCGGTATGCACCACGGCGCTGGGCGACCCGGTATGCCGCGGCTGCGGGCGTACCTTCGACGAGGTGGCGCATTGGACCGCTCTCGACGACGACGCCAAGCGCGACGTGTGGGCGCGGCTGGAAGCGCGCCGCCGCCTCGTCGAGATCGGGCGCATTCTCGGCTGGCTGGTGGCGATCGAGCGCGACGCGGCGGGCGAGGAGTGGGCCTGGGTGCCGGCACGGCCGGAGTTGCCGCGCTTCCGGCTGGCGCGCGGTGCGGGCTGCGTGCGGCTGGCTCTGCGCGACGCCTGGGGCGGCGAGCCGGTCGAGGCGATGCTGGGGGAGGGCGTCGCGCCGTCGGCGCAGGCCTACGCCGAGCTGTTGGCCGAGCGGGCCGGGCGCTGAGCGTCGCAAGACATGCCGGGATATCTAAAAGGCATAGTCTTTATAAGCATGGATGGCTGTTGAGGCTGCTGCGTGCGGCATGGATGCTCGCGCAGGCAGCGGGGCGAGGGCGGCCGCCTTGATCCAGCGCAAATTCATCCGGGATTAAGCACTGGTCAAGCGATCGTCAAATCGGTAAGAATGTCCGGATAAGACGGACAACAAATAAGAAGCCCCGCCCTCGGAGGACAATTCGCAATGGCTTGGTTTTGGCATGTCTACACCCTGGTCGAAAAGACCTTCTGGAATTCCCTCACCAAAAAGCTCTGCAGCTTCTTTTTCATCAGCCTGTTCCAGCTCGGCATGGTGGTTTACGTCGCCGGGGTGCTCGGCGACATCCGCGTCGCGCTCAAGGCGCAGCGGCTGGATGCGGCGGCGCTGTCCGCGCTCGAGGCCAGCCTCGACAACGCGCTGTTCTGGACCGTGGTGCTGTGGGGGGCGTCCTTCGCCTTCATCGCCTTCATGGTGTGGTATCTGCGCTACCTGATCGTGCGTCCTCTCAAGATGGTGACGGCGATCTTCGACGAGATCGGCGCCGGCGTCGGCAACCTGTCGAAGGACCTGCCGACCATCACCCACGACGAGATCCGCGACCTTTCGCAGTCGTACAACAAGTTCCTGACCAAGATGCGCGAGCTGATCAACAACGTGCGGCTGATGACGATCCGCATCGCGATGGACACCGCGTCGACGCGGCAGAACATCGGCGAGTCGATCGCCAGCGCCAGCCAGCAGGACAAGCTGGTCGACGAAGTGCGCGAGGCCAGCGGCCAGACCACGCAGGGCATCAACCAGGTCACCGAGCAGACGCAGGCGATCTCGACGACCACGCTGGCCAACCTCGAGGTGGCGCGCGTGTCGAACGACGAACTGCGCGACGTCGCGCTGCGCATCCACGACATCAGCCTCAAGGTCGGCCACTTCAACGAGACGGTCGGCGAGCTCAGCAGCCGCTCGGGCAGCATCAAGACCATCGTCGACCTGATCAAGGACATCTCGGAGCAGACCAATCTGCTGGCGCTGAACGCGGCGATCGAGGCGGCGCGCGCCGGCGAGGCCGGCCGCGGCTTCGCGGTGGTCGCCGACGAGGTGCGCAAGTTGGCCGAGCGGGTCAAGACCGCCACCGAGGAGATCTCCGGCAACGTCGACGGCATGCTGACCCTGGTCGGCGAAACGCAGCAGGAAACCGGCCGCATCGCCGAAGACACCAAGCTGGCGCGCGAGGTGGTCGCCAAGACTTCGCAACACTTCGCCAAGATGATGGGCGACTTCGAGGCGACCGCCAGCAGCCTGACGCAGATCGCCGGCACGATGGAGGCGTTCGCTCACACCAACGGCCAGGTCAACCGCCATGTCAGCGAGATCTACGACCTCAGCCAGCAGGTCAGCGGCCGCTTGCGCCACACCGAGAAGGTGTCGGCCGAGCTGGCGCTGGCATCCGAGCAGGTGCAGGACATGGTGTTCCGCTTCATCGTCGGCGAGGGCGAGTTCCACCAGATCATCCAGCACACCAGCGCCGCGCGCAAAGAGCTGGAGGACAAGCTCGGCCAACTGCTCAAGAGCGGCGTCGACCTGTTCGACCAGCGCTACCAGCCCGTCGCCGGCTCCAACCCGGCCAAGTTCCGCACCGGCTACGACGCGCAGGTCGAAGGCCTGATCCAGCCGGTGATCGACCGCGTGGTGCGCGAGACCGAGGGCGGCCGCTTCTGCCTGGTGGTCGACGCCAACGGCTACGCGCCGACGCACAACAGCAATTGTGCCAAGCCGCTGACCGGCAATTTCGAGGTCGACCTCGCCAACAGCCGCGACAAGCGCATCTTCAACGACGCGGTCGGTCTGCGCTCGGCGCGTAACACGCGCTCCTTCATTTTGCAGACCTACACGCGCGACAACGGCGAGATCCTGACCGAGATCGCCGTGCCGATCACGCTGGACGGCCGTCACTGGGGCGCCTTGCGCTTCGGCTTCGATCCGTCCCACCTGCTCAAGGAGCTCAAGCTCAAGCGCGCCGCCTGACGACGCTTTCCTTCCCAAGCCCGGCTGGCATGCCGGGCTTTTTGCTGCGCTGCGCCCGATACCGGGACCGCGCCGTGGCGATGGCCGCCGCCCGGTCTTGGTACGCGGGCGCCCGCCAAGGTGCGGGTGCTCGCGTAAACTATCGGCGTGGCGTGGTATGCCGGGCGTCGGCCAACGTTGGCCGAGCCGCGCGGCTGCCCCGGCTCGCTACCGCGCTCCTGCGCGCCAGCCGGCGCCTGAACCGACGCGACGTTTGACGGGAGACACGCATGACCGATCCGCTCCGCCCCTTCCTCGCCCGACAGGCCTTCGTGCTGCTCGACGGCGCGCTCGCCAGCGAACTCGAACGGCGCGGCGCCGACCTCGCCGATCCCCTGTGGTCGGCCCGCTTGCTGATCGCCGACCCGGACGCGATCCGCCGCCTGCACGCCGACTACTACGCCGCCGGCGCCGACGTCGCGATCACCGCGAGCTACCAGGCGAGCTTCGAGGGTTTCGCCGCGCGCGGTCTTGACCGGAGCGAGGCCGCGCGGCTGATGCGCCTGTCGGTCGAGCTGGCGTGCGCGGCGCGCGACGACTTCTGGTCCGTGCCGGAACACCGCTGCGGCCGTACCAGGCCGCTGGTCGCCGCCTCGATCGGCCCGTACGGCGCGGTGCTCGCCGACGGCTCCGAATACCGTGGCGGCTACGGCCTCACGCTGGCGCAACTGATGGACTTTCACCGGCCGCGCCTCGAGGCGCTGCTGTCGGCCGGCCCCGACCTCTTGGCGTGCGAAACGCTGCCGTCGGCGCTCGAGGCCGAGGCGATCGCGCGCGTGCTCGCCGACGACTTTCCCGACGCGCGCGCCTGGTTCGCCTTCACCTGCCGCGACGGCGCGCATACCGCCGAGGGCGGACGTTTCGTCGACGCGGCCGCCGCGCTCGCGGGCCGCGAGCAGGTGCTCGCCGTCGGCGTCAACTGCAGCGCGCCGGCCCACGTCGCCGCGCTGCTGGCGGCGGCACGCGACGTCGCCGACAAACCGTTGCTCGCCTACCCGAACTCCGGCGAGCGTTACGACGCCGCGGACAAGTGCTGGCATGGGAAGGCCGACGACCTCGTCGGCTACGCGCCCGGCTGGCTCGACGCCGGCGCGCGGCTGATCGGCGGCTGTTGCCGTACCGGCCCGGCCGAGATCCGCGCGCTGGCGACGTGGCGGCGCTCGCTGGGCGATGCCGGCAAAAACTAGGGCAAGCCCTTACCTGCACTTTTTTGGCAAGCGTCCTATGCTGAAGCAAACCGGTCCGGCAACGGCGTTCAAACAGTCGGACCGCCCGCGGCGCCGCCTGGGCGGTACGGCGGCGGTCCAAGGCGCAAGGCGAGGAGAAGCCATCATGACGATCGAGCACTTCAACCATATCGCCGACCTGATCGGCCTCAAAAAGCGCTCGCGCGAGGCGGTGCTGCTGATGGAGATCGAGGGAATGACCGGCTATTCGGCCGCCAAGCAGATGGACCTGAGCGAGTCGACCGTGTCGCGTGCGCATTCGCGCTTCCGCAAGGCGATCAAGGAAATCAACGCGCTCGCCAAGTACCTGCCGCTGTGAGACGCGAACACCGGCCGCGAGCCGAGACAGGAAAAATATAGCTATCAGGGTTTTTCAAGGGGGTATGCCACAAGGGGGCAGGCAAAACCGGCCGCGACACCGTCGCCGCCGGTTTTTATTTGGCTCTGTTCGCGTTTGCCGTTGGTAATTTTGGCCTTCACGCTTCAAAGCCACGCCCAGCTTGGGTTTGCGGCATATGGGGCAGCACTCTGCAAAGCCAAGCAGAATAAGAGTCGCTAACAAAACCTACTTGATGCCGGCAGTGTGAAGCCCCATCTGGCCGGCATGAAGCGAAGTGTCGTCAGCCAGAAGCTCTGGAAAT
>NZ_SLXG01000039.1 GCF_004345725.1 Crenobacter luteus | reverse complement strand
GCCGGGATGGTGTCGCCGTAGACGCGTTTCGCCTCCTCGGCGAACCATTCGACGTAGGCGGCGCCGTAGGCGATCTCGGCGCGCGCCTCGGCCAATGGTTTGCCCTGCTCGGCGGTCAGGATCTGCGCCAGGTCCTCCTGGTGCGCCATCAAGAGCTCGTACCAGCGGCGCAGCACCGCGGCGCGCGCCTTGGCCGGGCGGGTCTTCCATTCGGCCATCGCGGCCTTGGCGGCGGCGACCGCCGCGCGGGTCTCGGCCACGCCGAGGCGCGGCACCTCGGCCAACGTGTCGCCGGTGGCCGGGTTGCTGACGACGATGGTTTCGGCGGCGCCGACCCAGCGGCCGGCGACGAAGGCCTGATTGCGCAGCAGGTCGGGGCGTTTCAGGTTCAGCATGGGAAAACTCCTTGCGGGGACGTTGCGTACAGGCATGGGAAAACCGCCCCTTCAATGGAAGGGGCGGCCGGGCTCAGTAGCCCAGTTGGCGCGGCAGCCACAGCGTCAGCTGCGGGACATAGGCGATCACGAACACGGCGATGGCCGAGGCCAGCGCGAACGGCAGCACCTTCGCGACGATGTCCTCGATCGCCGCGCCGCCTATCCCCGAGGCGACGAACAGGTTCTCGCCCAGCGGCGGCGTCTGGAAGCCGATCGACAGCGCGCAGATCACCACGATGCCGACGTGGGTCGGGTCGGCGCCCAGCGTGTACATCACCGGCAGCAGCACCGGCACCAGGATCATGATCGCGGCCAGCGTCTCCATGAACATGCCGACAAAGAGCAGGAACACGATGACCATGGCCCAGATCAGGTACATGTTGTCGGTCAGGCTCAGCATCGAGTCGGCGACGATCGCCGGGATGCGGTTCTCGACCAGGAGGCGGCCGAACACCGTCGCGGTGAACAGGATTAGCAGCACGCGGCCGGTGAGCCAGGTGGTGGTCTTGAGCGAGTTCAGCAGGTTGGACGGCTTGATCTCCCGGTGCAGGAAGATGCCGACGAACAGCGTGTAGAAGATCGCGACGATGGCCGATTCCGTCGGCGTGAACAGGCCGGTGTAGATGCCGCCGAGGATGATCAAGGGCGCGAGCAGCGACCAGACGCCGTTGCGCAGCGCGCGGACGATGTCCGGCACCGACCAGGTCTCGGTCAGGCCGCGGTAGCCGTGCTTCTTCGACTTCAGGTAGTTCATCACGATCAGGCTGGTCGCCATGATCAGGCCCGGGATCACGCCGGCGATGAACAGCTTGGGGATCGACAGCGACTCGAACTGGCCGAACTTGGCGACCGCCTCGGGCGGCGGCATCAGCCCCATCGCCGAAATGCCGAAGATCACCATCGGGATCGACGGCGGGATGATGATGCCGAGGCCGCCCGACGCGGCGGTCACAGCCGAGGCGTAGCTCTTGTCGTAGTTCCGCTTGCTCATCGCCGGGATCATCAGCATGCCGACGGCGGCGGTGGTAGCCGGGCCCGAGCCCGAGATCGCGCCGAAGAACAGGCAGGCGAGCACGGTCGCGGCGCCGAGGCCGCCGGTGACCGGGCCGGCGAGCGTCTCGGCGATGTCGACCAGGCGCCGCGAGATGCCGGCCGCCTCCATCAGCCCGCCGGCCAGTACGAAGGCGGGCAGCGCCATCAGCGGGAAGCTGCCGACCGAGGTGAAGGCGATCTGCACGAAGGCGATCGGGTCCTTGCCGATGGCCAAGAAGGCGGCCATCGCCGCGCCGCCGAGCGCGATGGTGATCGGCGCGCCCAGGAGCAGCAGGACGAAGAAGCCGCCGAACAGGATTTCTACGATATAGGTTTCCATCATTCTTTCCCCACGGTGTCTGCGCTTATTGTTTGGCCAGGGCGGACTGTTTCATCAGCTCGATTTCCCGGGCTTCCGGATCGACGAGCTCCACGCCCTTGAACAGCGCCAGATAGTTGTTGCGCAGGATGCGGATCGACATCAGCGTGAAGGTGATCGGCAGGATCATGTAGAAGTACTTCATCGGCACGCCCATGGTCTGCGATTTCCAGAACAGGTTCATGCGGTTGAACACGAAGTCGTAGCTCAGGTAGGCGAAGTAGCCGTTGAAGCCGACCCACATCAGGTCGGCGATCGCCTCGCTGACCTTCTTGACCACGGGCGGGAAGAACTTGAAGTGGAAGGACACGCGGTTGTGCGCCGACATCTTGGCGGCGACCACCGCGCCCAGGTAGGCGAACCAGACGAACAGGTAGGTGGCTAGTTCCTCGCCCCAGGGGATCGAGTAGCCGAGGAACTGGCGCAGCAGGATCTGCGCGAACAGCAGCACGACGAAGAAGGCGAGCAGCGCCTGGCACAGGTATTCCTCGATATTGTCGAGGAGTTTGCACACGATTTGCTTGACGGACATGGCGGTCTCCGACGGGGGCGTCGCCCGCCTCGGCCAACCTGGCGGGCTTGGCCGGGGCGGGGGCGAGGTTCCCGGGATGCGTTGACGGTGCGCGCGAGGGCGGGCGCCGGGCCCGCCCTCGCGCGCGCGAAAGCTGGGCGTGCCCGCTCAGCGGCCGAGCGCCTTGAGCGCGTTGTCAAGCTTCTGCTTGCCGCCGATGCTCTGGTAGTACTTCGGCCATACCGTCGCGGTGGCCTTCGCGATCCATTCCTTCTCGCCGTCAGCCGGCTCGGTGATCACCATGCCCTTGGCGACCAGCTCCTTCTTGATCCTGTCCTCGGTGGCCAGCAGGTATTTGTAGCTGTGCGCGGTCGCCTCGCGGCCGGCGTCGAGGATGGCCTTCTGCACCTCGGGCTTTTGCGACTTGAACACCGATTCGCTCATCACCAGCGGCTCGAGCGAGAAGATGTAGCGGATCGGGGTGACGTACTTCTGCACCTCGTTGAACTTCATCGCCGAAATCGTGATGTAGGGGTTGTCCTGGCCGTGCACGACGCGCTGCTGCAGCGCGGTGAAGGTCTCGGACCAGGCCATCGGCGTCGGGTTGACACCCCAGGACTTGTAGGTCGAGATCATGATCTCGTTCTTGGGCACCCTGACCACCAGACCCTTGAGGTCGGCCAGCGTCTTGACCGGCTTCTTCGAGTTGGTCAGCACGCGAAAGCCCGAGTAGGCCCAGCCGACGATGCGCACGCCCGCGTCGCGGATGGTGTTCTGCGTCAGCTCGTTGCCGACCGTGCCCTGGGTCAGCTTTCTGGCGTCCTCGGGGCTCTGGATCACGTAGGGCAGGGTCAAGACGCCGACGGTCGGCGAGAACGGGGTGATGTTGTTGACAGCCAGCACCGAGAAGTCGAGCAGGCCCATCGCCGCGTTGTTGATGGTGTCCTCCTCGCTGCCGAGCTGGCCGTTCGGGAACAGGTCGACCTTGACCTTGCCGGCGGTCTTCTTCTGCAGCAATTGCGCGAAGGTCTTGCCCAGTTCCCACTGCGTGCCGCCGGCGGCGTCGCCCAGCGCCATCTTGAAGTTCTGCGCGAGCGCCAGCGGGCTGGCGAACAGGAGGCCGGTCGCGGCCACCAGCGGGAGCACTACGGTTTTCTTCAGTTTCATGATTTTCTCCTCTGTTTCTGCGGGGCTGCGGCCCCATGTCGTCGCTTTTTTCTTGTTGCCTGCCCCCGACGAGGGGGCGGAGTGCCATGGGCTAGAACACGTCGTCCTTCAGGTGGTACCAGCGGTACAGGAACCACTGGCCGACGCGGCGGAACGGGGCGAAGGCCTGCGATTCGACCATTTCGCGCACATTGGGGAAGGGCAGTTCGGAGCGGAAGATCGGCAGCTCGGGACCCGCGCTCTTGCCCGCGATCAGCGCGGCCAGGCGGCGGCCGGCCTGCGCCGAGTACATGACGCCGTTGCCGCCGTAGCCCATCGCGTAGTAGACCGTCTGCGCCGGATCGGGCTGGAAGATGCGCGGCATCATGTCGTGGCTGACGTCGACCCAGCCCCACCACGAGTAGTCGATCTCGATGCCGGTCAGCGCAGGGAACTTGCGGTAAAGGTCGTCGACCAGCTTCTGCTCGTATTTCTTCTGCGGCGCGTCGTTGCCGGTGATCGCGCTGCGGCTGCCGATCTGCACCCGGCCGTCGGGCATCAGCCGGTAGTAATGGCGCAGGATGCGGGTGTCGGTGAGCACCTGCGTGGTGCGGAAGTTGCACGCCTCGCGCTCGGCCTCGGTCAACGGCCGGGTGACGATGGAGTTGGAGAGCACCGGCAGCAGGCGGTTCTTCAGCTGCGGGTGCAGGCGCTGCGAGGTGTAGCCGCCGGTGGCGACGCCGACCGCGCGCGCGCGCACCGTGCCGCCCGGCGTCCTCAGGTAGTGGAAGCCGTTGCGCGTCTCCCAGCCCTCGACCGGGCTGGCCGGGTGGACGGTGGCGCCGAGCGCGCGCGCCTTTCTCAGGTAGCCGAAGGCGAGCTTGCCGGCGTGGATGCCGATGCCTTCCGGCTCGTGCATCGCGCCGGCGGCCTCCTTGTCGTCGACGTATTCGCGCTTGACCGTCTCGGCGTCGAGGATGCGCGCGTCGTACTTGAACACCTCGCGCAGCACGGCCGCCTCCTTCCTGAGCGCCGGCATCACCTCGGGACGGTGCGCGATGTAGAGGTGGCCGCCCGGCTGCGGCTCGCAGTCGATGTCGCGGATCAGGTGCTTGAAGGTCTCCATGCCTTCGCAGACCTCGGCGTGCAGCCTGAGCGCGGTGTCGAGGCCGTAGCGGCCTATCCACTGCGAACGCTTGAGCCGGCCCGACGCGCACTGCGCCTGGCCGCCGTTGCGCGTGCTGCAGCCCCAGCTGACGCGGTTGGCTTCGAGCACGGTGGCCTTGATGCCGTATTCCTCAGCCAGGAAGATCGCGCAGGACAGGCCGGTAAAGCCCGAGCCGATGATCGCGACGTCGACGTCGACGTCGTGGGTGATCGGGCCGTCGTCGGGCGGCGGCTCGCCGGCGGTGCCGATCCAGTAGGTCGGCGCGTACTCGCGACCGTGGCCCGGGGTCGCGGCCACCAGCGGGTCGTACGCCGGGTCGTAGGGGTGGGAGGGGGCGGTGCTGCGGCCTTCGGCCGTTCTCCGCTTTTCAGCGATGGCATCCATGTGCGGAATCCTCGATAACGCTTGCTGGAGCCCGGGCTCAGTTGCCGTTCCGGCCGACCGGCGGACGGTCCTTGCGGAAGGCGTTCTTCACCGCGATCTTGCCGTCCCTGAAGGTGAACACGTCGACCATGCGCGCCTCGATGCGGGTGCCGTCGGCGCGGGTGCCGCAAAAGGTCGATTCGGTCACGCCGCGCTCGCCACGGACGAAGTGCTCGCCGTCGAGCCAGGCGGCGTCGGGGAAGGTCTGCCAGGCGAGCTGGAAACCCTCGCGCACCGCGTCGCGGCCCTTGAAGGTCTTGCCGAGCAGGTCGGGACCGGCCACCGCGTGGAATTCGCAGTCGTCGGCCATGAAGCTCATCAGCGCGTCGAGGTCGTGCCGGTTCCATGCGTCGCTGAACGCCTGAAGCAGGTCCTCGGTGACGGGGGTCTGGTTGTTCGCCATCTCGTTCTCCTATGTTGCCGTTTTCGGATGGGCGGCGCGGCTGGCCTGCCCGTTTGTTCGACAAGCCCAGAGTAGTGAGCGGGGACGGCGGGCTGTAGGGCCAGTTGCCGGCAATCGTTTGGGCCAGGGAGCGGACGGCGGGAACGACGCGGGGGAAGGGGATGCCTTTGTCTTGATGCCTCGCCGGAAAAGGCGATCCGCCCGGTCGGCGGCGGGCGCGGACCGGGTCGGGAAAGGGCGGGGCGGGTGTCAGCGCGCCGGGCGCGGGCGCAGCGAGCGCAAGACCTCGGCGAGGCGCTGGATGCCCGGTTCGATCTTTTCGTAGACGATGGACGAGAAGCCGAGCCGGAACATATTGCGCGGCATAGCCGGCGACATGTAGAACACGCCGCCCGGCTCGACCAGCACGCCGTGCTCCTCGGCGCGGCGGCACAATTCGACGCTGTCCAGCCACTCCGGCCCCTCGACCCAGCACGAGGCGCCGCCGTGGACGGGGACGGGGCGCACCTCGGGCAGGTGGAGGGCGAGCGCGTCGGCCAGCGCCTGCGCGCGGTCGCGATGGGCCAGCGTCAGCCTGCGCAGGTGGGCGTCGTAGTGGCCCAGCGACAGGAACAGCGAGAACGCGCGCTGGATATAGGCCGACGGGTGGCGCAGCATCAGCCGGCGCACGCCGCGCAGCTCGGCGATCAGCTCGGCCGGGCCGACGATGTAGCCGATGCGCAGGCCGGGCGCCAGGCACTTGGACAGGCTGCCGACGTAGATCACGCGGTTGTGGCGGTCCAGGCTCTTGAGCGTCGGGGTCGGGTCGCCCTCGAAGCGGTTCTCGCTCTCGTAGTCGTCCTCAATCACGACGCAGTCCGCCGCCTCGGCCATGTCGAGCAGCGCCAAGCGCCGCTCCAGCGGCATCGTCACCGTGGTCGGGCACTGGTGGCTGGGCGTGACGTAGACGTAGTCGCAGTTATAGATGGCGCCGCTGACCTTGAGCCCGTCGCCGTCGACCGGCAGCGGCAGCAGGTGGGCGGTACGGCTGCCGAAGATGTTGCGCGCGTCCGGGTAGCCCGGGTCCTCGATGCCGACCGGGGTGTCGGGGCCGACCAGGAGGTCGGCCAACAGGTAGAGCGCCTGCTGCGCGCCGACGGTGACGACGATCTCGTCGGCCGAGGCCCACACGCCGCGGCGCGGCAGCACGCGGGTGCGGATCTGCTGCACCAGCGACTCGTCGTCGCGCAGGATCATGTCCTGCGCCCACTCGTGGATGTCGAGCACGCTGAGCGCCTTCAGGCTGCACTCGCGCCAGTCGGCGGTCGGGAACAGCAGCGGGTCGTACTGGCCGTAGATGAAGGGGTAGGGATAGTCCTGCCAGTTGGCGCGCTTGACGATGTTGCGCTGCGCCGACGGCCGGAACACGAAGCGCCGCTCCCAGTCCGGCGGGTTGGCCGAGCCCTTCTCCTCGTCGGGCGGCACCCCTTTGGCCGCCATGCTGCCTTCCAGGATGTCGCCGTTGACGAAGAAGCCGCTACGCTCGCGCGACACCAGATAGCCCTCGTCGACCAGTTGCTGATACGCGAGCACCACCGTGTTGCGCGCGACGCCGAGCTGCCCCGCCAGCTCCCGGCTCGACGGGATCGGCGCGCCGGCCGGCAGCTGGCCGCCGAGGATCGCCGAGACCAGCATCTGGCGGATCTTGCCCTGCAGCCCCATGCTGCTGCCGTCCAGTTGCAGGAAACGTTGGTGCCACATGGTGCCGATCAGCCTGGTGCTCATTGTCGAGTGCCCGTGTCCTGTGCATGTCCGAATCGTTTCTAGTGTGACAGATTAATGCGGGGTCGTCCGCCAGGGGCGGCTCAGAGCAGCCGGAACGCCAGCATCGCGACCAGGGTCGGCGGCAGGGCGGCGACGAGGAGGCCGAGCGGGTGGATAGCCTCGTCCTCGAAATGGCCGCGCAGGATCGCGGCGCCTGCCGGGTTGGGGGCATTGGCGATTAGCGTCAGGCCGCCGCCGGTCACCGCGCCGGCGACCAGCGCGTACTGGAAGTCGCCGCTCAGGCCGTCGACGAGCGAGCCCAGATAGGTCAGCGCCGCGTTGTCGGTCACGGCGGTCAAGAGGGTGGCGCCGAAGTAGACGGCGTCGCTGTTCATGCCCATCAGCACCGGTTGCAGCCACCATTGCTGCTGGCCGCCGAGCACGACCAGCCCCGCGAGGAAGAAGGCGACCAGCAGCCCCTCGCGCAGGATGAAGCGGTCCTGGTGGTGGCGGTAGGCGTGCGCGACGCCGAGGAAGAACATGAACAGGCCCATGAACACGGCAGGGTGGTGGGCGAAGACGACCACGCCGACCAGGAAGGCCAGGTGGGCGAGCACCAGCGCCGGCGGGACCGGGGCCCATTGCGCGGCGGCGACCGGCGGCGGCAGCCGCTGCAGCTCGCGCCGGAACAGCAGCGTCGCGCTCAAGGCGTTGACGATCACCGTCAGGCCGGCCTTCCAGCCGAAGGTGCCAATCATGAACCACATGTCCCAGCCCCATTGCCCGGCGACCATCAGCACCGGCGGCGCGGCGAAGGTGGTCAGCGTGCCGCCGATCGACACGTTGACGAACAGCACGCCCAGCGTCACGTAACGCAGCTTGGTCGACAGCCGGTGCACGAAGAAGCGGTCGCGCAGCATCAGTGCGGCCAGCGTCATCGCCGCCGGCTCGGTGATGAAGGAACCGAGCACCGGCACGCAGGACAGCGCGACGAAGTAGAAGGCCAGCTGGCGCGGCAGCGGGACGAAGCGGGCGATAAGCTGCGCGCCCGCCATCGCCAGTTGCAGGATGGGCCGGGTGCCGGCGATCACCATGATCGCGAACACGAACATCGGCTCGGTGAAGTTGCGCGAATCGAGGTAGCCGGTGGCGGCGTCCTGGCCGTCGACGGCGAACATCGCCACCAGCAGCACCATCGCCCAGAAGCCGAACACCACCTCGACCTCGCCGAGCAGATGCCACAGCCCGGCGTGGGCTGGCCGAGCGTGCGCGAGCCGTTCGAAGAACTTGGTCGAGAAGGTGTGCACGATGGAGATCGCGAACAGCGTCGCGGCCAGGGTCTGGACGAGGGTGGGACTCATGCGGTTTTCTCCGGTCGGCAAGGGGTGGCCGCGCCGCGCGCGGCGACGATCGCGCGCGCGGCGGCCGCTGGGTCGGCGGCGTCGAACAGGCCGCCGATCACCGCCAGCATGTCGGCGCCCGCGCGCCAGACGGGGCCGGCATTGGCGGCGCAGATGCCGCCGATCGCGGCGGCCGGCAGGGCGGGCCGCGCCGGGTCGGCGAACAGCGACAGCGGCGCCGACACCGTGTCGGGTTTTGTCGGGGACGCAAAGACGGCGCCGAAGGCCACGTAATCGGCGCCGTCGGCCGCCGCGTCTTGCGCCAGGCGCAAGCGGTCGTGGCAGGTCGCGCCGACGATCGCCGCCGGCCCGAGCCGCCGCCGGGCCCGGGCGACCGAGACGTCGCCCTGGCCGACGTGGACGCCGTCCGCGCCTAGCCAGCCGGCCAGTTCCACGTCGTCGTTGACGATGAACAGCGCGCCGTGCGCGCGGCACAGCGCCTGGATGGCGGCGGCCTGCTCGCGGCGCAGGCTGCCGTCGCCCGACTTGCTGCGGTACTGCACGAGGCGCGCGCCGCCGGCGAGCACCGCCGCGACGCGCGGCAGCAGCCAGCCGCTGTCCGGCGTGTCGGGGGTGACGGCGTACAGGCCGTCGAGCAAGGGGCGGGAGCGGCGGTCGGACACGGTATGCCTTTCTGCGGATCGAAGGAGAAGGTTGGCCGAGCCGCCGCGGGGCGGCCGGGAGGTGAGGGTTAGCGCGCGGGGGAGATCAGGCCCTCGGTCGGCGACGACGGCGTCGCGCTGTAGAGCTTTCTTTGCATGCGGCCGGCGAGGAAGGCGCGGCGGCCGGCCTCGACCGCGTGGCGCATCGCGCCCGCCATCAGCACCGGCTGGCGCGCGTAGGCGATCGCCGAATTCATCAGCACCGCGTCGCAGCCCAGCTCCATCGCGATCGCCGCGTCGGACGCGGTGCCGACACCGGCGTCGACCAGCACCGGCACCTTCGCGTTGTCGATGATCAGCCTCAGGTTCCACGGGTTGAGGATGCCCATGCCCGAGCCGATGATGGACGCCAGCGGCATCACCGCGACGCAGCCGATCTCCTCGAGCCGCTTGGCCTGGATCGGGTCGTCCGAGCAGTAGACCATCACGTCGAAGCCTTCCTTCACCAGCGTCTCGGCGGCCTTCAGCGTCTCCGGCATGTTGGGGTAGAGGTTGTTCGGGTCGCCGAGCACTTCGAGCTTGACGAGGCGGTGGCCGTCGAGCAGCTCGCGCGCCAGCCGCAGCGTGCGCACCGCGTCGTCGGCGGTGTAGCAGCCGGCGGTGTTCGGCAGGATGGTGTAGCGGGACGGCGGCAGCGCGTCGAGCAGGCTTTCCTCGCCCGGCGTCTGGCCGATGTTGGTGCGGCGGATCGCGACGGTGACGATTTCGGCGCCGGCGGCGTCGACGGCCTTGCGGGTTTCCTGGAAGTCCTTGTACTTGCCGGTGCCGACCAAGAGGCGGGACGAGTAGGTCTTGCCGGCGATGACGAGCGGATCGTGCATGGCGACTCCTTCTATATGTGCGTTGATGGCGGACGGGCTCGGGGGTCTCAGCCGCCGCCGACGGCGACGATGATCTCGACGCGGTCTCCCGAGGCGAGCCGGGTGTCGCGGTGCCGGCTGCGCGGCACCACTTCGCCGTTGCGTTCGACGGCGACCCGCTGGTCCAGCAGGGCCATGGCGGCCAAAAGGTCGTGGACCGTGCCGGGCGCGGCGAGCGGCGTCGGCGCGCCGTTGACGATGAGGGTGACGGAGGTGGGCATGGCGTGGCTCCTTGCGGGGAAAATCGTCGGAAAGCTTGGCCGAGTCCGTACCCATGCTCGGCCAAGCTTGGGGTCCGGTCGATCACACCTTGTCGTACAGCTTGGCGCCGCCCTTGACGAACTCGATCGCCTTCACTTCCATGCCCTTGGCGAGCGCGTCCTGCTCGGACACGCCCTGGGCGGCGGCGAATTCGCGCACGTCCTGGGTGATCTTCATCGAGCAGAAGTGCGGGCCGCACATCGAGCAGAAGTGCGCGACCTTGGCCGAGTCCTTCG
>NZ_SLXG01000038.1 GCF_004345725.1 Crenobacter luteus | reverse complement strand
ATTCTAGGGACGGGCAGGCGGGCGGTCTGTGGGCGCTGTGTGCGCGGATTGCGCGCCTTGGCTGACCGTGTGTGACGGCGTGTGACGGCGGCGGGGTGGGGCGTTAACGAAGCTTGCGGCGCAACGTTTCGTTAACACCGGCCAACGTTGACCGAAGCGGGGAGAGGGGAAAGCCAGGCCGCGCGTCCGCCGGCAACGAAGGCGTCGCCGGCCCGCGTTGGCCGAGGCGGTCAGGCGTCCGGCTCGGCCGGCGCCGCGTCGGGCAGCGTCAGCGTGAAGCGCGCGCCGCCGAGCGCCGGCGAGGCGTCGACCGCGAGCGTGCCGCCGTGCAGCAGCGTGACCGCGCGCGCCAGCGCCAGGCCGAGGCCGTAGCCGCCGCGGCTCTTGGTGCGGCTGGCGTCGAGGCGGAAGAAGGGTTCGAAGATCCGTTCGCGGACGTCCTCGGGGATGCCGGGGCCGTCGTCCTCGACGGTCAGCCGCACCGCGCCGTCGGCGCGGCCGGCGGCGATCGCGACCGTACCGCCGCCGTACTTGACCGCGTTGGTGACGAGGTTGCGCACCGCCATGCCGAGCTGGTCGGCGTCGACCGAGGCGGTCAGCCCGTCGGCGGCGTCGACGCGAAAGACGGTGTCGGGCGCGGCGCGCTCGAGCGGCGCGACCAGCTCGGCCAACCACGGCGCGAGCGTCAGCGGCGCGCGCGCCAGCCGCGTGTCGCCGCGCTGGATGCGCGCCCAGGTCAGGCTGGTCTCGATCAACCGCTCCAGCTCGTCGAGGTCGCCGATCAGGCCGGCGTACTGCCGTTCGCGCTCGGCGTCGTCGTCGGCCTCCAGATACATCTCCAGCCCGAAGCGCAGCCGCGCGATCGGCGTCCTCAGTTCGTGCGACAGCGCCTGACTCATCGCCTGGCGGCTCGCCATCAGCGTCTCGATGCGGCCGGCCATGCGCCGGAAGCCGCGCGAGAGCGGGCCGAACAGCTCGGTCTCGGCCGGCGGCGGTCGCGCCGAGAACTCGCCGGCGGCGTACTTCTCGGCGGTGGTCAGCAGGCCGACGATGTCGCGCCAGAACTCGCGGTACCAGCGGTAGAGCACCAGGCCGTAGGCGATGCACAGCAGCAGCAGCGCGACCAGCTCGGCGGTTTTTTCCGGGCTCAGCCAGCGTTGCTGCGACAGCAGCAGCGCCTCGCGCAGCGGGCCGATGCGCACCGTCTGCCGCCCCGGCAGCTTCAGGTAGGCGGTCACGTCGTCCTCGTCTATCGCCCAGTCGCGGCCGATCAGGCCGGTGCGCGCCGACAGCGGCAGCGGCGCCGGGTTGAGCACGATAGGGTAGCCGAACTCGCGCGACAGCTGCGCGGTCAGCGCCGGCCACTGCTCGGGCGCGGTGCGCAGGTATTCGGCGCGCACCAGGCCGACGGTGCCGCGCAACAGCCGCTCGAGGTCGCCCTGCTCGTACTCGGGGTAGAGCCGCGATACGGTGGCGTTGACCAGCACGATCAGGAGGAAAAAGCTGCCGACGATGCGCAGGTAGTAGCGGCCGAACAGCCGCAACTGTTCGAAGCGGCCGGGCAGCAGGCGGCGGCGCGACGGCGCGTTCACCGCGCCTCGCCCCAGTCGCTGGCCGAGAACAGATAGCCCTGGCCGCGCACGGTCTTGATGCGGCGCGGGTCGTCAGGGTTGTCGCCGAGCTTTTTCCTGAGCCGCGAAATGCGCGCGTCGATGCTGCGGTCCAGCCCGTCGAAGCCGATGCCGCGCAGCGCGGTCAGCAGCTCGTCGCGCGAGAGCACCTGGCCGGCGTGGCTGGCCAAGAGCCACAACAGGTCGAACTCGGCGGTGGTCAGTTCGATGCGCTCGCCGGCCAGCCACGCCTCGCGCTCGCCCTGGCTGATGCGAAAGTCGCCGAAGGCGAATTCCGGTGCCGCGTCCGGCGCGGGCTCGGGCGGCGCGGCGCGGCGCAGCAGCGCCTTGATGCGCGCCAGCAGCACGCGCGGCACCACCGGCTTGGCGATGTAGTCGTCGGCGCCCAGTTCGAGGCCGAGCACCTGGTCGAGGTCGTCGTCGCGCGCGGTCATCATCAGGATGATGCCGGGGTAGGCGGCGCGCACCTCGCGGCAGATGTCGAAGCCGTCCTTGCCGGGCAGCATGATGTCGAGGATCACCAGCGCGGGCATCTCGGACAGGATGCGCGGCACGGCGGCGGCGCCGTCGGCCTCGCAGGCGACGGTGTAGCCGTGCTTTTCGAGGTAGGCGGCGGTCAGTTCGGCCAGACGGGCGTCGTCTTCGACCAGCAGGATGGCGGGATTCATGGCGGCGGACGAAAGTGGCGATGCGAGCATGATAGCGAGGCGGGGCCGGCTGTGTAAGCGAGCGTAACCGCGGCTGCCGGCCGCGCGGCCGTCGGGTATCCTTGAAGGCGTGACGCATTGCGATGAAGGAGGTCTCGTGAGCCGCATCATTTTCGTCGAGGACGACGCCGAGCTGGCCGGCCTGATCGCCGAGTTCCTCGGCCGCAACGGCTTCGCCGTCGAGATCGAGCCGCGCGGTGACACCGCGCTGGCCACCATCCTCGCCCATCCGCCCGAGCTGGTGATGCTCGACATCATGCTGCCCGGCAAGGACGGCCTGGCGGTCTGCCGCGAGCTGCGGCCGCAGTTCGCCGGCCCGATCGTGATGCTGACCTCGCTGGACAGCGACATGAACCAGATCCTCGGCCTGGAACTGGGCGCCGACGACTACATCGTCAAGACCACGCCGCCGCCGGTGCTGCTGGCACGCCTGCGCGCCCAGCTCAGAAGCCGCGGTCTGGCGAGCGCCGCGCCGCCCGCCGGCGACAGGCAACTGGCCTTCGGCGTGCTCGCCATCGACGCGAGCAGCCGCGACGTCCGGCTCAAGGGCGAGCCGGTGTCGCTGTCGACCGCCGAGTTCGACCTGTTGTGGCTGCTGGCGCGCCACGCCGGCGAGGTGCTCTCGCGCGACGAGCTGCTCAAGACCTTGCGCGGCGTCGAGTACGACGGGCTGGACCGCAGCATCGACGTCGCGATCTCGCGGCTCAGGAAAAAGCTCGGCGACAACCCGTCCGAGCCGTTCCGCATCAAGACCGTACGCCACAAGGGCTATCTGCTGTCGCCGTCCGGCTGGCAGGACTGAAGCCGAACCGCCATGCGCCGGATCTTCATCCAGTTCTACCTGCTCTTGATCGCCTGCTTCCTCGTCGCGGTGCTCGGCGTCGGCCTCGTCTACAAGCGCGCCGGCAGCGACATGGGCGACCGCTACCTCGCCGACCTCTTGCAGGCGACGCTGACCATGATCGAGGACAAGCTCAAGGACGTGCCGCCGCCGCAGTGGGGCCAGACGCTGGCACGCCTCGACCCGGGGCTGACCTTCAAGGTGCGCGTCGAACCGGTCGGCGCCTACGAGCTCGACGAACCGGCGCGCGCGGCGCTCGCGCGCGGCGACATCGTGATGCTCGAAGACAGCTCCGAGTTCCTGCAGCGCCTGCCCGGCAACGACGACTACATGCTGGTCGCCGGTCCGCTCGACTATCTGCTGTTCCTGCACCAGCTCAAGTGGATCGACTACCTGCTGCTGGCGCTGGTCGGGTTGTCGCTGGCGGTGCCGGTGTTGCTGTGGATGCGCCCGCACTGGCGCGACCTGATGGCGCTCGAGGCCGGCGCGCGCGCGCTCGCGCATGGCGAGCTGTCGCGGCGCGTCGCGCTGTCCGAGCGATCCGGCGTTTTCCGCGTCGCCGAGGCGTTCAACCAGATGGCCGACGCGATGGAGGAAACGATCGCGAGCAAGCAGGGGCTGATCCGCGCCGTCGCGCACGAATTGCGCACGCCGCTGGCGCGGCTGCGCTACCGGCTGGCGATGCTCGGTGGCGACGCCGCCGCGCAGCGCGCGATCGAGCGCGACATCGACGCGATCGACTCGCTGGTCGAGGAACTGCTGCTGCACGTGCGGCTCGACCGGCCCGAGACGCCGCTGACGGTCGAGGTTTTCGACGGCGCGTCGTGGTTGGCCGAGCGCGTCGACGAGGCGGCGGCGCTGTGGCCCGGCCTCGTCTGGTCGGCCGAGCCGGGGGCCGGCGTCGGTGCGCTCGAGGGCGACCGCGTGCTGCTGTCGCGCGCGCTCGACAATCTGCTGGGCAACGCGCGCCGCTACGCGCGCTCGATGGTCCGCGCGCGGCTCGAGCGCACGGGCGGCCGGCTGACGCTGACCGTCGACGACGACGGCCCGGGCATTCCCGAGGGCGACCGCGAGCGGGTGCTGGATCCTTTCGTCCGGCTCGACGCCAGCCGCGCGCGCGATACCGGCGGCCACGGCCTCGGCCTGGCCATCGTCGCTTCGGTGATGCGCGCCCACCACGGCGAGGTGCGCGTCGAGACGAGCCCGGAGGGCGGCGCGCGCCTGGTGCTCGCCTGGCCGGCGCTACATTCGGTTACGGAAGGAAACACGGCAGATGCAGAACGGCGCGCGAGTGCGGGTTAGGATGGGTGCCGGTCAAGACGGCGGCGTAAGGAGAGCGAGCGCACCGTGAGAGGGACGATTTTCCTGATCCTGGCGGCCCTCGTGGCCGGGCAGGGCGGCGTGGCCGCCGGCCCGCCCGAGGTGCCGGTCCGGGTCGTCAAGCGCCCGGTGAGCATTCACCGGACTCATGCCGGTCGGGCGTCGGAGCAGCACAAGGGCAAGGATGAAGTAGTGAAGAAGGCAGCCTCCGCCTCCCGTTGAGGGGGACGTGTGGTTGAACAGGGGTTGAAGGGCGGCGCGAGCCGCCCTCTTTTTTTGCTCAGACCTCGGCCCACTGGCGCAGCAGGTTGTGGTAGGTCGCGGTCAGCGCGACCAGCTCCTCGGTGTCGCCGTGTTTTTCCCTGAGGCTGGCGATCGCCATGTCCATGTCGAACAACAGGCTGCGCCGGCCGTCGTCGCGCACCATGCTCTGCGTCCAGAAGAACGACGCGACGCGCGCGCCGCGCGTGACCGGCTCGACGCGGTGCAGGCTGGTCGACGGGTAGAGCACCATGTCGCCGGCCGGCAATTTCACCTTGTGCACGCCGTAGCTGTCCTCGACCACCAGCTCGCCGCCGTCGTATTCGTCGGGGCCGGTGAAGAACAGCGTGCACGACACGTCGGTGCGCACCCAGGCGCCGGAGAACGGGTCGGCGCGCACCGCGTTGTCGACGTGGTTGCCGAAGTCCATGCCGCCCTGGTAGCGGTTGAACAGCGGCGGGAAGATGGTCTTGGGCAGCGCGGCCGAGAAGAACAGCGGATGGCGGCGCGCCGCCGCCTCGACCATCGCCGACAGCTCCTTCGCCTCGGCCGTCGCCTGCGGCAGTTGCAGGTTGCGCTTGACCTGCGCCGACTGGCTGCCGGCGGTGATGCGGCCGTCGGCCCACGGCGCGGCCTCCAGCAGCGCGCGACCGTGTGCGAGTTCTTCGGGGGTAAGGACGTCGGGGATGTGCAGCATCATGAGGGTTTCCTTGCTCGCGGTTGGATTCGGCCGCGGATCGGCCGGCGGGCGGGGGTGGTATCCGTTTTGGCAAACGCCCGGGCACGCTTGCCAAAACGGCCTCGGCCAACGTCTGCGGTTGGCCGAGGCTTTGCCCGACGTCGGGTTTAGTACTTGAAGCCGACGGTCAGCTGCGCTTCGCGCGGCGTGCCGTGGGTGGCGTGGCCACCGTAGGCGCCGTCATAGTACTTCTTGTCCGCCAGGTTGTTGAGGTTCAGCTGCACCAGGTACTGGCGGGTCTCGTACGACAGCATCGCGTTGGCGGTCGTGTAGGCCGGCAGGTGGTTGGTGTTGGCTTCGCTGGCGTAGCGCTTGCCGACGCGGGTGAGGCCGAAGCCGCCGGTGACGGTGTCGGTGAACTTGTACGTCGTCCACAGGTTGGCGGTCACGCGCGGCGTGTAGCGCGGCATCTTGCCCTTGGTGCCGGCCTGGTCGCCGGAGGCCTCGTCGATCTTCGAGTCCATATAGGTCGCGCCGGCGAACACTTCCCAGCGCTCGGTCAGGCGGCCGGCGCCTTCGAGCTCGATGCCGTCGGTGTGGCGTTTGCCCGACAGCACGGCCACGTCCGGGATCAGCGGGTCGGTGTTGCGCTCGTGGGTCTTCTCGATGCGGAACAGCGCGGCGCGCAGGCTGGCGTCGCCGTCCATCAGGTCCCATTTGGCGCCGACTTCCATATTGCGGTTCTTCTCCGGCGGGGTGTTGCTGCCGCGCTTGTCGAGCGCGTAGGCCTCGCCGGACGGGTTGAACGAGGTGCCGTAGCTGGCGTAGTAGCTTTGCATCGTGTCCGGCTGCCAGATCAGGCCGGCGCGGTAGCTCCAGATGCGGTCGGTGCGCTCGGTGTCGAAGCTGCGGGCCGGGTCGGCGTTCAGCGTGCCGTCGGCGTTGTAGGCGCGGGTCTGGTACTCGCCCTTGAAGCGGTCCCAGCGCGCGCCGAGCACGGCCTTCCACTGCGGGGTCAGTTCCAGGGTGTCCATCGCGTACAGCGCGACGTTGCTGGCGTCGAAGTGCGTGGTGCCGGTGCGGTAGCGGCTCAGGTCGACCGCGTCGTTCGGGCTGGCGGCGCCGACGGTGCTGTTGGCCGGGTTGTTGCGCAGCGCGTAGCGGCTGGCGTCGGACTTCTCCTGCGTCAGCTCGAGGCCGGCCAGCAGCGTGTGGCGCACGGTGCCGGTATCGAACTTGGTGACGAGGTCGGTCTGGTTGTTCCACGACTGGTCGACGCCGTCGCGCATCGGTTTGCTGCGGCGCAGCGCGGTGGCGTCGGTGACCGGCACGCCGGCGCTGGCGCCGACCAGGCGCGCGGCGGTCGGCGAGACGTCGCGGTCGAAGCGGTTGAAGCGCAGCTGGTTGCTCAGCGTCGTGTCGTCGCTGATGCGGTATTCGAGCCGGGCGGTCGCGATGTCGGTGACGGTGTCTTCGAAGTCGCCGCTGAAGCCGTAGAAGCGCTTGCGGTCGACGCCGATCGGACGCCGGGTGTTCGGGTCGTACGGGACGCCGTAGTCGGGCACGTTGTTCTCTTCCATGTGGAAGTAGGACAGCGTCAGCGTCAGCGGCTCGCCGAGGCCGAAGGCGACCGACGGCGCGATGCCCCAGCGGGTGTTCTCGACCGGGCCGCGGTCGGAGCCGTCGTTGGTCGCCATCAGGTTCAGGCGCGCGGCGGCGGTGTCGCTGAAGGCCTGGTTGATGTCGGCGGTGACGCGCTGGAAGTCGTGGGTGCCGACGGTCAGGCTGCCCTCGATCTTCTCGCCGGCGTACGGCGTCTTGCTGACCTGGTTGACCACGCCGCCGGTCGAGCCGCGCCCGAACAGCATCGAGCTGGCGCCCTTGAGCACCTCGACCTTCTCGTCGTTGAACGGGTCGCGGTTGTACTGGCCGATGTCGCGCATGCCGTCGCGGTAGGTGTCGGTGGTGGCGGCGAAGCCGCGGATCACGATCTGGTCGCCGGTGCGGCCGCCTTCGCCGGCGGCGAAGGTGATGCCCGGCACGTTGCGCAGCGCGTCCTTGAGGTTGGTGACCAGCTGGTCGTCCATCAGTTGACGGTTCACGACGTCGACCGACTGCGGGATGTCGCGCAGCTTCTGCTTCATCTTGCCGATCGAGGTCGTTTCGGTCTTGTACGTGCCGCGCACCGGCTGCTCGGCGGTCACCTTCACCGTTTCGAGTTCGGCGCTGTCGCTCTTGGCCGGCTCGGCGGCGTGCGCCAGCGCCGGCGCGAAGGCGGCGGCGGCGATCAGGCCGACCGCGCGGCGCGCCGGCAGCTTGCCGTGTTCGATGGACGGCGAATCCGTCAGCTTGGACTTCATGGTCACTCTCTCTCTTTTTCTGGTTGACTAGGGATGGATCGCGAAGACGCTGGGCAAGCCGGCCCCCTGCCGGGCTGTCCAGCATCGGAAAAAACGGTCGGGAAGGTACGGGTCCGCGGGCGGCCCGGCCAGGCTTCAGGGTTGGCCGAGCCGGGACGCCTTGCGGCGTCAGGGCGCCTCGGTGACGAAGCCGATGCGCGAGACGCCGTTCTGTTGCGCGTTCGCCATCGCCTCGGCGACGAACTCGTAGCGCGCGGTCTTGTCGGCGCGCAGGTGCAACTCGACGTTCGGGTCGGCCTGGGCGGCGGCGGCGAAGCGGCCGGCCAGCGCGTCACGCGCGACGGGCTCGTCGTTCCAGAAGTAGCTGCCGTCCGGCTTGACGACGAGGCGGATCGCGTTCGGCTCGTCCTGGTGCTCGGCGGCGGCCGCCTGCGGCAGGTCGATCTTGACCGCGTTGGTCAGCAAGGGGGCGGTGATGATGAACACCACCAGCAGCACCAGCATCACGTCGACCAGCGGCGTGGTGTTGATCTCAGCCATCGGGGCGTTGCTGCCCTTGTCGAAACTACCGAACGCCATCGATCGCCTCCGCCTGGGTCAGCAGTTGCGCGTGCAGGTCGTGCGCGAAGTGGTCGAGGTCCTGGCCGATCACGCGGTTGACGCGGGTGAAGGCGTTGTAGGCGAGCACGGCCGGAATCGCGGCGGCGAGGCCGGCGGCGGTGGCGACCAGCGCCTCGCCGATCGGGCCGGACACGGTGGCGATGTTGACCTGGCCGGCGGCGCCGATGTTGACCAGCGCGTGGTAGATGCCCCACACGGTGCCAAAGAGGCCGATGAAGGGCGCGGTCGAGCCGACCGAGGCCAGCATCGTCATGCCCGACTCCAGCTTGCCGGTCTCGCGCGACAGGCCGCGGCGGATCGCGCGGGTCAGGAATTCGTTCAGGTCGCAGCTCTGGCCGAGCGAGGCGCTGGCGTGCTCGCGGTAGTGGCGCAGCGCGGCCAGACCGTCGTGCGTCAGCGCGGCGACCGGCGAGGCGTGCTCGGCCAACTGTGCCTGCGCGCTCTGCCAGTCCTTGGCCGCCCACAGCGCCGTCTCGGCCGCGCGGTTGGCCAGACGGGTGCGGCGCAGCATCAGGCCGCGGGTGACGATCAGCGTCCAGGTCAGCACGGACATCGCGATCAGGATGAGGAATACCGCGATCAGGATCGCGTCGCCTTGCTCGAATACGGTCAACAGGTTCATGGCTGGGTCTGCTTAATCGAAAAATCCACCGCGAAGGTGTAGGTAAAGGAAATCGGTTCGTCGCCGCGGCGCGCCGGCGTGAAGCGCCACTCCTGCACCGCGGTGCGCGCCGCGCGGTCGAGACGCGGGAAGCCGCTCGACTTGGCGACCTCGACCGACTCGGCGCGGCCGGCGGCCGACACGAGCACGCGCATCAGCACCTTGCCCTCCTCGCCCAGTTCGAGCGACAGCGGCGGGTAGGCCGGGCGCGGGTTGTTCAGGTAGCCGCCCCGGTGCGTCGGCGGCGTCACCGCGACCGGTTTGTCGGCCTTCTCGCCACCGGCGGCGGCCGGCGCGCTCTGCGGCGCCGGCGCCGGCTCGGCCGGTGCGGTGAAGGTCGGCGTCGCGGTGGCGGCCGGCGCCCTGGCGGTCAGCAGCTTCGGCGCCTGCGGCTTGGGTGCCTTCTGCGCCACCTTGTGCGGCGCCGGCTTCGGCTCGGGACGCTTCTGCGGCTCGGGGGCCGGGCGTGGGGCCGGCTGCGGCGCCGGAGCGAGGCTGATCATGGTCAGGCTCTCGACCTTGGGCGGCACGACGACGTCCCGGGCCTGGGCGATGCCGACCAGCAGCGCGCCGACGCCGACGTGCGCCAGCAGCACGCCGCTGAAGGCGAGAGTTTGCAAGCGATTCTCATTCATGGGGGCGGATGATAATGCAAATGTTTCCTATTTGAAATTGTCGCCGACGAATTATTCATATTGCATTGCAAAATCGCCACAGAAGAGGAATGGCATGAATCGCGCCGCAGCGCTTGAGTTCGCGCGCGCCGCCTTCATATGCTGAACATTGCCGGCCGCCGGGCGCCGGCCAGAAGGAAAACCACCATGCAGCAATTTGACGGAACCACCATCGTTTCGGTGCGACGCGGCAACCGCGTGGCGCTGGGCGGCGACGGCCAGGTCACCCTGGGCAACGTCGTCATCAAGGCCACCGCGCGCAAAGTCCGCCGCCTCTACCACGACAAGGTGCTGGCGGGCTTCGCCGGCGGCACGGCCGACGCCTTCACGCTGTTCGAGCGCTTCGAGGCCAAGCTCGAGAAGCACCAAGGCCACCTGGTCCGCTCGGCGGTCGAACTGGCCAAGGATTGGCGCACCGACCGCATGCTGCGCCGCCTCGAGGCGATGCTGATCGTCGCCGACGCCGAGAGCACGCTGATCATCACCGGCAACGGCGACGTGCTCGAGCCCGAGCAGGGCATCGCCGCGATCGGTTCCGGCGGCTCGTTCGCGCAGGCCGCCGCGCGCGCGCTGTTCGAGAACACCGAGCTCGACCCCGAGGTGGTGGTCAAGAAGTCGCTCGAGATCGCCGGCGACATCTGCATCTACACCAACCACAACCACCTGATCGAAACGCTGGGCTGAAGCGGGCGACGCGTAAGGAAGACCATCAAATGAGCCAAATGACCCCGCAGGAAATCGTTCACGAGCTGAACAAGCACATCATCGGTCAGGACGCCGCCAAGAAGGCGGTCGCGATCGCGCTGCGCAACCGCTGGCGTCGCCAGCAGGTCGCCGAGCCGCTCAGGAGCGAGATCACGCCGAAGAACATCCTGATGATCGGCCCGACCGGCGTCGGCAAGACCGAGATCGCGCGTCGCCTGGCCCGGCTGGCCAACGCGCCCTTCATCAAGATCGAGGCGACCAAGTTCACCGAGGTCGGCTACGTCGGCCGCGACGTCGACTCGATCATCCGCGACCTGGTCGAGATCGCGATCAAGGACGCGCGCGATGCGGCGATTGTACGGAACCGCGCGCGCGCCGAAGGTGCGGCAGAAGAGCGCATCCTCGACGTGCTGCTGCCGCGTCCGCACAAGCCGGGCTTCTTCGGCGAACCGCAGGCCGAGGAGAAGGCCGAGGACAACGCCACCCGGCAGAAATTCCGCAAGATGCTGCGCGAGGGCGCGCTCGACGACAAGGAAATCGAGCTCGACGTCGCCGCCGCCGCGCCGGCGATGCAGATCATGGGCCCGCAAGGTATGGAGGAACTGTCCAACCAGCTGCAGTCGATGTTCCAGGGCCTGTCCGCCGGCAAGAAGCAGACGCGCAAGATGAAGGTCGCCGAGGCGTTCAAGCTCCTGATCGACGAAGAGGCCGCCAAGCTGGTCAGCGAGGACGAGCTGCGCCAGGAAGCGCTGACCAACGTGCAGGAGAACGGCATCGTCTTCCTCGACGAGATCGACAAGGTCACCAGCCGCGGCGAAGGCAGCGGCGGCGCCGACGTGTCGCGCGCCGGCGTGCAGCGCGACCTGCTGCCGCTGGTCGAGGGCACCACCGTGTCGACCAAGTACGGCATGGTCAAGACCGACCACATCCTGTTCATCGCCTCGGGCGCCTTCCAGTTGTCCAAGCCGTCCGACCTGATCCCCGAGCTGCAGGGCCGCCTGCCGATCCGCGTCGAACTGGGCGCGCTGTCGGTCGACGACTTCAAGGCCATCCTGACCCGCACCGACGCCTGCCTGACCCGCCAGTACGCGGCGCTCTTGGCCACCGACGGCGTCGAGCTCGAATTCGACGAGTCGGGCATCCAGAAGTTGGCCGAGGTCGCCTGGCAGGTGAACGACAAGACCGAGAACATCGGCGCGCGTCGTCTCTACACCGTGATGGAGCGCCTGCTCGAGGAAGTCTCCTACAGCGCGCCGGCCGGCAAGCTGGTGATCGACGCCGCCTACGTCGACGCCAAGCTCGAAGTGGTCGCCCAGCGCGAGGACCTGGCGCGTTACGTCCTTTAAGAGGCATCCGCCATCCGCGCAAACGCCCGCCGTCACGGCGGGCGTTTTGTTTGTACCGGCCGCATGGGGCGCGCGCGCATTCGCACGCCCTCTATGGCGATGGAAGGCGCGCGCGCCCGGTCCGTCGCCGTTACGGCAAAAAGGCCCGGATGCGGCGGATTCCATCTTATATGGAAGGTTGGCCGAGCCGCAGGCTCGGCCAACCCTGGGGGAGGAGGGTGGCGCGGGCAGGGTGGCAAAATAGTTGATATGGATAAGTCTTGTTGAATCAGCGACTTGTTGGCGATGTTTTTGATTGTGGCGGTTATTTCAATATTTTTCGCGCCAAAGGTGTTGACGTCGCGGGAGGGGGTGGGTATAGTTCGCCTCCTCGCTGCAGCGCAAACGAAACAACGCGACGCAGCCCGCTCTTTAATAAATC
>NZ_SLXG01000037.1 GCF_004345725.1 Crenobacter luteus | reverse complement strand
CGCTCGGCGCGGCCCGGGTCGGCGGCGAACAGGTCGCGCATGTGCCAGTCGCGCGCGCGCGCGAAGTGGTTCCACAGCGCCCGCCAGGCGGGCAGCGTCGTCAGGGCGCTCATGATTCGCTCTTTCTTTCGCGCAAGCGCCGGCCCGACAGGTTGCGCTTGGTTTTTTCCAGCAGGTCGATCACGCCCGGGCCGCGCCGCAAGGCGACGCCGACGGCGAGGATGTCGATCAGCACCAGGTGCATCAGCCGCGACAGCATCGGGCTGACGCTGTCGGCGTCCTCGGGCACGTCGATGGTCAGCGCGACGTCGGCCAGCTCGGCCAAGGGCGAGGCGCGCCGGGTCAGCGCGATCACGCCGGCGCCGCTGTCGCGCGCGACGCGCACCGCGTCGAGGATCTCGAGCGAGCGGCCCGAGTTGGAGATCGCGACCAGCACGTCGTCTGGCGTCAGCACGCTGGCGGCCATGGTCTGGATGTGCGGGTCGGCGTAGGCGACGGTCGCCATGCCGAAGCGGAAGAACTTGTGCTGCGCGTCGGCGGCGATGATGCCGGAGTTGCCCATGCCGTAGAACTCGATGCGGCGGGCCTCGGCCAACCTGGCGACCGCGGCTTCCAGCGCGGCCGGATCGATCTGGCTGCGGCAGTGCGTCAGCGCCGACATCGTGTTGTCGAACACCTTGGCGGCGATGTCGGCCGGCGCGTCGTCGGCGCGCACCGCCGCGTGCACGTAGGGCACGCCGCTGGCGCTGCTCCTGGCGAGCTTGAGCTTGAAGTCGGACAGCCCGGACGCGCCGAGCGAACGGCAGAAGCGGATCACCGTCGGCTGGCTGACGCCGGCCAAGCGCGCGATCTCGGCGACCGGCGCCGACTGCACGCTCTCGGGCCGCGACAGTACCAGCTCGCCGACGCGCGCCTCGGCCGCCGACAGCTTCGGCAGCCGCGTCGCGATCTCGTCGAGCAGGCCGGTGCCGACCGGGGTGTCGGGACGGGTCATGGCGCCCAGAACACCTCGAGCGGCGCCTTGGCCTGCTGGACGAAGTAGCTGATCGGCCAGCGGCCGGTCAGCGCCCAGCCGGACGCCTGCAGGATCTGCGCCTTGGCGCGGCCCTGGATCGCCAGGTAGAGCTTCTCGGCGGTCAGCAGCCGCGCCAGCGTCAGCGACAGGCGCTGGTGCGGCGCCGACGGCGGCGTGATGACGAGACCGGCGTGCGGGTTGTCGAGGTCGAGCCCTTCGTCGAGCTCGGGTGCGCCCGGGTACAAGGAACCCGCGTGACCGTCCTCGCCCATGCCGAACACGACGAGGTCGATCGCCGGCAGTTCCTTGTCGAGACGCGCGATGTCGGCCTCGGGGCGCGCCGGGTCGGTCACCAGCGGCCAGAAGGTCGCGGCGGCGGCGCGGTTTTGCAGCAGGTGGCGGCGCACCAGGCCGGCGTTGCTGTCCTCGTGGCTCTCGTCGACCAGACGCTCGTCGACCAGCGTGACGGTCACGCGCGACCAGTCGATGTCCTCGCGCGACAGCGCGTCGAAGAAGGCGACCGGCGAACGACCGCCCGGCATCGCGACGGTCACGCGCGGCTGGGTCTCGAGGCGTTGGGCGATCTCGGCGGCGACGGCGCGGGCCAGCGCGCCCGACGCGTCGTTCGAGGTGTGGAAGGTGTGCCAGTACATGCTTGGGTTGTCTCCGTTGTCGGCCCGTTGCGCCGGGCCTGTATCTTTAATACCGGCCGGACCTCGTCGGGCCCGCCGTTTTTCTGGTGTTCAGCGCCCGGCGCATTCCTCGTGCCAGGCGTGGCGGTCTTGGTACAAGAGGCGGCTCGCCGCCGCCGGGCCCCAGCTGCCGGCCGGGTACGGCGCCGGCGGCGTCGGGTCGGCGGCCCATTCCGCCAGGATGGGCTCGACCCAGCGCCACGCCTCGACGCCCTCGTCGCGGCGCATGAACAGCGCGAGGTTGCCGCGGATCGCGTCGAGCAGCAGCCGCTCGTAGGCGTCGGCGCGGCGCGCGGCGAAGCGCTGGGTGAAGTCGAGCTCGAGCGCGGCCGACTGCAATTCCATGCCGTCGCCCGGCGCCTTGGCCAGCACGTGCAGGCGGATGTTTTCCTCGGGCTGCAGGTGGATCACCAGCCGGTTCGCGGTCGCGCAGCCGGCGGCCGACGGCAGCAGCGCGTGCGGCACGTCGCGAAAGTGGATCACGATCTCGGCGACGCGCTCGGCCAACCTTTTGCCGGTCCGAAGGTAAAAAGGCACGCCGGCCCAGCGCCAGTTGTCGATCTCGGCGATCAGCGCGACGTAGGTCTCGGTGCGGCTGTCGGGCGCGACGTCGGGCTCGTCGCGGTAGGCCGGCACCGGCTGGCCGCGCACGCTGCCGGCGGCGTACTGGCCGCGCACCGTCCGGGCCGCCACGTCGCGCGGCCGGAAGCGCCTGAGCGAGCTGACCACCTTGAGCTTCTCGTCGCGGATTGCGTCGGCGCCCATGTTCGCCGGCGGCTCCATCGCGACGATGCACAACAGTTGCAACAGGTGGTTCTGCACCATGTCGCGCAAGGCGCCGGTCCGGTCGTAGAACTCGCCGCGCCCCTCGACGCCGAGGTCCTCGGCGATGGTGATCTCGACGTGCTCGACCCACTCGCGCCGCCACAAGGGTTCGAACAGCACGTTGCCGAAGCGGATCGCCATCAGGTTCTGCACCGACTCCTTGCCGAGGTAGTGATCGATCCGGTAGACCTGGCGCTCGGCGAAGTGCGCGAGCACCGCGTCGTTGATCGCGTTGGCCGACGCGAGGTCGCGGCCGAGCGGCTTTTCCAGCACCACGCGCGCGTGCTCGTGGTTCAGGCCGACCGCCGCGAGGTTCTCGCAGATGGGCGCGAACAGCTCGGGCGCGGTCGCGAGGTAGGCGACCAGCGCGCGGCCCTCGTCGATGGGCAGCTGTCCGGCGAGCGCGACGAAGTCGGCCGGCGCGCGCGCGTCGAGCGGCAGGTAGCGCACGCGGCAGAGGAAACGCTGCCAGGCCGCGTCGTCGACGTCGCCGGCGATCAGCGGCCGCGCGTGCGCCGTCAGCCACGCGCGGTAGCCGTCGTCGTCGAACGGCTTGCGGCCGAGCGCGAGGATGCGGCCGTCGACGTGCAACTGGCCGGCCGCGTCGGCCTGCCACAGCGCCGGGATCAGCTTGCGCATCGCCAGGTCGCCGGTGCCGCCGAACAGCAGCAGGTCGAACGCCGGGGTGGGGGACATCGTCTCTCCTGATTCTTGTCGGGCGTCGTGGCGCCGCGGTTTGCTGTAACTATACTACGCAGCGGGCCGCCGGCGGCAAGCGCGGCGGGCCGCGGCGCCCCATCCGTTGTATCGCACGCTACACAGGACTTTTGACGACGCGATGACGCCCGTGGCGCGGCGGCTCCTCCTTGCGGGCGCGCTGTAGTAAAACTACCATCATTACACCCCCTTACCAGCCTGCCGACGCCGCCATGCCGCTCGACCCCCGCCTCGCCGACCTCACCGCCCGACTGATCGCCCGAAGCCGCACCACGCGCGCCGCCTACCTTCAAAGGTTGGCCGAGGCCCGCGCCGCCGGCCGGCTCGCGCGCGGCGAACTGTCGTGCACCAACCAGGCGCACGCCTACGCCGGCATGCCGGACGACGCCAAGTTCAAGCTCAAGGTGCTCGAAGCGCCCAACCTCGCGATCGTGTCGGCTTACAACGACGTGCTGTCGGCGCATCAGCCGCTCAGGGACTACCCGGACTGGCTGAAGGAGGCCGCGCGCGAGGCCGGCGCGACCGCGCAGTTCGCCGGCGGCGTGCCGGCGATGTGCGACGGCGTGACGCAGGGCCAGAGCGGCATGGAATTGAGCCTGTTCTCGCGCGACGTGATCGCGATGAGCACCGCGGTCGCGCTGAGCCACCGCGTGTTCGACGGCGCGCTGTATCTGGGCGTGTGCGACAAGATCGTGCCCGGGCTCTTGCTCGGCGCGCTCTCCTTCGGCCACCTGCCCGGCGTGTTCGTCGCCGCCGGCCCGATGCCGACCGGCGTCGCCAACGCCGACAAGGCGCTGGTGCGCGAGCGCTACGCCCGGGGCGAGATCGGCCCGGACGCGCTGCTCGACTCCGAGATGCGCTCCTACCACGCGCCGGGCACCTGCACCTTCTACGGCACCGCCAACTCGAACCAGATGCTGCTCGAGGCGATGGGGCTGATGCTGCCGGGCGCTGCCTTCGTGCCGCCCGGCACCGCCCTGCGCGAGGCGCTGACGCGCGAATCGGCGCGCGTCGCCGCGCATCTGGCCGGCTCGGCCAAGGTGGTGGGCCTGGGGGAAATGGTCGACGAGAAGGCGATAATCAACGCGGTGGTCGCGCTGTTGGCCACCGGCGGCTCGACCAACCACACGCTGCACTGGGTCGCGATCGCGCGCGCCGCCGGCGTGCAGCTGACGTGGGACGACTTCGCCGAGCTGTCGGCGATCACGCCCTTGGTCGCGCGCGTCTACCCGAACGGCGACGCCGACGTGAACGCCTTTCACGCGGCCGGCGGCACCGGCTACGTGATCCGCACGCTGCTCGACGCCGGGCTGTTGCACCCGGACGTCGCGACCGTCGCCGGCGACGGGCTCGCCGCCTACACGCGCCGCCCCGAACTGCTCGACGACGCGCTCGTCTGGCGCGATTCGCCAACCGCCAGCCTCGACGACGACGTCTTGCGCCCCGCCGCCGCGCCGTTCGACCCCGAGGGCGGATTACGGCTCGTCGCCGGCAACGTCGGCCGCGCGATCGTCAAGACCTCGGCGGTCGCGCCGGACAAGCGCGCGGTGACCGCGCCGGCGCTCGTGTTCCACAGCCAGGAGGCGCTCTTGGCGGCCTTCCGCGCCGGCGCGCTGGCGCGCGACTTCGTCGCCGTGCTGCCCTTCCAGGGCCCGCGCGCCAACGGCATGCCCGAGCTGCACGCGCTGACGCCGGCGCTGTCGGTGCTGCAAAAGGCCGGCCACAAGGTCGCGCTGGTCACCGACGGACGGATGTCGGGCGCGTCGGGCAAGGTGCCGGCGGCGATCCACGTCTGCCCCGAGGCGGCGGCCGGCGGCGCCATCGCCAAGATCCGCGACGGCGACCTCGTCCGGCTCGACCCGGACCAGGGCGTGCTCGAGGTACAGGTCGACGCCGCCGAGTGGGCGGCGCGCGAAGCGGGCTCGGCCAACCTCGCCCATCATCATTACGGCGTCGGCCGCGAGCTGTTCGCCGGCTTCCGGCAACTGGCATCGCCGGCCGAGGACGGCGCGGCCAGCTTCGGCCAACCCGACTGAACACCCCGGACGCGACGACATACAAGGACACGACATGGACAGTTTCAGCCTGCTGACGCGCGGCCCGGTGGTGCCGGTGATCGTGCTCACCGACGCCGGCGTCGCGCCGGAGCTGGGCGCGGCGCTGGTCGAGGGCGGCATCGCCGTACTGGAAGTCACGCTGCGCACCAAGGCGGCGCTCGCGGCGATCCGCCGCCTGCGCGAGGAAGTGCCGGGCGCCGTCGTCGGCGCCGGGACGGTGCGCAACCGCGCGCAGCTCGAAGCGGCGCTGGAGGCCGGCGCGCAGTTCGCGGTCAGCCCGGGGCTGACGCCGGAGCTGGCGGCGGCGGCGCGCACCGCGCGCGTGCCCTTCATCCCCGGCGTGGCGACGCCGTCCGAGGCGATGCGCGCCGAGGACGAGGGCTTTTCGGTGCAGAAGCTGTTTCCGGCCGAGGCGGTCGGCGGCGCCCGGCTCCTCGCGGCGATGGCCGGCCCGTTGCCCGAGCTGCGCTTCTGCCCGACCGGCGGCGTCGACGCCGGCAACGCGCGCCACTATCTCGCCTTGCCGAACGTGCTGGCGGTCGGCGGCTCGTGGCTGACGCCCGAGGCGCTGATCGCCGCGCGCGACTGGCCCGGCATCACGCGGCTGGCGGCCGCAGCGGCGGCGCTGCGCTGAACGCGACCGGCGGGCAGGACACGCGCCAAGCGGACAAGAAAAAAGCTCGGCCAACGTTGGCCGAGCTTTTTCACGGGCGACGATCGGGGTCAGCCGTGGCCGCTGTGCGACGGCGCGCCGACCGCCTCGGCCTCGGACGGGTCGTCGACCTCGTCCACCGGCACCACGTCGTCGTGGCCGACCTTGCCGAGGAACCTGAGCTCGATCTCGCCGGCCAGCTCGTCGATGCGCACCACGGCGAGGCGGATCTTGTCGCCGGCCACCAGCTGCTCGGGCAGGCCCGGCAGCCTGAGACGCAGCGGCAGGCCGTCGATGCGGACCAGGTCCTCCTTGATATAGGTCGCGGTCGGTTCTGTCACGCCTTCCTGGCTGAACCAGCGCAGGCACCAGAAGTGTTCCATCTTGTCCTGGAACGCGAGGTAGGCGCTGTAGGCGGCGTCGAAGTCGCGCAGGATGCCGAATAGCTGCGCGCTGCCCTGTTCGAAAGCCGGCGTCTCGCCGCGGATCATCGCGACCAGCTGGCGCTGGTTGACGAAGTCGGACGCGCGCCGCAGCGGCGAGGTGCTCCACGCGTACTGCGCGACGCCGAGGCCGACGTGCGGCTCGGGGCGGGTGGTCATCCTCACCTTGCCGGCGGTCTGCGCGCGATAGAGCGCCGGGATGCCGGCCTCGGCCAACATGCGGCCCCACTCGCTGTTGGCGAGGATCATCAGCTCGGACACCAGCTTGTCCATCGGCGCGCCGCGACGGCGCGTGCTGATGATGACGCGGCCGTCCTCGACGGCGAAGTTGTAGTCCTGCTGCACCGGGCGGTTCGGGTCGTACTTGCCGCGGCGCTTCTCGAGCGCGACGGCGAACTGCCACAGCCAGACGAGCTCGGCCTTGAACGGGTAGTCGGGACCGAAGCCGGGCGCGGCCAGCGTCTCCTCGTTGAACACCGCCTCGAGCGCGTCGTGCCGCAGGTTGGCGGCGATCGGCACGATCTCGACGCGGTTCTCGAACGACACCGGCTGGAAGTCGGCGTCGACCTCGACGTAGAGGCTGAGCGCCGGGCAGTCGCGACCGGCTTCCAGCGTGAAGGCCTGCACCAGCTCGTCGGGCAGCATGGTGATCTTGTCGCCCGGGAAGTAGACCGTCGAGAGGCGGTTGAACACCAGCTTCTCGACCGGGCTGTCGGGCGCGATGCCGAGCGTCGGCGCGGCGATGTGGATGCCGACGCGCTTGTGGCCGTTCGGCAGCGTCACGACCGACAGCGCGTCGTCGATCTCGGTGGTGGCCGCGTCGTCGATCGAGAACGCGGCGACCTCGGCGCGCGGCAGGTCGTCCGGCAGCTCGGGCGCCGGCAGCGCCGGGAAGCCCGGCCCGCGCGGGAAGTGCTCCATCAGGAAGCCGGCCATCAGGTAGTCGGGCACCGACGGAATGCCGCCGAGCCGCTCGGCCAACCTCAGGGGCGCGACGCTGGCGGCGCGCGCGGCGGCGTCGAAGGCCTTGTATTCGAGCGTGTTCTTGTCCGGGCGGTGCAACAGCTCCATCAGCCTGGCGCGGATCGCGTCGGGCAGCTCGCCGGCCGTCATCGCCGCGACCCACTCGTCGATCTGCGCCTGCTCGCGCTTCTTGCGCTCGACGCCGGCCAGCGCCGCCTTGAGCGCGTCCTCGGGCGCGGCCTTGAAGCGGCCCTTGCCCTTCTTGTAGAAATACATCGGCGCGCCGTAGATGCGCATCAGCAGCGCGGCCGACTCGGTCGCGGTCGGCGTGTGGCCGAAGTACTCGGCACCGAGCACCTGGACGTCGAACTCGTCGCCGCCGGCGACTTCCCACAGGAAGTCGAGGTCGATCTCGGCCGCCAGCGCCTCGGCCGCCGGCAGGAAGTCGTTCAGCGCGCCGGTGAACTCGACCAGCACGTTGGCCGCCTTGATCTTGGCGCGCTTGCCGTGCTGGGTATCGACCTGCAGGCTGGCGTCGTTCTTCGACACCACGCTGCCCACCTTGAAACTGCCGCTCTCTTCGTAAAAGACGTTCATCCGCACACCCCAATCCGTAGCCGGCGATTATAGCAGCTCGCCCCGCGCCGACTGACGGCGATCGACGCCATCGATTATGATGTCGAAATCATGACTTAGTCGGAGACGGTATGCGTCCGACCTTGCCCGCCCCTCCCCCGGCAGCCTTCCAGCAGCTCGCCCGCGAGCTCGACCGCCTCGGCACCGACCTGCTCCACGCCTGGGACACGCCGCGCGCCGTGCAGTTGCTGTCGCTGTCGGAGCGTCTGCACGAGCTGGCCGGGCAGACGCACGCCGTCGCGCTCGAAGAGGCGGCGCGGGAGCTCGCACGGTTGCTGCGACGCTGGATCGAAGGCGGCGCCCCGAGCGACGCCGAGCGCCGCCACGCCTTGCGGCGCGAACTGTCGCTGACCGCCCAGCTGGCCATGATGCGGCAGAGCGGCCACGAGGCCGCCGGCCCGCGGCTCGCGATTCCCTTCGAGGAACCGCACCGCGTGGTGTTCGCCATGCCCGCCCAGCTGCTGGCCGCGCTGCCGCTGACGCAACTGGCCTGCTACGGCTTCGAGCCGGTGGCGGTCGACTCGCCGCGCGACATCGAGGCGGCGCTGACCGGCGGCGACACCCAGGCGCTGGTGGCCTACAGCGAATTCTGCACACACGACCCGTGGCGGCGCGCCGCCGAGACCTGGGCGCGCCGCGTGCCGGTCTATTTCGTGTCGGCGCGCCGCGACTTCGACGCGCGGCTCGCCTGCGTGCGCGCCGGCGGCGCCGGGCTGCTCGCCTGGCCGCTGGCCGCGCACGAGCTGGTCGACGCGCTCAGCCACGGCGACAGCGCCACCCAGCGCGACCCCTTGCGCGTGCTGATCGTCGAGGACATGGGCTCGCTCGCCCACCTGTACGCCGGCGTGCTGACCGACTTCGGCCTGACGACGCGCGTCGTCACCCAGCCGCAGGACGTACCCGACGCGATCGACGCCTTCCAGCCCGACCTGATCCTGATGGACATGTACATGCCCGGCTGCGACGGGCTGGAGCTGGCGCGCGTGATCCGCCAGCAGCGGCTCCTGGACGGCATCCCCATCCTGTTCCTGTCGGTCGAGAAGCAGCGCCGCGTGCAGCTGGACACGCTCGCGCTCGGCGTCGAAGGCTTCCTGACCAAACCGGTCGACAGCGACGAGCTGGTGATGAACGTGATCCCGCGCGCGCGCCGCTACCGCAAGCTGCGCTCCTACATCGCCACCGACAGCCTGACCGGCCTGTTGAACCACTCGCACTTCTACGGCCAGCTCGAGGTCGAGCTGGCGCGCGCCGCTCGCGAAGGCCGGCCGCTCGCGTGCGCGATGCTCGATCTGGACGGCTTCAAGGCGGTCAACGACACGCACGGCCACCTGGTCGGCGACGCGGTGCTGGTGACGCTGGCGCGCTTCCTCAAGGAACACCGCCGCGCCGGCGAACTGATCGGCCGCTACGGCGGCGAGGAGTTCGCGCTGGTGCTGCCCGGCGCCGACGAAGCGGCCGCCTGCGAGCGGCTCGACGCGCTGCGCGACGCGTTCGCGCGCCTCGAGCACGCCGGCGCCGCCGGCCGCTTCGGCCAGACCTTCAGCGCCGGCGTCAGCTCGCTCGACAGCGCCGGCTCGGCCAAGGAGCTGGTGCGTCAGGCCGACGCGATGCTCTACCGTGCCAAGCGCACCGGCCGCGACCGCGTGCTCGGCTGGAGCTCGGCCAACGCTTGACGCCGCAAGACGCGAAAAAGCCGACAAAGCAGCGCTTTGTCGGCTTTTTTCGTGGCCCGGCGCGCGGATGGGCGAGGCTCAGATCGGCAGCGGCTCGGCCAGGTGCACGCGCACGCCGAGTTCGTCGAGCAGCTTTTTCAGCGCCTCGGGCGGCTGCGCGTCGGTGAACAGCTCGTTGAATTCCGACACGTGGCCCATGCGCACCAGCGCGTTGCGGCCGAACTTGCTGTGGTCGGCGGCGAGGAAGCGGTGGCGCGCGTTGCCCATCATCGCCTGCGCGACGCGCACCTCGCGGTAGTCGAAGTCGAGCAAGGAACCGTCCGGCTCGATGCCGGCCACGCCGAGCACCGCGTAGTCGACCTTGAACTGGTTGATGAAGTCCAGCGTCGCCACGCCGGTGATGCCGCCGTCGGAGGCGCGCACCACGCCCGAGGTGATCATCACGGTGAAGTCGGGGTTGGCCGACATGATCGACGCGACGTGGATGTTGTTGGTGATGACGCGCAGCCCCTTGTGGGTGTTGGTCAGTGCCAGCGCGACCGCCTCGATCGTCGTGCCGATGCTCATGAACAGCGACGCGTGGTCGGGGATGCTCTCGGCGATCATGTCGGCGATGTGCGCCTTCTCGCTCTGGAACTTGCCCTTCCTGGCGAAGTAGTCCTCGTTCTCGACGCTGTTGCCGAGCGCCGCGCCGCCGTGGTAGCGGCGCAGCAGGTTGGCCTCGCACAGCTGGTTGATGTCGCGCCGTATCGTCTGCGGCGTCACGTCGAGCAGCCGCGCCAATTCCTCGATCGGCATGAAGCCGTTTTCACGCACCAGCTGCAGGATGCGGTCGTGCCTTGGGGAACGGTTCATCTCGGTTCGGATTCGAAAATAATCCCTCTGTCTTTACCATGTTTTTCCGCCGTCGAGCAAATCGCGACCGGAAATGAAGCGCGGCCGTGACGTATTTTTGGCTTTATTGCCAAGCAGCATGACAAACGGAAAATCGCGCGGCAACGCAAGAAAAACGCCCCGCGGCGGCGGGGCGTCGTCGTCGCGTGCCAGGCCCGTTTCAGCCGGCCAGGCGCGCGCGGTGGCGCGCGACCTGCGCGCGCACCTGGTTCGGCGCGGTGCCGCCGACGTGGTCGCGCTGCGCGAGGCTGCCTTCCGGCGTCAGCACGGCGAACACATCGTCGTCGATCAGCGCCGAGAATTCGCGCAGCTTGTCGAGCGACAGGTCGGCGATGTCGACGCCCTGCGTCTCGGCGTAGCGCACCGCCAGCGCGACCACCTCGTGGCTGTCGCGGAACGGCAGGCCCTTCTTGACCAGGTAGTCGGCGAGATCGGTCGCGGTGGCGAAACCCTGCAGCACGGCGGCGCGCATCGCCTCCGGCTTCACGGTGATGCCGCGCATCATGTCGGCGTAGATGCGCAACGTGTCGATCAGCGTGTCGGCGGTGTCGAACAAGGGTTCCTTGTCTTCCTGGTTGTCCTTGTTGTACGCCAAGGGCTGCGACTTCATCAGCGTGATCAGACCCATCAGGTGGCCGACGACGCGGCCCGACTTGCCGCGCACCAGCTCGGGCACGTCCGGGTTCTTCTTCTGCGGCATGATCGACGAGCCGGTGCAGAAGCGGTCGGCGATGTCGATGAAGCCGACGCGCGGGCTCATCCACAGGATCAGCTCTTCCGACAGGCGCGAGAGGTGCACCATCACCAAGGACGCGGCGGCGGTGAATTCGATCGCGAAGTCGCGGTCGGACACGGCGTCGAGCGAGTTCTGGCACACGTCGTCGAAGCCCAGCAGCTCGGCGGTACGCAGGCGGTTGATCGGGAAGGTGGTGCCGGCCAGCGCCGCCGAGCCGAGCGGCAGGCGGTTGACGCGCTTGCGTACATCCTGCATGCGCTCGGCGTCGCGCGCGAGCATCTCGACGTAGGCCAGCATGTGGTGGCCGAAGGTCACCGGCTGCGCGACCTGCAGGTGGGTGAAGCCCGGCATCACGGTGTCGGCGTGCGCGTCGGCCAGGTCGACCAGGCTGGTCTGCAGCTCGACGAGGTGGGCCACGACGGTGTCGATGGTCGCGCGCAGCCACAGGCGGATGTCGGTCGCGACCTGGTCGTTGCGCGAGCGGCCGGTGTGCAGGCGCTTGCCGGCGTCGCCGATCTTGTCGGTCAGGCGGCGCTCGACGTTCATGTGCACGTCTTCGAGGTCGACGCTCCACGCGAAGCGGCCTTCGCGGATGTCGGCGAGGATCTCGGCCATGCCGGCCTGGATCGCGGCGAGGTCGTCGGCCGACAGCACGCCGGCCTCGGCCAACATCTGCGCGTGCGCCAGACTGCCCTGGATGTCGAATTCAGCCAGGCGTTTGTCGAAGTTGACCGAGGCGGTGTAGGTCTTCACCAGCTCCGAAACCGGTTCGGAGAAGCGGCCCGACCAGGCGTGAGAATCTTGCATGGGCTTACCCGGAAATAAGGTTGCGAGGGAATATCGGGCTGATTATACGGAAAGCGCGCCCGGCGTGCGGCGCACGACCCGCCAAGAACGCCGCGCCGGACGGCACGATGCCGCCCGGCACGCTTTCGTCGCGTCGCTCAGCCGCTGTTGCGCAAGCCGGTCGCGATGCCGTTGATGGTCAGGTGCGTCGCCGTCAGCACCTCGCCGGCGTCGTCCGGCGCCGCGCGCAAGCGGCGCAGCAGCTCGACCTGCAGCAGGTTCAGCGCGTTCAG
>NZ_SLXG01000036.1 GCF_004345725.1 Crenobacter luteus | reverse complement strand
TTCAGCGTCGAGCTGATCGCGCCGATCGCCATGGAAGAAGGTCTGCGCTTCGCCATCCGTGAAGGCGGTCGTACCGTCGGCGCCGGCGTGGTTGCTAAGATCATCGCCTAATCGCGATACCTGGAAGGTTTATAGGCCAGTAGCTCAATTGGTAGAGTATCGGTCTCCAAAACCGAGGGTTGGGGGTTCGAGACCCTCCTGGCCTGCCAAATAAGACTAACCGGCGATTTTCGCCGGTTGGTCTTTTGTCGCATCAGCGAAGAGAAAATCCCGCATGGAAATGCAAGACAAACTCAAGCTCGCCATGGCCGCGCTGTTGTTGGCTGGTGGCGTTGTGGGCTTCTACTTGGTTCCCGAATCGCAGGGCTTGTTGCGCGCGCTCGCCTTTGTCGCCGGTCTCGCGCTGTCCGCGGGCGCCCTTTGGCTGTCCGCGCCCGGCAAGGCGCTCGTCTCCTATGCGCAGGAGTCCGTGGCCGAGACGCGCAAGGTTGTCTGGCCGGAGCGTCGGGAGGCGTTGCAGCTGACGGGCCTGGTTTTCCTGTTCGTGCTGGTGCTGGCGCTCTTCATGTGGCTGGTGGATTCCGGTCTTTCCTGGTTCTTCTACGATCTGCTGCTGGGGCGAGGATAAGCAATGGCAAAACGTTGGTATGTGGTGCACGCCTATTCGGGCTTTGAGAAGAGCGTGCAGAAGGCCTTGCGCGAGCGGGTCGACCGTTCGGGCCTGCAGGATCAGTTCGGTCAGATTCTGGTGCCGGTCGAGGAGGTGGTCGACATCAAGAACGGCCGCAAATCGATCACCGAGCGCAAGTTTTTCCCGGGCTACGTGTTGGTCGAGATGGAGATGACCGACGACAGTTGGCACCTCGTCAAGAGTACGCCCAAGGTGACCGGTTTCATCGGCGGTACGGCGAACCGCCCGGCGCCGATTTCGGCGAAAGAGGTCGAGGCCATCATGCAGCAGATGCAGGAGGGGACCGAGAAGCCGAAGCCCAAGGTCCTGTTCGAGGTGGGTGAGAAGGTGCGCGTCAACGACGGCCCGTTCACCGACTTCAACGGTGTGGTCGACGAGGTCAACTACGAGCGCAACAAGTTGCGCGTGTCGGTGCAGATCTTCGGTCGCGAGACGCCGGTCGAGCTGGAATTCAGCCAGGTCGAAAAACTTTGATTGGCAGGTTTTTTTGAATCGCGTATAATCGCGCGTTTCGCTGGGGAGCGCTCGTGTCGACGGGCGCGTGATACCCGTTTTAGGAGCAAATCGTGGCAAAGAAGATTGTCGGCTACATCAAGCTGCAAGTGCCCGCTGGTAAAGCCAACCCGTCGCCGCCCATCGGTCCGGCATTGGGTCAGCGCGGCCTGAACATCATGGAATTCTGCAAGGCGTTCAACGCCCAGACCCAGGGCGTCGAGCCGGGTCTGCCGATTCCGGTCGTGATCACCGCCTACGCGGACAAGTCCTTCACCTTCGTGATGAAGACCCCGCCGGCCACCATTCTGCTGAAGAAGGCCGCCGGCATCCAGAAAGGCTCGCCGAAGCCGCACACCGACAAGGTCGGCAAGGTGACGCGCGCCCAGCTGGAAGAAATCGCCAAGACCAAGCAGCCGGACCTGACCGCTGCCGATATGGACGCGGCCGTTCGCATCATCGCGGGCTCGGCCCGTTCGATGGGTCTCGAAGTGGAGGGTGTGTAAGATGGCTAAGCTTTCCAAGCGTCTGCAGGCCCTCAAGGGCGGCGTCGACCGCAACAAGCTGTACCCGGTCGACGAGGCCATCGCGCTGGTGAAGTCCGCCGCGACCGCCAAGTTCGACGAGTCGATCGACATCGCCGTCAATCTCGGCGTCGATCCGCGTAAATCCGACCAGGTCGTCCGTGGCTCCGTCGTGCTGCCGCGCGGCACCGGCAAGTCGGTTCGCGTCGCCGTGTTCGCCCAGGGTGCGAACGCCGAAGCCGCCAAGGCTGCCGGCGCCGAAGTCGTCGGTTTCGACGACCTGGCCGAGCAGGTCAAGGCCGGTCAGCTCGACTTCGACGTCGTGATCGCCTCCCCGGACGCGATGCGCGTGGTCGGTCAGCTGGGTCAGATCCTCGGTCCGCGCGGCCTGATGCCGAACCCGAAAGTCGGCACCGTGACCCCGAACGTCGCCGAAGCCGTGAAGAACGCCAAGGCCGGTCAGGTTCAGTACCGTACCGACAAGTCGGGTATCGTGCACGCGACCATCGGCCGTGCTTCGTTCGAAGCCGATGCGCTGCGCGAAAACCTCAACGCCCTCGTCGACGCGCTGGTGAAAGCCAAGCCGGCCGCCGCCAAGGGTCAGTATCTGCGCAAAGTCGCCGTGTCCAGCACCATGGGCGTCGGCGTGCGCATCGATACCAATAGCGTCACTGCCTAAGTGACGTTCCGGCGGGCCGCTCCGGTCCGCCAAGGCTTTGGGCTGGTGGCGGGTTCGCCCGCCGCCAGATTGTCAAAGACCGTAGGGGCCCCAGGGTTTAATCGCTGCTACAGCGCCCTACGCAGATGGTGTGCCCGAACAGCAGGCTTTATATCTGTTGTCGAAAGAGCCCATGTAGCTCAGGGGTAGAGCACTCCCTTGGTAAGGGAGAGGTCGGCAGTTCAATTCTGCCCATGGGCACCAGTTTCGACGGTGGAATTCCGTAATGTCTCCTGAAGCTGGTCGCCGCTGCACTGAAGGGGGATGGCGCAAGCCGTTCCGTTCATGACTAGGAGGTAGACCTTGAGTCTCAATATCGAAGCCAAGAAGGCGGTAGTGGCTGAAGTGGCGGCAGAAGTTGCCGGCGCCCAGACCATCGTTATCGCCGAGTACCGCGGCATCGGAGTGGGCAGCCTGACCCAGCTGCGCGCCAAGGCGCGCGAGCAGGGTGTGTACCTGCGCGTTCTGAAGAACACGCTGGCCCGCCGCGCGGTCGAAGGTACCCCGTTCGCCGGCCTGGCCGACCAGATGGTCGGTCCGCTGGTCTACGGCGTGTCCGCCGACCCGGTTGCGGCTGCCAAAGTGCTGCATCAGTTCTCCAAGCAGGACGACAAGATCGTCGTCAAGGCTGGTTCCTACGACGGCAAGGTGCTGAACGCCGCCGAAGTGGCCGAGCTCGCGTCGATCCCGGGCCGCGAAGAACTGCTGTCCAAGCTGCTTTTCGTCATGCAGGCGCCGGTGTCGGGCTTTGCTCGCGCTCTGGCCGCCCTGGCCGAGAAGAAGCAGGCCGAAGCCGCTTAATCCGATTTGCTTTAAACGAATACCGATTCAGGAGTTTTACAAATGGCTATTACCAAAGAAGACATTCTCGAAGCCGTTGCTGGTCTGACCGTGATGGAACTGAACGACCTGGTGAAGGCGTTCGAAGAGAAGTTCGGCGTGTCCGCCGCAGCCGTGGCCGTGGCCGGCCCGGCCGCCGGTGGCGCTGCTGCCGCTGAAGAGAAGACCGAATTCGACGTGATCCTGACCGCCGCTGGCGACAACAAGGTGAACGTGATCAAGGTCGTGCGTGCGATCACCGGTCTGGGCCTGAAAGAAGCCAAAGACCTGGTCGACGGCGCGCCGAAGGCTCTGAAGGAAGGCGTGTCCAAAGCCGAAGCCGACGATCTGCTCAAGCAGCTGACCGAAGCCGGCGCGAAGGCCGAAGTGAAATAATCTTCCCTTCGGGAAGATAAAGAGGCTGGCGGAGCAATCCGCCAGCCTTGTTGCGCTTGTACCCGATAGCGCGCCGTGCGACGAAAGAAGGTAAAAGCCAGCAATCCGCTGCAGGTGGCTGCTGACTTTTGGTTTCTTGCGCCACCCCACCTCGATGGAGACTCTATGAGTTATTCGTTTACTGAGAAGAAGCGTATCCGCAAGAGTTTTGCGAAGCGCGATAGTGTTCTCGATGTCCCATTCCTGTTGGCGACCCAGATTGATTCTTACACCGATTTCCTCCAACTGGGGGTGCCGGTAGATCAGCGCAAGGATGCAGGTTTGCAGGCGGCGTTCAAATCGATCTTCCCGATCGTGAGCCACAACGGCTACGCGCGCCTGGACTTCGTGCACTACGTGCTGGGCGAGCCGCCGTTCGACGTCCAGGAATGCCAGCTGCGCGGCATTACCTACGCGGCTCCGCTTCGTGCTCGTATCCGTCTGACTATCCTGGACAAAGAGTCGTCCAAGCCGGTGGTGAAGGAAGTGCGCGAGAACGAGGTGTACATGGGCGAGATTCCGCTCATGACCACCAACGGTTCCTTCATCATCAACGGCACCGAGCGCGTCATCGTTTCCCAGCTGCACCGCTCGCCGGGCGTGTTCTTCGAGCACGACCGCGGCAAGACCCACTCGTCGGGCAAGCTGTTGTTCTCGGCCCGCGTGATTCCGTACCGCGGCTCGTGGCTGGACTTCGAGTTCGATCCGAAGGACCTGCTGTACTTCCGTATCGACCGTCGCCGCAAGATGCCGGTGACCATCCTGCTCAAGGCGCTGGGCTATAGCGAAGAGCGCATCCTGTCCGAGTTTTACAACACCGACACCTTCTACCTGACCGAAAACGGCGTGTTCATGAAGGTGGTGGCCGAGCGTCTGAAGGGCGAGGTCGCCAAGTTCGACATCGTCGCCGGCGACGGCAAGGTGATCGTCCAGAAGGACAAGCGCATCACCGCCAAGCACATGCGCGACATCGCCGCCGCGAACATCGACCGCATCGAGGTGCCGTTCGAGGTGCTGGTGGGCAAGGTGCTGGCCAAGACGGTGGTCAATCCGGACACCGGCGAAGTGCTGGCGCGCGCCAACGACGAGATCACCGACGACCTGATCGCCAAGCTCGACATCCACGGCGTGCCGGAAATCGAGGTGCTGTACACCAACGACCTCGACCAGGGGGCTTACATCTCGCAGACGCTGCGTTCCGACGACATCCAGGATCAGCAGCAGGCGCGCGTCGCGATCTACCGCATGATGCGCCCGGGCGAGCCGCCGACCGAGGATGCGGTCGAGGCGCTGTTCCACCGCCTGTTCTTCAGCGAGGAGACCTACGACCTGTCGCGCGTCGGTCGCATGAAGTTCAACACCCGCACCTACGACTACAAGTTCGACGAGAAGACGCCGGAGTGGTTCAAGACCCTGATCGGCGAGACCTTCGCGCATCGTCGCGACACCACCGATCCGGTGCTGTCGACCGAAGACATCGTGTCGGTGATCGCGATCCTGGTCGAGCTGCGCAACAGCCGCGGCGAAGTGGACGACATCGACCACCTCGGCAACCGTCGCGTGCGTTCGGTCGGCGAGTTGGCCGAGAACCAGTTCCGTGCCGGTCTGGTGCGCGTCGAGCGCGCGGTCAAGGAGCGCCTGAACCAGGCCGAGTCCGACAACCTGATGCCGCACGACCTGATCAACGCCAAGCCGGTGTCGGCCGCGATCAAGGAGTTCTTCGGTTCGTCGCAGCTGTCGCAGTTCATGGACCAGACCAACCCGCTGTCCGAAGTGACCCACAAGCGCCGCGTGTCGGCGCTGGGTCCGGGCGGTCTGACCCGCGAGCGCGCCGGCTTCGAGGTGCGCGACGTGCACCCGACCCACTACGGCCGCGTCTGCCCGATCGAAACGCCGGAAGGTCCGAACATCGGCCTGATCAACTCGCTGTCGGTCTACGCCCGCACCAACGAGTTCGGCTTCCTCGAGACGCCGTACCGCAAGGTGATCGACGGCAAGGTGACGACCGAGATCGACTACCTGTCGGCGATCGAGGAAGGCCGCTACGTGATCGCGCAGGCCAACGCCGAGCTGGATGACGAGGGTCGTCTGGTCGACGAGCTGGTGACCTGCCGCGAGAAGGGCGAAACCATCCTCGCGACGCCGGATCGCGTCCAGTACATGGACGTGGCGACCGGCCAGGTCGTGTCGGTGGCCGCTTCGTTGATTCCGTTCCTCGAGCACGACGACGCCAACCGCGCGCTGATGGGCGCCAACATGCAGCGTCAGGCGGTACCGTGCCTGCGTGCAGAGAAGCCCTTCGTCGGCACCGGTATCGAGCGTTCGGTGGCGGTCGACTCGGGCACCACCGTGGTCGCCCGTCGCGGCGGCGTGGTCGACTACGTCGACGCCGGCCGTATCGTGGTCCGCGTCAACGACGAGGAAGCGGTCGCCGGTGAAGTGGGTGTGGATATCTACAACCTCACCAAGTTCACCCGTTCCAACCAGAACACCAACATCAACCAGCGTCCGGTGGTGAAGGTGGGCGACCTGATCGCCCGTGGCGACGTGGTGGCCGACGGAGCCTCGACCGACCTCGGCGAGCTGGCGCTGGGTCAGAACATGACCATCGCCTTCATGCCGTGGAACGGCTACAACTTCGAGGACTCGATCCTGATCTCGGAGAAGGTCGTCGCCGAAGACCGCTACACCTCGATCCACATCGAGGAGCTGTCGGTGGTGTCGCGCGACACCAAGCTCGGACCGGAAGAGATCACCCGCGACATCCCGAACCTGTCCGAGCGCATGCAGAACCGCCTCGACGACTCGGGCATCGTCTACATCGGCGCCGAAGTCGAAGCCGGGGACGTGCTGGTCGGCAAGGTGACGCCGAAGGGCGAAACCCAGCTGACGCCGGAAGAAAAACTGCTGCGCGCGATCTTCGGTGAGAAGGCGTCCGACGTGAAGGATACGTCGCTGCGCGTGCCGACCGGCATGACCGGTACCGTGATCGACGTGCAGGTGTTCACCCGCGAGGGCATCGAGCGCGACAAGCGCGCGCAGTCGATCATCGACGGCGAACTGAAGCGCTACCGCCTCGACCTGAACGACCAGCTGCGCATTTTCGACAACGACGCGTTCAGCCGTATCGAGCGCCTGATCGTCGGCAAGGTCGCCAACGGCGGTCCGAAGCGTCTCGCCAAGGGCACCGAGATCACCACCGAGTACCTCGAAAGCCTGGGTTCCAAGCACGAGTGGTTCGACATCCGCATGGCCGACGAGGACGTCGCCAAGCAACTCGAGCTGATCAAGGAAAGCCTGGCGCAGAAGCGCGAGGAGTTCGACCTCAAGTTCGACGACAAGAAGCGCAAGCTGACCCAGGGCGACGAGCTGCCGCCGGGCGTGCAGAAGATGGTCAAGGTCTACCTGGCCGTCAAGCGCCGCCTGCAGGCCGGCGACAAGATGGCCGGCCGCCACGGTAACAAGGGTGTGGTGTCGCGCATCCTGCCGGTGGAAGACATGCCGTACATGGCCGACGGCCGTCCGGTCGACATCGTGCTGAACCCGCTGGGCGTACCGTCGCGTATGAACATCGGTCAGATCCTCGAGGTCCACCTCGGTTGGGCGGCCAAGGGCATTGGCGAGAAGTTCGACCGCATGCTGCGCGAACAGCGCGCGGTGGCCGAGCTGCGCGAGCTGGTCGAGAAGGTGTACAACACCACCGGCAAGCGCGAGGACATCGCGTCGCTCTCCGACGCGGAAATCGTCGAGCTGGCGCAGAACCTGCGCCGCGGCATGCCGTTCGCGACGCCGGTGTTCGACGGCGCCAAGGAGCAGGAAATCCGCGCGATGCTCGACATCGCCTACTCGGACGACGACCCGCGCACCGCGCTGCTGGGCTTTAACGAGTCGAAGACGCAGATGACGCTGTTCGACGGTCGCTCGGGCGAAGCGTTCGACCGCAAGGTCACCGTCGGCGTGATGCATTACCTGAAGCTGCACCACCTCGTCGACGACAAGATGCACGCGCGTTCGACCGGCCCGTACTCGCTCGTCACCCAGCAGCCGCTGGGCGGCAAGGCGCAGTTCGGCGGCCAGCGTTTCGGCGAGATGGAGGTGTGGGCGCTGGAAGCGTACGGCGCCGCCTACACGCTGCAGGAAATGCTGACGGTGAAGTCGGACGACGTGACCGGCCGGACCAAGGTCTACGAAAACATCGTCAAGGGCGAGCACAAGATCGACGCCGGCATGCCGGAATCCTTCAACGTGCTGGTGAAGGAAATCCGCTCGCTGGGTCTGGACATCGATCTGGAACGCTATTGATGAAGGCGTGAGCCGGAAAGGTTGGCCGAGGTTCGGCCAACCTTGCGACGGCTCACCCTCACGGGAGTCAAAATGAAAGCTCTGCTTGATCTTTTTAAGCAAGTCACCCAGGAAGAGGAATTCGACGCGATCAAGATCGGCGTCGCCTCGCCGGACAAGATCCGCTCCTGGTCCTACGGTGAAGTCAAAAAGCCCGAGACGATCAACTACCGCACCTTCAAGCCGGAGCGCGACGGTCTGTTCTGCGCGCGCATCTTCGGCCCGGTGAAGGACTACGAGTGCCTGTGCGGCAAGTACAAGCGTCTCAAGCATCGCGGCGTGATCTGCGAGAAGTGCGGCGTCGAGGTGACGCTGTCGAAAGTGCGCCGCGAGCGCATGGGCCACATCGAGCTGGCCAGCCCGGTCGCCCACATCTGGTTCCTGAAGTCGCTGCCGTCGCGTCTGGGCATGGTGCTCGACATGGCGCTGCGCGACATCGAGCGCGTGCTGTACTTCGAAGCCTTCGTCGTCACCGAGCCGGGCATGACCCCGCTGCAGCGCGGCCAGCTGCTGACCGAGGAAGACTACCTCGACAAGCTGGACGAGTACGGCGAGGAATTCGTCGCCATGATGGGCGCCGAGGCCGTGCGCGAGCTGCTGCGCAAGATGGACATCGGCAACGAGATCGAGGACCTGCGCCGCGAACTCGAATCGACCGGTTCGGATACCAAGATCAAGAAGATCGCCAAGCGCCTGAAGGTGCTCGAGGCCTTCCAGCGTTCGGGCATCAAGCCGGACTGGATGATCCTCGAAGTGCTGCCGGTGCTGCCGCCGGAGCTGCGCCCGCTGGTGCCGCTGGACGGCGGCCGCTTCGCGACCTCCGACCTGAACGACCTGTACCGCCGCGTCATCAACCGTAACAACCGCCTGAAGCGACTGCTCGAATTGCGCGCGCCGGACATCATCGTGCGCAACGAGAAGCGCATGCTGCAGGAATCGGTCGACTCGTTGCTCGACAACGGCCGTCGCGGCAAGGCGATGACCGGCGCCAACAAGCGCCCGCTGAAGTCGCTGGCCGACATGATCAAGGGCAAGGGCGGCCGTTTCCGTCAGAACCTCTTGGGCAAGCGCGTCGACTACTCCGGCCGTTCTGTCATCACCGTCGGCCCGTATCTGCGTCTGCACCAGTGCGGCTTGCCGAAGAAGATGGCGCTCGAGCTGTTCAAGCCGTTCATCTTCCACAAGCTCGAAGTGCTGGGCCTGGCCACCACCATCAAGGCGGCCAAGAAGCTGGTCGAGCAGGAAGTGCCGGAAGTGTGGGACATCCTCGAAGAGGTGATCCGCGAGCATCCGGTGCTGCTGAACCGTGCGCCGACGCTGCACCGTCTCGGCATTCAGGCCTTCGAGCCGGTGCTGATCGAGGGCAAGGCGATCCAGCTGCACCCGCTCGTGTGCGCGGCGTTCAACGCCGACTTCGACGGCGACCAGATGGCCGTCCACGTGCCGCTGTCGCTTGAGGCGCAGATGGAAGCCCGCACGCTGATGCTGGCGACCAACAACGTGCTGTCGCCGGCCAACGGCGAGCCGATCATCGTGCCGTCGCAGGACATCGTCCTGGGTCTTTATTACATGACCCGCGACAAGGTGAACGGCAAGGGCGAAGGCATGGTGTTCGCCGACCTGGCCGAGGTGCACCGCGCCTACGGCAACGGCGTCGTCGAGCTGGCCAGCCGCATCACCGTGCGCCTGAAGGAGTGGGAGCACGACGAGCAGGGCGAATTCGTGCCGGTGAGCCGTCGCTACGAGACCACCGTCGGTCGCGCCATCCTGTCGGAAATCCTGCCGAAGGGCCTGGGCTTCGAGTACATCAACAAGGCGCTGAAGAAGAAGGAAATCTCCAAGCTGATCAACGCCTCGTTCCGCCGCTGCGGCATCCGCGACACGGTGATCTTCGCCGACCAGCTGATGTACACCGGTTTCGCGTACTCGACCCGCGGCGGCATCTCGATCTGCGTCGACGACATGGTCGTGCCGGCCAAGAAGGTCGAGCTGCTGGCCGACGCGCAGCGCGAGGTTAAGGAGATCGAAGAGCAGTACCGCCAGGGTCTGGTGACCCAGGGCGAGCGCTACAACAAGGTGGTCGACATCTGGGGTCGCACCGGCGACAAGGTCGCCAAGGCGCTGATGGACGAGCTGGCCAAGCAGAAGGTGCTCGACCGCGACGGCAAGGAAGTCGACCAGGAGTCGTTCAACTCGATCTACATGATGGCCGACTCCGGTGCGCGGGGCTCGGTGGCGCAGATCCGTCAGCTGGCCGGCATGCGTGGCCTGATGGCCAAGCCGGACGGCTCGATTATCGAAACGCCGATTACCTCGAACTTCCGCGAGGGTCTGACCGTTCTGCAGTACTTCATCTCGACCCACGGCGCCCGTAAGGGTCTGGCCGATACGGCGCTGAAGACCGCGAACTCCGGTTACCTGACGCGTCGTCTCGTCGACGTGACGCAGGATCTGGTGGTGATCGAGGACGATTGCGGCACCAGCCACGGCTTCAACATGAAGGCGGTGGTGCAGGGCGGCGACGTGATCGAGGCGCTGCGCGACCGCATCCTCGGCCGCGTCACCGCGACCGACGTGGTCGACCCGTCGAGCGGCGGTACCGTGATCGAGGCCGGCACGCTGCTGGACGAGAACATGGTCGACATGATCGACAACCTCGGCATCGACGAAGTGAAAGTGCGCACGCCGATCACCTGCGAAACCCGCTACGGCCTGTGCGCCAAGTGCTACGGTCGCGACCTGGCGCGCGGCAAGATCGTCAACGCCGGCGAGGCGGTCGGCGTGATCGCTGCGCAGTCGATCGGTGAGCCGGGTACCCAGCTGACCATGCGGACCTTCCACATCGGTGGTGCCGCGTCGCGAGCCGCCGCCGCCAGCCAGGTGGAAACCAAGTCGAACGGTACCGTGCGCTTCGGCAGCCTGATGCGTTACGTCACCAACAGCAAGGGCGAGCTGATCGTGATCACCCGCTCCGGCGAAGTGGTGATCCACGACGACGTCGGCCGCGAGCGCGAACGCCACAAGGTGCCGTACGGCGCGACGCTGCGCGTGACCGACGGCGTCGCGGTCAAGGCCGGCACGCCGCTGGCGACCTGGGACCCGCACACCCGTCCGATCATCACTGAGTACGCCGGCCGCGTCCGCTTCGAGAACGTCGAGGAGGGCAACACCGTCGCCAAGCAGACCGACGACGTGACCGGTCTGTCGACGCTGGTCGTGATCGATCCGAAGCGCCGCGCCGGTTCGCAGAGCAAGATGCTGCGCCCGCTGGTGAAGCTGATCGACGAGTTCGGCAACGAAGTGAAGCTGGCCGGTACCGAAACCCCGGTGACCATCACCTTCCAGGTCGGCGCGATCATCACCGTGAAGGACGGCCAGGAAGTGGGCGTCGGCGAGGTGCTGGCGCGTCTGCCGCAGGAAACGTCGAAGACCCGCGACATTACCGGTGGTCTGCCGCGAGTGGCCGAGCTGTTCGAAGCGCGTTCGCCGAAGGACGCCGGCATGTTGGCCGAGGTCACCGGTACCGTGTCGTTCGGCAAGGACACCAAGGGCAAGCAGCGTCTGATCATCACCGACATGGACGGCAACGGCTACGAGAGCCTGATCCCGAAGGACAAGCACGTGCTGGTGCACGACGGCCAGGTGGTGAACCGCGGCGAATCCATCGTCGACGGTCCGGTCGATCCGCACGACATCCTGCGCCTGCAGGGTATCGAGGAGCTGGCGCGCTACATCGTCCAGGAAGTGCAGGAGGTGTACCGCTTGCAGGGCGTGAAGATCAACGACAAGCACATCGAGGTGATCATCCGCCAGATGCTGCGTCGCGTGATCATCACTGACTCGGGCGACACCGACTTCATCCAGGGTGAACAGGTCGAGCGCGCCGAAGTGTACGCGGCCAACGACAAGATGCTGGCCGAGGACAAGATCCCGGCGCAGTACGAAAACGTGCTGCTCGGCATCACCAAGGCGTCGCTGTCGACCGATTCGTTCATCTCGGCGGCCTCGTTCCAGGAAACGACGCGCGTGCTGACCGAAGCCGCGATCATGGGCAAGAAGGACGACCTGCGCGGCCTGAAGGAGAACGTGATCGTCGGCCGCCTGATCCCGGCCGGTACCGGTCTGGCCTACCATCGCAACCGCCGCCGCCAGGAGCTGGGCATCGACGCGTTGGCCGGCGCGCCGCTGGCCGAGGTCGGCGCCGAGTCGATCGAAAGCCAGGACTAAGCCCCACCCCGATTCGGGGCTGTAAAAAACGCTGCCAATTCAACGGTTAACGCTGGATTGGCGGCGTTTGTTTCATTGACGCGCGGTCAAGGGCTCCCCTATAATCCTGCGATTCGGCAGGAGACTGCCGTTTTTTCACTCAATAGGAACCTGAGTAATGCCAACCATTAACCAACTCGTGCGCAAGGGCCGCGTCGCCGTCAAGGCGAAGAGCAAGGTCCCGGCACTCGAAGCTTGCCCGCAGAAACGCGGCGTGTGCACCCGCGTCTACACCACCACCCCGAAGAAGCCGAACTCGGCGCTGCGTAAGGTGTGCAAGGTGCGCCTGACCAACGGTTTCGAAGTGATTTCCTACATCGGTGGTGAAGGCCACAACCTGCAGGAACACTCGGTGGTGCTGATCCGCGGCGGTCGTGTGAAAGACTTGCCGGGTGTGCGTTACCACACCGTGCGCGGCTCGCTGGATACCGCTGGCGTGAAAGACCGTAAGCAGGCCCGTTCGAAGTACGGCGCCAAGCGTCCCAAGTAAGTCGTCGCGACGGACTGAGGCGTTATTGAGACGGCGGCCCGCCAAGGTCGTCGAGTAAGTGGCCGCTTCGATGAGCGGTCGCGAGCGTGAAGCTCAACTGAATTGAATAGTAAGGAATTGAAATGCCAAGACGCAGAGAAGTACCGAAGCGCGACATCCTGCCGGATCCGAAGTTCGGTTCGCAGGACCTGTCCAAGTTCATGAACGTCGTGATGATGGACGGCAAGAAATCCGTCGCCGAACGCATCGTGTACGGCGCGCTCGAGCAGATCGCCAAGAAGAGCGGCAAGGACGCGATCGAGGTGTTCAACACCGCCATCGCCAACGTCAAGCCGATCGTCGAGGTCAAGAGCCGTCGCGTGGGTGGTGCCAACTACCAGGTTCCGGTTGAAGTACGCCCCGCACGTCGCCTCGCGCTGGCCATGCGCTGGCTGCGCGAATCTGCCCGCAAGCGCGGCGAGAAGTCCATGGACCTGCGTCTGGCCGGTGAGCTGCTCGACGCGGCCGAAGGCCGTGGCGGCGCCATGAAGAAGCGTGAAGAAGTGCACCGCATGGCAGAGGCCAACAAGGCCTTCTCGCACTTCCGCTTCTAATTCAACTTACTCGAGAAGGTTTCCGCTGTGGCTAGGAAAACCCCCATCGAGCGCTACCGCAATATCGGTATCAGCGCTCACATCGACGCCGGCAAGACCACCACGACCGAGCGCATCCTGTTCTACACCGGTGTGAACCACAAGCTGGGTGAGGTGCACGACGGCGCCGCGACCACCGACTGGATGGAGCAGGAGCAGGAGCGTGGCATCACCATTACCTCCGCTGCCGTGACCACCTTCTGGAAGGGCATGGGTCTGCAGTATCCGGAGCACCGCTTCAACATCATCGATACCCCGGGCCACGTGGACTTCACCGTCGAGGTGGAGCGTTCCATGCGCGTGCTGGACGGTGCCGTGATGGTGTACTGCGCGGTCGGTGGCGTGCAGCCGCAATCCGAGACCGTGTGGCGTCAGGCCAACAAGTACAAGGTGCCGCGTCTGGCCTTCGTCAACAAGATGGACCGCCAGGGCGCCAACTTCTTCCGCGTCGTCGACCAGATGAAAACCCGTCTGCGCGCGAACCCGGTGCCCATCGTGGTGCCGATCGGCGCCGAAGAGGGCTTCACCGGCGTCGTCGACCTGCTGAAGATGAAAGCCATCATCTGGGACGAAGCCTCGCAGGGCATGAAGTTCGAGTACGGTGACATCCCGGCCGATCTCGTTTCCGTCGCCGAAGAATGGCGCGAGAAAATGATCGAGGCGGCCGCCGAGGTCAACGAAGAGATGATGGACAAGTACCTGGGTGGCGAAATGCTGACCGAGGAAGAAATCATCGGCGGTCTGCGCGAGCGCACCCTGAAGGGCGAGATCCAGCCGATGCTGTGCGGTTCCGCGTTCAAGAACAAGGGCGTGCAGCGCATGCTCGACGCGGTGATCGAACTGCTGCCGTCGCCGGTCGACATCCCGCCGGTCGCCGGCGAGTCGGATGGCCAGCCGGCCAGCCGTATTGCCTCGGACGACGAGAAGTTCTCGTCGCTGGCGTTCAAGCTGATGAACGACCCGTACGTCGGCCAGCTGACCTTCTTCCGCGTGTACTCGGGTGTCGTGAACTCGGGCGACACCGTGCTGAACTCGGTCAAGGGCAAGAAAGAACGTATCGGCCGCATCGTGCAGATGATGGCGAACGACCGCATCGAGCTCGAAGAAGTGCGTGCCGGCGACATCGCCGCCGCCATCGGCCTGAAGGAAGTCACCACCGGTGAAACCCTGTGCGCCGCCGACGCGCCGATCGTGCTCGAGCGCATGGAGTTCCCGGAGCCGGTGATCCACGTCGCCGTCGAGCCGAAGACCAAGGCCGACCAGGAGAAGATGGGCGTCGCCCTGAACCGCCTGGCCAAGGAAGACCCGTCGTTCCGCGTGCGTACCGACGAAGAATCGGGCCAGACCATCATCTCGGGCATGGGCGAACTGCACCTCGAGATCATCGTCGACCGCATGAAGCGCGAATTCGGCGTGGAAGCCAACGTCGGCGCGCCGCAGGTGGCCTACCGCGAAACCATCACCAAGACCGTGACCGACGTCGAAGGCAAGCACGTCAAACAGTCCGGCGGTAAGGGTCAGTACGGCCACGCGGTCATCACGCTGGAGCCGTCCGGCGAAGGCAACGGCTACAAGTTCATCGACGAGATCAAGGGCGGCGTGATTCCGCGCGAATTCATCCCGTCGGTGGACAAGGGTATCCAGAACACGCTGCAGAACGGTATCCTCGCCGGCTTCCCGGTGGTGGACGTGACCGTGCGCCTGACCTTCGGCTCCTACCACGACGTCGACTCGTCGCAGATCGCGTTCGAACTGGCCGGTTCGCTGGCGTTCAAGGAAGCCATGCGCCGCGCCGGTCCGGTGATTCTCGAGCCGATGATGGCCGTCGAAGTGGAAACCCCGGAAGAGTACATGGGCGACGTGATGGGCGACCTGAACCGTCGTCGCGGCATCGTGCAGGGCATGGACGACGACGGTCTGGGTGGCAAGATCATCCGCGCCGAAGTGCCGCTGTCGGAAATGTTCGGCTACTCGACCGACCTGCGTTCGGCGACCCAGGGTCGTGCGACCTACTCGATGGAGTTCAAGCACTACTCCGAAGCGCCGAAGCATGTCGCTGACGCGATCATGAACGCCAAGAAATAAACGCGCTGTCGGCCGGGCCGCCTAGGCTCGGCCAACCTTTACGTTCTTTAAATCAAGGATTTTTGCAAAATGGCAAAAGAAAAGTTCGAGCGGACCAAACCGCACGTAAACGTTGGCACCATCGGTCACGTTGACCATGGCAAGACCACCCTGACCGCCGCTATCACCACCATTCTGTCGAAGAAGTTCGGTGGCGAGGCCAAGGGTTACGACCAGATCGACAGCGCGCCGGAAGAAAAGGCTCGTGGCATCACCATCAACACCGCGCACGTCGAGTACGAGACCGCTACCCGTCACTACGCGCACGT
>NZ_SLXG01000035.1 GCF_004345725.1 Crenobacter luteus | reverse complement strand
CTTCGAAAGACGGCTGGATACGCATTACGCCTTGCTCAAGCTGGCTTGTGCCTTGATCTGCTTACGCTTTATCGACCGGTTTTGTTAGCGACTCTCAATGCCGGGGGGACGTCGTCGTCGCCATCGATCGCGCCACCCGCTGGGTGTTCGTGCAGATCAAACCGCGCAAGATGGTCGCCGCAGCAAAAGCCTTCCTGGGGCGCTGGTCTCAGTAGCTCAAAACGTCACAAAAAACAGGAAAAGCCTTGAATCAAGGCTTTTCGTCAAGGGGAAATAATGTATTGCCAGGCGATGATCTTATCTGATATTTCTCATGATGCTATTGGTAATGGCGTTGCTTATTCTGCCTGATCGGAGTGCTTCCATGCCGTTAATTGTTGTGTCGAGTGTCGTGACAGATTTAATGACAGTGTTGTTGGCCGAGTTTTGAACGACCAAAGACTGAGGGACGCCATTGCCGTCGTTTGTTGCGATGACCACTGTTTTTCCCGGGCTGCCGCTTGGTGTCGAGGCTATCGGGTTTGCATCATGCTTGGTATCGTAGGAAATATTTTTAGGATTTTTGCTATACCATTGGTAACTGGTTTGATACTGTAGTTGGCCGTCGACATAAACAGCTCGGTCTATGCCAAAGGCGACGTCAAAGTCGCCGTAGCGCATGCCGCCGCGGATGTTTTCCAGTTTGTCTTCCGATACCCGATGCTCTACGATTTTCTGGTCGATATCGGTAGCGACGGTCATGGAGGCCATCGCCGCATGACAATACATGAGCCCTGCGGCAACAATAAAAACCGAGGAGGAAAGACGGGCTTCAGCGGGCTTGAACATGTTGCTCTCCTGAGGGTCATGTCGACCGTGATGCTTAAAAATCGTTGGGGCCACGCATTAAAATGCGCCAGTTAGAAAGGGCGGCATTCGTTGTGGCGGTATCCAGCGGAGCCTTTTCAACGATTTTCCAGTAATCGTCACGATTGAAGTATTTTTCCCCTAGGTCTGCCCTGGCAGTAATCAAGAAAACCACTTTGCCCCACATGTTTTCAAACTGAGTCCGGTCGTAGGACTTCACGCCGATCGCCGAGTCGCTGACCAGTACTTTGTCCTTTGAAATGCCGGTGATGACTACAAAGTGATTGTAACCATTGGTGCTGATCAGCACGATGGCGGGAACGCCGATCTCGGCGAGTTTGTCCAGTCCAATGTCGTAGCCGTTGGCGGGGATGCCACGGCCTTCAAGAAATTTTCTCATGTCCGCCATCGAAAAACCGTATTTTTTTATTTTTTCCTGGTCTCCTTCGCGGAACATGGCTTCGAAAATCGTTTCTTCCTTGATCGGATATTCGTAGTGGTGGGTCAGCAAGGTGGCGAGCGCGGCAGCACCACAACTGAAATCGTATTTTTGTCGTATGGTGTTCTTGAACGCTCTTTCCTTGAAGGTCGTCATGGTGACGTTGTAGGAAGAATTGAGTCCCGTGATGACAGCGACGGTGCCCGCCCATGCATTACCGGTCAGCCCTGCCAAGGCGATACAGCAGGCGATGAGTTTTTTTTGCATGATGATGCCGTCCAGGATAAGCAAGGCCACTGCGGGTAGCCTTTCGTGTCTATCGGTACTCAGCGAATCGAAACGTTCAGAATCGTCGAGCTTTGCATCACGACGTTGTTGCCGCTGTTCTGGAAGACCGTTCCGATTCCAGACATCCCGGCGAAGGCGCCTTGTCCGATGGTGTTGGCGCCGGTGACCGAAACGGAGTTCTGCAGGCTAGTGTTGCCGACGCTGGCGCGTTGTTCGGCGTTATTGCTGATCACCTGCAGGTTGTCGGTAAAAATGTCTTTTTTGCCGGCTTGGTCGGACAGGCTTTGCTGATTGGCCGTGCTCAATCCTGCGAAGGGATCGTTGACGGCTTGCTGAGTCTCGTCGGCGTGGGCGATACCCGCCAGCAGGGTGGTCCCAAACAAGGTGGCGACGATGAGACGATCGATGCGCGCCATGGTGATCTCCTAGAGCCTATCCGCAGAAAAGGGGGAAAAACGGGAAGCGATACCAGACCGCTTCCCGTGTCGCCGTCGTGCGCTTAGTTCATGCGCAGGTTGGCCTGGACGTTGACGGACTGCTGCGCCATCGAAGCGAGGCCGGTGTTTTGCGAGAACTGGCCGATGCCGTTGAAGCTGGCGGAGCCGACCGAGTTGTCGCCGGTACGGACGGTCGGCAGTTCGCAGCCGCAGTCGTCTTTCTTGCCTTTACGGCCGTAGCCGCCGTAGCCGTGGTCTCTGCTGCCGCCGCTGCCGATCGTCACGTCGCCTGCGTGGCCTTTCTGATCGGACGAAATTTCGGCCTTGGAGATGTTGACGACTTTTTTGCTCAGGCTCCACGAGTTCGACGTCATGTGCTTGCTATTGTCGGTGTTGAAGCTGTCCTTGACGGTCACGTCGACGTCGACCTTGGTGTTGTTGGTGGTGTCGTTGTCCTGGTTGAAGCTGTTCTTGGCGGTGGCTTTGAACGAGTCTTCGATCGCGATCGACTTGTCCTGGGCAACGGCGCTGCCGTCGTTGTTGCGGGCTACGTTATCGTCGTCAGAGCCGCGAGCCATGGCGGTGGTGGCGCCGAAGGCCATGATCAGAGCAGTGGCGAGAGCAAGCTTTTTCATGATCGTTCTCCTGAGGTTCCGTGTGTGACAGGTTGTTGATCCAGCTAGGCGCTTCGTTGTGCGCACTCCCCTTAATGCAAGCGCTGTGCCAGCGTCGTGAAAAACTTTCGACGCCTTTTTTTTCAATGGTTTGCGTCGATTTTCTGGGCTGCTGGCCGCGGTGTGTGTCGCTCGCCGTTGTCGCAGTTCTGGCACAGCGTCAGGACCGCAGGCCGCCCGACGCAGGCGGAAAGCCTTGATGGACGGGCGTTTCGGCGGGACGGGATGGCAGGGGAGCAGTGTGTCAACCGTGAGACGGTTGGCCAGAGTGTTTCAGGCGTAAGCCCGCTCGTATCGTGGTTGGCGATGGGGCGTGCGGCATCGGGGTCTCCATGCCGGCGCGCGAGCTTGGGGTGGCGTGTGGCGGCTGATAGCATGAAATGGCGATTCCATGGAGGGGGCGATGCGTAACAAACGTCAACAACGCCGGCGGGCTGACACGATGCGCGCCGATCTGGCCCAGCGTTACGAGGCCCTGGTCGAACTGGCCTTTCATGCGATGGCGCGTCTGCATGAGAACGCCGACCCGGAGGCGCTGCACGACCTCAGGGTGAGCCTGCGCAGCCAGCGCGTGCTGCTGGCTGCCTTCCGCGACCGGGCCTCGGTCAGCGAAGCGCGCGGAAGGTTGGCCGAGGCCGCCGGTCTGAGCAATGCGGTGCGCGATCTGGAAGTGTCGCTGGAGTGGGCCGACGGGCTGTATACGGAAACGGGGGAGGGGGCGGCGGCTTGCGAGGCGCTGCGGGCAAGGCTCGATACCGCGCGACAGGGTTTGCTGGCCGGCTTGCAGCACGCGCGCCTCGACGAGGCGCTGGTCGACGCGGAACTGGCGTGGTTCCGGGCGCTCAACCGCAGCCGGCGCAAGCCCTTGCGCAAGCGCCTCCGCGGGCGGGCCGGCCGCCTGGCGGCCCGGATGCGGAAAATGGCCCGGGCGCTGACGGCGGATGTCGCGCCGGCGGCCTGGCACCCGCTGCGCCTGGAGGGCAAGCGGCTGCGCTACTGGATCGAGGGTTTTTCGGATACCCTGCCGCGCCGGCAGCGGCGTCTCGTCAAGCCGCTGCGCTTCTTGCAACTGAGCCTGGGCAGCCTGCAGGACCTGAGCGTGCTGCGTGCCAACCTAGCCGAGCTGCCGGGTGAGGTGCCGCCGTCCTGGTCGACGGCGATCGCCCGCGAAGAGGGCAAGTGTGCCGCCGAGGCGGCGCGGGTGCTGGACGAGCTGATGCCGCTGCTGGCGCGGGCGCGCCAGCGCTGATCACCACATCACGCGGACCGCGTCGTCGCCGAGCCAGTCGCGCAGCGACAGCAAGAGGCCGTCGTCGAGGCGCACGCCCCACTGTTGCGGCAGCGCGATGTCGCCGCGCGCCTCGCCGTTGTGGTAGTCGACGCGCACCGGGCAGCCGCCTTCCTCGCTGGCGAAGGGCTGGATCAGCGCTTTGAGCCGCATCACGTCGCCGTTGCCGTCCATCGCGATGCGCAAGCTGCGCGCGAAGCGGCTGCGCGCCTCGCCCAGGTCGAGCAGCTTGTCGGCGATGATGCGCAAGCCGCCCGAGAAGTTGTCCTCGCTGACCTTGCCCTCGACCACCAGCACGGTATCTTCCCTGAGCTTGGCGCGGTTGGCGTCGAAGGCCTCGGCGAATACCGACACCTCGAGCTTGGCGCTGCCGTCGTCAAGCTGCACGAAGGCCATCTTGCCGCGGTTGCCGACCTTGGTGCGGATGCCGGTCACGAAACCGGCCAAGAGCTGCGGCTCCTTCTTCGGGGTCAGCCGCGACAGCGGCGTCTTGATGAAGGCGCGCACTTCTTTCTCGAAAGCCGAGAACGGGTGGCCGGACAGGTAGTAGCCGATCGCGAGCTTTTCCTCGGCCAACTTGGTCGCCTCGTCCCACGGCTTGGTGTCGACCATCTCGATCGTCGGCGCGGCGCCGGCGTCGAGCAGGTCGAACAGGCCGCCCTGGTTGGCGTTGGCGGCCTCCTGGTCGGCGGCCTCCATCGCGAGGCCGACGTTGGCCAACAGTTTGGCGCGGTTGGGCTCGATCGCGTCGAAGGCGCCGGCGCGGATCAGCGATTCGATCGCGCGCTTGTTGACGAGCTTCTTGTCGGTGCGACGGCAGAAGTCGAACAGGTCGGTGAACGGGCCGCTCTCGTTGCGGACGGCGACGATGTGCTCGACCGCCGCCTCGCCGGTGCCCTTGACCGCGCCGAGCGCGTAGCGGATGCGCTTGCGGTCGACCGGCACGAAGCGGTAGAAGCTCTCGTTGACGTCCGGCGGCAGGAAGACGAGGCCGTTCTTCGGGTCGATGCTGTCGTCGTAGAACACCTTGAGCTGGTCGGTGTTGTCCAGTTCGGACGACATGGTCGCAGCCATGAAGGCGGCGGTGTGGTGCGCCTTCAGCCACGCGGTCTGGTAGGACACGACGGCGTAGGCGGCGGTGTGCGACTTGTTGAAGCCGTACTCGGCGAACTTGGCCATCAGGTCGAACAGCATCTCGGCCAACTTCGGGTCGTAGCCCTTCTCTTTGGCGCCCGCGGCGATCTTCTCGCGGTGGGCGGCCATTTCCTCTGGCTTCTTCTTGCCCATCGCGCGGCGCAGCATGTCGGCGCCGCCGAGTGTGTAGCCGCCGATGATCTGCGAGATCTGCATCACCTGTTCCTGGTACACGATCACGCCGTAGGTCGGATCGAGGCAGGCCTGCAGGTCGGGGTGGAAGTAGTCGACCTCCTGTTTGCCGGCCTTGCGCAGGATGAAGTCGTCGACCATGCCGGAGCCGAGCGGGCCCGGACGGTACAGCGCCAGCACGGCGATGATGTCTTCGAAACGGTCGGGCTTGAGCTTCTCGAGCAGCCGCTTCATGCCGTCCGATTCCAGCTGGAATACTGCGGTGGTGTTCGCCTGCTGCAGCACCTTGTAGGCGGCCGGATCGGTGAATTCCAGCAGGTTGAGGTCGGTGTCGAAGCTCGGGTCGAGCGCCTTGATGTAGCGCACCGCCAGGTCGATGATGGTGAGGTTGCGCAGGCCGAGGAAGTCGAACTTCACCAGCCCGACCTGCTCGACGTCGTCCTTGTCGAGCATCGACACCGGCACCGCGTCGTCGCCGGATGCCTGGTAGACCGGGCAGAAGTCGGTGATGCGACCCGGCGCGATCAGCACGCCGCCGGCGTGCATGCCGATGCCGCGCGTCAGGCCCTCGAGCTTCTTGGCCAGCTCCCACAGCTCGCGCAGTTCTTCCTCGTTTTCCAGCCGCTCCTTGAGGATGGGCTCCATCTCGACCGCGTCGTCGAGCGAGTACTGCTTGCCCGGCGCGGCCGGGATCAGTTTGGAGACGCCGTCGCAGAACATGTACGGCAAATCGAGCACGCGGCCGACGTCGCGCACCACCGCCTTGGCGGCCATGGTGCCGAAGGTCGCGATCTGCGACACCGCCTCGGCGCCGTACTTCTGGCGCACGTATTCGATCACCCGGTAGCGGTTGTCCTGGCAGAAGTCGATGTCGAAGTCGGGCATCGACACGCGTTCGGGGTTCAGGAAGCGCTCGAACAGCAGCGCGTAGGCCAGCGGGTCGATGTCGGTGATGCCGAGGCTGTAGGCGACCAGGCTGCCGGCGCCGGAACCGCGGCCCGGGCCGACCGGGCAGCCGTTGTTCTTGGCCCAGATGATGAAGTCGGCCACGATCAGGAAGTAGCCCGGGAAGCCCATGTCGATGATGGTCTTGCACTCGATCGCGAGCCGCTCGTCGTAGCGGGGGCGTTCGGCGGCGCGCGTTTCCGGGTCCGGGTACAGCTTTTCGAGCCGCTTCTCGAGGCCTTCCTTCGACAGGTGGACGAGGTAGTCGTCCAGCGTCATGCCGTCCGGGGTCGGGAAGTCGGGCAGGTAGTTCTTGCCCAGCTGCACGGTGATGTTGCAGCGCTTGGCGATCTCGACCGAGTTTTCCAGCGCTTCGGGGATGTCGCGGAAGCGCTCGACCATCTCGTCGGTGGAGAGGAAATACTGGCACTCGGCGAAGTGGCGCGGGCGGCGCTTGTCACCCAGCGTGTAGCCTTCGGCGATGCAGACGCGCGCCTCGTGCGCCTTGAAGTCGTCCGCTTCCATGAACTGGATCGGGTGGGTGGCGACCACCGGCAGGCTCAACTCGCCGGCCAGCCACAAGGTCGCCTGGACCACCTGTTCGACTTCGGGCTTGTCGAGCCGTTGCACTTCGAGGTAGAAGCCGCCGGGGAACAGGGTCGACCAGTACCGCGCGCGCTCGAGCGCCTCGTCGGGGTTGCCGTTGATGAGCGAAAGGCCGACGTCGCCGAGGTGGGCGCCGGACAGGCACAAGAGGTGGCTGTTGTCGCCGGCTTCCAGCCAGGCGCGTTTCAGCTCGGCGCGGCCGCGGTACTGGTTGTGCAGATAGGCCTCGGCCAACAGTTCGCACAGGCGGCCGTAGCCGTCGCGGTCCTTGGCGATCAGCATCAGCCGGTAGGGCTTGTCGCGGTCGTCCTCGTTTTCCAGCCAGGCGTCGACCGACACGATCGGTTTGATGCCGGCGCTGCGGCAGGCCTTGTAGAACTTGACCATGCCGAACAGGTTCATCAGGTCGGACATGCCGAGCGCGGGCAGACCGAGCGACTTGGCGCGTTTGACCGCGTCGTCGATGCGCACGATGCCGTCGGTGACGGAAAACTCGGTGTGGAGGCGTAGGGGGATAAAGGCCGGTGCGTTCATGGCCGCCATTGTACCGCGCGGCCGCTCGGCTGCGGGCCCGGCCAGACCCGCAGCGGCGACGACGCTCAGGCGTCGCCCTTGGGCTTGAGCGCGGCCAGCGCGGCCTTTTGCATTTCCAGCGTCTTGATCTGCAGCGACAGCGCGCCCAGGTTCATCGTCAGCCAGCCTTCGACCACCCTGAGCTCGGCGATGCGACGGTCGATCTCTTCTTCGGACAGCGGCGGCAGGAAGGGCTGCGCGCCGGCCGGGGTGGCGTTCTGCCAGAACTGGCGCATCAGGGCGAAGGGGTCGTTCGGGTTGAAGTCGGCGCTCATGCGGTCTCCGTCGGGAAAGGGGACATGGACGAACAAAAACGGGCAAGCCCGAAGGCTTGCCCGTTGAGTATAGCGTTAGCGCGTCAGGCTCAGCCTTGCTGCACCTGCGCCTCGACGGCCGCGAGCGCCACCATGTTGACGATGCGGCGCACCGACGAGATGGAGGTCACGATGTGGGCCGGCTTCGCGATGCCCATCAGGATCGGGCCGATGGTCACGCCGTCGGCGGCCGACACGCGCAGCAGGTTGTAGCTGATGTTGGCGGCTTCGACGTTCGGCATGATCAGCAGGTTGGCCGAGCCCTTGAGCGTGCTGTCCGGCATGCTCTGCAGGCGCAGGCTCTCGTTCAGCGCGGCGTCGCCCTGCATTTCGCCGTCGATTTCCAGTTCCGGCGCGCGTTCCTGCACGATCGCCAGCGCTTCGCGCATTTTCTGCGCGGAGGCGCTGTTGATGGTGCCGAAGCTCGAGTTCGACAGCATCGCCACCTTCGGCTGGATGCCGAAGCGCTTCACGGTCTCGGCGGCCATCAGCGTGATGTCGGCCAGTTGCTCGGCGCTCGGGTCGGCGTTCACGTAGGTGTCGGCGATGAAGATGTTGCCGGTCGGCAGCATCAGCGCGTTCACCGCGGCGGCCAGCTTCTTCGGATTGTTGTGGCCGAGCACGTCCTGGATGATCTCGTAGTGCTGGCGGTAGGCGCCGTAGGTGCCGCAGATCAGCGCGTCGGCTTCGCCACGACGGACCATCAGCGCGCCGATCAGCGTGGTGTTGCCGATCACGCGGCGACGGGCCTGCTCCTGCGAAACGCCGCGGCGCTTCATGATGGCGTAGTACTCTTTCCAGTACTCGGCGTAGCGCGGGTCGGACTCGTTGTTGACCAGTTCGAAGTCCTCGCCGGCCTTGATCTTCAGGCCCAGCTTCTCGATACGCTTCTCGATCACGCTCGGACGGCCGACCAGCACCGGGAAGGCGAGACCCTGCGACACGATTTCCTGGGTCGCGTGCAGCACGCGCTCGTCCTCGCCCTCGGTCAGCACGACGCGCTTCTTGTTCTGCTTGGCGGCGGTGAACACCGGCTTCATGAACAGGTTGGTCTTGTAGACGAACTGCGAGAGCTGCTCGACGTAGGCGCCGAAGTCCTCGATCGGACGGGTGGCGACGCCGGAGTCCATCGCGGCCTTGGCGACGGCCGGGGCGATCTTGACGATCAGGCGCGGATCGAACGGCACCGGGATCAGGTATTCCGGCCCGAAGGACAGCTCCTTGCCGCCGTAGGCGGAGGCGACCACCTCGTTCTGCTCGGCCATCGCCAGGTCGGCGATCGCGCGCACGCAGGCGATCTTCATCTCTTCGTTGATGGTGGTCGCGCCGACGTCCATCGCACCGCGGAAGATGAACGGGAAGCACAGCACGTTGTTGACCTGGTTCGGGTAGTCCGAACGGCCGGTGCCGATGATCGCGTCCGGGCGGACTTCCTTGACCAGCGACGGCAGGATTTCCGGCTCCGGGTTGGCCATCGCGAGGATCAGCGGCTTGTCGGCCATCGACTTGACCATGTCCTGGGTGACCAGTTTCGGACCCGACAGACCCATGAAGATGTCGGCGCCGACCATGGCGTCGGCGAGCTTGCGCTGGCCGTTGTCCTTGATCGCGTAGCGCTTCTTCGAGTCGTCCATCTTCTCGTCGCGGCCTTCGAAGATCACGCCCTTCGAGTCGCACACGGTGATGTTCTCGCGGGTCGCACCCAGCGCGACCAGCAGGTCCAGGCACGCGATGGCGGCGGCGCCGGCGCCGGAGGCCACCACGCGCACGTCGGCGATGTTCTTGTTGGTCAGGCGCAGGCTGTTCAGGACGGCGGCGGCGGCGACGATGGCGGTGCCGTGCTGGTCGTCGTGGAACACCGGGATGTTCATGCGCTCACGGCACTTCTTCTCGATGTAGAAGCACTCGGGCGCCTTGATGTCTTCGAGGTTGATGCCGCCGAAGGTCGGCTCGAGCGAGCAGATGATGTCGACCAGCTTGTCCGGGTCGAGCTCGTTCACCTCGATGTCGAACACGTCGATGCCGGCGAACTTCTTGAACAGCACGCCCTTGCCTTCCATCACCGGCTTGCCGGCCAGCGCGCCGATGTTGCCGAGGCCCAGCACGGCGGTGCCGTTGGAGATCACGGCGACCAGGTTGCCGCGCGCGGTGTACTTGTACGCGTTCAGCGGGTCCTCGACGATGGCCATGCACGGCGCAGCGACGCCCGGCGAGTAGGCCAGGGCGAGGTCACGTTGGGTAGCCAGGGGTTTGGTCGGGGCGACCTGGATCTTGCCGGGGGTGGGGAATTGGTGAAAATCGAGCGCGTTCTGGCGCAATTGCTCATCCATCTGGGAGCTCCTGAGGTGCTTTGGGCAGGTTTGGAACACGTTTCCATTATTATACGGCCAACCGCTCGCCCAGGGCTATGGCTCTGGGCTATAGCGCTCATAAGCGCGCGACAAGATGCGTTCCTCCGCAGCGCGCGCCGGTGACGGCCGGGCTTTTTGACAGCTTTCCGCCTGCGTCTTGCGCGTGGCCGGGTCGGCAGGCGAAGGCAGCAGTATAGGAAGAAGGGACGGCGCTTACGATCAGGTGCTTCCCCCATATGACCAATGCAAAACCGGCCCGTGCCGGTGCCGACAGCCGGTTTTTCGTGCCTGACGAGGGTTTGCCGCTAGGGGTTTTCTCCATGGGTCAGCGCCCAGCGGTGAAGCCGGTTTCCCGGTACAGCGCGTCGAGCACGTCGCGGCCGATGTAGTCGGCCATCGTCGCGTGCACCGGCAGCAGCGCGCGCCGCAGCGCCGCGCGTTCGGCCGGGGTCGGCTCGTGGACGACGGTCAGGCCGCTGGCGCGGATCAGCGCCAGGTCCTTGTCGTTCTCGTCCTTGGCGATGCGGTTGGCGTAGGCGGTTGCGTCGCGCATCGCGCCCTCGAGTATCGTGCGCACGTCGCGCGGCAGGGCGTCCCAGAATTTCTTGTTGACGATCACCACGTAGCCCAGGTAACCGTGCTGCGAGCGCGTCAGGTGACGCTGTACGCGGTGCATGTTCTGCGTGTAGAGGTTGGACGGCGGGTTTTCGGTGCCGTCGACCACGCCGGCCGCGAGCGCCGGGTAGGCTTCGGAGAAGGCGATAACCTGCGGTTGTGCGCCGAGCGCGCGCATCTGCTCTTCGAGTACGGTCGAGCCCTGGATGCGCATCTTCAGCCCCTTGAAGTCGGCCGGCGTTCGCAAGGGACGGTTGGCCGAGAAGTCCTTGAAGCCGTTGTCCCAGAAGGCCAGCCCCCGGATGCCGCGGCTCTCGAGCCGTGCCAGCAGGCGGCGGCCGAGCGGGCCGTCGGTGACCTTGTGCAGGCTCGCGTAGCTGTCGAACAGATAGGGCAGGTCGAAGGCCTCGAACTCGCGCACGCCGAGCGCACCGATCTTGGCGAGGCTGGGTGCCAGCATCTGCACCGCGCCCAGTTGCAGCGCCTCGAGCTCTTCCTTGTCCTTGTAGAGTTGGCTGTTCGGGTAGACGCGCACCTTGACGCGCCCGCCGGTGCGCGCCTCGGCCAACTGCCGGAAGCGTTCGGCGGCCATGCCCTTGGGCGTGTCGGGCGTGACGACGTGGCTGAACTTGATCACGATCTCGTCGTGCGCGCCGCTGCAGCCGGCCAGCGCGAGGGCGGTCAGCAGGGCGAGGGCGGCGATGCAGCGTGACTTCACGATGAGGCTTTCCGGGGGCGGCGATGCGCCATTGTGGGGGAGGAAGCGGGCGATGATCTACAACTTAGGGAGCGCGGGCCAGCTCATGCCATTGGGGGTTTCCGCATTGCGGTCGGCGCGGGTTCGCGCATGATGGACAGGATGACTCCGCTATTCGACGCCAAACGATCGCCCCGGCCGCTGTGGCTGATGACCGGCCTGACGCTGCTGGCGCTGGTCGCGACCCTGTCCGGCCTGTTCTACCTGCTCTACCGCGACTGGGTCGACGAGCAGCGCGACGCGCTGATCCAGGAAATGCTGTGGCTCGAACAGTCGTTGCGTCTGCAGATGCAGAGCCAGAAGGAGTGGGGCGAGGCGCTGGCGGCCGACGTCGTCGAGGGCCGGCTCGACGCGGAACGTTTCAGGCGCAGCGTCGCCAGCTTCCTGCGCGAGAACCGCGAGTTGGCCGAGGTGCAACGCGTCGACGTCGCCGGCCGCGTCGACTGGGACGGCCGGCGCGCGCTCGAGGCGCCGCTCAGGCTCGAAGGGCCGCAGTACGACGCGGTCTGGCGCGCCAGCCGCCTGCTGCGCCCGGCCTTCGGCCAACCCTACCGCGCCGCGGCCGACGGCAAGACCCGCATCGACCTGGCGATACCGCTGCTCGCGGACGGCCGCTACCGCGGCAGCCTGCGCCTGAGCTACCAGCTCGACTGGCTGCTGCAGCAGCGGGTGCCGTGGTGGATCGCGTCCAAGTACCACATCAGCGTCGTCGACGTGCGCGGCCGCGTGCTGGCGAGCAAGTTCGAGCAGGCGGCACATCCGGACGGTATCGCCTACCAGATCGGCTTCGACCCGCCCGGCTACGGCCTGTCGCTGCGCGCGGTGTCCTACCGGGTCGGCGTCGGGCTGACGCTGCCGGTGCTGACCGGCTCCATCCTGTTCCTGACACTGTCGCTCGCCTTCACCGTCTGGCGCATCCGCCGTCACGTGCGCGAGCGCGCGGCGGTCGAGCGCACGCTGGCGTCGGAGGTGTCGCTCCGCCAGGCGATGGAAGACTGCATGAAGGGCGGGCTGGTGTCGCTCGACCGCACCGGCCGCATCGAGCGCGTCAACCGCGCCTTCTGCGAGCTGAGCGGCTATCCGGCCGACGCGCTGCTGGGCCTGTCGCGGCCGTTTCCGTTCTGGCCGGCGGGCGAGGCCGACGCGCAGGAGGCGCTGCTGGCGCGCGCGCTGGCCGGCGAGTTCACCGAGGAGGGGCTGGAGCTGGCCTTCGCGCGTCCCGACGGCGAGCGCGTCGAGGTGAGGCTGTTCGTCTCGCCGCTGATCGAGCGCGACGGCGCGCAGCGCGGCTGGATCGCGTCGCTGTACGACGTGACCGAGGTGCGCCGCCAGCGCGTCGAGCTGAAGGCGGCGCGCGAGCGTTTCCTCGCGGTGCTCAACGGCCTGGACGCCGGTGTGTGCGTCACCGGCGGCGAGCACGGCGACCTCTTGTACGCGAACCCGGCCTTCGGCCGGCTGTGGTGGCTTACCGAGCCGGACGCCGCCTGCTGCCCGCTGCTGCCGAGGTTGGCCGAGCCCGGGCCGGTGGCGTTCGAGTTCTCGCCCGACGACGGCCGGCGCTGCTTCCAGTTGCAGCGGCGCCGTATCGCCTGGGTCGACGGCAGCGAGGCCTGGCTCGACATCCTTGCCGACGTAACCGAGGCGCGCGCGCGCGACGCGCGCGAGCGCGCGCAAGCCGAGCGCTTCCAGGCCACCTCGCGGCTGATCGCGATGGGCGAGATGGCGTCCAGCCTTGCGCACGAACTGAACCAGCCGCTGACGGCGATCAATACCTACGCGTCCGGCCTGAGCCGGCGCTTGCCCGACGACGGCAGCCTGCCGCGCGGCGTCACGGCGGCGGTCGCGGCGATCGCCGAGCAGGCGCGCCGCGCCGGCCAGATCGTCAACAGCATCCGCGCCTTCATCAAGAAGCACGCGCCGCAGCTCGAACCGTCCGACCCCGAGCGCATCGTCGCGCGCGCGATCGGGCTGGCCGAGCCGCTGGCCCGACAGCACGGCGTGCGCCTGTCGCTCGAACCGGGCCGGCGCGGCGTGTCGCTGCAGGTCGACCCGGTGCTGATCGAGCAGGTGCTGATCAACCTGATCAAGAACGCGGTCGAGGCGCTGGTGTCGGCGCGCACCGCGCGGCCGCAGGTGCGCGTGCGCACCCACGTCGGCGACGCATTCTGGCGCGTCGAGGTCGCCGACAACGGCCCGGGTCTGTCCGGGGCGATCGAGGCCAACCTGTTCACGCCGTTCTATTCGACCAAGCCCGAGGGCATGGGGATAGGTCTGAACATTTGCCGCTCCATCGTCGAGTTCCACCGCGGCGAGTTCGGCGTCAACAGCGCGCTGTCGGGCGGCTGCGTGTTCTGGTTCACGCTGCCCTTGGCGCGGCCGGAAAAGGAAACGGCGCCCGAGGGCGCCGTCGACTGAGCGGGCAAGGGCGTCAGGCGCCCGGGCTCAGCGTGGTGTCGCGCGCCTCGGCCAACATGTCCGGGTAGTCGCGGCTGTAGTGCAGGCCGCGGCTTTCCTTCCTCAGCAGCGCCGAGCGTACGATCAGCTCGGCGGTCTGCACCAGGTTGCGCAGCTCGATCAGGTCGTTGCTGACGTGGAAGTTGCTGTAGTACTCGTTGATCTCCTCCGACAGCAGCTTGATCCGGTTCAGCGCGCGCTCGAGCCGCTTGTTGGTGCGCACGATGCCGACGTAGTCCCACATCGCGCGGCGCAGTTCGTCCCAGTTGTGCGAGATCACCACTTCTTCGTCCGGATCGGTCACGCGGCTGTCGTCCCAGCTCGGGATGGCCGGCAGCTCGACCGGCTGGGTGTGCAGGATCTCGTTGGCGGCGGCGCGGCCGATCACCATGCACTCGAGCAGCGAGTTGCTCGCCAGCCGGTTGGCGCCGTGCAGGCCGGTGCAGGCGACCTCGCCGACCGCGTACAGGCCGTCGACGTCGGTGTGGCCGCTCAGATCGGTCACCAGACCGCCGCAGGTGAAGTGCACCGCGGGCACCACCGGAATCGGTTCCTTGGTGATGTCGATGCCCAGCTCCAGGCAGTGCGCGTAGATATTCGGGAAGTGCTCCTGGATGAAGCTCGCCGGCTTGTACGAGATGTCGAGGTAGACGCAGTCGAGGCCGTGGCGCTTCATCTCGAAGTCGATCGCGCGCGCCACCACATCGCGCGGCGCCAGCTCGGCGCGCGCGTCGTGCGCCGGCATGAAGCGGGTGCCGTCCGGCAGGCGCAGGATGCCGCCCTCGCCGCGCACCGCCTCGGTGATCAGGAACGACTTGGTGTGCGGGTGATACAGGCAGGTCGGGTGGAACTGGATGAACTCCATGTTCGACACGCGGCAACCGGCGCGCCAGCCCATCGCGATGCCGTCGCCGGTCGCGGTATCCGGGTTGGTCGTATAAAGGTAGACCTTGCCGGCGCCGCCCGACGCGAGGATGGTGTGGCCGGCGGCGACCGTCCTCACCTCGTCGGCCTGCTTGTCGAGCACGTAGGCGCCGAAGCAACGGTTGCCGGGTTGGCCGAGCTTCTTCGACGTGATCAGGTCGATCGCGATATGGTCCTCGAGCAGCGTGATGTTCGGGTGCGCCTTGATCTTCTGGCCGAGCGTCGAGGTCACCGCCGCGCCGGTCGCGTCGGCGGCGTGGATGATGCGGCGGTGGCTGTGGCCGCCTTCGCGCGTCAGGTGGTAGCCGGTCTTGTGCGTTTCGTCCTTGGTGAACGGCACGCCCAGCTCGATCAGCCAGTCGATCGCCTCCTTGGAGTGCTCGACGATGAAGCGCGTCGTCTCCTCGTTGCACAGGCCCGCGCCGGCGACCAGCGTGTCCTGGATATGGGCTTCCACCGAGTCGCCGGTATCGAGCACCGCCGCGATGCCGCCCTGCGCGTAGGTCGAGCTGCCTTCCAGCAGGTCGCGCTTGGTGACGAGGGCGACCTTGCGGTGCTCGGCCAGATGGAGCGCCAGCGTCATGCCGGCTAGGCCGCTGCCGATAATCAGTACGTCAAACTTCAACATGATGATGCATGTCCCGAAATGATCTTCAGCCGCCAAGACTAGCAGAAAGCGCGCGCGAGCGGGCAGGGGGTGTGTACCCCGGAAACCCCGACGGGCAAAGGGTTTGAGGGGCTCGGCCCTGCTCGTGACGGCAGAGGCCGAGAAGATTTTCGCAAAAAGGTGTTGACGGGTTGGAGCGGGGTGGGTATAGTTCGCCTCCTCGCTGCAGCGCAAACGAAACAACGACGCGACGCAGCCCGCTCTTTAATAAATCGAACAACCGATAGGTGTGAGTTTCTGGCTTCGGCAAGAAACTGGCGCCAGCAAGTAGCGCGATCTTCGGATCGTGGCCTTGCGGACCAGAAGTACGATTAGCTTAGGTTTGAACTGAAGAGTTTGATCCTGGCTCAGATTG
>NZ_SLXG01000034.1 GCF_004345725.1 Crenobacter luteus | reverse complement strand
CTGAACGCGCTGAACCTGCTGCAGGTCGAGCTGCTGCGCCGCTTGCGCGCGGCGCCGGACGACGCCGGCGAGGTGCTGACGGCGACGCACCTGACGATCAACGGCATCGCGACCGGCTTGCGCAACAGCGGCTGAGCGGGCGGGAAGGGCCGGCGAGTCCGGGAAAGGTTGGCCGAGGCCGGGCGAGGCAAGCGCAGCGTCGCGACGGAATGGCTCGGCCAACCTTTTGGCTTGCCGGGCGGCATCGCGCGGCTCCGGCGCGGGGCGCGCCATTGCAATTGTTAACCGCATGCCCGCCGCGACGACATTCGCGGTTAACCGGCGCGCGCTCAGATGGGGCGATCGCAACCCGACAAGGAGGATCGCCATGCAGCGCAAATGGTGGCAAGGCGCCGTGGTCTACCAGATCTACCCGCGCAGCTTCTGCGACGCCAACGGCGACGGGGTGGGGGACCTGGCCGGCATCATCGGCAAGCTCGACTATCTCGAAACGCTCGGCGTCGACGCGATCTGGCTGTCGCCGGTGTACCGCTCGCCGATGGACGACAACGGCTACGACATCTCCGACTACCAGGACATCGCCGCCGAGTTCGGCACGCTGGCCCAGATGGAGACGCTGATCGCCGAGGCCGGCCGGCGCGGCATCCGCATCGTGATGGACCTGGTGGTCAACCACACCTCGGACGAACACCCGTGGTTCGTCGACGCGAAAGCGTCGAAGGACAGCCCGTACCGCGATTTCTACATCTGGCGCCAGCCGGGCCCGGACGGCGGGCCGCCGGACGATCAGCGCTCCTACTTCGGCGGCAGCGCGTGGGAGTACGACGCGGCCAGCGGCGAGTACTACTTCCACCTGTTCTCGCGCCGCCAGCCCGACCTCGACTGGGAGAACCCAGCGGTGCACGAGGCGGTGCACCGGATGATGAACTGGTGGCTGGACAAGGGCATAGGCGGCTTCCGTATGGACGTGATCGACCTGATCGGCAAGGAGGTCGACAAGCAGATCACCGCCGACGGCCCGTGCCTGCACGGCCTGTTGCGGCAGATGCACGAGGCGACGCTCGCCGGCCGCGACGTGGTGACCGTCGGCGAAACCTGGAGCGCGACGCCCGAGGGCGCGCGGCTCTATTCGGACCCGGCGCGGCGCGAGCTGTCGATGGTGTTCTCGTTCGAGCACGTCACGCAGACCTGGGACGCCGAGCACGGCAAGTGGCGGTCGCGCCCCTTCGAGCTGGTCGCCTTCAAGCGCGTCGTCTCGCGCTGGCAGGCGGCGTTGGCCGAGGCCGGCTGGAACTCGCTGTTCTGGAGCAACCACGACCTGCCGCGCGCGGTGTCGAAGTACGGCGACGAGGGGCGCTTTCGCGTCGAGTCGGCCAAGGCGCTCGCCACCGTGCTGCACGGCCTGAGGGGCACGCCCTACGTCTATCAGGGCGAGGAGATCGGCCTCGTCAACCCGCGCTTCGACTCGATCGACGACTACCGAGACATCGAGACGCTGAACCTCTACCGCGAGCGCATCGCGGCCGGCGAGACGCACGAGGCGATGATGGCGGGCATACGCGCGAACGGCCGCGACAACGCGCGCACGCCGATGCCGTGGGACGCGTCCGAGCACGGCGGTTTCGGCAAGGCCGCGCCGTGGATCCGTCCCAACCCCGACTACGCCGAGGTCAACGTCGCCGCCGCTTTGGCCGACCCGGACTCGGTCTTCCACCACTACCGGCGGCTGATCCGGCTGCGCAAGGACGAGGAGGCGCTGGTGCTCGGCGACTACCGGCCGCTCTTGGACGAGCATCCCGAGGTGTTCGCCTATCTGCGCACGCTGGGCGGGCGGCGGCTGGCGGTGGTCGGCAACCTGTCGCCGCGCGACGTCGAACTGGCGCTGCCGGCCGAGCTGGAGAGCGCCCGCGTCCGCTGCCTGATCGCCCACTACGACGCGCCACAGAGCCTGTCCGGGCGTCTCGCGCTGCGGCCCTACGAGGCCTTCATCGTCGAGCTCGCGCCGCCGCCCTGACGAGCGTCGCCCCCGTTTCTGCCTGGCACTTCGCCGCACGCCCGCGTGCGGCTTTTTTTGCGCCGCGCGCGCCGGTTTCAATTGTTAACGGCGGCGCGCGCCGGCGAAATTCCCCGTTAATACCGTCGCGTTTTCATCGTCCGACAGCCGCGGCGGGTTCGATGCCGCCGGCCGGATGCCCGCGCCGCCGCAAGGGGGCGGGCCACGATAACGACAAGGGAGTCGGAGAGATGAAACTGAAGTATGTGTTGCTGGTGCTGCTGGGCGCCTCCGCCGCCGCCAGCGCGGACGTGAAGATCATCGGCAAGATCGAGGGCGGCCTGCAGGTCAAGCGCAACGTCGACGGCACGCGGGTGAACGGCGTCAAGGATTTCGGCTCGGAGATCGACTTCGTCGGCAGCGAGGACCTCGGCGACGGCCTGAAGGCGATCTGGCAGATGAACAACAACGTGCATATCGACAACGCGCAGGCCGGCGACGTGTTCGCGTCGGGCGACACCTTCGTCGGCCTGTCGGGCGGCTTCGGCGCGGTCAAGCTCGGCCGCGGCATCAACGCCTACGGCGACAACTACTGGGGCGGCGGCTTCTACGACGTCGGCGACCACGGCGCCGACCGCGGCGTCGGCGGCGTGCTCGGCATGGGCGACGCCGGCGGGCAGAAGGGCGCCGTCAAGTACGAGTCGCCGAAGTTCGGCGCCTTCAACGCGTCGGCCAGCTGGGCGGCCGGCGAGAAGGGCGGCGACGGCCACAAGGCCGGCAACGCGTGGGCGCTCGGCGCCTACTACGAGGGCGTCAGCTACGGCCTGCACGCCGGCTACACGCGCCAGGACCTCGTCACCGGCAGCGCCGGCGCCTACAGCGACGCCGGCAGCGCGCGCGACTGGGTGCTCGCCGGCAAGTGGAGCCCCTTCGACGGGCTGACCGTCGGCGCCGAGTACAACCACGCGACGCTGTCGAGCGGCGCCGCGACGATAGGCGCCCTCGCCATGCCCGACGAGCTGAAGCCGCAAAAGAGCCTCGCGCTGCGCGCCGAGTACCGGCCGGGCCGCTTCGCGGTCCGCGCGACCGTGCTGCGCACCGAGAACTACAAGTACGACGACGAGCGGCGCCGCAACGAGGTCGTGCTGGGTAGCAGCTACGAGCTCTCGAAGCGCACCGCGCTGGTCGCCGAATACCTGCGCAGCAAGGTGAACACCGACCCGCGCGCGGGCAGCGAGCTGGTGCTCGGCCTGCACACCCACTTCTGACGAGCGAGGGGCGGCGGCGCCGTCCCGATGGAGGAACGCAGCATGACGCAAGCGATGCCGCGGGTCGTGGTGCTGGGCGAGGCGCTGACCGACTTTTTGCAGATGCTCCCCGGCGTCTGGCACAGCCGCGTCGGCGGCGCGTGCTGGAACGTCGCGCGCGCGGTGGCGCGGCTCGGCGTGCGCTCGGCCTTCGCCGGTGCGGTCAGCCGCGACGAGCTGGGCGACGCGCTGGCGCGCGAATCGGCCCGCGCCGGTCTCGACGCGCGCTTCCTGCAGCGCGCCGACAAGCCGCCGCTGCTGGCGCTGGTGCCGTCGCTGTCGCCGCCGCGCTATTTCTTCGCCGGCGGCGACTCGGCCGACCTGGCCTTCGACCCGGACGCCTTGCCCGAGGGCTGGCTGGAGGCGGCCGAGGTGCTGCACTTCGGCTCGATCGCGCTCGCGCGCGAGCCGCTGGCGTCCCGGCTGCTCGGGGTGGCGCGCCGTGCGCGCGCGGCCGGCAAGCGCGTCACCTTCGACCCGAACTGGCGCAACGCGATGGGCGAGGGCTACCTGCCGGTGTTCCGCGAGATGATAGGGTTGGCCGACGACGTCAAGCTGTCGGACGAGGACCTGGCGGCGCTGATGCCGGGCTGCGCGCCGCGCGAGGCGTTGGGACGGCTGCTGGCGGCGAACCCGGCGCTGTCCATTCTCTACACCGAGGGCGCGCGCGGCCTGAGCCTCGTCACCGTCTCGGGCGAGCGGCACGAGCCGGCGCGGCCGGTCGTCGTCAGCGACACCGTCGGCGCCGGCGATGCCTGCCTGGCCGGCTGGATCGTCGCGACGCTCGAGCGGCGGGCCGATCCGCTCGCCTTCGCCGCCGCGGCCGGCGCGGCCGCCTGTCGCGCCGCCGGCGCGCACCCGCCGGCGCGCGACGAGGTCGAGTCGCTGCTCGACGGGAGTGGCGGCGCCTGACGCAGGCGGGCAGGCGCGACGGCGGGAAGCTCGGCGGCCGCAGGGTATGGGGCTCGGGCCGGTCGGGATGGGGAACGGCAGGCGGTAGTTTTGCTACATGGCGGCCGTCGGCGCGTTCGCCGCCTTCGCGCCGCGTGTCGTCGCGTTTTCTGTGTTTTTCGTTGTTTTTGCGGGTTTTCCATAGGGGTTTTCAGTCGTTTTTTTCGTCGACCGGCGGCGTCGCGTTGGTAGTATTGCTACAGTTCCGGCCCCGCGCGGGGCGGCGCGTCAAGCTGCGACAAGGAGACGACGGATGGAGGAGAAGCATCGCATTCTGGTCCTCGACGACGAGGACGAGGTCAGGACCCTGTTGTCGGCGCTGCTGGAGGAGGCCGGCTACGCGGTGAGCGCGGTGGCGACGAGCGCCGAGATGTTCGCGCGGCTGGCCGCCGCGCCGCACGCGCTGGCGCTGCTCGACCTCAAGCTCAGGGGCGAGGACGGGCTGACGGTGGCGCGCGAACTGCGGCGCCGCTCGACCATGCCGATCGTGATGATGAGCGGGCGCGGCGACGAGACCGACCGCGTGCTCGGCCTCGAGCTGGCCGCCGACGACTTCCTCGTCAAGCCGTTCTCGGGCCGCGAGCTGGTGGCGCGCGTGCGCGCGCAGCTGCGCCGCGCGACCGAGCTGTCCTACCCGAAGCCGCCCGGCGACGACGGCGGGTCCGAGCGCTACGGCTTCGGCGACTGGGTGCTCGACCTCACCCGCCGCGTCCTCACGCACGCCGACGGCCGCGCCTGCGCGCTGACGCCGGGCGAGTTCGCGCTGCTGTCGGCGATGGTGCGTCAGCCGCAGCGCGTCTGGTCGCGCGACCAGCTGCTCGAGCACACGCGCGGCTTCGACTGCGACGTCTACGACCGCACCATCGACGTGCTGATCCTGCGGCTGCGGCGCAAGATCGAGCCCAACCCCAGCCAGCCGGCCTACATCCGTACCGAGCGCGGCCTCGGCTACCTGTTCGCCGGCGCGGTGACGCGGCTCTAGCGATGGCGCTGTTCCGCTGCCTGCGCTCCCCCGAGCGCTCGACGATACGCTTCCGGCTGGTCGCCGCCTTCCTCCTGTTGTTCTGCGTGACGCTGGCCGTGGCGACGGTCGGCGTGCTCGGCATGCGCGCCAACCAGCGCACGCTCGACGAGTTCGAGGCCTCGGTGGTGCCCGAGATCGCGCGCGTGCTCGAATTGTCGGAGAAGGTCGCGCAGGTCGCGGCGATCGCGCCGGGCATGACCGGCACCGCGTCGCCGGACCTCCTGCACGACAACACCGAACTGCTGCAGAGCCTGCTCGGCGACATCCGCCGGCTGTCGTCGTCGCTGCCGGCGCGCGCCGAGGAAAAGCTCGCCGTCGCCGGCGAGCTGGACGGCATCGACCGCGACCTGACGCGGCTGATGGCGCTCGCGCGCGCGAGCCACGCGCAGCAGCAGGTGCTGCGCGCGCAGCGTCGCGCGCTCGACGAGGTTGGCCGAGCGATCTTTCTCGAGCGCAGCGCGGTCGCGCGCGAGACGCCGACGCTGCTGAACCTGTGGGTGACGCTGTCGGCCGCCTCGGCTGCCGACGGCACGGCCTCGCTCGGCCGCTTCGAGAGCGACGCCGAGGCGCTGTGGGCGCAGGCCGAATCGCGCGGCGAGACGCGGCGGCGGCCGGCGCTGGCGGCCGAGCTCGGCCGGCTCGCCGACCCGGCAGGCGGCGTGCTGGCGACGCGGCGCGGCCAGCTCGTCAACGAGCAGGATACCGGCTACGTGGTCGCGCTGATGCGCGCGCACGCCGACCAGCTCGGCGTGCGCGCCGCCCGCTACGTGCGCGAGCTGCGCGAGATCGCCGCGCAGCGGCGCGCGCGCGTGCACATCGCGGTCGCCTCGGGCGAGTCGAGCCTCTTGCTCTTGGCCGGCGGCGGCGTCGTGCTCGCGCTCTTTGGCGTGTTCTACGTCGGGCGTGTGCTGACGCGGCTGCAGGCGATGACCGGCGTGATGGCGCGGCTGGCCGCCGGCGACACCGGGCAGCTGATCCCGGCGACCGAGCGCTGCGACGAGGTCGGCGACCTGGCGCGCGCCTTCCAGGTGTTTCGCGACACGCTGCTCGACAAGCAGCGGCTGGCGCAGGGGCTGGACGCGCAGCGGCGCCTCTTGGAAACGGTGTTCCAGTCGATGAGCGACGGCCTGTCGGTCTACGACGCGGCCGGCCGGCTGGTCGCGTGGAACCCGACCTTCGTGCGGCTCCTGGAGTTGCCGGCCGGCTTCGTCAGGCCGGGCATGAGCCTGGCCGAGCTGCGCCACGGCGTGCCGCGCGCGTCGCGCTGGCGCGCGGTGTCGCGCGACACCGCGACGCGCACCGAGGACGGCCGCACCCGCATCGCCGCGTCGGCCGAGCTGCACCTGTCGGGCGGGTGCATTCTCGAATTCCAGTGCCAGGGCATGCCCGACGGCGGCTGGGTCGCGGTGTGCCGCGACCTCTCCAGCCGCCGCGCGGTCGAGGCCGAGCTGCGCCAGGCGCAGAAGATGGAGGTGCTCGGCCAACTGACCGGCGGCGTCGCGCACGACTTCAACAACTTCCTCGTCGCCATCCTCGGCAACCTCGAACTCTTGCAGGCGCGGCTGGCCGGCGAGCCCGACTCGCTCGCGCTGGCCGAGCGCGCGCGCCGCGCCGCCGAGCGCGCCTCGCAGCTGACGCGGCGGCTCTTGGCCTTCGCGCGCCGCCAACCGCTGACGCCCGAGCTCGTCGAGGTCGGCGCGATGTTGGCCGAGATGCAGGACCTGGTCGAATACTGCGTCGGCGACGCGATCCGCGTCGTGATCGAGCCGGTCGTCGGCCAGCCGACCGTCCGCGTCGACCGCGGCCAGCTGGAGAACGCGGTGTTCAACCTCGCGCTCAACAGCGCGGCGGCGATGCCCGACGGCGGCACGTTGACGCTGTCGGCCGCGCGCGTCGAGCAGCCGTCGCACTTGCCCGGCTGCGCGGCGGCGGTGGTGCTGCGCGTCGCCGACACCGGCACCGGCATCCCGCCGGCGCTGCTGTCGAAGGTGGTCGAACCCTTCTTCACGACCAAGGCGCCGGGCGAGGGATCGGGGCTGGGGCTCAGCATGGTGTACGGCTTCGCGCGCCAGAGCGGCGGCGACCTGGCGATCGACAGCGTGCCGGGCGCCGGCACGACCGTCTCGGTGTGGCTGCCGGCCGGCGAGGCCCGCGCGGAGCGCGGAGCGCGGAGCGCGCCCGTCGCGGCGCCGGCGCGACCCGGCGCGACGGTGCTGGTCGTCGAGGACGACGACGCGGTGCGCGAGACGACACTTTCCATGCTCGCGACGCTCGGCGCCGTCGCCGACGGGGTTGCCGACGCCGACGCGGCGCTGGCGTGGCTGGCCGGCCGCGGACCGGTGGCGCTGGTGCTGTCGGACATCTCGCTGGGTGCCGGCGGCGACGGCGTCGTGCTGGCGCGGCGCATCCGCGAACGTTGGCCGAGCCAGGAGGTGGTGCTGACTTCGGGCCTGCCGCTCGAGAGCCACCTGGCGCGCGCCGACTGGCACCCCGGCCAGCGTTTCGTCGCCAAGCCCTTCTCGTTGCCGACCTTGGCCGGGCTCTTTGCCTGAGGGGCCGGTTTCAAATGTTAACGGCGCGGCGCTTTCGCGAAATGCCCGGTTAACCCGGTCGCGGTTTCATGGCAGGGCCAGACAGGCCCAGCCCGAAACCACTAAAGAGGAGAAACCGGGAATGAAAACCAGGATGACCGTTCTCACCGTCGCCGCCGCCCTCGGCGCCGCCGCCGGCACCGCCGGCGCCGCCACGCTGAAGATTTCCTGCGGCGCGGTCGGGCAGGAGCTCGAGCTTTGCAAGCAGTCCGCCAGCCAGTGGGCGAAGAAGACCGGCCACCAGGTCGAGGTGGTCGCGACCCCGAACGACTCGAACGAGCGCCTGGCGCTCTACCAGCAGATCCTCGCCAGCGGCTCGGACAAGATCGACGTGTTCCAGATCGACGTCGTCTGGCCCGGCATCCTCGCCCGCCACCTGGTCGACCTGCGCCCCTACGTCAAGGGCGCCGAGAAGCAGCATTTCCCGAGCATCGTCGCCAACAACACCGTCGCCGGCAAGCTGGTCGCGATGCCGTGGTACACCGACGCCGGCCTGCTGTACTACCGCAAGGACCTGCTCGACAAGTACAAGCTCAAGGCGCCGACCACCTGGGATGAACTGGCCGCGGCGGCCAAGACGGTCCAGGACGCCGAGCGCGCCGCCGGCAACGACAAGCTGTGGGGCTACGTCTGGCAGGGCCGCGCCTACGAGGGTCTGAGCTGCGACGCACTCGAGTGGGTCGCCAGCCACAACGGCGGCACCGTGGTCGACGCCACGGGCAAGGTCACCATCAATAACGCCAACGCGGCCAGGGCGCTGAGCACCGCCGCGTCGTGGGTCGGCACGATCTCGCCCAAGGCGGTGCTCAACTACGGCGAAGAGGAGGCGCGCGGCGTGTTCCAGGCCGGCAACGCGGTCTTCATGCGCAACTGGCCGTACGCGTGGGCGCTGGCGCAGAAGACCGACAGCCAGGTCAAGGGCAAGGTCGGCGTGATGCCGCTGCCGAAAGGCGGCGCCGCCGGCCGCAACGCGGCGACGCTGGGCGGCTGGCAGCTGGGCGTGTCGCGCTACTCGAAGAACCCCAAGCTCGCCGCCGAGCTGGTCGCCTACCTGACCAGCGCCGAGGTGCAGAAGATGCGCGCGATCAAGTCCTCGTACAACCCCACCATCCCGGCGCTGTACCAGGACGCCGAGGTCGTCAGGGCCAACCCCTTCATGGCCGCGCTCTACACCACCTTCAGCAGCGCCGTCGCGCGCCCGTCCAGCGTGACCGCCTCCAAGTACAACCAGGTCAGCAACCAGTTCTGGAACGCCTCGCACGACGTGCTCTCGGGCAAGTCGGACGCCAAGTCGGCGCTCGCCCGCCTCGAGTTTTCGCTCAAGCGCCTGGCCCCGGCCGGCAACTGGAAATAATCCTCGCCTGAAGCGACGCATCGCGTCCCGCGAGGGCGGGGTGCGTCGAAGGAGTGAACATGGTGAACGAATCCTCTTCGCTGACCGCCGGGGCGCCGCCCGGCGCGGCCGGTCGCTCGGACGGCGAGTCCTCGTCGATCGGGCGCACGCGCCGCCGCCAGGCCTGGCTGCTGGTGCTGCCGATGCTGGCGGTGCTGGCGGCGATCGCCGGCTGGCCGCTGGCCCGCACGCTGTGGTTCAGCCTGAGCGACGCGCAGCTGTCCGACATGGCGTCGCGCCAGTTCGTCGGCCTGGCCAACTACATCGGCGAAACCGGCGTGCTGCGCGACCCCGAGTGGTGGAACGCGGTCGGCAACACGCTCCAGTTCGCGCTGGTGTCGGTGTCGCTCGAGACCGTGCTCGGCCTCGGCGTCGCGCTCTTGTTGAACCACCCGTCGCGGCTGCGCACGCTGCTGCGCGCGGCGGTGCTGGTGCCGTGGGCGATTCCGACCGTGGTGTCGGCCAAGATGTGGACGTGGATGCTGCACGACCAGTTCGGCGTCATCAACGCGCTGCTGCTGTCGGCCGGCCTGATCGACCATCCGCTCGCCTTCACCGCCGACCCCGACCTCGCGTTCCCGACCATCCTGCTGGTCGACGTGTGGAAGACCACGCCCTTCATGGCGCTGTTGATCCTGGCCGCCTTGCAGATGGTGCCGGGCGACTGCTACGAGGCGGCGCGCGTCGATGGCGTACCGCGCTGGCGCGTGTTCTTCCGCGTCACGCTGCCCCTGATCCTGCCGGCGGTGATGGTCGCGATGATCTTCCGCGCGCTCGACGCCTTGCGCGTGTTCGACCTGATCTACGTGATGACGTCGAACAGCAGCGCGACCAAGAGCATGTCGATCTACGTGCGCGAACAGATGATCGACTTCCAGCAGGTCGGCTACGGCTCGGCCTCGGCCATCCTGCTGGTGATGATCATCGCGCTCGTCGTCGGCTGCTGGCTGACCTTCAACCGTGTCCGCATGGAGGGCAAGTAAATGAAGAAGCCCCTGTTGCCGACCCTCGGCTACTACCTGCTGGTCGCCGTCGTGCTGGTATTCGCGCTGTATCCCTTCGTCTACGCGATCGCCACCTCGCTGAAGGAGGGCGCGGCGCTGTTCTCGACCGCGCTGCTGCCGGCGCATCCGTCGCTGGCCAACTACCGTTCGGTGTTCGCCGACCAGCCCTTCGGCGCCAACCTCCTCAACTCGGTGCTGGTCGCCAGCGGCGTCGTGCTCTTGTCGCTCGGGCTCGCGCTCTTGGCCGCCTACGCGCTGGGCCGGGTGTCGTTCCGCGGCCGCGGCGTGCTGCTGATGACCATCCTCGCCGTGTCGATGTTTCCGCAGGTGGCGGTGCTGTCCGGGCTGTTCGAGCTGATCAGCCTCCTGGGCCTCTACGACCATCTCGGCGCGCTGGTGCTGGCCGACCTGATCTTCACGCTGCCGTTCACCGTGTGGATCCTGGTCACCTTCATGCGCGAGCTGCCCAAGGAGCTCGAGGAGGCGGCGCTGATGGACGGCGTCGGCGTGCTGACGCTGATCTTCCGCATCTTCCTGCCGCTGCTGTGGCCGGCGCTCGCCGCGACCGCGCTCTTGGCCTTCATCGCCGCGTGGAACGAGTTCCTGTTCGCGCTGACCTTCACGCTGTCGTCCGAGGAGCGCACCGTGCCGGTCGCGATCGCGCTCTTGTCGGGCGGCAGCAGCTACGAGCTGCCGTGGGGGCAGATCATGGCCGCGTCGGTGATCGTCACCGTGCCGCTGATCCTGCTCGTCCTCGTCTTTCAACGTCACATCGTGTCCGGCCTGACCGCCGGCGCAGTCAAGGGGTAACCATCCATGCTGAATCGACAAAACGACTGGTGGCGCGGCGCCGTGATCTACCAGGTGTACCCGCGCAGCTTCCAGGACAGCAACGGCGACGGCGTCGGCGACCTGCCGGGCATCACCGCGCGGCTCGACCATATCGCGAGCCTCGGCGCCGAGGCGGTGTGGATCTCGCCGTTCTTCAAGAGCCCGATGGCCGACTTCGGCTACGACGTGTCCGACTACCGCGACGTCGACCCGATGTTCGGCACGCTGGCCGACTTCGACGCGCTGGTGGCGCGCGCGCACGAACTGAACCTCAAGGTGCTGATCGACCTCGTGCTCAGCCACAGCTCGGACCAGCACCCGTGGTTCGCCGAGAGCCGGCAAAGCCGCGACAACCCGCGCGCCGACTGGTACGTGTGGGCCGACCCGCGGCCGGACGGCACGCCGCCGAACAACTGGCTGAGCATCTTCGGCGGTCCGGCCTGGCAGTGGGACACGCGGCGCGAGCAGTACTACCTGCACAACTTCCTCGTCAGCCAGCCAGACCTCAACTTCCACAACCCGGCGGTGCAGGACGCGCTGCTCGACGTGGCGCGCTTCTGGCTCGATCGCGGCGTCGACGGCTTCAGGCTCGACACGGTCAACTTCTACGTGCACGACAGGCTGTTGCGCGACAACCCGCCGCAGCCGGCCGGCGGACACGCCGCCGGCGTGCCGGCGAACAACCCGTACGCGCGCCAGCGCCACCTGTACGACAAGACGCAGCCGGAGAACCTCGCCTTCCTGTCCCGCCTGCGCGCGCTGATGGACAGCTACCCGGGTTCGGTCAGCATCGGCGAGATCGGCGACGACCTGCAGTACCCGACGCTGGCGGCCTACACGCGCGGCAACGAGCATCTGCATATGGCCTACGTGTTCCCGCTGCTGACGGAAAACTGCGACCCCGGCTATGTCCGCGCCGTGCTGGCCGATTATCTGGAAGAGGCCAGCGACGGTTACGCCTGCTGGTCGCTCGGCAACCACGACGTACCGCGCGTCGTCAGCCGCTGGAGCTCGCTCGGCGGTTCGCCGTCGGCGCGCGCGCGTCTCGTGCTGTCCTTCCTGATGTCGCTGCCCGGCGCGGTCTGCCTCTACCAGGGCGAGGAGCTCGGCCTGCCCGAGAGCGAAGTGCCGTTCGAACTGTTGCAGGACCCGTACGGCAAGACGATGTGGCCCGACTACAAGGGCCGCGACGGTTGCCGCACGCCGATGGCGTGGACCTCGGCGCCGGACGGCGGCTTCGGCGCCGGCGCGCCGTGGCTGCCCATCGATCCGGCCCACCTCGACCTCGCCGTCGAGCGCCAGGAAGAGGGCGACACCGTGCTCGCCTTCTACCGCGACTTCATCGCCTGGCGCCAGCAACAGGACGCGCTGCGTCTGGGCACGCTGCGCCTTCTGGCGCCGCACGAGCAGGTGCTCGCCTTCGTGCGCGAGCACGAGGGCCGCGCGCTCTTGTGCGCGTTCAACCTGTCCGACCGCCCGGCGAACTACACCGTCGCCGAGGCCGGCCGTCTCGAGGTCGCCGCCGCTCCGGGCTTCGCCGGCCGCGTCGTCGACAATCGCATCGAACTGCCGCCGCTCCAGGCCTGCTTCGCCTGGATCGGCCGTCCGCAAGGAGAATGAGCATGTGCCAGATCCAGCTGACCCAGTTGCAAAAGCGCTTCGGCGCGACCCCGGTGCTCGCCGACGTGAACCTGACCGTCGAAGAGGGCGAGTTCTGCGTCTTCATCGGCCCGTCCGGCTGCGGCAAGTCGACGCTGTTGCGCATCATCGCCGGCCTCGACGACGCCAGCGCCGGCGACATCGTGATCGGCGGGCGGCGCGTCAACGACGTCGCGCCGGCCAGGCGCGACGTCGCGATGGTGTTCCAGAGCTACGCGCTCTACCCGCACATGACGGTGTACGAGAACATGGCCTTCGGCCTGCGCCACCTGAAGCTGCCGGCGGCCGAGATCGAACAGCGCGTGCGCCGCGCGGCCGAGTCGCTGCACCTGACCGCCTTGCTCGACCGCAAGCCGGGCGCGCTGTCCGGCGGCCAGCGCCAGCGCGTCGCGATCGGCCGCGCGATCGTCAGGAAACCCAAGGTCTTCCTGTTCGACGAACCGCTGTCCAACCTCGACGCCTCGCTCCGGGTCAAGACCCGCGTCGAGATCGCGCGGCTGCACCGCGAGCTCAACAACACGAGCATGATCTACGTGACCCACGACCAGGTCGAGGCGATGACGTTGGCCGACAAGATCGTGCTGCTGCGCCCGCTCGAGGGCAAAAGCGGCGTGGCGAGCGTCGCGCAGGTCGGCAGTCCGCTCGAGCTCTACCACCACCCGGCCAACCAGTTCGTCGCCGGCTTCATCGGTTCGCCGGCCATGAACTTCCTGCCCGGCGTCGTCGCGTCGGCCGAGACCGCGCGGGTGACGGTGCGCGCCGGCGACGCGCTGTTGTCCGCCGCGGTCGACGCGGCCGGGCTGGCGGCCGGTGGGGCGGTCACGCTCGGCGTGCGGCCCGAGCATGTCGTCGCGGGGCAGGGCGAGCTCGTCGGTCGCGTCGTCCATATCGAGCACCTCGGCGAGCACAGCTTCCTCTACCTCGACACCGCGCTGTCGCCGCAGCCCTTGGTCGTCAAGACCGCGCAGGGCGACGTGCCGCTGGGCAGCCGCATGCCGTTCTCGCTGCCGGCCGAGTCGCTGCACCTGTTCCACGCCGACGGCGCCGCCGCGCGCCGGCTCAGGGTGCCGGCCGACGCCGCCTGCGTGCCGGCCTAGCGCGCGCGTCGAATGCGCCGTGCCGCCGCAGGGGCGTGTGGCGTGGTGACGCTCACTCGGCCGTGCTCGGGCTCCAGAACGCCTGACGCACGGCCGCCTGTTTGGCGATGCGCGCAAGCAGCGCGTCCAGCTCGTTACCGTCGACCGACGTGACGGTCAGCGTCGCCTCGATCTCGACGTCTGTCTCGCCGAAGGCGTGGATGTCGAGTTCGCGGATCGGGTAGCGGCAGCGCTCCAACTCCGCCTCCAGCAGCGTCAGTACCTCTTGCTGCTGCCGGCGGTCGGCGATCACGTAGACGGTGTTGGTTACCTCGACGGATTCGACGTCGAGCGGCTGGCGGTTGATGGCGTTCACGATCGGGCGCAGCAGCGTATTGGCCGCCAGCACGAAAAGCGTGCCCAGTATGGCCTCGAGCAGCAGGCCGGCGCCGGCCGCCACGCCGACGGCGGCCGAGCCCCACAAGGTCGCGGCGGTGTTGATGCCGCGGATATTGCCTTCCTCGCGCATGATCACGCCGGCGCCGAGAAAGCCGACGCCGGACACGATATAGGCCATCACGTGCAGGGGGCTGGGCGAGCCACCGTAAAGGGCGTGAAAGCGCAGCGCGATATCGACGAACAGCGCGGCGCCGACCGCGACGAGGGCGTTGGTACGCAAGCCCGCCGTCCGTTGTCGGTACTGCCGTTCCAGGCCGATGACGGCGCCGAGCGTGAAGGCGCTTGCAAGGCCGGCCAGCGTATTGAGCGAGGCGCCAAGGTCGAAGTGTTGGACGATGTACATGAATTCATTCCTCCCAAAGCGCCGAGCCTGACGATGCACGGTAACGGCATCGTGACGGCGTGGCCCGGCGCGTTCCCGTTTAGCCGGCGTGCCGGAGCAGGTCGCCGAGGAAGGCGTAGGCAAAGCCGAAGTAGATGAACACGCCGATCAAGTCCATGACCGAGGTGATCAGCGGCGAGGACAGGGTCGCCGGGTCGGTGCCGATGCGTCGTGCCGCGAACGGCAGCAAGGCGCCGATGATGCCGCCCAGTGCCGTGCAGACCAGCATCGACAGCCCGACCACCATCAGCACGTCGAGGCCGACGCCTTTGCTGAAGTAGGCCAGCACCGCCTCGAGCGCGGCGATCGTGATCCCCAGCGCCGCCGCTACCGGCAACTCGCGCCGAATGACCAGAAAGATGTCGCGCCAGCTCAGCTTGACCTCGCCCAGCGCCATCGCTCGGATCACCAGCGTGGCCGACTGGCTGCCGGTGTTGCCGCCCATGTCGACGATGGGCGCGATGAAGGCTGCCAGCACGATGGCCTGCGACAGCAGTTCCTCCTGCGCCGCGACGAAGGTGCTGGTGATCATGCCGAAGAAGGTCAGGATCATCAGCCAGAACACCCGCACGCCGAACATCTGCCTGAAAGGCGAGGCGAGCATGTCGAGGTCGGGGCCGCCGATCGACGCGGTACCGCCGAAGCGGGCCAGTTGGGTGGCGTCCTGTTCCTTTTCGATGTCCATCGCGTCGTCGACCGTGACGATGCCGACCATTTTTTCGCCGCCGTTGACGACCGGCAACGCGAGCAGGTCGTAGTGGCGGATCAGTTCGGCCGCCTGCGTTCTGGGCCACTGCGCGCGCGCGAACACCGGGTCGCGGCGCATGATCTGGCCGATGAGCGCGTTTTCTTCGGCCAACACCAAGTCGCGCAGCGATACCGTACCGCGCAGCGCGAAACCGTCGTCGAGCACGTAGACCGCGTAAATCGTTTCCTTGTCCGGCGCGGTCGCGCGGATATGCGCCAGCGCCTCGGCGACGGTCATTTGCGGCGAGACGTAGGCATAGTCCGAGGTCGTCACCGAACCGACCGTTCCTTCCGGGTAGGCCGCCAACTTCAGGATATCGTCGCGTTCGACCTTGGCCAGCGCCGGCAGCAGCTTCTGCTTGGCGTCTTCGCCGAGCCGGTTGAACAGGTCGGCGCGGTCGTCGGACGGCATGTGTTCGAACAACTGTACGACCGCTTCGCGTGGCATCGCGCGCACCAGCATGTCCTGACGCGCGTCGGCAAAGTGCGCGAACAACCCGGCGCGCTCGGGCGCGTCGAGCGTCATCAGCAGCGCCAGCACTTCCTCGGTGCCGAGCACCTCGAAGGCCTCGATCAGGTCGGAAGGATGGATGTGCCTGACCAGGTGGGCAAATCCGGCGGCGTCGCGCGAGAGCGACAGGGTGCGTACGCAAAACAGCAGATCTTCGCGGTTCATGGGGTGTTTTCCTTGACTGGGCGGGCGCCGCCTGGCGATGGGCAAAGGGCGCCCCTGTGCCGTCGTCGGCACATGACAATAGGGTGTTCTGTTACCGCCTGGGCGGTGAACGGCGGGGTGTCAGCGCGTCAGGCGCGGACCGCAGATCGCGGCAGCGGCACGCGACGAGGACGCGGCGGCAGCGCGCGCGGCGCCAGCGGCCATCGCGCGAGGCAGGCAAGGAAAGCAAAGATGAATTTCAGCATGGGCGTGCTCCTTATTCGGCCCGGGGCAGGGCACGCCCGGTCGCTCAGAGCATGGGCGCGCCCCGGCAAGCCAGGGCCGGCAGCGGGTAGGGAAAATACGGGGCGTTCGTGACGCAAGGTCGATCAGGGCCAGGTTCCATGACGGTCTCCGGTTCGTTGACGAAATGCCTCGCAGCAAGCGGGACGCGCGCGTGCCGGGGCGGGCGTTGCGGGCAACGAGGCCATGCACGCCGTGCGCCGTCGCCACGCCAGGCGCAGCGACAGGCATCGCCGACAGGGCGATGCGCACGGATTTTTAACGGAAAGCAGGGGAAGACAGCCAGATCGGGCTGTCGGATAGCGCTGCTTGCCTATCGAGGCAAGGCAGCGGGCAGATGGGGCTCGCGATTACCTTGCCTGTGGGTGGTCGACGCAGGGCCGACGACTGGGACTGTCCACAGGAGGGGCTCCGAAATCTGAAAACGGCCGTATTGTAGGCCGTCTGCGCCGGCAGCGGCAAGCGCAGCTGCAGCAAAAAAAGATGAAGAATTGATGACAGCGGCCGCCGCGTTATGCGTCGGCCGCTGTTGCGGTGCATCAAGCCGGTTGGCGCGAGGTGCGTACGGCCGGTTTGGCTGGGTGCGGCGCGTCGGCGACGCCGTTGACCTTCTGGTACAGCGCGATCAGCCTTGATGTCGAGCTGTCGTGCTCGGCGGCGCCGAGCTGGCCGGTCAGCTCGCCGTGGATGGTC
>NZ_SLXG01000033.1 GCF_004345725.1 Crenobacter luteus | reverse complement strand
AACACAACAGATAACAACACCCACTGCTGAAACTGCTACAGCTTCCGGGTCGCCACCACGAAGGTCATTTTGTTGAAGCGCGTCAGCAGTTCGTCTTCGCTGGCGTCGGCCTCGTCGCCGCCCAACTCGCCTTCCTCATCGACCTCAGCGTCATCGCCGTTCTCATCCACTTCGGTCACGACGGCCAGTTGGTCGGGATGCTCCAGATTGAAGAGCAAATCGATGGGCCGACGGCGACCGCGCACCGACACCGGCTCGCCGCGAATGACGGCAGAGAGCGAAGTCAGACGCTGCTGACCATCCAGCAGGAGCCGGGTGCTCTGGTAGGGATTCGTGCTCTGGCTGACCGCGAAATCCTGCAGCGGTACAGCTTCATCCGTTTCCCAAAGCAGGATTGCGCCCGAAGGATAGCCGCGATACAGCGAGTCCAGCAGATCGCGCACTCGCGTGGAACGCCACACATACTGGCGCTGCATTTCCGGCAAGCGCAACTCGCCACGCTCAATCATGGATACCAGTTCTTCAACGCTTGCTTCGGCCTTGGCCATGCTATTTCCTCGATCAGGATGTGAGCAGGAAGCGCTCGCGGTGCCATTGCAGATAATGCAAGTGCTCGCGGGCCAGCCAGCGCAGCCTCATGCCCGGCTGAATGCCAAGCCCCTGCAGATCGCCTGCGGTCAGGCGGGAGCTGGTCAGCAAGTACCCGGTATCGTCGAAGCTGATCAGAAAGCGATCAAACAATGCATCCAGATTGGCCACCAGCAGAAAGCCATTGAAGGCATCCAGCCGCTCGGCATCACCGGCGCACTCGGCCCAGGGTTTGGCATGGCTGGCACGCAGCACCTCGGGCACATTGATGCCGGTTACCGCACAGGCGCCACCCCAATAGGTGAGCAAGGCATCGCGGTAACGCGCCTGTCCCACACGCTGACGCACCAGGCGTTCGACTTCCGTGCCCCGGGCTTCGGCAGGCATCGCTTCCACCGCTTGCGCCACGGCAGCGTGGTAGTCGCTTACCGCCTGGTTCGGCAAGGCCTGCGACAGACTGGCTGCACGGCGCAACAGGGCGGCCAGATCAGCCAGGGTGGGCACACAGAACACGCCAGCAGCACCGGCCCAGGGCTGAAAGCTGCGCAGCAACTCCGGCAACAGCGCGGGCGTGGCTGGCTGAAAGCGCACTTCAAAGCCTTCGGCCAATGCTGTCACCACTGCCTGACTGCGATGACGGGCCGAAGCCAGTGTCACCGCATCGCCTGCCGGAGATAGCACGTGCTCGAAGCCATTGTCGTGGCCGGCTTTTTCGATGAGGGTGCGTTGCAGGGGGTTCATGCCATCGTTGCCTGTTCTGCACCCAAGCGCTTACGGAAAAGAAGTCCGTCCACGCCCTCTGTTGAGAGCCTGTGCCGCTCATAAATCTGGAGTGATTCAGGTGGTTCAGTTGAAGTGGTGACGATGTATTGCAACGAGTCTCCACCTTTTTTTGCGACATGTTCGAGCAATGCCCAGAGTATGTCTTCGCTCATCTCCGCTTCGCGGGGAGAATCGTGCAATAGAAACCCGGGATGGAAGCTTTGCTCCTGAGTGCTATCGAGCAAGCAGGCCACATCACCTGCGAGAATCTCCAGAACTTTGTAGGTGGTCGAGTGTCTCGGCCCCATTCGGAAGGGGTGATTGCGGTGTTCTTCTTGATCGTTGAAAACGCCCCACGTGAAGGAAGGCAGTGATCTGGCAACAGCCATCATGGCGTCGCTGATTGCCTGGCGGCGCCCCGCTACCATCTGGCGCTGTTGTTCGAGCTGTAGCTTCAACTGATTGCAACGACGCCGATGTTCATCCAGCTTGCGTTGTAACGCATCCATTTCGGTTGATTGTGACTTTCCAGAGGCGAGGCTTTCATAATATTCGTAGCTCTCGATAGCCTCCGTGAGCAGCTGATCAGCCACCATTGCTTGGGCGTACCTCTGGTCCATATCAGCACTTCTTCCATCAATAGCGGCAAGTGCTTTATCCAGTGGAGCGATCTCATTGCTCAGCTCATCCCTGCGGCGGCGCAGCGGAATCAAACTGCGCTCAAGGGACTCTTTGGTTTGCTGATGAAGCAGGGTGCGTTGCTTTCGGTCAATCTGAACCAGTTCGATGCGCTGAGTAACATAGTGACACTCCCCGAGCAGGCGATTTCCTGCATCGCAATGCTTGGAGAGATTCTTTTGCAGTGATGCTGCTTCGTTCTGCAACGCCTCTAACCGCTCGATATCGCCAGCAATCAACGCTTCCATCTGAGCGATTTCATTGACAATGACACCCAGCTTGGATTTCAGCGGCGCAAGCTTTTCCAGCAAGTGCATGCGCTTGTGTGCTAGCGCTTTTCGCTCTTCCTCGATTGTTAGCAATTCCTTCTGATAGGCTTCGTGCCGTTGTCTGGCGATACCAACCAGGTTGGGATGCGCGATCAATCCTTCTTGACGGAAGGGTGTATTGATTGGCACTTCAAGGCGGTTGGCCAATTGCCGGCGCACATGGTTCAGCAAACGCGCAGGTTCCTCTCGCAGCTGATCCAGTCTCGCCTTATGGGTTTCTACCGCTTTTGCTGCGCTATCCAGATCACGCAGCGTCGTGGCGTCGTGCAGCATACCTAATACGATCTGTATGAGAGCCAATGGCGACTTCGCCGGCAAACTGAACCGGACACCTTCCGCACGCCATTGGAAGTAATGCTGGTATCGGGCGTTCTGGTCACGGGAGCACCAGGCCAGAATGTGGTGCCATTCAATAGGCTGCCCGGAGCCAGGCAACTCCTGAACCGGCAAGGTTTCGACAAAATGCTGTCGCAGTGCATTCTGGTAAGCGTGGTATTCGTTCTCAGCGTTACCTGCGGCCAGCTGCCGCCAATCCGCGTGACGGGAAGCGCGGTACATCTTCTGGTGTCGCCACGGCTTCAAGACTGTCCATACTTCCCCGCCAATATGCACACGGGCGGCAACAGCCCCTTCCTTCAAATCCTCGCTTTGCAGCAGTTCATCGCGCAAGGCTGACCCCTCGGACCAGAGGGGGTCATCCAGTGCGAACCGCAGCAATTGGCAAAAAGCGGTTTTTCCCACGCCATGCCCAGAGCTGCCTTTTCCTGGTGGCGATACGATCAGGTTGAGGCCGCGACGCAGCGATATTTCACGCAAGGACTCATCCGCTGTCAGTGACTCCAGCAGCCACAACGTCTCTACCCATAGGCGAGGCTTTGTAGAAAATGGTTCTGGCATACCGACAGCACTCATCCCTTATCCCCTTTTTTGCAGACCTTCCGTTTGCATGGGCGTTTCTGGTGCGGCCAATGCCTGCTCCAAAGCCAACTCCTGTTGTTTCCTTGCCTCAATCAAGGCGCTGGCAAGCGATGCTGTACGGATGTCGCCCAGCACCTGTGCCAGACCTTTCGCATCACGGATAGACAGAGGTTCTGTGGTCGGCACCCCCAACAGGCTGCGCAGCCAGGCACTGATATGTGACCACCGCTCGTTCTTGACCGGCTGCAGCCACTCGCTCAGAAGCTCCCTGTGCGGAATATGCTCCGGCAGGTCTGTCAGCAGAATCTGGCGCAGGCGAACATCATCGCAAGTACCTGCCTGAAGGAGAATGTCGCAGACCAACCCCGCGAGCCAGTCCTCGGCTTCTGTGGCCGGTGTGCAGCCCGCTGCATAGGTGCGGAATGGCGTGCTCGGGCGAGCGGGTTGGGCTTGCGGAATGATGGCCGGGAGTGCTTGTTCCAAGCGCTCCCAAGCCTCCAGCACCAGCCGTCGCGTGCGGTATTCGCCATATTCGCGAACTTCTTTTTCCTTGAGCACGCGGAAGGTTTCGCTGGGGTAGTCGTCGCCCATGACGTCGGCGGGGTCGAGGATGTAGCGTAGTTCTTCCTCGGTGAGGCCGTAGAGTCTCGCGTAGTAGGCGTCGAGTTCGGCGCGCAGGATGGCGCGGCGGTCGGGGTCATAAGGGAAAGGGGTGAGCGGCGAGCGGCGGATGGCCTCGGGGGGGCCGGGCTTCCAGTCGCCGGTTTCCGTTTTCCACACGCTCACCAATTCCTCGGCCCAGGGCTGCAAATCCCAGGCGGTGTAGGTCAGCTCCAGTACACGCGGGACGATGAAGTCGAGGTCAGCTTCGGTGTAGCGGTCTGGGGGCAATACAGGAAGCTGTTTGTAGATGAAGTAATTCATGTGCGTGCCGCCTGTCTTGTGGCGTGCCACAAAGTCAAAGGCCAGCGCAGACAGGTTGGCGAGCAGCGCAGCGAATCGTGCACGGTTTCCCCCTTCGGGGAACAGCATCAATGGCATTTGATTGCCAACGCCAGCCAACGGCACCACCGACGCAATCACCGTCCGTTCATCGGTCGCGCGGCAAATGTCCCGCCAGCCCATCAACCACTGCGGGCAGGCGGCCTGCAGCCAGCGTTCGGCGAGGGCGAGCACGTCGGACTCGTCCGCCATAGGCGCTTCCGACGCCGGCAGATGGCCATAGTCGGCAGCGAGCGCCAGTACGGCGCGCTCGGCGTCGGGGTCGGTGGCGTACCAGGCGGTGGCGCTGCTGGCGCCGGGCGTGTAGGGCTGCACCCTGGCTTCGCCTTCGGCGGGCAGGTAGTCATCGTTCAGCGGTTGCAGGCATGGGGGGTTATCCCCGACGAACCCCAGTGATGTGGGGACGATGGCGCAGGCATAGGGATGCCGTGCGACAAAGGCTTTCCACGCGGGATAGATGCCCATGCCGGGATGGGCGCGGCGCTGTTCGGCCAGGTAGCGACCGAACAACAACTGGGTGACGCACAGCGCGGCGGCCTGGGCGTTGCCGTCCTTGAGAGCCTTCAGCAAGCCATCGGGCAGACGGGCGACGCGTAGCCAGACTTCGCGGGCCTCTACCCAATAGCGCGGGGTGACGGTGAAATGCGGGTCGGCCTTTTCAGGCAGCGTGACATCGCGACTGTTGCCGTCCGCCGTGTAGGTGGCCCAGCGGTGGTCGAACTGGTGGATGAGTTTGGCTTCGTACAGCGGCAGATGGTCGGCGGCTGGCTCGTCCTTGAACAGGTGGCTGTCATTGGACATGTGCAGCATCGCCATGAACGAAATGCCCCACGGGTTTTGCTCAGGCTCCACCACTTTGGCTTGTTTGCCCTCGCCTGCGGTAGCGGCATCACGCATCAGCACCGGCGCGGCGCGGTAGAGCTTCTTGGTCAGCTCCGCATCGCGCTCGCTGCGGAACACCGGGCAGGTAAGCGTATTGGGATTGATGAGGCGGAATTCGTCGGGCGTGAGGGTAAAGCGGCGGCGCGGGTCGGTCAGTTGGCTGACCTGGGTGGCGAAGCAGACGAACTCGGCCTGTTCCGCCGCACCCAAGGTGAGTAGGCAGAACTTCATGCGGCTATCGACGGCGGGGAATAGCTTGTCGCGATTCTCGATGTCGTACAGGCTGACCAGCCGCCGGTTCTGGGTGATGTGGCCGAAGTACGCCTTGGTGCTGTCGTCGGTAGCAATGCCGGTGGGCACGATGAAACCGGCGCGGCCACTGTCGGCATGGATTTGCAGGATGGTTTCGGCAAACAGCGCGTAGGTGTTCACGTCGCCCACGCCGGTCAGTGGATAGCGGCCGCCGTCGTTGCCTTTCACATGGGCGAACACGCTGGCCGCTTCCGCCGTGCGGCGGGCGGTAACGAATTCGCGGTAGAGGCGTTTTTCGGCTTCGTCCTCGTGCGCTTCGTGGGCCAGGTCGGGGTACAGGTGGCGCGCCAGCATGCCTTCGCTGAGCCACTGGATGCGCTGGGCGCGTTCGGCCTTGTTGCGGGCTTGCGCCACGTCGCGGTGGCGGGTGGCGAAGAATTCTTCCTCTTGCAGCTTGATGCGTTCCCACGGCGGATTGCCCAGCACGCAGTCGAAGCCGCCTTGCGCGAACACCTGCGGAAAGGCCAGCGGCCAGTGGAATACGCGGGCCTGTTCGCAGGCGGCGCGTGCGGCGGCGATAGGAGTGGCATGCTCGGTCTGGGCGCGTTCCGGCGCGGTGAGCAGCGCATGCAGGGTGATGCTGGTGGGCACGGTTTCTGCCGTGTCTTCCGTCTTGGGCAGCAGGTAGGCGCCCACCAGCGCATCGGCGGCGTGGGCCAGCGGGCTGTGGGCGGAGTCCTGCAGAAAGCGGCGCCAGGCTTGTTCCTTGTCGGCCACCTGTTCGGGTGTGTCGGCGGGCAGGGTTTCGATGGCACGCAAAGCTTCAAGGCCGCTGCGGTTGTCTACGCCCAGCAGCATCTGCTTGCCTTGCAGGTCTTTGGAGATCTGCTTGAGGCCGGCGGCGTTGGCTTTGGCCAATTGCTTGCAAACCTCCTTGTCGTCGCCGCTCAAGGGCTTGAAGGCATCCTTGGCGATGCCTTGTTCCAGCACGGTCAGGTCGGTCAGGCCCAGCAGGGCGTCGCCCACTTGCAGGTGGTGGTCGAGAAAGCCCAGCGGGCGGCCTTCCTCGTAGCCTTCCAGCCACAGAGCCATGCGCGCCAGTTCGATGGCCATGGGGTTGCGGTCCACCCCGAAGATGCAGCGGGCTACCACCTCGCGCAGGGCGTGGCGGTAGTCCTGCGGCTGGATGGCGCCTTCCTGCCCGCCTTCGAGGCTGCGCAACTGGGCCAGCTTTTCCGCCAGACGGCGGGCGGCGGCGAGCAGGAAGTGGCCGCTGCCGCAGGCCGGGTCGATGACGCGGATGGCCAGCAGTGCCTCGGTGGGGTTGGTCGGGTTGGCTGCCAGACGTTGTTCGATGACGGGGTCGAGCGCGCTCCTGATCAGCTCCTGCACCAGGCTGTCAGGGGTGTAGTAGCTGCCGGTGAGCTTGCGGGCGTTGCCGGCGGTGCTGCCTTCCTCGGTGCGGCCGACGAAGCCGAAGGTGCGGGCGGGCAGGTCGATGGCGGGCACCAGTTCCAGCAGGCTTTCGTAGACACTGCCCAGCTCTTCCGGGCCCATGTTGCGGTAGTCCACCGGCACCAGGCTTTGCGCGCCGGTCGGCTTGGCCCAGCGCAGATGTTGCAGGGCGGCCAGCAGGTGGGCGTTGTCTAGGCTGGCGGCATCCAGATCTGGGCATTGCGCGGGAGCGAACAGGCCGCCCAGGGCGGGCAAGGCCAGACGCGGCTCGCCTTGTGCCAGGCCACGGAAGACGATGCGGATGGCCTGCCACTGGTCGTCGTGCCGGGTGCGGGCGCGGCGTTTGAGGCACAGCTCGCGCAGGCGGATCAGGGCATAGCCTTCGGCATAGGCTCGGCGAGCGGCTTGTGCATCGGCGCTATCGCTCCGTGGGTGCAGCACGCCGCGCTCTTCCACGGTGAAGACGAAGATGAGCCGGTAGACCAGGCGCAGCAGTTGTTGGAAAAAGGCGTCCTTGCTGAGCGTGCCGTCATGCAGGGCGGTGCGCAGGGCGTGGTTGTCGGGGTGTTGCAGGAAGCCCTGACCGAAGGTCAGCAGCGCCTGCTCGACGCCATCGCGCAGGCCATCGCGTACGCGGGTGCCTTCTTGCTGGCCTTCGGTGCGCCATTGTTCCCATATGCAGGTTTCAGCTCCTTGTACACGGTGACCGGGCGCACGACTGGCATGCAGCAGGCGCCAGACGTTGGCGAATTCGGCGTAGCGCTGGCCGCCCAGCAGGTCGGCCAGATCGACTTCGAGAAAGCTGGGGCGGGTGAGGCTGGCGGCGTCGCGCAACAGGCGCAGTTGCCTGCCGTTGCTGACGATGCCCCAGAGGTGGTCGGTACTGGCGTTGAGCAGCTCCTGCATGGCCTGGAAGGGGGCCTTCCTGCGACTGCCGCCGCCCTGCACGGCAAAGTGCGCGTCGGCCTCGTCCAGCCCCAGGGAATACGGGGCAACGAGTACGGGCAGGCTGCCGTTCGTCAGGCTGACGGGGTAGCGCAGTTCCCCCACCGACTGTGCCGAAGTGGCTTGCAGGGTGGCGTAGCCGAAGGCATCGCGCAGCAGTTCGTGCACGAAAGCGGTGGTGAGCTGGGCGGCATCGACGTCGGCGCGCTCCATCTGCGCGGCGAAGTGCTGCCACTGGGCGCAGGCGATCTGGAAGGCGCGGCTGTATTCGTCCTTGAGCTTGACGCCCTTGGGGGTGCCGTAATCGGCCTCGCTCTGGGCGCTGGCGCGGCCCTGGGCGGCTTTTTCCAGTTGGTCGGGCAGGAACAGGCCACCTTCGAGCTTGAGAGTGGGCAAATCCAGCGTGGCCTGGGTCTTGCGGATGCGTTTCATGGTTGTTCTTCTTTAGGCCGAGGCTTATAGCGAGTCGGGCAGCAGCACGTACACACCCATCACATCCACTGGCAGGCAGGGGCTGACGCTGTGGTGGCCCACGTCGCGGGCGGCGGCGCGTACGCGCTCGTGGTCGGCCAACAGGGCTTGGGCGCGTTGCTCTGCCAGGGCTTGCAGTGGCTGGGGATGTGCGGCGAGGAAATCGAGCGCGGCGCACACCTCGCGTTGCACGGCTTCTGCGGGCAGGTTGCCACTGGGCGTGCATTCGAGCAGGCGGTTCACGCTGTCATCGGCCAGCCATTGCGGATTGGCACGGCCACGCACGGCCAGGGCCACGGTCTCCTCGGCCATCATCTGGAAAGGCTCGCGACGGCGCACGTAGCTGAGCTGATGGCGCAAGCGCAGCAGATAGATCGTGGTGGCGACATCGACGTCGTCGGTCAGCGTGGCGGCACAACGGGCAGCCAGCGGACGTTCGCTGCTGAGTGCATCTTCCAGCAGGTGCTGCGCCAGCAGGCCTACCAGTGGGTGGCTGCGGTGCAGTTCGGCTAAGTCGATGCTTTGCGGTTTGTTGATGCCTTCGTCGGCTAGACGCTGGCGCAGTGCTTCGGGCAGGTGCTGCGGCAGGAAGCGGGCCTGCTTGCGGTCCATTTCCAGGGGGGAGCCGAGGCGAACGCAGGCGCTTTGCAGGAAACGCTGCACATCGGCCTGGGTACCCAGGGCTTGTTGCTGTTTGTGCCATTCCGGCAGCACCTCGTCGGGCTTGATGCGGCGTTGGGCAAAGACGGTGCGGTTGGCCTTGGCTTTTTCCAGGGCGTCCTGCCATTGGGCCTGCAACGGCGCCAGCAGTTGTTCGGATTCACCGAAATCGAAACTGGCTTGCGGCGAGGCCATGCTGCTGTCGCTGCGCCGCATGAGGGCCGCCTTGACCAGGGCCTGGCTGATGCGGGCTTCGTCCTCGGGCAGGGGCACCAGCACGCCCAGTTCCTTCTGGATGGTTTCGCCCTTGCACAGGATGACGTTGAGCACGAAACCATCGACCGGGTTGTCCTGCCCGTAAAGCATGGTGCAACGGACTTCGTCGGCCTGCTGGCCGAAACGATCGACGCGGCCTTCGCGTTGTTCGTGGCGTGTGGGGTTCCAGGCCAGGTCGTAATGGACGACGGCGGTGAACAGATGCTGCAGGTTGATGCCTTCGGAAAGGCAGTCGGTGGCGACAAGGATGCGTTGCTCGGCCTCTTCCATGTCTTCCACACGCTCACGGCGCTCTTCCGGAGTGAGCTCGCCGGTGACGGCATCGACGGTGGCCTTGGGAAAGGCGGCCTTGAGGTGCTCGGCCACGTAATGGGCGGTGGCGACATAGCGGCAGAACACCGCGGGGTGATAGCCATCTTCAAGCAAGGAACCGATGTGCCGGATGAGCGCGGCCAGCTTGGGATCGCCCTTCTTGCCGGACAGGCGCTGTGCTTCGGCAATGAGGTCGTGCAGGCGGCTGGCGTCCTGCAATTGGGCGGGCGGCTCCAGGTCACTGCCCATTAGGTCGTCGGCTTCGCCATCGTGCAGGCGCTCGTCACTGAGCAAGTCGTCATCCGCCATGGTGCCTTCCAGCCGCGTGGTCAGGGCCTTGACGGCCGCCGCAGGCGAAGAGGCCACGCAGCGCAGCAAGGCCAGGGTGGCGTACCAAATGAGGCGGGCGCCACTTTGCTGCGTGTCCTGCTGTTCAATGGCTTCCGCCATTTCCCGGCAGTAGTCCTGCACGGCATCAAAAAACGCACCCCATTCGCCGCTGAGCTGGTAGGTGAGCTCGGTTTTCATGCGGCGGGGGAACCCCCGCCCATCTTGGGTTTCGGCCTGCCACTCGGCGATGTCCTTGCGGCGGCGTTGCACAAAATGGCGGGCGAGTTCCTGACGCAGCGGATCGGAGGCCGTCATGCGCCCTTGCAGCGCTGCAAAGCGGGGATCGAGCAGCGACAGCAGGTTGTAGAAGGCGGTTTCGTCACCGGAGTGCGGGGTGGCGGTCAGCAAGATCAGGTGTCTCTGCTCGTCACGGGCAAGGCGCTGCAGCAACTCGAAGCGCAATTGCTTGCCGGCGCCACTGCTGGCGCACGTGTGGGCTTCGTCAACGATGATGCATTCAGGGGCAGCGGCAAGAAACTGTTCGCGGTGGCGTTCGCTCTTGATGTAGTCCAGGCTGACGACCACCAGGGGATGATGGTCGAACAAGCGCACTCCATGCGGAAGATCACGTTCGATGCGGGAGGCCGAAGACGAAGTCAACGCCACGGCCTGAAGGTTGAAGCGGGTTTCCAACTCACTTTGCCACTGCTCGACAAGGTGTGGCGGGCAGAGAATGGCCAGGCGGGCGATTTCGCCACGGTCCATGAGCTCTCGTGCGATCAGGCCGGCTTCGATGGTCTTGCCGATGCCGACGTCATCCGCAATCAGCAGGCGCACAGTGGACAGGCGCAGTGCCATCAGCAACGGCACAAGTTGGTAGCCGCGAGGCTCCACCGCGATATTGCCAAAGGAGCGGAACGGGCCGGCGCCTGCGCGCAGGGTCAGGCGCAAGGCATCGCGTAGCAACAGCGCGGCGGCATGGTTGCCGGCGCGTGCAGGATCGGGCCAGTCGAAGGTGGCAGGTTCGACGGGATGCAGTTCCAACTCGGGGATCAGGGCTATGCTTTCGTCATCGGCGCCGTTCAATGGACGCAGGCGCAACCAGTCGCGGCGGGAGTCGCTCTGCACCACCCATTCGCGGCCTCGGGCGCGCACCAGGTTGCCGGGTAAAAAGTCGTGTTCTAGGGTTGTCATGGGCCTTTTATTCCTTGGAGCCAAACACATCGACGTGCGCGGCAAACTTTTGTGGCCACTGTGAAACGTCCGCAAAATCGAGCACCTGCCAGCCTTTGTCCTGCAATACGCTGGCGGTCTGCCCATCCACTACGGAAAGAAATACCAAAGCACGAGATGCCTTGTACTGGGCTGCGGCGATGGCCGCGCCATTGTTGACGGGTACATTGACCGCATCAGGTTGTCTAGCCCCGGCCTGGCGGAGTGCGGACAGCCAGACGTCGAGCAGCTCGTCTTCTGAAGTCGCTGAGGCAATGGCGGCCGGGCTGTTCGTTACGGGCTGCACCTGGGCATTGGCCAGCGCGACCAGCAGCTTGAGCGCATCCGCGTTACGGCGGTTGATGTGCTCGTGATCCGGCTGATTGAAGTAGGAGAGCAGGCATTGGTAACAGCCGGCCTCGCATTGATGATTGCCCAGTTCATCGGTCTGCTCCAGTGACGGCAGATCGTCCAGCGTCCAAACGCCGCTCTGCGGTGCGCGGTAGTGAATCAGTTGCAGGGCATTGCTGGCGACGAGTGCAAGGTCGTCGCGATTGCTTGCCAGGCGAGTGAGCACACCCGCACCGCCTTCGGCCGCTTCGTAGAACAGCAAGGCGCGACGTTCGTCGGACTTCGGCAGGGGTTCGACCACCAGTTCGGATTCCTCGATCTGGAAGGTCATTTCGATGCCACGCTTGAGAGCAGCCTGCAGGGTAGCCATGGCCTCCAGCGACAGGGCATGTAGAGGTGTGAATATCAGCAGGTTGCGATGATCTTCCACAAAAGGAACGATGCGCTGGGGCGTCACCTTTTCCAGCAAGGCATCATCGTTGCCGTTGTCGTCTTCCGCATCCGGCGTGTCCTGCTTGCTCCAGGTGCCGGTAATGGGATTGATGTAGAAGCCCAGTTGCTCCTTGTCCTTGCGCCTGCGCCAGCCGCGGTTGATACGCCAGATTTGCGCAGCAGGCGCATAAGTGAGTTCGCCCAACAATTCTTCGCCCAGCCGGACTTCGGCTTTCTGCTTCTGAATCTGGCCATCGGGCCCGGGCAGGAAACGGTAGGTGGTCTGCAGCTCGAAGCCCTGACGCTGGCGTTCCTCGTCGTTGATGGAGATGCGCTCGGTAGCTACCGTCTCCACGGTTTCGATGCGATAGAGTTTGCGCACCCAATCTTGCTCGGTGAGCAGGGCATCACAGTTCTCGCAGCGATTGACCAGCGGCTGTTCGCCACCCGGCTCGCCGAGATGTCCGTAGCCGCACTGACTGCACACCAGAGAGGCAATGGTGGCCAACTGGCCGCTGCCGGAAATATGGTCTGTATTGCCGACGTTGAGTTTGGCACGCACCACGCGGTACATGCGGCCCTGGTGATAGATGAGGCTGCGAGGACCAAATTCTGACAAGGCCAGGAAACGCGGACGGCTGACCATGCTGCCTTCGTCATCCTTGCCATTGACGGTCTGACCGCCACGGGCGGGAATCCAGGCCATCAGCGGCAGGCGCGGAAAGTTGTAGCCTGGCAGGAAGCCCTGGCTGGCCAGGTAGCGATAGGTGTAGAAGTCGTTGTTCTGGCCATTACCGGATTTGAGCAACACGGCGTACTGGCGCGCGGCATCGCCGTAACGGCGCTGGGCATTCTGGCGCTCGGTGTGCGAAGCGGTATGGCTCTTGACGATGCGATCCGCCATGTCCATCTGCTGACGCGTCGCATCGAACAACACGCGCCAGCGTTCCAGCGCTTCGGAGAACGCCTTGGGTGCATTGGCGATGACCTGGTGTACGTAGTCAGGCGTGAACCAGGCGCTGCTTACCAGCTCTTCCTTGAGCTGATCAATGACCCGGCAGGCACTGGCCAGGGCACGCTGCTGGACGGTCTGCGCCTGTAGCGCTTCCTGCAAGGGCTGTTTCAGTGGTTTGCCGGGCCGATCAAGATCCAGCATGGGAGCAATACTGTCGTCCAGCGGCACCTGGGTGCTGGCCAGCCAGACCGCTTGCAGATGGCTGTCAATCAAGTCACGGTTGGCCAGATCGAGTGTAGGTGCACGTACCACGCCATGCACCATCTCGCTGGCATTGTGGAAGAACCACTGGTCATGCGGGCTGAGTGCCGCGCAGTAGGTGATGACCAGTGCCTGCTGGCCCGAACGCCCCGCACGGCCGCTGCGCTGGGCGTAGTTGGCCGGGGTTGGCGGCACATTGCGCAGGTACACGGTGTTGAGTGCGGAGATATCCACGCCCAGCTCCATGGTGGGAGAGCAGAACATCACAGGCAGACGCTCCAGCGGTGCTTCGTGGGCCGGGTTCTGCGCCCAGTCTTGCCTGTCCTTTTCGGTGTAACGGAAACGCTGCTCCAGCAGTTGCCGGCGCGGTGCATCCACCTGGGCCGTATGTTCCTGGGCCTCGAAATCGAACAGCGGATGTGAGGGCTGACGCAGCAGGTCGGCAATGCTGAGATACAGCGCACGGAAGTACTGGTTGATGCGATTGCTTTCTGCCGGTGCGTCATCGGCAATCAGGCACCAGTCCATGGCGGCTGCGTTCAGACGCCAGCCAGCAAGCTGCGAATCAATGGCATGTTTTTGCACATAACCATAGTTGCTGGCTGCCTTGAGCATGTCTTCGATCAGCTCAGTCCATTCGGCGTCTTTCCACTGCGCGACTTCGCCGGCACAGGCGCTGGCACGCCAGAAATCGGCAGCCTTTATTTGCCGCAGCAGTCGGGAGCGTGGGCCACCGGTCACCAGCTCGGTGCGCGGTTTGCCCTTGTATTCCGGGCGCTTGCCGAGGATGAGATAACGGCCGGTATCGAGTTTCTCGTCGGGGGCAAAAGCCCAGCGTTCATTCAGATAGGTGTGGGCGCTGGTACGTGCCTTGTCCTGCTCGACCGGGTCGAGGTAACGGCTTTCCAGGCACAGATGGCGACGCAGCGTGTCGAACAGTAATTCGTACAGAATTGCTCGCTGCACCGCCGTCAGTTTGTTCAAGGTGCTGTTTGCGGCAAAGATGCTGGTGTCAGCGCTAAAGGCGGCCAGGTCTCGGTACCGAATCTGCAACAGGCCAAGCTGATCCAGATTCGGATTATTGAAGCGCCAGCCACGCCGTAGATCGCGCAGCAGCCGGTAGGCAATAATGAATCGCAAGGTGCGTTGCGCTTCCTGCCGTGCCAGCCCCATGAGCTTGGGAGTGCGCAGATATTCCACCAAGGTGGCTTCATCGACCCCTTGAAAGCCGAGGGCCTTGAATACGCTTTCGGCCAGGTTTTCTTCATCAAGCTGGCCGCCACTTGCCTGTAGTGCGCCGATCAAGCCGGCACGCAGCGTCAACAGGAAAATGAAATCATTGAAGTGACCCGCCTGCAGCGCTGCATCCTGGCGGTTGTCGGTAAACCCAAGCAATTTACGCGGATCAGGTTGGCCTGGAGCCGGATCGGGAAGTGCAAACAGTTGCTGTAAGGCCGCCAGGGCAATCATGGTAGTGGCCGAAGAACGGCCTTCCCCGGACAAACTGGAGAGGCGGTTGGCATCTTTGCCGTGGGCTTCGTGTGTCGTGCCGCAGTTCAGGCAGAAGCGGAACTTTCCGGGAATGAACCAGAACTCCGTCCCGGAGCCTGTTTGTCCTTTGGCATCGACCGTGACCATATAGGGAACGGCATTCTTGTAGGCTGACTTGACTTTGGGCTCGCTTCGGCTGAGGTCGATCCAGGTTTCCGGCAGGTTTTCAAGCAGGCCACCGTATTGCTGCCCGGGCACCAGTGGGCACAGGAAGCCATAGCTGGCGGTGTCGTCTTCTGCTGCGATATCGTCGATTTCACGCGGGCTGAAGCTGACCGGTTGCTGTGCGTGCCAGACAGGCAGGTACTCCTGGCCGCAATCGCGGCAGAAATGCGTGGGGTAAAGCAGCACATTCTCTTGCTGCCGCCCCGGTGCGAAACGCTGGGCATCGAGCGTGACATGGCGCTTGCCTCGCTCTTCCAACGTGGTGAGCACCTTGCCCGGTCCACTGATGAACTGGTGCAGCTTGAACGCGAAAGGCGGCCTGCCCTGGGGCGTGCGCACATCATGGGCAGCCACCAGAAAGCGCTGCAGGGCGGCGCGAGCGGCTTCAGGCTGGCAGCCCGCATCTTCGGCGAGACGGTAGCTGGCCTCTTCCAGCGTCATGGGTTTCGCGCGCCTTGGAGGCTCGTCCGCAGGTAGCTCGATACCCAGGTTCAATTCCACCCAGATAGCCAACGGATCATCGCGAAAAGCGTCGAAATCAGCCCAGATATCCTGCTTTCGCGCAACGGCTTCCGGCAGTTCTGTGCGGATGGCGTTGACATCCTTGAGTGGGTTGGTGACGCGCTCCAGGGTCTCGCCGATGACATCATGCTCGGTGATCCGGGTGCCAAACAGTTTGCTGGCCACAGCAGCCACCACGCGGTTGCGGTCAGCTTGGCTGCCTGCGCTGGACATGGTGGCAGACGTGCCGATACAGACCAGTTGCTCGGCTTTCAAGCGCTCCCGCAGGCGACGCACCAGCAAGGCAACGTCCGCCCCTTGACGGCCACGATAGGTATGCAACTCATCCAACACCAGGAACTCAAGTCCCTCGCAGTGTTCCACCACGCGCCGATCCACTTCGTCGAAGCGCGTGAGGATGTACTCCAGCATCATGAAGTTGGTGAGCAGGATATCGGGCGGTTCATCCGCGATGGCGCGGCGTTCCGTCTGGCTTTCCTGGCCGGTATAGCGCTTGACGGTGAAGGGGCGGTGCTCTGGCGCATAGCCATGCAGAAACTTGTCGAGCTCTTCCAGCTGGCTGTTGGCCAGAGCGTTCATCGGATAAATCACAATGGCTCTGGTACGTGCTTTGCCATCGGAGTCCTTGGCCTTGAGAAGGCGGTCGATGACCGGGATGAAAAAGGACAGGGACTTGCCCGACCCCGTTCCGGTTGTGACCACATAGCTCTGGCGTTCCTGGCCTTTGGCCAGGGCTTCCATTTGGTGCTTGTAAAGATGCAGGGGACTTGGCTTGCCTTCCGTCTTCCCAACCTGAAAGATGTCTGCGCAGGCAGGATGCAGGACCCCCTCCGCCACCAGATCCTGCACTGTGCCTTGACGTTGATAATTCGGGTTGATCTGCACCAGCGGTTCAGGCCAATAGCGGCCTTGCGCATATTGATGCTCGACCTCGGCTTGGATATCAGGTGCGGCGATGCGAACGAAACTGCGGGAAAAGCTGCCGTATCGCTCGATGAGCTGGTCGCGGAACTGGAAAACGTTATCCATGTAGAGTCCTCACTGATCCATCTTGCGGTCAATCGCCAGAACCGCTGCTCTATCCGAGGAGCCTGCTGTGACGCGCTTCCACTTTGCCCCTCTTCCCTTGCCAGTCGATTCGATCAATCCCTCTGACTTCATCGCCCGCAGCACCAGCCGTACCATGTCCCGGCTCACGCCCGGGCAGGCCTCTTCGATTTCGGAAATCGAAAACGGCAGGCAGCGCCCCAGCACTTCCGCTCGCACCCGGTCGCCTTTACTGCCACGGCTACGTTCGATGGTGCCGACACGCTCCTCGAACTCGCGGTATGCCCGCAGCAAGGCACCCCAGAAGTAGTCGAGCCAAGGCTTTGCGTCGTGCTGCCCCTGGTGCCAGCCCTGCGAGCTGGCTTCCAGCGTCTCGTAATAGCCTTCCTTGGTTTCCTCGAAGATGCGTTCCAAACTGATGTAGCGCCCCACGGCATAGTCGAAGTGGTAGAGCAGCAGCAGGGTCAGCAAGCGGGACATGCGACCGTTGCCGTCCGGGAAGGGGTGAATGCACAGAAAATCGAGCATCGCCAGCGGCACCAGTACGAGGGGGTCGGCCAGGTGTTGATCCAGCGCGGTGGCGTAGCGCCCGGCCAGACCGGTCATAGCCATGGGTGTGAGGTGCGCAGCGACCGGCTGGAAGCGTAGACGTGACGTGCCGTCCGGGTGACGCTCGATGATGTCGTTATTGGTAGCCTTCCAGCGCCCGCCCGCCTGTGGCATGTAACGGTACAGCAGGGTGTGGAGTTGCAGCACAACACCCTCGCTGAAGGGCATGTGCGCGGCAGACTCGTGGATCAGCGCCAGGGCATCGCGGTAGCCGGCGATCTCCTGTTCGGAACGGCTCTTTGGCGTTGCGTTGCGGATGACCAGCGACTTCAACCGCGAGGGTGCGACGACAACGCCTTCCAGCCGGTTAGATGACTCGGTGGACTCCACCACCGCGATCTGGCACAGACCCTTGAGGGCTTCGGGCGACTGCGCGGCATAGAGTTGCTGCTTGCCCTGATACTCGCCCAGTGTGCGCAACGTGGCGGCCTGGGTGCCATCGAAGCGAAGCGCGGCAAGGTACTCGGGTGTGAGCGAGTGCATGGAATGTAGGCCCAGGCCGTCTAAATGGGGTAATCATAGCCATTAAATGGGGTACTGTCTCTACAAATACCCTGTTATCAGTCTCTGACTACTCCATTTCCTCAGCTTCTTGATTTTGACGTGCGCTTGCACCTCCTCGGCATTCGCCACCCTCATATATTTCCCTTTACTGACAGACCTTGAGGATCAGGTCATACGTACGAGCGTATTCCAGCACCAGAATTTCGATCATTGAAGCCACCGAGCGACGCTCGCGATCAGCAGCCAAGCGCAGAAGTTGCTTGATCTCAGCGGAGGTGCGGATGGAAAGGGTTTCGTCCTTCAGGCGTGACATGGCGGCGCCTCATCAGTGATGTCCCGCAAATGAACTGCGTTTTACCTCACCCCGCCATGATTCTCTTCAGGGGGTGACTGTCTTGCTTGAGGCTGCTCGATGGTGCGGCGCCTTAGCGGTAGCCGGCCTCACGGAGCGCTCAGCCTCGATGGCGATGGGATGCAGGGCATGCCGGCTGCTGGCCTGATTGGCTTGCCCGTAGTGTCGCCGTGTCTTGGCACTGGCATGTCCCAGCCCCTGGCTGACTGAGTCCGCAGCCGCGTGCCGTTTCAGGTCGGCTGCCCATTGGTGGCGCAGGCAGTAAGCCGTGATAGCGTGCTTGTGCTTCGGCCAGAGGCTATGTGCTAGCCGACGGACTTCGACGGTGAAGTTGACCGGGCTGTCAATGCAAACGAGCAATTCCCGCCGCCCCGCTAGCCGGATGCGCAGCGCCTCCAGCAATGGATGGGGATCGTGTGCGCGATAGGCGATCAAGCGGTGCGGCTGGCCTTGATGCGCCTTGACGTTGGCGCCATCGATC
>NZ_SLXG01000032.1 GCF_004345725.1 Crenobacter luteus | reverse complement strand
GCAGCACCGGACGCCGATTCAGGCCATGAAGGAATGGCAGAAACAGCGCCCAGATTTGTTCAAAAAACGCGTTTGCAATCGTCCGGGACTGGACAGCTAATATATGGTTCCGGTCAGAACGGAATGTCGTCGTCCATGTCGTCGAACTTGGCGGCCGGTTTCGGCTCCATGCGGCGCGGCGCGGCCGGCGGGGCGGACTGTGCCGGCGGCGCGTCGTTGCGCATGCGGCTGCCGCCTTGCGGGGCGCCGTAGCCGTCGTCGTCCATCGACGCGCTGCCGCCGCCGTTGCGGCCGCCGAGCATCTGCATGCGGTCGCCGCGGATCTCGGTGCTGTAGCGTTCCTGGCCGCTCTGGTCGGTCCACTTGCGGGTGCGGATGCTGCCCTCGACGTAGACCGCGCTGCCTTTCTTCAGGTACTGCGCCGCGACCTCGGCGGTCTTACCGAAGAACACCACGCGGTGCCATTCGGTCAGCTCCTGGCGCTGACCGCTGCTGCGGTCGGTCCAGTTTTCGGTGGTGGCGACCGACAGCGTGGCCACCGGGTCGCCCGAGGGCAGATAGCGGACTTCCGGGTCGCGGCCGAGGTTGCCGACCAGAATCACTTTGTTGACCGATGCCATTAATGGGTCTCCTGGATGAGTTGTTTCACGCGGGCCTCGTCCCACTGCTGCTGCGAGACCTTGAGGTAGGCGACGCGCTCGTCGAGCAGGACGACGGCCTCTTTCACGCCGGCGACGGCGGCGAGGCGGGCCGACAGCGCGTTCGCGTCGCCGCGCCAGGCGTCGCCGATGTGGAACATCTGCGTCTTCACCCGCTCGGGCGCGCGCATCGATGCGGCCAGCACGAGCCAGGCGAACATCAGCGCGGCGGCGAAGCCGAACACGCCGGCGTTCTGGTAGTGGCTGTAGAGCCAGCCGCCGGCGCCGGCGCCGACGAAGAGGCCGAAAGATTGCGAGGTATTATACACGCCGATCGCGGTGCCCTTGGCGTCGGCCGGCGCGATCTTCGAGATCAGCGACGGCAGGCTGGCCTCGAGCACGTTGAAGGCGATGAAGTAGAAGGTCAGCCACAGCACGATCTGCCAGAACGAGTCGAGCGCCAGCGCCATGCCAAGCTGGGCGGCGGTCATCAGCGCGACCGCGCCGACGAATACCGCCTTGAGCCGGCCCTTTTTCTCGCCGTAGATGATCGCCGGCACCATCAGGAAGAAGCCGGCGACCACCACCGGCAGGTAAACCTGCCAGTGGTGCGCCTTGTCGAGACCGTGCTTGATCAGCGCGAACGGGATGGCGACGAACATCGCCATCTGCGCCGCGTGCAGCGCGAAGATGCCGAAGTTCAGCCGCAACAGCTGCGCGTCCTTCAGCACCACCGGCAGACGCGCGGTGTTGGTCTCGGCGTCGGAGTGGAAGCGCGACACCGCCGGGTCGGGGATCAGGAACTTCACGCCGGCGAGCGCGGCCAGCGTCAGCACGCCGGTCAGCACGAAGATGCCGTCGACGCCGATGTAGCGCGACAGTAGCGGGCCGAGCACCAGGCTGGCGGCGAAGGTGGTGCCGATGCTCATCCCAATCATCGCCATCGCGCGGGTGCGGTTCTCCTCACGGGTGAGATCGGCCAGCAAGGCGGTGACGGCGGCCGAGATCGCGCCGGCGCCCTGGATCACGCGGCCGACGGTGAGCCAGACGATGTCGGGTGCCCAGGCGGCGAGAAAGCTGCCGGCGGCGAACACCAGAAGGCCGCCGTAGATGACCTTCTTGCGGCCGATGCGGTCGGACAGCATGCCCAGCGGCAGCTGCAGCAGCGCCTGGGTCAGGCCGTAGGCGCCGAGCGCGATGCCGATGGTGGTGTGGTCGTGGGCGCCCGGCAGGGTCTGGGCGTAGAGCGCGAACACCGGCAGGATCAGGAACATGCCGAGCATCCGCAGGGCGTAGACCCCGGCAAGGCCGAGGCTGGCGCGCAGTTCGAGCGGTGTCATGAAATCGTAAGTCTAGGGGGTGGGAAACGCGAACGACCGTGCCGGCCGGGGGACGCGCACCGTCCGAACCGCGGGCAGGCCGACGGCTGGAGGGGGGCGTCGCAACTCGGGTATAGTAACAGGTTATCCCGTATTACCGTGAGCCGGCATGGACCTGATCCGCATCCGGGGTGCACGCACCCACAACCTCAAGAACGTCAATCTCGACCTGCCGCGCCACAAGCTGGTCGTGATCACCGGCCTGTCCGGCTCGGGCAAGAGCTCGCTGGCGTTCGACACCCTGTACGCGGAAGGGCAGCGGCGCTACGTGGAAAGCCTGTCGGCCTACGCGCGCCAGTTCCTGCAGCTGATGGAAAAGCCCGACGTCGACCTGATCGAGGGCTTGTCGCCGGCGATCTCGATCGAGCAGAAGGCGACCAGCCACAACCCGCGCTCGACCGTCGGCACTGTCACCGAAATCCACGACTACCTGCGCCTCCTGTTCGCGCGCGTCGGCGACCCGCACTGTCCGGAACACCATGTGCCGCTGTCGTCGCAAACGGTGAGCCAGATGGTCGACCACGTGCTCGCGCTGCCGGCGGAGAGCCGCGTGATGATCCTCGCGCCGGTGGTCATGGGCCGCAAGGGCGAGAACCTCGACCTGTTCGAAGAGCTGCGCGCGCAGGGCTTCGTGCGCGTGCGCATCGACGGCGAGGTGGTCGAGCTCGACGAGGTTCCCAAGCTCGACAAGAACAAGAAGCACACCGTCGAGGTGGTGATCGACCGCCTCCGGGTGCGCGAGGACATGAAGCAGAGGTTGGCCGAGAGCTTCGAGACCGCGCTGCGCCACGCCGAGGGCCGCGCGATCGCGGTCGAGATGGACTCGGGTCAGGAACACTGGTTCTCGGCCAAGTTCGCCTGCCCGGTGTGCTCGTACAGCCTGCCCGAACTCGAACCGCGTTTGTTTAGTTTCAACAACCCGATGGGCGCCTGCCCGAAGTGCGACGGCCTCGGCGAAATCACCTTCTTCGACCCCAGGCGCGTCGTCGCGCATCCCGAACTCAGCCTCGCGTCCGGCGCGATCAAGGGCTGGGACAAGCGGAACCAGTTCTACTACCAGATGCTGCAAGGGTTGGCCGAGCACTACGGCTTCGCGCTCGAGCTGCCGTTCGAGGACCTGCCGGAAAAAGTGCGCCACGTCGTGCTGCACGGTTCGGGCCGCGACGCGATCGAGTTCAGCTATCTGTCCGAGAAGGGCACGCGCTTCACGCGCGCGCACGCCTTCGAGGGCATCATCCCCAACCTCGAACGCCGCTACCGCGAGACCGACTCGTCGGCGGTGCGCGAGGAGCTGGCCAAGTACCAGAACAACCAGTGCTGCCCGAGCTGCGGCGGCTCGCGCCTCAGGCGCGAGGCGCGCCACGTGCTGGTCGCCGGCAAGACGCTGCACGAACTGAACCAGCTGCCGCTGAAGGACGCCCACGCCTTCTTCGACTCGCTCGAGTTCAGCGGCCAGAAGCAGGCGGTGGCCGAGAAGATCGTCAAGGAGATCCGCGAGCGGCTGTCCTTCCTCAACAACGTCGGCCTCGACTATCTGAACCTGTCGCGCTCGGCCGACACGCTGTCGGGCGGCGAGGCGCAGCGCATCCGGCTGGCGAGCCAGATCGGCTCGGGGCTGACCGGCGTGATGTACGTGCTCGACGAGCCGTCGATCGGCCTGCACCAGCGCGACAACGACCGCCTGCTCGGCACGCTGATGAGGCTCCGCGACCTCGGCAACAGCGTGATCGTGGTCGAGCACGACGAGGACGCGATCCGCGCCGCCGACTACGTGGTCGACATGGGGCCGGGCGCCGGCGAGCACGGCGGCGAGGTGCTGGTCGCCGGCACGCCGGCCGAGGTCGCCGCCGCGGCGAACTCGGTGACCGGCGACTTCCTGTCCGGCCGCCGCGCGATCGCGATGCCGGGCGGCCGCCGCGAGCCCGACCCGGAGCGGGTGCTGACGTTGCGCGGCGCGACCGGCAACAACCTGAAGAACGTCACGCTCGAACTGCCGCTCGGCATGCTGGTGTGCGTGACCGGCGTGTCCGGCTCGGGCAAGTCGACGCTGATCAACGACACGCTGTACAAGATCGCCGCGCGCGACCTGAACGGCGCCAGCGAAGAGCCGGCGCCGTACGAGGAGATCGAAGGGCTCGAACGGCTCGACAAGGTCATCAACGTCGACCAGAGCCCGATCGGCAGAACGCCCAGGTCGAATCCGGCGACCTACACCGGCCTGTTCACGCCGATCCGCGAGCTGTTCGCCGGCGTGCCGCTTGCGCGCGAGCGCGGCTACGGGCCGGGCCGCTTCTCGTTCAACGTCAAGGGCGGCCGCTGCGAGGCCTGCCAGGGCGACGGCGTGATCAAGGTCGAGATGCACTTCCTGCCCGACGTCTACGTGCCGTGCGACGTCTGCCACGGCAAGCGCTACAACCGCGAGACGCTCGAGGTGCGATACAAGGGCAGGAGCATCCACGAGGTGCTCGAGATGACGGTCGAGCAGGCGCTGGAATTCTTCGGCGCGGTGCCGACCGTCGCGCGCAAGCTCGCGACGCTGATGGACGTCGGCCTCGGCTACATCCGCCTCGGCCAGAGCGCGACCACGCTGTCCGGCGGCGAGGCGCAGCGCGTCAAGCTGGCGCTGGAATTGTCCAAGCGCGACACCGGCCGCACGCTCTACATCCTCGACGAGCCGACCACCGGCCTGCACTTTCACGACATCGACCTGCTGCTGAAGGTGCTGCACCGGCTGCGCGAGCACGGCAACACCGTCGTCGTGATCGAGCACAATCTGGACGTCATCAAAACCGCCGACTGGCTGATCGACCTCGGGCCCGAGGGCGGCGCCGGCGGCGGGCAGATCCTCGTTTCCGGTCCGCCCGAGGCGATCGCCGCGCATCCGGACAGCCATACCGGCCATTATTTGCGACCCTATCTGCGCTGACGCAGCCAGATGACGCAAGGATGCTGTATTCGGCGGGGTTTCCTGCCACAATAGCGACTGAACCTTCGCCGCCGCCTGTCCGGCGACGAACATTTTATGAGGAAGTAATGCTCACGCTTGGCAAGATCGACCATATTCATGTGCGGGTGGCCGACCTCAAGGTGGCGCTGGACTGGTACGAACGCGTGCTCGGCATGAATATCGACACCCGTTACCGTCATATGCAGGAAGGTCACGGCATCACCATGCTGTCCAACCCGAGCGCCAGCGTCCGGCTCGCGCTCAGCGAGGAGGCCGGCGAGGGCGGCGCGCTGCCGGGCACGGTGGCTTTTTCGGTCGGCGGCCAGGAATTCCTCGCCTGGATCGACGCCCTGGCCGGTCAGCGCGTGCGCGACAAGGACGGCGAGACGATCGCGCGCGACTCGGTGCGCGACCACGCCTTCTTCCTGTCGATCAACTTCGTCGACCCCTTCGGCAACCCGTTCGAGATCGTCAGCTACGACCACACCTGGCTGGCGGCCAAGCTCAAGCTGAACGGCCGCGGCGCGCATTGACGTCGCACCCGTCGAGCGCAAAACCCGCCGCCGGCGGGTTTTTTCGTGTCTTGAGCCGCCCGCTGAAACAGCTCGGCCAACCCTTGGGGTTGGCCGAGCGCCGTCGTGCCGGCGTCGTCGTGCCGTTCAGCCCTCGAGCAGGCCCTGCAGGCCGTGCTTTTGCAGCAGTTGCTGGAACACGCCCTTTTTCTTCACCGCGTCGATCGCCTTGTCGAAGCGCGCCTTCAGTTCGGCGTCGTTCTTCCTGAGCGCGACCGCGACGCCCTCGCCGAGCACCTTGTCGCGCCGGCCGTCGAACACCGGGCCGACGAAGCCGAAGCCCTGGCCCTTGGGCGTTTCGAGAAAGCCCTTCTGCAGCTGCACCGTGTTGCCGAAGGTGTAGTCGACGCGGCCGGACGCCAGTTCGAGCATCGGGTCCTGCGCGTTCACGTAGCGCTTGATCGTCGCGCTCTTGCCGAATTCGCGCGTGACGAAGCGTTCCTGCGGCGTGCCGGTTTGCACCGCGATCGCCTTGCCCTTCAGCGCCGCCGCGTCGACCCTGGCCGCCGCCGCCTTCCGGGCGACGAAGCGGTTCTGCATGAAGTAGTAGACCTTGCTGAAGTCGACCGCGCGGCGGCGCTCGTCGGTGATGTTCATCGACGCCATGATCGCGTCGAATTTCTTGACCTGCAGGCCGGGGATCAGCCCGTCCCACGGCTGGTTGACTACCTCGCACGGCGTGTTCATCTCCTTGCACAGCGCGTAGGCGAGGTCGACCTCGAAACCGGCGAGCTTGCCGGACGCGTCGATGTACTCGAACGGCGGGTAGGTCGCGTCGGTGGCGATCCTGAGCGGTTCGGCGTGCGCCAGGCTGGGCAGGGCGGCGAGGGCGAGCAGGGCGAGTCGTTTCATCGGGTTCTCCTGGTAGACGGGTCTTGCTGTTGTTGTGGGTTCAGGCCTGGCCGAGCCGGCGGTGCGCGAGCGCCGGCAGCCGCGCGCGCCATGCGGCCTGGCGCGCGAAGTCGAGCGTGGCCAGCGCGATGCCTTCGCCTTCGGCGTGGCAGGCGAGCACCTCGCCCCACGCGTCGACGATCAGGCTGTGGCCGAAGGTGCGCTTGCCGCCGGGGTGGACGCCGCCCTGGCCGGGCGCGACGACGAAGGCGAGGTTCTCGACTGCGCGCGCGCGCAGCAGCAATTCCCAGTGCGCGCGGCCGGTGGTGTGGGTGAACGCCGCCGGCGCGGTGATGAGCAGGGGCGCCGGACCGGCGCGGTACAACTCGGGAAACCTCAGATCGTAGCAAATCGACAGCCGCGTCGCGCCCCACGGCGTGGCGGCGGTGACGATATCGTCGCCGGCGCTCATCGTGTCGGCCTCGCGGTAGCGCTGCTCGCCGTCGTCGAAGCCGAACAGGTGGATCTTGTCGTAACGCGCCGCGCAGCGGCCTTGCGGGTCGAACAGCAGGCTGCTGTTGTAGAAGCGGCCGGGCTCGGGGCTGACGAGCGGCACGCTGCCTGCCAAGAGCCAGACGCCGTGCTCGCGCGCGAGCGCCGCGACGTGGCGCTGGATGGGCCCGTCGCCGAAGGGCTCGGCCAACGCGATGCGCGCCGTCTCGTCCTCGGGCATCAGGTAGAAGTACTCGGGCAGCGCGGCGAAGCGCGCGCCTTGCGCGGCGGCCTCGGCGACCAGCCTGCCGGCGGCGGCGAGGTTGGCCGAGAGCTCGTCGCCGGACACCATCTGGATCGCGGCGGCCATCAGCGTGGTCGGGGGCATCGCGCTCTCCTCAGACGCGGCACAGCCGCTTAGCGCCGGCCAGCAGCGTCGCGTCGTCCTTGGCGAACGACAGGCGGATCACGCGCGCGTCGGTGCCGTCGCGGTAGAAGGCCGACACCGGGATGGTCGCGACGCCGTGCTCGATGATCAGCCGCTGAACGAATTCACCGTCGGCCTCGTCGCTGAAGTGGCCGTACTCGGCCAGCATGAAGAAGCTGCCGGCGCTCGGCAACAGCTTCAGGCGCGAGTCGCGCAGCGCGCCGGCCAAGAGGTCGCGCTTGGCCTGGTAGAAGCCGGCCAGGTTCAGGTAGTCGGCCGGCGTTTCCATCAACCTGGCGAGCGCGTGCTGCATCGGCGTGTCGGCGGCGAATACCGCGAACTGGTGCACCTTGCGGATCTCGTCCATCAGCGCCCTGGGCGCGAGGCAGTAGCCGACGCGCCAGCCGGTGACGTGGAAGGTCTTGCCGAAGGAGGCGACGACGACCGAGCGCGCGGCAAGCCGAGGGTGGCGGCTCATGCTGTGGTGCGGCGCGCCGTCGAACACGACGTGCTCGTAGACCTCGTCGGACAGGATCACGATGTCGGTACCGGCGGTGACTTGTTCCAGCGCGGCGACGTCGGCATCCGACAGCACGGTGCCGGTCGGGTTGTGCGGGCTGTTGACGAGGATCATGCGCGTGCGCGGCGTGATCTTCGCGCGCACCTCGTCCCACGGGATTGCGAAGTCGGGCGCGGCCAGCTTGATGGGCACCGGCGTCGCGCCCTGCAATTCGACCATCGGCGCGTAGCTGTCGAAGGCCGGCTCGAAGAAGATCACCTCGTCGCCGGGGTGGACCAGCGCGGTAACCGCGGCGAACAGGCCCTCGCTGGCGCTGGCCATCACGGTGACCTCGTCGCCCGGGTGGTAGACGTGGCCGTACAGCGCCTCGACCTTGGCGGCGATCGCCTCGCGCAGGCTCGCTACGCCGGCCATCGGCGCGTACTGGTTGTGGCCGTCGCGCATCGCCTGGTACGCGTAGTCGATCAGGCGCGGGTTGCACGGGAAGTTCGGCGCGCCCTGCGACAGGTTGATCGCGTCGTGACGCGCGGCGAGCTGGCCGATCACGGTGAAGATGGTGGTGCCGACGGCGGGCAGCTTGCTTTTCGGCAGGAGGGTCGGGGCGTTCATCGCTTTGCTCTCTCGTTGCGGGCGTTACCCGCATTCAACGCCGCCGGTGCTTGCCGGACAAACGATTTATCGTCATCGTATGCATGAGTTTTTTTTCGGTCATGGAGAAACGATGCCCCGCCGTCCCTTGCCGTTGTACGCGCTGTCGGTGTTCGAGGCGGCCGCCCGCCACCGGAGCTTCACCCGCGCCGCCGACGAGCTGTGCCTGACGCAGGGCGCGGTCAGCAAGCAGGTCGCCCAGCTCGAGGCGCAACTGGGCTATCCGCTGTTCCTGCGCGGTGCCCGCAGCCTCGCGCTGACCGCGCAGGGCGAGCTGTTGCGGCCCTACGTCGAGCGCGCGCTGTCGACGCTGGAACGCGGCGTCGAGGCGGCGCGCGGCGCCGGCCGGCGCCTGCGGCTGAAGGCGCCGTCGTGCGCGGCGCGCTGGCTGTTGCGCGAGGTGCGGCAGTTCTCGCGCGAGGAGCCGGACATCGCGGTCGAGGTGTCGAGCGTGCACGCGCACCAGGTCGACTTCGCGCGCGAGCCCTTCGACCTGGCGGTGGTGTTCTGCGCGCTGCCGGCCGACGCGGCGCTGACGCCCTTGTTCGTCGAGCGGCTGACGCCGGTGCTGTCGCCGGCGCTGCGCGACGCCGAGGGCCTGCCGCTGGCGACGCCGGAAGATCTCGCGGCCTGGCCGCTGTTGCACCCGTCGCCGGATCGGCGCGACTGGCGGCGCTGGTTCGCCGAGACCGGCGGCGACGCGGCCGACGCCGACGGCGGCGCGGTGTTCGATTCGCTCGACCAGGCGATGAACGCCGCGCTGCAGGGCTTCGGCGTCACGCTCGGCGACGTGACGCTGCTGGCCGACGAGCTGGCGACGGGCCAGGTTGTCGCGCCCTTCGACGTCGAGCTCGTCACCGGCAGCGGCTACGCGCTGGCGCGCCCGGCCGGCGCGGCCGGCGGCCCGGCGGCGCGGCTGTACGACTGGCTGGTGTCGCGTCATGCGGTGCCGGACGGCGCGTGGCGCGGCGGCCTCGCGCGGCGCGCGGCGGCCGGCTGAGCGAGGCGGCGCGCCGCACGAAAAAGGCTCGGCCAACCGGTGACAGGTTGGCCGAGCCTTGTCTGACTGAGCGAGGGCGCTTACAGGATGACGCCGCCGCCCAGGCACACGTCGCCGTCGTACAGCACCGCCGACTGGCCCGGCGTGATCGCCCATTGCGGCGTCTCGAAGGAGAGCGTCGCGACGCCGTTGTCGATGGCCGACAGCGCGCAGGCGGCGTCGGCCATCCGGTAGCGGTTCTTGGCCGCGTAGTCGCCGGGCGCCGGCGGCGCGGGCAGCGTCCACGACAGCTGGCCCATGGTCAGCGTCGGCTTCAGCAGCAGCGGGTGGTCGTGGCCCTGCACGACGATCAGCCGGTTGTTCGGCAGGTCCTTGCCGGCGACGAACCACGGCTCGCCGCTGCCGTCGCGCGAACCGCCGATGGTCAGGCCCTTGCGTTGGCCGAGGGTGTAGAAGGTCAGGCCGACGTGCTCGCCGACCACCTTGCCGTCCGGCGTCACCATCTCGCCCGGCTGGGTCGGCAGATAGCGCTGCAGGAATTCGCGGAACGGCCGCTCGCCGATGAAGCAGATGCCGGTGCTGTCCTTCTTCGCGGCGGTCGGCAGGCCGGCCTCGTCGGCCAACTTGCGCACCTCGGTCTTTTTGATGTCGCCGAGCGGGAAGATCGCCTTCGACAGCTGCGCCTGGCTCAGCCGGTACAGGAAGTAGCTCTGGTCCTTGGTCTCGTCCAGGCCCTTCATCAGGTAGTGGACGCCGTCCTTTTCGAGCTTGCGCGCGTAGTGGCCGGTGGCGATGCAGTCGGCGCCCAGTTCCATCGCGTAGTCGAGGAAGGCCTTGAACTTGATCTCGGCGTTGCACAGCACGTCCGGGTTGGGCGTGCGGCCGGCCGAGTATTCGTCGAGGAAGTACTGGAACACGCGGTCCTTGTATTCCCTGGCGAAGTTGACGATCTCCATGTCGATGCCGACGATGTCGGCCACGCTCATCGCGTCGAGCGCGTCCTGCTTGATCGAGCAGTATTCGTCGTCGTTGTCGTCTTCCCAGTTCTGCATGAACACGCCGATCACCTCGTGGCCCTGCTGTTTGAGCAGCCACGCGGTCACCGACGAGTCCACGCCGCCGGACATGCCGACGACGATGCGCTTCTTACCCGTCACGGGGAATATCCTCTCATCCAAATAGCCAGGGGCACCACCGCCGGCGGCGCCCCGAAATCCGCGAACCAGGTGTCGACCACCCAGCTTTGTCCGCCGTCGCGCGCGTCGAGCCGCGCGGCGAAGTGGCCGTCGACGAACCACGGCGCGCGGTGCACGACGCCGGCGGCGCGGTGGTGGCGCAGCCAGCCCTCGGCGTCCATCAGCGCCAGAAAGCCCGACACGTTGCGGCTGTGGTCGACGCAGTCCATTTTGCCTTCGCTGTCGTCGTCGGGCGGGTTGCGGCCCTTGTCCGACGCGATCGGACTGATGCGCGCGGCAAGCCGGTACAGCGCGCTCACCGTGTCGGCGATCGCGGCGCGTTCCGACGCGGGCGAGTCGACATGCGCGAAACGTTGGCCGAGCCGCGCCAGCTCGGTGGCGTCGAGCGTCAGCGTCGCCTGCCGCGCGCAGCCGTAATGGTAACAGACGGTCAGCGTCGCGGAGAAAGCCGGCGCCGCGACCAGCAACAGAAGTCCGAGCCAGCGCTGTGGCAACATGGAGCCTCCCCGGTAGACTGATTAAAATAGACCTTGAAAGAACGGCCGGTGTTTTATTTGGACTCCCTATCATGACCCTTCTCGTGACCGGCGGCGCCGGCTTCATCGGCAGCCGTTTCGTGCTCGACTGGCTGGCCTGCCACCAGGAGAGCGTGGTCAACCTCGACGCGCTCGCTTACGCCGGCAACCCGATGAACCTCGCCGCGCTCGACGGCGACCCGCGCCACCGCTTCGTGCACGGCAGCGTCAACGACGGCGCGCTCGTCGCGGCGCTGCTGGCCGAGCACCGGCCGCGCGCGGTGCTGCACTTCGCCGCCGAGAGCCACGTCGACCGTTCGCTCGCCGGCCCCGGCGCCTTCGTCGCGACCAACGTCGACGGCACCTTCGCGCTGCTCGAGGCGGTGCGCGCCTACTGGCAGCGTCTTTCCGGGCCGGCCAAGCCGGCCTTCCGCTACCTGCAGGTGTCGACCGACGAGGTCTACGGCACGCTCGGTCCGCTCGATCCGGCCTTTACCGAAGCCACGCCCTTCGCGCCGAACAGCCCCTACGCGGCGAGCAAGGCCGCCGCCGACCTCCTGGCGCGCGCCTGGCACCGCAGCTACGGCCTGCCGGTGCTGATCACCCATTGTTCGAACAATTACGGCCCGCACCAGTTTCCGGAAAAGCTGATCCCGCTGACGATAGAGCGCGCGCTCGAGGGCGCGCCGCTGCCGGTGTACGGCGACGGGCTGCAGGTGCGCGACTGGCTCTACGTCGACGACCACTGCGAGGCGCTGCGCCGCGTGCTGGCCGAGGGCGTGCCGGGCCGCAGCTACAATATCGGCGGTAACGCCGAGCATACCAACCTCGACGTCGTGCACCGCATCTGCGCGCTGCTCGACGCGCAGCGGCCACGCGCCGACGGCGTCTCCTACCGCGCGCAGATCGCCTTCGTCGCCGACCGCCCCGGCCACGACCGCCGCTACGCGATCGACGCGAGCCGGATGGCGACCGAACTGGGCTGGGTGCCCGGCACCGCCTTCGACGACGGGCTGGCGCGCACCGTCGCCTGGTATCTGTCGCGGCGCGACTGGGTCGACGCGGTCAAGGACGGCCGCTACCGCGACTGGGTCGCGAGTCAGTACGAGGCGCGCGCGTGAAGGTGCTGCTGACCGGCGGCAGCGGCCAGCTCGGTCGCGCGCTCCGGCCTGCGCTGGCCGGCCTGGGCGAGGTGATCGCGCCGCCGCGCGCCGGCTTCGACCTCGGCCAGCCTGCGGCGCTGGCCGCGCGGCTCGACGCGCTGCGCCCCGAGCTCGTCGTCAACGCCGCCGCCTACACCGCGGTCGACGCGGCCGAGGACGACCGTGACACGGCTTTCGCCGTCAACGCCGACGCGGTCGACGCCCTCGCGCGCTGGGCGGCGCGCCACGGTGTGCCGCTCGTGCACTTCTCGACCGATTACGTGTTCGACGGCGCGCTCGGCCGGCCCTGCCGCGAAAGCGACGCGCCGCACCCGCTCAACGTCTACGGCGCAAGCAAGCTCGCCGGCGAGCGCGCGGCGCTGGCGTCCGGCGCGCGCGCGCTCGTGCTGCGCGTCGGCTGGCTGTACGGCCCGAACCCGGGCAATTTCCTCGCGACAATGCTGCGGCTGCTGGCCGAGCGCGACAAGGTGCGCGTCGTCGCCGACCAGTTCGGCACGCCGACCGATACCGGCTTCGTCGCGGCCGCCGCCGTCGCCGCGCTGCGCGATTGTCTCGCGCACGACGCCGGCTGGGGGCTCTACCATCTGGCGGCGTCCGGCGCGACGAGCTGGCACGGCTACGCGGTCGAGATCGCGCGGCAGGCCACGGCGCGCGGCCTGCCGCTGCGCTGCGCGGCGCGCGCGATCGTGCCGCTCGCCTCGGCCGACTGGCCGACGCGCGCGCGCCGGCCGGCCGACACCCGGCTCGACACCTCCCTGTTCACGCGCACCTTCGGCGTCGCGCCGCCTAACTGGCGGCGGCGGCTCGCCGCGGTGCTCGACTCCTGGTCCCCCTTCCCGACATGACGCAACGCAAAGGCATCATCCTCGCCGGCGGTGCCGGCACGCGCCTCTACCCGGCGACGCTGGCGGTTTCCAAGCAACTCTTGCCGGTCTACGACAAGCCGATGATCTACTACCCGCTGTCGACGCTGATGCTCGCCGGCATCCGCGAGATCCTGATCGTCGCGACCCCCGACGACGCGCCGCGCTTCGCGCAGCTGCTCGGCGACGGCGCGCGCTGGGGGCTGTCGCTGTCCTACGCGGTGCAGCCGCAGCCCGAGGGCATCGCGCAGGCGCTGCTGATCGGCGAGGCCTTCCTCGGCGGCGCACCGTCGGCGCTGGTGCTCGGCGACAACCTGTTCTTCGGCAACGCGCTGGCCGGCCTGTTGCAGCGGGCCGCCGCGCGGCCGGCGGGCGCGACGGTGTTCGCCTACCGCGTGCACGACCCCGAGCGCTACGGCGTCGTCGAGTTCGACGCCGCCGGCCGAGCGCTGTCCATCGAGGAAAAGCCGGCGCGGCCGCGCTCCCACCACGCGGTCACCGGCCTCTATTTCTACGACGACCGCGCGCTCGACTACGCGAAGGCGCTCGCGCCGTCGGCGCGCGGCGAGCTCGAAATCTCCGAGCTGAACGCGCGCTACCTCGCCGCGGGCGCGCTGACGGTCGAGCGGCTCGGGCGCGGCTTCGCCTGGCTGGACACCGGCACGCACGACTCGCTGCTCGAGGCCGGCCAGTTCATCGCGACGATAGAGAAGCGCCAGGGGCAGAAGATCGCCTGCCCCGAGGAGGTCGCCTGGCGCATGGGCTGGCTGTCGGACGACGCGCTCGCGGCGCTGGCCGCGCCGCTGGCCAAGAGCGGCTACGGCCGCTACCTGCTCGGCCTGCTCGAGGAGGAGGGCGCGTGAAGGTCGAGCAAACCGGCCTGCCCGGCCTCTTGCTGCTGACGCCGACGGTGCACCGCGACGCGCGCGGCGACTTCGCCGAGACCTACAACGCGCGCGCGTTCGACGCGGCGGTCGGCCGCGCGGTGTCCTTCGTGCAGGACAACCAGTCGTTCTCGCGCCGCGGCGTGCTGCGCGGCCTGCACTATCAGCTGCCGCGCCCGCAGGGCAAGCTGGTGCGTGCCGCAGCCGGCGCGGTGTGGGACGTGGCGGTCGATTTGCGACGTGCGTCGCCGACCTTCGGCCGCTGGCACGGCGTCGAGCTGTCGGCCGCCAACGGCCGCCAGCTGTGGCTGCCCGAGGGCTTCGCGCACGGCTTTGTCGCGCTCGACGACGCGCTGCTCGTCTACAAGACCACCGACTACTGGGCGCCGGACGCCGAGCACACGCTCGCCTGGGACGACGCGGCGCTGGCGATAGACTGGCCGCTGAGCGGTGCGCCCGTCCTGTCCGACAAGGACCGCGCCGGCGTGCGCCTGGCGGACGCGCCCTTGTTCGACTAGCGCGTCCGGCGCCGGGGAAAAAGCTCGGCCAACCTTTGCCCAAGGTTGGCCGAGCTTTGCTGTTCGGTGAGCGGCGCTACGGCCTCAGGCCTGGTCCTCGTGGCGGTACAGCAGCTCCAGACCGAAGCGGCGGCCGGCGAGGTAGTCGGCGACGCAGCGGCCCACCAGCGGGCTGCGGTGCGCGTCGCGGAGGGCGGCGAGCTCGTCGCCCGACAGCCAGCGCGCCGCGACGATGCCGTCGTCGAGCGCGCGCGCCGGTTCGACGCCGGTGACGCGGCCGAAGAAGGCGAAGCGCAGGTAGGTCACGTCGCTGCCGTCGCCCTTGTCGGCCATGTAGACGCCGACCAGGCCCTCGGGGACGAAGTGGTGACCAGTCTCCTCGAGCACCTCGCGCGTTACGGCGTCGACCAGGCTCTCGCCGCGCTCGAGGTGGCCGGCCGGCTGGTTGAAGCGGCGGCCGTCGACGGTGTCCTCCTCGACGACCAGGAAGCGGCCGTCGCGTTCGATCACCGCGGCGACGGTGACGTTGGCCTTCCATTGGCGATCCATTTTGGATTTTCTCCGTAAAGTGATGATTCAATAGAAATATCGGTCGCGCGGGCGCGACACGGGTGCTGTTTTTTGTCTCTATACGACGTTGCCAATTGACAATCGTTCTTATTCGTTCCTAGAATGGATGCAACTCATTCTCGTTTGTGGAGCTTGCCCGATGTACGTCTGCCTGTGCAACGCCGTCACCGACCGCCAGATTCGCCAGGCCGTGGAACAGGGCGCGACCCGCATGCGCGACCTCAACCTGGAACTCGGCGTCGCCGCCGACTGCGGCAAGTGCGCGTGCTGCGCCAAGCAGATCCTCCAGGACAGCCTCGCCGAACAGAGAATGATGGGCATGATGGCCGTCGCCTGAACGCGCGCCACGCCGCCCCGACGCAGCTCCGCCGCCGTCCGTGCGCCGGGGCTGTTCGCGCTTGTCTGCGGGCTGCGCTGTGCCATAATGCCGTCACCGACAACCAAGAACAGCGTGGAGTAGGGTCATGCAAGGCGACAAGAAAGTCATCAAATACCTGAACCAGGTCCTGAAGAACGAACTGACCGCGATCAACCAGTACTTCCTGCACGCGCGCATGTACAAGAACTGGGGCCTGAAGAAGCTCAACGATCACGAATACCACGAGTCGATCGACGAGATGAAGCACGCCGACGCGGTGATCGAACGCATCCTGTTCCTCGAAGGTCTGCCCAACCTGCAGGAGCTGGGCAAGCTCTACATCGGCGAGAACACCAAGGAAATGCTCGAGTGCGACCTCAAGCTCGAGCTCGAGGCGGTGCCGCTCCTGAAGGAGGCGATCGCCTACTGCGAGAGCGTCAAGGACTACGTGAGCCGCGAGCTGCTGGCCGAGATCCTCGAGAGCGAGGAGGAGCATGTCGACTGGCTGGAAACCCAGCTCGGCCTGATCGACAAGATGGGCCTGCAGAACTACCTGCAGAGCCAGAGCGGCGAGTAAGGCCAGGCGCTCCGCGCCGGCGACGAAAAAACAGAGAGCCGGTGGCTCCCTGTTCGTTTTCCGCGGCGCGCCTCAGCGCGCGGCGCTGGTCTCGGGTCCGCCCGGTTCGAGCTCGTCCGACTCCTGCCACGGCAGCGACACCGGCTTCTGGTTCACCGACAGCTTGCCGTCCTTGAAGTGCAGGCTGGTGCTGATCTGGCCGTTCTCGAGCTTGATGAAGCGCTGCGCGTCCCATTCGGTCAGCTGCGCGTCGAGCAGGCTCTTGGCGAGGTTGTCGATCTCGGCGACGTCCGGCTGCTCCTCGGCGCTCGCGTCGACGGTGAACAGGTTGCGCGCCTGCGCGACGACGAGGTTCTCCAGCGTCTGGCGCGGCAGCGCGACGGCCGCGTCGGCCGAGAAGCGCGACAGGAAGGCGACCGGGTCCTTGAGGTCGGCCTCGGTGAAGCCGTTCAGCGCGAGCTGGCCCTTCAGGTGCGCCTCGCCGGTCGGCATCTTCAGGCTGAATTCGTTGACCACCAGGCGCGGCTCGTTGGCCAAGAGCGGCACGCCGTGCGTCTTGATCGCGTCGAGGTAGGCCTGGCGCAGCTTGGCCGGTTCGACGCCTTCGAACGGGATCTTGCCGATCTCCTCGTCGAGCTTGACCAGCGTCGGGCCGTGCAGGTGGTTGGCCGAGATGTCGAGTTTCAGCGGACCGTAGACGCTCTGGTTGTAGCTGAAGCGCTCGAAGTCGAGCTTGCCGCGCGTGTTGACGAAGTCGCCCTGCTCGCTGGTGACGATCTGGTAGCGCAGCGCCTTCAGTTGCACGTCGGACGGGCGGAACTCGCCGGACGGGTTGATGAATTCGCCGACGCGCACGCGGGTGAGCAGGTAGACCAGCTCGTTGAGCTTGAGGCTGTACGGCACGCTGTCCTGCCAGTTCAGCTGCACGCCGTTCACCGTCAGCTCGCTGCTGCCCAGGCGCACGCCGGTGTTGCCGGGACGCACGTCGGACAGGTAGCGCACGCCGTCGAAGGCGACCTTGCCCTTGGTCGCCGCCTCGAGCAGGAAGCCGGGCGACAGCGCCTCGGTCTGGTATTCCTTGTAGCCGGACGCGTAGTCGACGCCGAGGTCGAAGCCCTGCCACTTGACCTTCACGCCCGACAGCGTTTCCTCGTAGTCGAAGGCCGGGATGTTGACCTTCAGCTCGCCGCCGCCGGTCAGCCCGAGACGGTTGGTGACGGTGATCGGCTCGGCGTCGCCGAAGAACTTCGCGAGCGTCTTGCGCGTCGACTCGCTCATGTCGAACTCGGTGCTGACGAACGCGCGTGCCGGCCTGAGGTCGAAGCGGGAGAGGCCGGGAAAGGGGCCGTGGTCGACGTGGTGGGTGTACTTGATCGTCGCGCCGAGCAGCGGCCTGACCGAGTCGGGCAGCATCGCTTCGTAGGGGCCGGTCAGGCGCCGGTTGAAGGTCAGCTCGGTGACTTCGGTCGAGCTGAACCAGCCGCGCTCGTAGCGGTGGGACTTGACCTTGAAAAAGGGCAGGGCCGCCACCATCCGGTGTTGTTCGGCGAGGGTTTCCTCGGCTTTGAGGCCGGCCCAGTAGGCCGTGCCGCCGTAGGCCAGCAGGGCCGCGCCCAGGACGGCGCCGGCGGTGATCAGGCGTTGTTTGCGCAACACGTTGTATAGGAAAGGCAAAAGGACGTTGACGCGGACTATGTTACACCAGCTTCCCGCGGCCGGGGTCGCCGGAAAACCTTTCCCAGACAATGGTTTTTTGCGGCGGCCGCGCCGGCCCCGTCCGCGAAGTGCTGCGTGCGCGTGCCGTCGGGCTCGTCTGGTGTGAAGATTTCTGTTTGCAAACAGTGACTTCGTAATAGAATAGCGGCTTTTAGCCAGTCATAAAGGTATCGACTGAATGGAATGGATCAACGGTCTGATCGATCTGCCCTGGTGGGGCTACGTGCTGGTGGCCCTGGGGCTCACCCACATCACCATCGCATCGGTCACCATCTTCCTGCACCGTAGCCAGACCCACCGTGGCCTGGACCTGCACCCGATTCCCAGCCACTTCTTCCGCTTCTGGCTGTGGCTGACCACCGGCATGGTGACCAAGGAATGGGTCGCCATCCACCGCAAGCACCACGCGCGCTGCGAGACCGAGGACGATCCGCACAGCCCGCAGGTGCTCGGCATCAAGAAGGTGCTGTGGCAAGGGGCCGAGCTGTACCGCGCCGCCTGCAAGGACCGCGAGTCGATCGAGAAATTCGGTCGCGGCACGCCGGACGACTGGCTCGAGCGCAATATCTACACCCGCCACAGCGGCAAGGGCATCTTCATCATGATGGCGATCGACCTCGCGCTGTTCGGCCCGATCGGCCTGACGATCTGGGCGGTGCAGATGGTGTGGATCCCGTTCTGGGCCGCCGGCGTCGTCAACGGTCTGGGCCACTACGTCGGCTATCGCAACTTCGAGAACGAGGATGCGGCGACCAATCTGTTTCCCTGGGGCATCATCATCGGCGGCGAGGAGCTGCACAACAACCACCACACCTTCGGCACCTCGGCCAAGTTCTCGTACAAGTGGTACGAGTTCGACATCGGTTGGGGCTACATCCGCATCCTCGAGACGCTGGGCCTGGCCAAGGTGTTGCGCGTCGCGCCGAAACTGCAGGAAGGCGAGGCGCGTCCGCACCTCGAGGTCGAGCAGTTGCAGGCCATCGTCGCCAACCGTTACGCGGTGGCCGCGCGCTACGCCCGCGAACTGAAGGCCGTCTACCACGCCGAGCTCGACAAGCTGACCGCCGGCGACGGCAAGCTCGCCAAGAAGATGAAGGTGTGGCTCAAGCAGGATGCCAAGGACACGCCGGAGACCGAGCGCGCCGAACTGTCGGCGCTGCTGGCGCAAAGCCCGACGCTGACCACCGTCTACACGATGCGCCAGGAGCTGACCCGCCTGTGGGAACGCTCGACGCTGACGCGCGACGAGCTGCTCAAGGAACTGCAGGACTGGTGCGCGCGCGCCGAGGCCAGCGGCATCGAGGCGCTACAGCGCTTCTCCATGCAGTTGCGCCGTGCCGTGCTCGCGTAAGGCGGCGCACGGACATGACAACGGCGGGGCGACCCGCCGTTTTTTTAGGTTCTTCACGGAATAATGGGAACGTGAGGTAAAAGCCGGATGTGAGAACGGCGGTGCAAGGTAAGCTGTTTGTGCGACCAAACCCG
>NZ_SLXG01000031.1 GCF_004345725.1 Crenobacter luteus | reverse complement strand
CAGGCTTCCGCATGAGGGAACAAGCGGAGCAGGAGCAGAAATTTTTAACCGACTTTACCAAGTAGGTCTTGGCCCTAATCCTGGGGGCAGGTCAGTTCCTGTACACGCCGAAGGCACAGGAGATCGCCGCACGGCACTACTACCGTCCGCGCGATCCGAACGTGGCCGCCCGCTACGCGGCGCAGTTCCCGAAGGTGAAGCTGTTCACCATCAAGCAGCTGTTCGGCAGCTGGCGTGTCGCGCAGACCAGGCATTTCAGCGACGGCGGCGTGTTCGACCAGATTCAGGCCGAGATCGGCCGCAAGTGAGGGCAGGCGGCTCAGAAGCCGGCGGCGGCGCCGTCCGGGTTGCGCGGGTCGGACGCGCCGTACAGCCCGTCGGGGCCGAACTGTATCGTCTGCGTGCGGCCCATCGTCGGCCTGACGACGACGGTGTGGCCGCGCTGGCGCAGCAGCGCCAGCGTGTCGGCGCTCAGGCCCTTCTCGACGCGCAGCTCGTCGGGCAGCCACTGGTGGTGCACGCGCGGCGTCGCCGCCGATTCGGCCGGGTTCATGCCGAAGTCGATCGCGTTGATCACCGTCTGCAGCGTGGTGGTGATGATGCGCGCGCCGCCCGGGCTGCCGGTCACCAGCCACGGCCGGCCGTCCTTGAGCACCAGCGTCGGCGACATCGACGACAGCGGCCGCTTGCCCGGCGCAATGGCGTTGGCTTCGCCGCCGATCAGGCCGAAGGCGTTCGGCACGCCCGGCTTGGCCGAGAAGTCGTCCATCTCGTTGTTCAGCAGGATGCCGGTGCCGGCGGCGACGATGCCGCTGCCGAAGTTCAGGTTCAGCGTGTAGGTGACGGCGACGGCATTGCCGCGCGTGTCGACGATGGAGTAGTGCGTGGTCTGCGGGCTCTCGAAGTCCTGCGGCCGTCCGGGGCGGATCGCCGCGGCCGGCGTCGGCCGCGCCGGGTCGATGCGGCGCGCGAGCGCGTCGGCGTAGGCGCGCGAGGTCAGCCCGGCGACCGGCACGCGCGTGAAGTCGGGGTCGCCCAGGTACTCGGCGCGGTCGGCGTAGGCCAGTTTCATCGCCTCGGCCAGGTAGTGCACCGTCTGCGCGCTGTTGGCGCCCAGCTGCGCGAGCGGGTAGCGCTCGACGAGCTTGAGCAGTTGCACGATGTGGGTGCCGCCCGAACTCGGCGGCGGCATCGACTGCACGCGGTAGCCGCGGTACTCGCCCTCGACCGGCCGCCGTTCGACGACGCGGTAGGCGCGCAGATCGGCCGTGCCGATCAGGCCGCCGTGGCGCGCCATCTCGGCGACGATGGCGTCGGCGATCGCGCCGCGGTAGAAGGCGGCTTCGCCGTCGCGCGCGATCAGCCGCAGCGAGCGCGCCAGGTCCCGCTGCACCAGCGTCTCGCCGGCGCGCAGCGGCCGGCCGTCGCGGAAGAACACCGCGCGGCTGCTCGGCCAACGTCCGAGCCGCTCGCGCTCGACCTCGAGCATCCGCGCCAGCGTCGGGCTGACGGCGAAGCCCCGCTCGGCCAGCCGGATCGCCGGCGCGGCCAGCGTCGCCAGCGGCAGCGTGCCCCAGCGCCGGTGCGCGTGCGCGAGGCCGGCGACGGTGCCGGGTACGCCGACGGCGAGGTGGGTATCGAGCGAGCGGCCGGGCACGACCTGGCCGGCCTCGTCGAGGTACATGTCGCGCGAGGCGCGCGCGGGCGCCGTCTCGCGGAAGTCCAGCGCGACGGTGTCGCGCCGCGCCGCGTCGTGAAAGAGCAGGAAGCCGCCGCCGCCGAGGTTGCCGGCGTTGGGCAGCACCACCGCGAGCGCGAGGCCGACCGCCACCGCCGCGTCGACGGCGTTGCCGCCCTGGCGCATCACGTCGACGCCGACGCGCGTCGCCAGCGCGTGCTCGCTGGCGACCATCGCGCGCGCCGCGAACACCGGGTGGAAGATGTCCTGGGCGTAATCGTAGCGCGCCTGCGGCGAGGCGGCCGGCGGCGCGTCGGCGTACGCGCCGGACAGGGCGAGGCCGAGGCAGAGCGCGGCGAGCGCGCGGGCGGGGCGGGGCATGGCGGACTCCTGGCAGGCGACGGTCTTCCATTATGGCGAAGGAATTTCGGCTTTTTGCGCGCGCGACGGTGAAAGCCGACGCCGACAGGCACTAGAATGAACGCCCCCGACCCCGACACGGTGCCCGACGTGAGCGAAACCGCCGCCCCCCGCTACCAGCAGATCAAGGACTCCATCCTCGACGGCATCCGCGACGGCCGCTTTCCGCCCGGCAGCCGCATCCCGTCCGAGCTCGAGCTGGCCGCGCGCTTCGGCGTGTCGCGCATGACGGTGAACAAGGCGATCCGCGACCTCGCCGAGGCCGGCCTCGTCAACCGCATCGCCGGCAGCGGCACCTTCGTCGCCGAGGCCAAGGCGGTGTCGCCCTTGCTCGACATCAACAACATCGCCGAGGAGATCCGCGCGCGCGGCCACGTCCACAGCGCCGACGTGCTCGAGATCGGCCGCGTGCCGGCCAGCGACACCGTCGCGGTGCCGCTGGGCGTGCGGCTGGGCGACGCGGTCGCGCACACGCTGATCGTGCACCGCGAGAACGGCGTGCCGATCCAGCTCGAGGACCGCTACGTGAATCTGGCGTGGGCGCCCGACTACCTCGCGCAGGACTTCACCCGCATCACCCCCAACCAGTACCTGATGGACGTCTGCCCGCTGACCGACATCGAGCACACCGTCGAGGCGGTGCTGCCCGGCGCCGCCGAGCAGGCGGCGCTCGGCGTCGGCGCGGTCGAGCCGTGCATCCTCGTCCACCGCCGCACCTGGTCCGGCCCGCACCTGGTCAGCTTCGCGCGGCTGTGGCACCCGGGCAGCCGCTACAAGCTGCGCTCGCAGACCCACGTGCGCTAAAGGCCTCGGCCAACCCTTCCCGAAACCTGCCAGCGATCTTTGCACGGCGGCGGCCGCGGTCCGCGCCGCTTTTTCGCCGTTCCCGCCCGCCCCGTTTTGGCCGCCGCCAGCCGCCGGCTGGCCTCGCTGTCGCGTGACCGCAACAAATGTATATACATTTTGGCGACGTGTGAAACGGTGCGCCGGCAGCGCCGCCCGCCTTTGTTTGCAAGGATTCGCGCCGTTTGGTTAGAGGGATAAGGGTTTGTTACGTCGCGACGGCGTGAACGGAAGCTTGACGCACGCCGTCGATCTGCTTAAATGTATATACAGATTGAGGACGACGACGATGAACCCGAACCCCGACACCGAACGCAGCCTGTGGCGCAACGCGCGCCTCGCCACCCTCGACCCGACGGTCGCCGCGCCCTACGGCGCGCTCGACGGCCACGCGCTGGTGGTCGAGGCCGGCCGCATCGCCGCCGTCGTGCCCGAGTCCGCCGTCGGCGCCTTCGACGGCGCGGTGGTCGACCTGGCCGGCCGCTGGGTCACGCCAGGCTTCGTCGACTGCCACACCCACCTGGTGTACGGCGGCAGCCGCGCGGCCGAGTGGGAGATGCGCCAGCAGGGCGCGAGCTACCAGGACGTCGCCGCGGCCGGCGGCGGCATCGTCTCGACGGTGCGCGCGACCCGCCAGCTTTCCGAGCAGGGTCTGGTCGACGCCGCGCTGCCGCGCCTGAAGGCGCTGGTGAAGGAGGGCGTGACCTGCGTCGAGGTCAAGTCGGGCTACGGCCTTACGCTCGCCGACGAGATCAAGCAGTTGCGCGCCGCGCACCGGCTGTCGCACCTGCTGCCGGTCGAGGTCGCGACCACGCTCTTGGCCGCGCACGCGGTGCCGCCCGAGTACGCCGGCCGCGCCGACGACTACGTCGACCACGTGGTCGACGTCATCCTGCCGGCGGTGGCCGAGGCCGGCCTGGCCGAGGCGGTCGACGTGTTCTGCGAGAGCGTCGGCTTTTCGCCGGCGCAGACGCGCCGCGTGTTCGAGGCGGCGCAGGCGCGCGGCCTCGCGGTCAAGGGCCACGTCGAGCAGCTGTCGAACCTGTACGGCGCGGCGCTGGTCGCCGAGTTCGGCGGCCTGTCGGCCGACCACGTCGAATACCTCGACGACGCCGGCGTCGCCGCGCTGGCCGAGGCCGGCACCGTCGCGGTGCTGTTGCCCGGCGCCTTCTACTTCCTGCGCGAGACGCAGAAGCCGCCGGTTGCCGCGCTGCGCGAGGCCGGCGTGGCGATGGCGGTCGCGACCGACCTGAACCCCGGCACCAGCCCGTTCGCCAGCATCCGGCTGGCGATGAACCAGGCCTGCGTGCTGTTCGGGCTGACGCCCGAGGAGGCGCTCGCCGGCGTCACCCGGCACGCGGCGCGCGCGCTCGGCCGCGGCGACACGCACGGCCGGCTGGCCGCCGGCTGCGTCGCCGACTTCCTCGTCTGGGACGTCGACCATCCGGCCGAGCTTGCCTACGCGCTCGGCACCAACCCCTTGGCGCTGCGTGTGTTCCGCGGCGTCGCCCAACACATCGAGCACTGAGATGAACGAGATCGACATGAAGCTCTGGAGCGGCCGCGTCGACGCGGGCGAGGGCGAACTCGCCACCCGCTGGCACCAGCAGGTCCACCCCTGCTCGGCCGACGTCGCGCCCGGCGTCGCGCTGGTCGGCTTCGCCTGCGACGAGGGCGTGCGCCGCAACCAGGGCCGCGTCGGCGCGGTCGAGGCGCCGGCGGTATTGCGAAAGGCGCTCGCCAACCTCGCCTGGCACCAGGCGACGCCGGTCTACGACGCCGGCGACGTCGGCTGCCCCGACGCCGACCTCGACGCCGCGCAACAACGGCTCGGCCAACGTGTCGCCGCCTTGATCGGCGCCGGCCACAAGCCGCTGGTGCTCGGCGGCGGCCACGAGACCGCCTACGGCACCTACCTCGGCCTCGCCGCGGCCTATCCGGACAAGACCATCGGCATCGTGAACCTCGACGCCCACTTCGACCTGCGCGAGTCCGCCGAGGCGAGCTCGGGCACGCCGTTCAAGCAGATCGCCGACCTGTGCCAGGCGTACGGCCGGCCGTTCCGCTACCTGTGCTGGGGCGTCGCCGCGCCGTCGAACACCCGGGCGCTGTTCGCGCGCGCCGCGGCGCTCAAGGTGCAGTGGCAGCCCGACACCGCGCTGACCGAGGCGCAACTGCCGCAAAGGTTGGCCGAGCTCGACGCCTTCGTCGCATCGGTGGACCTCGTCTATCTGACCATCGACCTCGACGTGCTGCCGGCGGCGCAGATGCCGGCGGTCAGCGCGCCGGCCGCCTTCGGCGTGCCGATGGCCGTCGTCGAGGCCGTCGCGACGCGGCTGGCCGGCAGCGGCCGGCTCGCCGCCGCCGACCTCGTCGAGTTCAACCCCCGTTTCGACCAGGACAGCCACGGCGCTAAGTGCGCGGCCAGGCTTGCCTGGAGCATTGCCCGCCAGTGGCAGCCCTAAGCGTCTACCAAGGAGACCCCCCGATGTCCGATTCGCGTTTCGACCCGTCCCGCATCATCCGCGCGCCGCGCGGTGCCGAAAAAACCTGCAAGAGCTGGCTGACCGAAGCCGCCTACCGCATGATCCAGAACAACCTCGACCCCGAGGTGGCCGAGCACCCGCAAAGCCTGGTGGTGTACGGCGGCATCGGCCGCGCCGCGCGCAACTGGGAGTGCTACGACAAGATCCTGGAAGTGCTGCAGCGTCTGGAGGACGACGAGACCCTGTTGGTGCAGTCCGGCAAGCCGGTCGGCGTGTTCAAGACCCACGCGGACGCGCCGCGCGTGCTGATCGCCAACTCCAACCTGGTGCCGCACTGGGCCAACTGGGACCACTTCAACGAGCTCGATAAGAAGGGCCTGATGATGTACGGCCAGATGACCGCCGGCTCGTGGATCTACATCGGCTCGCAAGGCATCGTGCAGGGCACTTACGAAACCTTCTTCGCGGTCGCCAAGCAGCACTTCGACAACAATCCGAAGGGCCGCTGGATCCTGACCGGCGGTCTGGGCGGCATGGGCGGCGCCCAGCCCTTGGCCGCGACGATGGCCGGCTTCTCGATGATCGCCGTCGAGTGCGACGAGACCCGCATCGACTTCCGCCTCAAGACCCGCTACGTCGACCGCAAGGCCAAGACCCTGGACGAAGCGCTCGCCATCGTCGAAGACGCCAGGCAGAGCGGCAAGGCGGTGTCGGTCGGCCTGCTCGGCAACGCCGCCGACGTGTTCGCCGAGCTGGTGGCGCGCGGCATCACCCCGGACGTCGTCACCGACCAGACCTCCGCCCACGACCCGGTCAACGGCTACCTGCCGCAGGGCTGGACCATGGAGCAGTGGCGCGAAGCGCGCCAGAACGACCCGCAGTCCATCGTGCTGCCGGCCAAGCAGTCCATGGCCCGCCAGGTGCAGGCGATGCTGACGCTGCAGGAACGCGGCGCGGCGACGCTCGACTACGGCAACAACATCCGCCAGATGGCGCTGGAAATGGGCGTCGAGAACGCCTTCGACTTCCCGGGCTTCGTGCCGGCCTACGTTCGCCCGCTGTTCTGCGAGGGCACCGGCCCGTTCCGCTGGGTGGCGCTGTCGGGCGACCCGGAGGACATCTACAAGACCGACCAGAAGGTCAAGGAACTGATCCCCGACGATCCGCACCTGCACAACTGGCTCGACATGGCGAAGGAGCGCATCGCCTTCCAGGGCCTGCCGGCGCGCATCTGCTGGGTCGGCCTCAAGGACCGCGCCCGCCTCGGCCTCGCGTTCAACGAGATGGTGAAGAACGGCGAGCTGAAGGCGCCGATCGTGATCGGCCGCGACCACCTCGACTCCGGCTCGGTCGCCAGCCCGAACCGCGAAACCGAGGCGATGCTCGACGGCTCGGACGCCGTGTCCGACTGGCCGCTGCTGAACGCCTTGCTGAACACCGCCGGCGGCGCGACCTGGGTGTCGCTGCACCACGGCGGCGGCGTCGGCATGGGCTTCTCGCAGCACTCGGGCGTGGTGATCGTCTGCGACGGCAGCGACGAGGCGGCGAAACGCGTAGGCCGCGTGCTGCGCAACGACCCGGGCACCGGCGTGATGCGCCACGCCGACGCCGGCTACGACATCGCCAAGAACTGCGCCCGCGAGCAGGGCCTCGACCTGCCGATGCTGAAGTAAGCGCAAGGCTCGGCCAACCTTGGCCGAGCCCCGGCCCTACAATCACGGTGTGGCGCGACGCGCGCCCGCCGACCGAATCGCCGGCCGCGCCCACGAGGCGCGGCCAGACAAGGAGAGACCCAAGCATGAACACCGTGCTCACCCTCACCCCCGGCAAGCTGACGCTGGCCGACCTGCGCCTGATCGCGCGCGACGCCTCCGTGCAGCTGGCGCTCGACCCGGCCGCCCACGCCGCCATCGACGCCTCCGCCGCCACCGTCGCGCGCGTGCTGGCGGAAAACCGCACCGTCTACGGCATCAACACCGGCTTCGGCCTGTTGGCCAACACCAAGATCGCCGCCGACGAGCTGGAACTGCTGCAGCGCTCGATCGTGCTGTCGCACGCCGCCGGCATCGGCGAGCCGATGAAGGCCTCGACCGTGCGTCTGGTGATGGCGCTCAAGATCAACTCGCTGGCGCGCGGCTTCTCCGGCATCCGCCGCCTGGTGCTCGACGCGATGATCGCGCTGTTCAACCAGGGCATCTACCCGGTGATCCCGCAGAAGGGCTCGGTCGGCGCCTCGGGCGACCTGGCGCCGCTGTCGCATATGAGCGCGGTGCTGATCGGCGAGGGCGAAGCCTTCGTCGACGGCCGTCGCGTGCACGGCCGCGAGGCGATGCACGCCGCCGGCCTCGACCCGATCACGCTGGCGCCGAAGGAGGGCCTGGCGCTCTTGAACGGCACGCAGGCGTCGACCGCCTTCGCGCTCGAGGGCCTGTTCGCCGCCGAAGACCTGTTCGCCGCCGCCGCCGTCGCCGGCGCGATGTCGGTCGAAGCCGCGCAGGGCAGCCGCCGCCCGTTCGACGACCGCATCCACCAGGTGCGCGGCCACAAGGGACAGATCGACGCCGCCGCGCAATACCGCGCGCTGCTGGGCGCCGGATCCGAGATCGCCGCGTCGCACGCCAACTGCGGCAAGGTGCAGGACCCGTACAGCCTGCGCTGCCAGCCGCAGGTGATGGGCGCGTGCCTGACGCAGATCCGCCAGGCAGCCGAAGTGCTGCTGACCGAGGCCAACGCGGTGTCCGACAACCCGCTGGTGTTCGCCGACGACAACGACATCATCTCCGGCGGCAACTTCCACGCCGAGCCGGTCGCCTTCGCCGCCGACAATCTGGCGCTGGCGATCGCCGAGATCGGTTCGCTGTCCGAGCGCCGCATGGCGCTGTTGATCGACAGCAACCTGTCGAAGCTGCCGCCCTTCCTCGTCAACAACGGCGGCGTGAACTCCGGCTTTATGATCGCGCAGGTCACCTCGGCGGCGTTGGCGTCCGAGAACAAGTCGCTGGCGCACCCGGCGTCGGTCGACAGCCTGCCGACCTCGGCCAACCAGGAAGACCACGTGTCGATGGCGACCTTCGCCGGCCGCCGTCTCGCCGATATGGCCGACAACACCGCCGGCATCCTCGCGGTCGAGCTCCTGGCCGCCTGCCAGGGCGTCGACTTCCGCGCGCCGAACAAGGCCGCCGAGCCGCTGGAAGACGCCAAGGCGATGCTGCGCGCCGAAGTGCCGTTCTACGACAAGGACCGCTACTTCGCGCCGGACATCGAGAAGGCCGCCGCGCTGATTAAGCGCGCCGACTACAACCGCTTCGCCATCGACGGCCTGCTGCCGTCGCTGTAAGCGGATGGAGGCTCGGCCAACGTTGGCCGAGCGTCGCCCGAACAAAAACCCCGCCTGATCGGCGGGGTTTTTTCGTGTCGCGGCGGCGGTTGTGCCTCAGTCGAGCCGCTCGGCCTTTTCGGTCATCACCACGCGCTCGAGCACGCCACTATCTGTTTGTGCCATCGACCGCGCCACCCGCAGGGTATTCGCGCAGCTCAAACCGCACAAGAGCGCCGTGGCGGCACGCGCCTTCCTGTCCGCGCGGCAGAAGGTGGTTCCCTGCCACGTGCGCATCATCCTGACTGGCAGCGGCGGCGAGTTCACCGCCCACGTACGCCGATTCAGGTCCTGAAGACCTGGCGGAAACAGCGCCCGGATTTGTTCAAAAAACGCGTTTGCAATCGTCCGGGACGGGACATCTATGCGTTGGACTGACTAATGAAATGCCTTTAGAATTAGCGGGTTGATTATTGCTGACTGGATTTTTTATGTCCCCCAAATTTCCTGACGTTATTCAATTAATCGAAAGCGAAAAAAATAGACCTATCCATGAAATTAGTCAGGATGTTTGCGAAGAAAAAGGAATTAACCAAAGAACGTTTTTTGTCCAGATGGAGCGGAAAGATATTTTCCTCTTGTTATGCAAAGAGTGGGAGAAAAGACAGTTTAATATTGTTCATGTGCATGATGATAAAACACAATTTTTTGTTTTGTTGTGGCGGTTTTTGTATCGCAAGCCGTTTAGCGTGGTCAGGAGCTGGTATGCTCCAAAGAAAATAAAGCGTGGATTTTTTAGCAAGTGGCTATATTTTCAGAAGACGGATGTGAATGTATTCGAGAATGAAGAGGTGAGAAAGGAGGTTTGGGTTCCGAATCAATATAAGCTCGATTATTTTGATGTTTCCCAAGGTGAGTCTCTTGCGCGCTGTTATAAAATGCTCAGCGGTGATGTGCTAGATAGGCCTGGTTATGAGTACATTAAGTTGACATATGTTTCTCATTTTTATTGTAATCAAAGTTCTATTGATAGCGTATTGGGCCTGTTGAAGTCGTACGCCGGATTTTCAGAGGAATTAAGAAGGCAGATACAGTTTGTCATTGTGGACGATGGTTCACCGGTCGATTATGCCATTCCCGATCTTCCGCTTAATTTAATTTGGATAAAAATTAATGAAGATATTCGCTGGAACCAAGCTGGGGCGAGAAATGTCGGCGTGGTATATGCCAAGTCTGATAACGTGTTAATAACGGACATTGACCATTATTTCCCGGAATCTTCCCTGAAGGCTTTGGTTGGTAGAGGATCCTGTGGGAAGGTAATTTACAAACTGTGGCGAAAAGATGATCAGGGGCAGTATCAAAAACCGCACCCCAACATATTTTTCCTGTCTCGAGGACGCTTCTTTGAATGCCACGGCTATGACGAGCAGTTTGCCGGGCGCTATGGCGCGGAAGATGTCCGTTTTATAAAATACCATAAGGCAATGGGCACGTTGCCGCGACTTTTATCAAAAAAAATATGGTGCAGAGATCGGTCGGAGATCGATAGAAAAAAAAGCTATCACAGTTTGACGAGAGATCTTAGTGGTAATACCCCCGTGGATGCTCGAAAAACGCTTGAGCTGAAATATTATGGTAATGGCTTCGGGCATAGCCGTAGTTTTTTGAATTTTACCTGGAAGGTTCTATTGGATAAACGACTTGAAGGCCCCATGCAAACCCAATCAGTAAATATGCTGTGGAAATGGGGGATGGGTTTGCGACAGATTCTGCCACGCGGTTATCGCTGAGCCGCGCCTGCTGATCTGGCGGGAGCAGGCTTTGCCCAGTCCTGGACGATTGCAAATGCGTTTTTTAGAACAATTCCGGGCTCTGTTTGTGCCGGCTTCCAGGGCCTGAATCGGCGTGTGGTGCTGCAGGGTACTTCCAGAAACCAGCCGTTCCAGCCCGATCCGACCGGGTGCAGACCGAGACTGGTCTGCCCCGGGTTCGGTGGATGCTTACGTACGCGGCGCTTGACTCGAAAGACGGTGCCTCAGTCGAGCCGCTCGGCCTTTTCGGTCATCACCACGCGCTCGAGCACAACGCGGCGGTTCGGCGCGTCGGCCGGCGGGTTGGCGACCGGGATCACGCGCACCTTGAGCGTGTAGCCGACGCCCGGCTCGGGTGTGAAGCCCTCGATGCCGCCGTAGAAGTGCTGCCAGGCACCGTCGGCGCCCTTCACCTGCAGGCAGTCCATCTTGCCGGCGCCGGCGCTGCACGGGCGGGTGAACGGTGCGACGGTCAGGTATTCGCTGTGTTCGGCGACCGGCACGGCGGACGACGGCGCGCCGACGCGCGCGAAGGTGTAGCGGGTGTCGCCGGCGACGAGCGAGAGCGTGGTCGCGCGGTCGTCGGTCTCGACGCGCGGGCCGGCCTCGAGCAGCGCGAGGAAGGCCTGTTCGGTCCGCATCGCGGCCGGCGCGCACATCATGCGCGTGCCGGCGACCTGCGACTTGCCGTCCTGGCGCGTCCACACGAAGCGGTTGCAGCCGGAAAAGCCGCTGGCGCGGCCGTCGTCGAAGCGGATCGTCGGCGCGCGCTCGGCCTGCGGGCTGACCAGCCGCCACTCGGTGCCGGACAGATTCGGCGCGGCGAAGGCCGGCGCGGCGGCGAGCGTCGACAGGATGGCGAGGGCGGGAAGGTGGCGGGGCATGGTCGTCCTTTCTGGAAGCGTTGACGTTCATACGGCCGTATGAACGCGCGGAAGTTCCCGGCCCTGCCGACGGCTGGCGCGGGCAGGGCCGTTGGTTGGCGCGGCGGCGCGCGGGCTCAGTGCCAGAACAGGTCGGCGCCGAACTTGCCGATCAGCACCATCGACAGGATCAGGAACAGCACGCGGATCAGCTTCACGCCGCCGCGGATCGCCAGCCGCGCGCCGACCATGCCGCCGGCCATATTGCACGCTGCCATCGGCAGTGCGGCCCACCACAGGATGTGGCCGCTCGGGATGAAGAAGGCCAGCGAGGCGAGGTTGGTCGCCAGGTTCACCACCTTGGCCGACGCGCTCGCGTGCAGGAAGTCGAAGGCGAAGCAGCGGATGAACAGGAAGGCGAGGAAGCTGCCGGTGCCCGGGCCGAACAGGCCGTCGTAGAAGCCGATCGCGGCGCCTAAGGCCGCAGCCATCCAGCGCTCGCGCGCGGTGATTTCCTTTGGCTTGTGGAGATGGCCGAAGTCCTTCTTCATGAAGGTATAGCCGGCCATCGCGATCAAGAGCGCGAGGATGATCGGCTTGAGCACATCTTTCGGGATCAGGCTGACCGCGGTCGCGCCGACGAAGGCGAAGGCGAACGCGCAGACGGCCGCCGGCAGCACTAAGCTCCACGGCAGGCGCACGCGGCGCACGTACTGGCGGCTGGCGATCGCGGTGCCGCAGATCGACGAGAATTTGTTGGTGCCGAACACGGTGGCCGGCGCGGTGCTCTGCGGCAGCACGTTGAACAGGCCGGGGATCTGGATCAGGCCGCCGCCGCCGACGGCGGCGTCGATCAGACCGGAGACGAAGGCGATGACGCCGAGGAGGACGAGGGTCTCGGTCACGGGAGGCACTTTCACGAGGGAAAGTGACCCAGTTTACTATTTTCATGACGGCGGCGAAGCTGGGGGCGATCCCAATGTGATTGGCATTTTCGCCGCGCCGACGCGGCCGCCACGAAAAACGCCGCCCCGGAGGGCGGCGTTGCGCGGACAGGGTTGGCCGAGGCTCAGTGCTCGACCGCCTTGACCAGGCCTTCGACGACCTTCTTCGCGTCGCCGAACACCATCATGGTCTTGTCCATGTAGAACAGCTCGTTGTCGAGGCCGGCGTAGCCGACGCTCATCGAGCGCTTCACGACGATGGTGGTGCGCGCCTTGTACGCTTCGAGGATCGGCATGCCGTAGATCGGGCTGTTCTTGTCCTTCTGCGCGGCCGGGTTGACCACGTCGTTGGCGCCGATCACCAGCACCACGTCGGTGTTCGAGAAGTCGGAGTTGATCTCTTCCATCTCGAGCACCTGGTCGTACGGCACTTCGGCCTCGGCCAACAGCACGTTCATGTGGCCCGGCATGCGGCCGGCGACCGGGTGGATCGCGTAGCGCACGTTGACGCCCTTCTCGGTCAGGATGTCGGCGAATTCCTGCAGCGCGTGCTGCGCGCGCGACACGGCCAGACCGTAGCCCGGCACGATGATCACGTTGTCGGCGTTGCTCATCAGGAAGGCCGCATCTTCGGCCGAGCCCGACTTGTAACTCTTGGGGCCCGAAGCCGTGCTGTCGCCGGCGGCCGCCTCGGCGCCGAAGCCGCCCAGGAGCACCGACACGATCGAGCGGTTCATTGCCTTACACATGATGTAGGACAGGATCGCGCCCGACGCGCCGACGCAGGCGCCGGCGATGATCAGCACCGGGTTGTTCAGCGTGAAGCCGATGCCGGCGGCCGCCCAGCCCGAGTACGAGTTCAGCATCGACACCACCACCGGCATGTCGGCGCCGCCGATCGGGATGATCAGCGTCACGCCGAGCACCAGCGCGATCGCGCACATCATCAGGAAGGCGGCGTGGCTGTCGGTGAAGAAGTAGACGACGCCGAAGCCGACCATCGCGACCGCCAGCAGCAGGTTCAGCAGGTGCTGACCCGAGAAGGTGACCGCCTTGGCGCCGAACTTGCCCGACAGCTTGCCGAACGCTACCACCGACGCGGTGAAGGTGATCGCGCCGATGAAGGCGCCGATGAACAGCTCGACCTTCTGCACCGGGGTGTGCTCGACGCCGGTGTGGAATACCGCGGCGACGGCGATCAGCACCGCCGAGAGGCCGACCAGCGAGTGCATCGCGGCGACCAGTTCGGGCATGCCGGTCATCTCGACCGTCTTGGCCTTCCAGGTGCCGATCGCGCCGCCGGCGACGATCGCGCCGACGATCAGCGCGTACACCGGCTTGTCCATCACCGCGAAGGTGGTCAGCACGGCGATCAGCATGCCGACCATGCCGTAGGTGTTGCCGCGTCGCGCCGACACCGGCGACGACAGGCCCTTGAGCGACAGGATGAACAGCACCGCCGCGACAAGGTAGAGGATTGCGGAAACGTTCTGCATCGTGGCTCCTTATTTCTTCTTCTTGAACATCTCGAGCATGCGCTGGGTGACCAGGAAGCCGCCGAAGATGTTGATGCTGGCGAGGAAAATGCCGATCGCGCCGAGGACGGACGTCACCGACAGCGCCTGGCCGTCGATGTCGACCACCTGCAGCATCGCGCCGACCACGATGATGCCGGAGATGGCGTTGGTCACCGCCATCAGCGGCGTGTGCAGCGCCGGGGTCACGTTCCAGACCACGTGGTAGCCGACGAACACCGCCAGCACGAAGATGGTGAAGCTGATGATGAAGGGATCAGTCATGGGAGGTCTCCTCGGGTTCAGGCCTGGCTCGGCACCGCGCTTTGCGCCGCCACCGCCGGGGAAGGTTGGCCGAAGCGCACGGCGCCGGCGTGGGTCACCAGCGTCGCTTCGAGCAGCTCGTCTTCCAGGTTGATCGAGAAGCCTTCCTTGCTGAGCATCAGCGACAGGAAGGTCAACAGGTTCTTCGCGTACAGCGCCGAGGCGTCGCCGGCCATCATGCCCGGCAGGTTATAGCTGCCGACCACGGTGACGCGGTTGTCGGTGACGAACACCTCGCCCGGACGGGTCACCGCGCAGTTGCCGCCGGCTTCGGCCGCGAGGTCGACGATCACCGCGCCCGGCTTCATCGCGGCGACGACGTCGGCGGCGAGCAGCAGCGGCGCCTTCTTGCCCGGAATCAGCGCGGTGGTGATCACGATGTCGGCGGCACGCGCGTGCTTGGCGACCAGTTCGCCCTGGCGACGCTTGTAGTCGTCGGACATTTCCTTCGCGTACACGCCGTCGTTGGCGGCCTTTTCCTCGTCGGTCATCGGCACCTCGACGAACTTGGCGCCGAGCGATTCGACCTGCTCCTTGGTCGACGGACGCACGTCGAAGGCCTCGACCACGGCGCCGAGGCGCTTGGCGGTGGCGATCGCCTGCAGGCCGGCGACGCCGACGCCGAGGATCAGCACGCGCGCCGGCTTCACGGTGCCGGCGGCGGTCATCAGCATCGGCATGAAGCGCGGGTAGTAGTGGCCGGCCAACAGCACCGCCTTGTAGCCGGCGATGTTGTTCTGGCTCGAGAGCACGTCCATAGCCTGCGCGCGCGTGGTGCGCGGCAGCAGCTCCATCGCGAAGGCCGACAGCTTCTTGGCGGCCATCGCCGGGAAGGTCGCGTTCTGGTACGGCGCCAGTTGCGAGATCAGCACCGCGCCGTCCTTGAACTCGGCGATCTCTTCATCCAAAGGAGGACGGACCTTGAGCACGATGTCGGCGTTCGCGTAGACGGCCGCGCGGTTGTCGGCCAGGCTGGCGCCCGCGTCGGTAAAGGCCGCGTCGGGCAAGGCCGACGCGAGCCCCGCGCCTTTCTGCACGATGACCGAGTGTCCCATGGCGACGAGCTTCTTGACGGTTTCCGGCGTCGCCGCCACCCGCGTCTCGTTCGCCACGCACTCCGCCGGAATGGCAATGAGCATGGTTTTCCTCTCCAAGTTGTTGATTCATTAGATGTTATGGGCACGCCGGTCGGGCCGTGGCGACGGGCGCTGAATCGATATTTAAAGCAGAAATTGTTTATAGGCGCAATTAATTTTCAGAATTGCGACATGAAGAGAGTCGGGGCGCCGTCAGCGCATGACCAAGCCGTCGCCTTTGGCATGCTGGCCGCCAAACATGACGAAGGTATGTCGAAACGGCGCGGCGGCGCGCTCGCGGCGGTGGCGCCGGCCATGCGACAATCATGCTTTTGGCTTGGCGGTATCAAGACGATGATTCTGGTCACCGGGGGAGCCGGCTATATCGGCTCGCATACCTGCGTCGAGCTGCTCGACGCCGGGCACGACCTCGTCGTGCTCGACAATCTGTGCAACAGCAAGCGCGAGGTGCTGCGGCGCGTCGAGGGCATCGCGGGCAAAAAACCGGCCTTCGTCGAGGGCGACATCCGCGACGCCGCCGCGCTCGACGCCGTGTTCGCGCGTTTTGCCATCGACGCGGTCGTGCACTTCGCCGGTCTGAAGGCGGTCGGCGAGTCGGTCGAGCAGCCCTTGCGCTACTTCGACAACAACGTCGTCGGCAGCCTGAGGCTTGTCGAGGCGATGCAGCGGCACGGCGTGAAGACGCTGGTGTTCAGCTCGTCGGCGACCGTCTACGGCGACCCGCACGCGGTGCCGATCCGCGAGGACTTCCCGCTGTCGGCGACCAATCCCTACGGCCGCAGCAAGCTGATGGTCGAGGACATGTTGCGCGACTTGCATCGTGCCGACCCTGCGTGGCGGATCGCCATCCTGCGCTATTTCAACCCGGTCGGCGCGCACGACAGCGGCCTGATCGGCGAGGACCCGAACGGGATCCCGAACAACCTGCTGCCCTACGTCGCGCAGGTCGCGGCCGGCCGGCTGGCGAAATTGCGGGTGTTCGGCGACGACTACCCGACGCCGGACGGTACCGGCGTGCGCGACTACATCCACGTCGTCGACCTCGCGCGCGGCCATCTGAAAGCGCTCGAGGCGCTCGCGCGCGAGCCGGCCCTGCTGACGCTCAACCTCGGCACCGGCCGCGGCTATTCGGTGCTCGAGATGGTGGCGGCGTTCGCCGCCGCGAGCGGGCGGCCGATTCCCTACGAGATCGCGCCGCGCCGGCCGGGCGACATCGCCGCGTGCTGCGCCGACCCGAGCCTGGCCGAACGGCGGCTCGGCTGGCGGGCCGAAAAAGGACTTGACGACATGTGCGCCAGTGCATGGAAATGGCAGCAGTCGAAAACCGCTTAACCCGTTGAATATCAATTACGTATGACGTACGGAATGAAAAACGCACTCATCAAGAAAATTCACGACAAAACCGCCGTGATCGGCATCGTCGGTCTCGGCTACGTCGGCCTGCCGCTGATGCTGCGCTTTGCCGAGGTCGGCTACAAGGTGCTCGGCTTCGACATCGACCAGGACAAGGTCGACGCACTGATGGCCGGCCGCTCCTACATCGAGCACATCGGCGCCGACAGCATCGCCGAGGCGCGCGAGCGCGGCTTCGAGGCGACCTGCGACTTCAGTCGCGCGCCGGAGGCCGACACGCTGATCCTGTGCGTGCCGACGCCGCTGAACAAGTACCGCGAGCCGGACCTGTCCTTCGTGCTCGACACCATGGACAGCCTGGTGCCTTACCTGCGCGAGGGCCATCTGGTGTCGCTGGAGTCGACCACCTACCCGGGCACCACCGACGAGGAACTGTTGCCGCGCATCGAATCGCGCGGCTTCACCGTCGGCGACGACGCCTTCCTGGTCTACTCGCCGGAGCGCGAGGACCCGGGCAACCCGAATTTCACCACCCGCACCATCCCGAAGGTATGCGGCGGCTACACGCCGGCGTGCCAGGAAATCGGCGTGGCGCTCTACAGCGCGGTGATCGACCAGGTGGTGCCGGTGTCGTCGACGCGCGCCGCCGAGATGACCAAGCTGCTGGAGAACATCCACCGCGCGGTGAACATCGGTCTGGTCAACGAGATGAAGATCGTCGCCGACAAGATGGACATCGACATCCACGAGGTGATCCGCGCCGCCGCCACCAAACCGTTCGGCTTCGTGCCCTACTACCCGGGCCCGGGTCTGGGCGGGCACTGCATCCCGATCGACCCGTTCTACCTCACCTGGAAGGCGCGCGAGTACGGCGTCAACACCCGCTTCATCGAGCTCGCGGGCGAGGTGAACGCGTCGATGCCGGACTACGTGGTCGGCAAGGTGGCCGCCGCGCTGAACGCGCGCAAGAAGGCGATCAACGGCAGCAAGATCCTGGTGCTCGGCATCGCCTACAAGAAGAACGTCGACGACATGCGCGAGAGCCCGTCGGTGTTCCTGATGGAGAAGCTGCGCGATCTGGGCGCCGAGGTCGCGTACAGCGACCCGCACGTGCCGGTGTTCCCGAAGATGCGCGAGCACCACTTCGACTTGTCGAGCGTGGCGTTGACCGCCGACAGCATCGCAAGCTACGACTGCGTGCTGCTGGCGACCGACCACGACAAATTCGACTACGCGCAGATCCAGGCGCACGCGCAGCTGATCGTCGACAGCCGCGGCAAGTATCTCGAGCCGGCGGCCCACATCGTCAAGGCCTGATCCGCTCCCGCCGACGCGCCCCGGCCTGGTGGCCGGGTGTGCCGCTCTTGCACTGTACAGAGATCCTACCCATGCATCCCGTTTCGCAAGCGCCCATTCTCGACCGCAAGATCCGCTTCGCCTTGGTCGGCTGCGGCCGCATCGCCAACAACCACTTCGGCGCGCTCGAGCAGCACGCCGACCGCGCCGAGCTGGTCGACGTGTGCGACACCGACCCGGCCGCGCTGGCGGCGGCGGTGGCGCGCACCGGCGCGCGCGGCCACGCCAGCCTCGGCCAACTGCTCGAACACAGCGACGCCGACTGCGTGATCCTGACCACGCCGTCCGGCCTGCACCCGCGCCAGGCGATCGACGCGTTCGCCGCCGGCTTCCACGTGATGACCGAAAAGCCGATGGCGACGCGCTGGCAGGACGGCGTGAAGATGGTCGAAGCCGGCGACAAGGCCGGCCGCTTCGGCCGCCTCTACATGGTCAACGTCAACGTGTTCTGGACCCGCCCGCAGTCCTACTACGACGCGGCCGGCTGGCGCGGCACCTGGGAGTTCGACGGCGGCGCGTTCATGAACCAGGCCAGCCACTACGCCGACCTGCTCGACTGGCTGGTCGGCCCGGCCGAGAGCGTGCAGGCCTACACCGGCACCTTGGCGCGCAACATCGAGGTCGAGGACACCGGCGTGGTCAGCATCAAGTGGCGCTCGGGCGCGATGGGCAGCATGAACGTGACGATGCTGACCTACCCGAAGAACCTCGAGGGCTCGATCACCATCATCGGCGAGCAGGGCACGGTGCGCGTCGGCGGGGTGGCGGTGAACGAGATCCAGCACTGGGAGTTCGCCGAAGCGCACGAAATGGACGCGGGCATCCAGGACGCCAGCTACGCGACCACCAGCGTGTACGGCTTCGGCCACCCGCTGTACTACGACAACGTGATCCGCGTGTTCCGTGGCGAGGCGGAGCCGGAGACCGACGGCCGCGAGGGGCTGAAGTCGCTGGAGCTGCTGATCGCGACCTATCTGTCGGCGCGCGACGGCCGCCGCGTCAGCCTGCCGCTGGATTACTGAGCCGGCCGATTTGAAATAACCGGCCTCGGCCAACGTTGGCCGAGGCTTCAAGGAAGAAAAATACGATGAGCATCGCCTTCATGGACCTGAAAACCCAGTACCAGCACCTGAAACCCGCGATCGACGCGCGCCTCCACTCGGTGTTCGACCACGGGCAGTACATCATGGGCCCGGAAGTGGCCGAGCTGGAGGCTGCGCTTGCCGCCTACGTGTCCAGTCCCGGACGATTGCAAACGCGTTTTTTGAACAAATCTGGGCGCTGTTTCTGCCATTCCTTCATGGCCTGAGTCGGCGTCCGGTGCTGCAGGGCGAGCTGCGGCAGATGCTGGTTGTAGAGCAGGACATAACGCTCCAGTGTGGTTGAGAGATCCTGGCCCGATGCG
>NZ_SLXG01000030.1 GCF_004345725.1 Crenobacter luteus | reverse complement strand
ATTCAGCAGTACCCCGCTTCATTGCAGTTTCTCCTCTCCGTGTAGTGTTGTGTGAAAGCCTCTCGGGCCGGTCCAGCGACCGGCCCCTTTTTTTGCCCGCCGTCGACCCTTCCGCTCTGCGCCCATCTTCCGTGCGGCCGCGCTCAGGTGGCGCCGCTCAATGTGCGGCGCACCGCGTTATGCCAGCCCAGGTACAGCGCTTCGCGCCTTTCCTCGTCCATCTGCGGCGAAAACGCTTTTTGCAGCCGCCAGTTCGCCGCGATTTCGTCGAGGCCGGCGTAGAGTCCGGCGCCGAGTCCGGCGAGGTAAGCGGCGCCGAGCGCGGTGGTCTCGGTGACGGCCGGCCGTTCGACGCGCACCGCGAGCATGTCGGCGAGGAACTGCATCAGCCAGTCGTTGCCGACCATGCCGCCGTCGACGCGCAAGGCGGCCGGCGGCGGCGCGCCGTCGGCGCGCATCGCGTCGACGAGGTCGCGCGTCTGGTAGCACACCGATTCGAGGGCGGCGCGCACGATCTCGCGGATGCCCGAGTCGCGCGTGAGCCCGAGGATGGCGCCGCGCGCCAGCGGGTCCCAGTACGGCGCCCCGAGGCCGGTGAAGGCCGGCACGAGATACACGCCGCCGGTGTCGGGCACCTCGCGCGCCAGCGCCTCGGTGTCGCCGGCGTGGTGGATCAGCCCGACCGCGTCGCGCAGCCACTGCACCGCCGCGCCGGCGACGAAGATGCTGCCCTCGATCGCGTAGCTGGTGCGGCCGGCGAGCCGGTAGCAGACGGTGGTCAACAGCCGGTTGTTCGACGCGACCGGCGTCTCGCCGGTGTGCTGCACCACGAAGCAGCCGGTGCCGTAGGTCGATTTGACGTCGCCGGGCGAAAAGCACGCCTGGCCGACGGTGGCCGCCTGCTGGTCGCCGGCCATGCCGGTGATCGGGATCGCGCGGCCGAACAGCGTGGTGACGCCGAAGTCGCCGGCGTTGTCGCGCACCTCGGGCAGCAGGCTGGCGGGGATGTCGAACAGCGCCAGCAGCTCGTCGTCCCACGCCTGGCGGTGGATGTCGAACAACAGCGTGCGCGCGGCGTTGCTCGCGTCTGTCGCGTGCACGCGGCCCTCGGTGAGTCGCCACAAGAGGAAAGAATCGATGGTGCCGAAGGCGAGCTCGCCGCGCCGTGCGCGTTCGCGCGCGCCGGGCACGGCGTCGAGCAGCCAGGAAAGCTTGGTCGCCGAAAAGTAGGGGTCGATCACCAGGCCGGTGCGGCCGGCGACCAGCGCGGCGTTGGCGGGAGTGGCGAGCGCCGCGCAGCGCTCGGCGGTGCGCCTGTCCTGCCAGACGATGGCCGGCGCCAGCGGCGCGCCGCTCTTGCGCTCCCACAGCACCGTGGTTTCGCGCTGGTTGGCGACGCCGATCGCGGCGATGCGCGCCGTGCCGCCGACCTCGGGCGCGGCCAGCGCCGCGCGGCAGGTCTGCAGCGCGTGCTGCCAGACGATGTTGGGGTCGTGCTCGACCCAGCCGGGACGGGGGAAGAACTGCGGCAGTTCGAGCTGCGCGCGCGCGACGGCGCGACCGGCGGTATCGAACACCATCGCGCGCGTGCTGGTGGTGCCCTGGTCGATGGCGAGCAGCAGGGAAGACATGGCGGCACTCCCGGCAAAGGGGTGCTTCCATGATAAGACGCCGCGGCCGCTTTGCCGGGCTCAGCCGGCCGCGGCGCTCAGATCGGCCACAAGGGCGGTTCGTCCATCAGCGCGATCTGCTCGCGCAGTTCGAGGATGCGGTCCTGCCAGTAGCGCTGGGAGCCGAACCACGGGAAGGCGGCCGGGAAGGCCGGATCAATCCAGCGGCGCGCCAGCCACGCGCTGTAGTGGATCAGCCTGAGCGTCCTGAGCGCTTCGATCAGGTAGAGCTCGCGCGTGTCGAACGCGCAGAAGTCCTCGTAGCCGGCGAGCAGGTCGGCCAGCTGGCGGCTCTGTTCGTCGCGCTCGCCCGACAGCAGCATCCACAGGTCCTGCACCGCCGGGCCCATGCGCGCGTCGTCGAAGTCGACGAAGTGCGGGCCGGCGTCGGTCCACAGCACGTTGCTCGCGTGGCAGTCGCCGTGCAGGCGCAGCGTGGCGACGTCGCCGGCGCGCGCGAAGCCGCGCGCGACGCCATCGAGCGCCTGGCGCGCGACGCCGAAGTAGACCTCGCGCAGGTCGGCCGGCACGAAGCCGTTTTCTTCCAGATAGGCGAGCGGTTCGACGCCGAAGCTGGCTATGTCCAGCGTCGGCCGGGTGGCGAACGGTTTGATCGCGCCGACGGCGTGGATGCGGCCGAGAAAGCGGCCCAGCCATTCGAGCACCTCGGGCCGGTCGGTCTCGGGCGCGCGCCCGCCGCGGCGCGGGTAGACGGCGAAGCGGAAGCCGGCGTGCTCGAACAGCGTGTCGCCGCCGAAGGCGAGCGGCGCGACCACCGGGATTTCGCGTCCGGCCAGCTCCGCGACGAAGGCGTGCTCCTCGCGGATCGCGTCGTCGCTCCAGCGCGCCGACCGGTAGAACTTGGCGACGACGGGCGGCGCGTCGTCGAGACCGACCTGGTAGACGCGGTTTTCGTAGCTGTTGAGCGCGAGAAGCTGGCCGGAAACCGGCAGGCCGAGGCCTTCGAGCGCGGCCAGCAGGCAATCGGGCGTGAGCCCGGCAAACGGCGGGGTGTGGGTGTCCATCGCCGCATTATACGGCCGCGCCGCCCGCTCATTCGGCCGGGTGCTCCCAGCGCCGCGCGGTGATCGCGAAGGCGTGGCCGGTTTCGAGCAGCGTCTTCAGGCTGGAGAGCACCAGCGGCCAGCCGTGGACGATGCCGTGGCGCATCGCCTCGTCGGCGCCGAGCCGGTCGTGGGTCACGGTCAGCCGCACCAGGTCGTAGTAGGGCTCGATGTCGAAGGCGACGCGCGAATGCCGCTCGGGGCGGTCGGCGTCGGCCGGCGCGGCCCACGACAGCACCAGCCGGCGCGGCGGTGCATTCTCGAGCACGGTGCCGACCAGGTCGACCTTGTCCGCGTGCTTGTAGTCCTCGTGCCGCCACGGCGAGCCGACGGCCCAGTCCGACACGTTGCGGTGGTGGCCCCAGAACAGCCGCGTCTCCTCGGGGTCGGTCAGCGTCGCGTGCAGCTTTTCCGGCGTGGTGTCGATGTAGCAGACGTAGACGAAGGCGTCGTCGTTCATGGCCGTTTTCCTTGTCGGTGGCGTCTCAGGGGGCGGGGAGGCGGTCGATCAGCGCGCGCAGCGCCGCCTCGAGCGCGGCGCGGTCGCCGCGCGCGAGCGGCGCGCGGTCTTCCCAGTAGGGGGCGGTCTCGCCGGCGCGCGTCGCGACGAGGCCGGCCTCGCGGCCGGCGACGACGCGGTAGACCGGCAGATCCCAGAAGGCGCCGCCGAAGCCGTGCCGCCAGCGGTGGCCGACCCCGACGCCGAGGTGCACGTCGTCGGCCGCCAGCCGTTCGGTGGCGCGCACGCGAAAGCACAGCCGCAGCGTCGGCGCGCGCGCGTCCTCGTCGAAGCCGCGCAGCGCGAGGCGGGCACGCAGCCAGCCGGACAGCGCACCGGCCGCGTCGTCGCCGGGCACGCAGTCGAGCGCGTAGCGCACCGCGCCGGGCGGCGCGGCGGTCAGCGGCGCCGGTGCGACGGCGAGCAGCAGGGCGAGGAGCGCGGACTTCATGGCGGCAGCCTTGCAGGGACGGGCTTTCATTCTAGTTGTCCGGCGCGCGCGCCGCGTCCCGCCGCCGTTCGCATCCGCGTCGCCGCCTGCTACCCTTGCGCGATGAGCAAATTCGCCCGTCTGGTCGACTTCTTCGTGTCGGCGTTCGAGCACGGCAGCTACCGCCCCGGCGACGCGCTGCCGTCGCTGCGCGCGACCGCGCAGACGCACGCCGTCAGCCTCAACACCGTCAAGCGCGCCTACTGGGAGCTCGAGCGGCTCGGCTTCGTCGCCGCGCGCGAGCGCGAGGGCTTCACCGTGATCGCCGGCGCGGCGCCGGCGCGCGAGGCCGCGCCGCTGGCCGGCCCCTGGGGCTCGCCCTTCGTCAACCCGGCGCTGTTCGACGCGCGCGCGCTGGGTGAGGCGGCGGTGCGCGCGATGCGCGACTACGGCCGCGAGCTGGCCGAGCCGCAGCCGTGGGGCCACGCCGCGCTGCGCCGCCAGCTGGCGCGCCGCTACCGCGCCGAGGGCATCGCGCTCGACTGGGACGGCATCCTGATCACCTGCGGCGCGATGGAGGCGCTGTCGCTGGCGGTGCGCGCGGTCACGCTCGGCCAAGCCTCGCCGCGCCTGGCGGTGCTGACGCCGGCCTTCCCCGGCCTGTTGGGCCTGTTGGCGCAGCACGGCATCGCCGCGCTGCCGGTGCCGGTCGACGAAGGCGGCCGCTTCGACGCCGACGCGCTGGAGGCACTCGCGCAAGGCGGCCTGTCGGGCATCGCCGCGATGCCGTCCTTCCAGCACCCGACCGGCGTGAGCCTGGCCGACGACGCGCGCGCGGCGCTGCTGGCCGTCGCGCGCCGCCACGACCTCGCCGTGATCGAGGACGACAGCTACCGGCAGCTTTACTTCGGCGCCGCGCCGCCGCGCCCGCTGGTGGCCGACGACGCCGACGGCCGCGTGCTGTCGTGCGCGGGCTTTTCCAAGACGTTGGCGCCGGGCTACCGCGTCGGCTGGGTCGCGCCGGGGCGCTGGCGCGACACGGTCGCCGCGCTCAAGGCGAGCACCACGCTGGCGTCGCCCTTGCCGAGCCAGCTGGCGATCGCGCAACTGTTGGCCGAGGGCCGCGACGAGGCGATGCTCGAACGCCTGCGCGCCGAGCTGTCCGGCCGCGTCGCGGCGCTGCACGCCGCGCTGCGGCCGCTGCTGCCGTCGGATCACGCGCTGTCGCGCCCGGCCGGCGGTTATTTCCTGTGGCTCGAATGGCCGGAGCGGATCGACGAGGCGGCGCGCGTCGCCGCGCTGCAGGCCGACGGGGTGTTCGTCGCGGCGGGCGCCTTGTGCCGGCCGCCGGGGCCGGGCCGGCCGGCGGCGCGCCTGAACGCGAGCTATTACGAACCGGCGCAGGCGGCGGCGCTGGCCCGCCTCGTCGCGCGCACCGTCTGAGATTGTCATAACGCACAAAACGTTGGCCGAGCCTTGAGGGGCTCGGCCAACGTTTTTTGTCTCGCCCGGGGCGCCGCGCCGCGTTTACTCGCCGATGAAGCGCCCTTCCTCGCTCGCCTTCAGCCCCGGCGCGTCGACCGCCTCGACGACGAAGCGCAGCGGCTGGCTGCCACGATGGACCGACTCGGGCGGCGCGGCGACGCGCAGCGTCACCGAGGCGGACTTGGACGGCGCCAGCGTCACCATCGGCGCCTCGGCCAACCGCGCGCCCGGCAGGCCGTCGACGGCGAAGCGCAGCGTGCGCGTCGTGTCGTCCGCGTTCACGACGCGCGCGGTGTAGCCGTTTTCCAGCCAGCCCTCGGGCGTTTCGCGCACCAGGAAGGCGCGGTCGCGCAGCACCGACAGTTCGAGCGGCGTGCGCGTCGCGAAGCCGACCGCCGTGCCGGCGGCGACCAGTCCCATCAGCGCCGAGTAGACCAGCACGCGCGGCCGCGCGAAGCGGCGCCATGCCGGCCGCGCGTCGGGCGCGCCGGACAGTTGCGCCTCGCTGGCGAAGCGGATCAGGCCGCGCGGCGCGCCGATCTTGTCCATTACTTCGTCGCAGGCGTCGACGCAGGCGGCGCAGTCGATGCACTCGTATTGCAGCCCCTGCCGGATGTCGATGCCGGTCGGGCAGACCTGCACGCACAGGCCGCAGTCGACGCAGTCGCCGCGCGCGGCCGGCTCGGCCAACGTGGCGCCCTTTCTGCGCGCGCCGCGCGGCTCGCCGCGGCCGGCGTCGTAGCTGACCGTCAGCGTGTCGCGGTCGAACATCACGCCCTGGAAGCGCGCATACGGGCACATGAAGAGGCAGACCTTCTCGCGCAGCCGGCCGGCCAGCAGATAGACGAGGCCGCCGTAGCACAGCACCCAGAACAGCGGCCAGCCGGACAGTTCGGCGGCGAGCGCGCGGATCGGCGTGAACCAGCCGACGAAGGCGAAGCCGGTGACGAGCGACACGGCGATCATCGCCGCCTGCGCCGCGCCTTTTTTCGCGAGTTTGGCCGCCGACCACGGCGCCGCGTCGAGCGCGAGGCGCGCCTTGCGATCGCCGAGTATGGCGCGTTCGATCCAGATCATGATCTCGCTGTATACCGTCTGCGGACAGGCAAAGCCGCACCACAGCCGGCCGGCGAGCGCCGTCCACCAAAAGAGCGCCAGCGCGCAGAAGACCAGCAGCGCGGCGAGGTAGACGAAGTCCTGCGGCAACAGCGTCGCGCCGAACAGCGAGAAGCGCGCGCCGACGAAGTCGAACAGCACCGCCTGGCGGCCGTTCCAGTTCAGCCACGGCGTGACGAGGAAGACGAGCTGGGTGAGGATCACCATCGCGACGCGGCCGTTGTGGAAGCGGCCGCGCGGCAGGCGCGGGTGGATCTTGATCGGGACGGGACGGGCTGACATGCAAGGGCCTCCGGATGGAATGCGATGCCCTGCATGGTGGCGGCCGCGCGGCCGCGCGCACAGGCCCAGCCAGCGGGAGGCCGACGGGTACAGCGACTAGAACGGGCGCGCGGCCTGCAGCGTCGCCGCCTGCAGCAAGGCGGCGAGCGCGTCGTAGCCGCGCTCGCGCGCGTAGTCGAGCGGCCGGCGGCCGTCGCGGTCGGGCAGGTCGGCGCGCGCGCCGGCCTTGAGCAGTGCGGCGACGACGGCGTGGTACTTGTCGCCGCCGTCGCCGAGCAGCACCGCCTCGTGCAGCGCGGTCCAGCCCAGCGCGTTGCGGTAATCGACCGGCGCGCCGGCGGCGAGCAGTTGCTCGAGCGTGTCGAGCTCGCCGAGGCGGGCGGCGTGGATCAGCGCGGTGCCGCGGTAGCGCGACACCACGCGGGCCGGGTCGGCGCCCAGTTGCAGCGCAAGGCGGGTCAGCGCCGGGTTGTGCGTGCGCACGGCGATCGACAGCAGGTTCTCCTGGTGGCGGTCGAGCGCGTTGACGTCGGCGCCGGCCGCGACCAGCCGTGCGACGACCGCCAGATGGCCGCGTTCGGCGGCGCGGTGCAAGGCGAGGTTGCCGGCCATGTCGCGCCGGGCCGGGTCGGCGCCGGCGGCCAGCGCCGCCTCGACGTCGTCGAGCGCGCCGGCCTCGGCCGCGCCCATCAGCCTTATGTCGACGGGCGTGACCTGGCGGTAGGGCAGCGGGTGCCCGCTGGGCAGCGGGCCGGGGAACAGCGGATAGACGAGCACTTCACGATCGCGCGGTACGGCGGCCGTGGCGGCGCTCAGGGGCAGGACGACGGCGGCCAGGCAGGCCAGTCCGGTGACAAGCTTGAACGGACGCATGGTCGTCCCTCCTCGAATCTGCGGTGCCGCTGCCCGGGGCGCCGGCGGCCGTGACCGGCCGGTCGGTGGCGCCAAGGGCTCGGCCAAGGTCGGCGTGGCGCTAGACAAACGCAGATGATTGAGGCCGTCTGGCCTTAAATGGCGACGTTTTTTGTCATCTGAAACCGGCAAAGCGTTTGTCGTTGCGAAGGTAATTCAAATCTAGCATGTCGTCGCGCTTTGCACGTTGATTTCAAAGGGATTTTTGCCATGACTTGCGCGTTTTTCAGCGGTGTTTTGCTTGCGTTTTTCATGTCGGGGCGAGCGGACGACGGCGCCGTTATGCTTGCAGTCTAGAACGCCGCGAGGCGGCATCGCCGTGCTTTTTGGCCGCGGGGCTGTCAGTGCTGGTGGCACCAGCGGTCGCGACCGGCGCGTTTGGCGCGGTACATCGCCGCGTCGGCCTGCAGCAGCAGGGTGTGCGCGTCGGTACCGTGCTCGGGGTAGACGGCGATGCCGATGCTGGCGCTGATCGGCAGCGGGCCGTCGAGCGCGCGGCTGACGCGGCGCAGGCCGGCCAGCAGCTTGTCGGCGACGCGGCCGGCGTCCTCGGGGCGGTGCAGCGTCTCGAGCAGCACGACGAATTCGTCGCCGCCCAGGCGCGCGACGGTGTCGGTGTCGCGCACCGCGGCCCGGAGCGCGCCGGCGACGGCGACGAGGAGCCGGTCGCCGGCGTCGTGGCCGAAGCGGTCGTTGATCGGCTTGAAACCGTCCAGGTCGATCAGCAGCACGCCGAGCCGGCTGTCGCCGCGCTGCGCGCGCAGCAGCGCGCTGGCGAGCCGCTCGTGCAGCAAGAGCCGGTTCGCCAGCCCGGTCAGCGGGTCGTGGTGCGCGAGGTGGCTGAGCTTGTTCTCGCTGGCGATCAGTCGCGCGTTGGCGCGCTCCAGTTCCTTGGTGCGTTCGGCGACGCGCGCTTCGAGCGTCTGTTCGCTCTGGCGCAGCGCGGCGAGCATCGCCTCCTTGCTCGCGATCGCCTCGGCCTGCGCCGCGGCTTTGTCGCGCTGCGCGCTCTGGATGCGGTCGGCCAGCGCGAACGACAGCAGCAGCATCTCGAGCGCCGAGCCGACCTGCATCGCGTGGTGCGTCAGCGCGTTGGTCGGCACCCAGCCGAGATTCCGGAACGCCATCAGCGCGACGCCGGCCAGCAGCAGCGTCCAGGCGAGCAGGAAGTAGCGCGCGCCCGGCTGCTTTTTGACGAGGCAGCGGATCGCGGCGATCTCGGCGACCGCCGCGAAGCCCGCGCCCAAGAGCGAGGTGCAGATCGCCGCCCACTGGTAGGGCATGACGGCCGGGCCGAGCGCGGCGGCCGCGAAGCCGGCGGCGAGGACGACGATCAGCGCGTCCAGCCGCGGCGTATGGCGGCGGGTGGCGAGAAAGAGCCGGGTGAACAGCGCGCCGAAGAAGCCGGTGGCGGCAAAGCCCGAGTTCAGCGCGACGTTGCCCCAGGCCGGAAAGGTCGGCCACAGGTACTGGTTGCCCAGCCCGTTCAGCGACAGTTGGCCGACCGCCATGCTGGCGGCGAACGCCACGTAGACGAGGTAGAGCCGGTCTCTGAGCGACAAGAACAGCAGCAGGTTGTAAAGGCCGAGCGCGAGCAGCATGCCGTAGTAGAGCGCGAACAGCGTGTACTGGCGCTGGTTGTGGTCGCGGAACGCTTCCGGTTCCCACAGCCTCAGCGGCACGGTCAGGCTGCCCTCGGACTCGACGCGCAGGTAGACGGTGCGCGTCTGGCCGGCCCGCGCGTCGAGCGGCACCAGGAAGTTGCGGTTGGGCAGCGGCCGCTGCGCGAAGGGCAGCGTATCGCCCATCCGGTAGGCCTCGCCGCGGTCGGGCAGGAAGACGTCGACCCGGTCGAGCGACGGAAAGCCGACCTCGAGCAGCCAGCGTCCGTCGCTGGTCGGCGCGACGACGACGCGCAGCCAGTAGGCGCCGCGGCGGTAGCCGAAGTTGATGTCCTCGTCGCGGGCGGCGACCGGCGCGAAGCGCGCGGCGTTGGACGGCGCCGCCACCTCGGCGAGCGAGAAGGCGCGCTGCGCGTCGACCAGCACGTCGACGTGGTTCGCCAGGTCGAGCACGCGGGTGGCCGCGTCGGGCGCGGCCGGCGGAGCGGCCCGCGCGACGGCGGCGAGCGCGAACAGCAGGAGCAGGCGGAAAAGGAAGGACACGGGTCGGGCCATCGGCATTTTTATGGCATAAAGTATGCGGCAGCTTTGTTGACGCTTGCACGCTTGTTGAGGCGTAAAGCGAGCTCGCACTCGCACTCGCCCTCGCCGGCCGCTCGCGGTACACTGGCCGCCTTTCGCGTGCGCCGTTGCAGCCAATCCCGGGCGCGCCGCTTCCCCCAACCCCCCGCGTTTTTTTCCGTCAGCCTGGATTGGTGTCGCCCGTGCGACAGGCCGTCGCGATATAGGTGAACCATGAGCACCCCCACTTTTGCCGACCTGAAGTTGGCCGAGCCCATCCTGCGCGCGCTCGCCGACGCCGGCTACACGACCCCGACCCCGATCCAGGCGCAGGCGATTCCGCAGGTGCTGGCCGGCGGCGACCTGCTGGCCGCCGCGCAGACCGGCACCGGCAAGACCGCCGGCTTCACGCTGCCCCTGTTGCAGCGCCTGCTGGACACCCCGCCCGCGAACGCCCGCCCCGGTCGCCCGCGCGCGCTGGTGCTGACGCCGACGCGCGAGCTGGCGGCGCAGGTCGAGGAGTCGGTGCGCACCTACAGCAAATACCTGAAGACCACGTCGATGGTGATGTTCGGCGGCGTCGGCTTCAACCCGCAGGTTTCGGCGCTGAAAAAGCGCGTCGACATCCTGGTCGCGACGCCGGGCCGCCTCTTGGACCACGCGAACCAGAAGACCGTCGACCTGTCCGGCGTCGAGATCCTCGTGCTCGACGAAGCCGACCGCATGCTCGACATGGGCTTCATCCACGACATCAAGAAGGTGCTGGCGCTGCTGCCCAAGGTGCGCCAGAACCTGCTGTTCTCGGCGACCTTTTCCGACGAGATCAAGGCGCTGGCCGACAAGCTGCTCGACAACCCGAAGCTGGTCGAGGTCGCGCGCCGCAACACCGCCAACGAACTGGTCGACCAGAGCGTCCACCTCGTCGACCGCGACAAGAAGACCGACCTGTTGATCCGCCTGATCGACGACGGCGACTGGCACCAGGTGCTGGTGTTCACCCGCACCAAGCACGGCGCCAACAGGTTGGCCGAGAAGCTGTCGAAGGCCGACATCCCGGCCGCCGCGATCCACGGCAACAAGAGCCAGGGCGCGCGCACCAAGGCGCTGGCCGACTTCAAGAGCAACGCGCTGCAGGCGCTGGTCGCCACCGACATCGCCGCGCGCGGCCTCGACATCGACCAGCTGCCGCAGGTGGTCAACTTCGAGCTGCCGAACGTGCCGGAGGACTACGTGCACCGCATCGGTCGCACCGGTCGCGCCGGCGCCACCGGCCGTGCCGTGTCGCTGGTGTGCGTCGACGAGCTGAAGCTGTTGAAGGACATCGAGAAGCTGATCAAGAAGCCGGTGCCGCAGTTCACCATCCCGGGCTTCGAGGCCGACCTTTCCGTGCCGCCGGAGCCGATCATCAACGGTCGCAACAGCCCGCGCGGCGGTGGCCGCCGCGACGGCCAGGGCGCGCCGCGCCAGGGGCAAGCTCAGGGGCAGCGCCAAGGCCAGGGCCAGGGAGGCAAGCCGCGCCAGCCGCACAAGCCGGCCGCCGAGGGCCACGCCGGTCCGCGTCCGCAGCCCAAGTCGAACGGCGGCCGCGGCGACACGCCGCGCTCGCACGCCAAGCCGGCGCCCGCGCCGGGCGCGTCTTCCGCGCCGGCCAAGCCGCGCGGCCAGGGCAAGCCGCGCACGCAGACCGCCGCGCTGTTCGCGCCGCCGAAGGCGCGCTGAGCGCGCGACAAACCGGCACAACGCCCGGGCCACGGTCCGGGCGTTGTGCTGTCCGCCTCCTCGGCCAACGTCGGTCGGGGTAACAAGCCTGCGGCAGAACCGTGCGCCGCCGGCGCGACACGGGCAGGTTCGCGCCCGAAGCCGAATCGACAGGAAAAACGATGAAAGACGTCACGATCTACCACAACCCCCGCTGCTCCAAGTCGCGCGAGACGCTGGCGCTGCTGACGGCGCGCGGCCTCGCGCCGACCGTGATCGACTACCTGGCGACGCCGCCCGACGCGGCGACGCTGAAAACGCTGCTCGGGCTGCTGGGCTTGTCGCCGCGCGAGCTGATGCGCAAGAAGGAGGCCGAGTACGCCGAGTTGGGTCTGGCCGACGCGAGCCTGCCGGACGACGCGCTGATCGCGGCGATGGTCGCCCATCCGCGCCTGATCGAGCGGCCCATCGTCGTCGCCGGCGAACGCGCCGCGCTCGGCCGTCCGCCCGAGGCGGTGCTGGCGCTGTTCGACTGAGCGGGACGCGGCCGCGCCGCGTCAGCGTCCGGCCAGCAGCCGCAGCCCCAGCGCGATGAAGATCGCGCCGGCCAGCGCGTCGAGCCGGCGCGCCGCCCGCGGCGTGCGCGTCAGCCAGGCGCCGACGCGGCCGGCGGCCAGGCCCAGCAGCGAGAACAGCAGCGCCGCCTGCAGCGTGAACAGCAGGCCGAGCTGGACGATCTGCCAGCCCGGTGCGCCGGCCCGCGCGTCGACGAACTGCGGCAGGAAGGCGAGGAAGAACAGCACGACCTTGGGGTTGATCGCGTTGGCGACGAGGCCGCGCGCGAACAGCCGGCCGAGCGTCGCCTCCGGTCGCGCCGCGCCGGCGGTGGTGCGGCCGCGGTGGCGGATCGCCATCGCGCCGAGGTAGATCAGGTAGCCGCCGCCGGCGAACTTCAGCGCGGTGAAGGCGGCCGGCGACGCGGCGATCAGCGCGCCGACGCCGAGCGCCGCCAGCAGCGTGTGCGTCAGGCAACCGAGCGCGCAGCCGAGACCGAAGGCGACGCCGGCCGCGCGGCCGCGGCTGGCGCCGGTGGCGAGCACCATCAGGTTGTCCGGGCCGGGCGAGGCGGTGATCAGCGTCGCGGCGGCCAGGAAGGCCAGCGCCAGCTGCGGGTCGAGCCACGTCATCGTCTTGTCCTCGAAGGGGCGGTGCTTCGAGTCTGCCGTCCCGCGCCGTCCGTGCGCAAGCACCGCCGTCCCGCAGCATTGCCGCCCTGCACCCCGGTTGCGGGCGTCGCCGCTCCCCGCCCCTGGTGCCCCGCCAGGGGCCGTCGACGCGACGGTCGGCGCGGCCAGGAAAGAGGTCCGGCGACGCTATCGACGCACCGCGTGGCAGGGCGTCGAGCCGTTTGTAAAAAATAAAACGAATTACATGTGTTTTTACATGTAATTGCTGCGCGTTCGCCGACGCTGCGCCGGGCGCAGGCTCCTTGCAGGAACACGCCGTCTGGATCGCGCAACCAATCCGCGCGGGGACGCGAAGAATTCATCGCATCGGCAGCAGAAAAAGAGTAAAAATGACAAAAAAATAAACGGTGGCAAGCCATGCCATTCAGGAAAGCGGGGATGCAAGTGAAAGAGCCCATGCAGGCGCGCGCGGGCTGGCCGCGCTACGCCGTCGTGCCGCTGGTCGCCGTCGCCTACTGGGCGATCGGCCTGTTCGGCATGCATTATTTCGCGCGCTACGGCCTGATGCCGGCGCCGATCTGGTTGCCGTCCGCGCTGGCCTTCGCCGCCGCCTGGCGCTTCGGTGCCGCCGGTCTGGCCGGCCTGTTCGCCGGTTCGATGGCGATCAACGCCGTCAGCCAGACGCAAGGGCTCGCCGATGCGCTGACGCTGTCCGTGGCCAACGTGCTCGGTCCGTGGCTCGGCGTCGCGCTGCTCAAGCGGCGCGTCGGCGACAGGCCGCCGTTCTTCTCGACGCGCGACGTCTGGCATTTCCTGTGGACCGCCGTCGGGCTGGCGGCGCTGGTATCGGCGCTCGGCGGCGCGCTGGTGCTGTCGGACGGCGGCATGCGGCTGACGCCCGACTTCCTGTGGGTCATGCTGCGCTGGTGGTTGTCGGACGCCTCGGGCACGCTGCTGTTCGCGCCGGCGATGATGCTGTGGCTGCTGCCGCTGCAGCGCCCCGACCTGCTGCCGCGCATCGCGTTGGCCGAGCGGGTGTTGCTGGCGCTGGTGGTGCTCGCGCTGTCCTTCCTCGTGCTCGGCCTGCTCTCCAATCCGTCCGGCCTGTACTCCGGTCTGCCCTATCTGCTGTTGCTGCCGATCAGCTGGGCCGCCGCGCGCGTGCCGCTGCGCGACGCCCACCTCCTGGCCAGCCTGGTGTCGGTGCTCGCCATCGTCGGCGCGGTCGGGGAGCGCGGCGCCTTCTTCGTCGACAGCAACAGCCAGGCGCTGACCGCCGCCGGGCTGATGATCGTCAGCCAGACGGTCATCCTGCTGGTGGTCGGCGCGCTGGTGATGGAGCGCAGGTTGGCCGAGGACAGGTTGAGCGTCGCCAACCAGAGCCTCGAGGAGAAGGTCGGCGAGCGCACCCGTCAGCTGGTCGAGAGCGAGGCGCGCTTCAAGCTGGTCGCCGACGCCGCGCCCTTTCCGATGGTGATGAACCGGCTCGCCGACGGCGGCGTCATCTACGCCAACCCGCGCGCCGAGGCGCTGTTTGGCATCCGCCTCGACGCGGCGCGGCCGCTGTTCGTGCAGGACTTTCACGTCGACCCGGCCCGCCGCGACGAGGTCGCCGCGCTCTTGCAGGCGCGCGGCCGCGTCGACGAGTTCGAGGTCGAGCTCGTCGACGGCGCGGGGCGGCGCTTCTGGGCGCTGCTGTCGTGCCAGGCGGTGACGCTGGACGGCCGCCGCCACGCGCTGACCGGCGTCAACGACATCAGCGAGCGCAAGGCGCTCGAAGAGCGGCTGCACGCGGCCAACGCCGCGCTGCGCCGTCAGGTCGAGGAGATCGAGTCGCTGCAGCAGGGCCTGAAGGAGCAGGCGGTGCGCGACCCGCTGACCGGCCTGTTCAACCGCCGCTACCTCGACGAGAGCATAGACCGGGTGCTGGCGCACTTCGCCGCGCTGTCGCGCCCGGTCAGCCTGATGATGCTCGACGTCGACCATTTCAAGCAGATCAACGACTGCCACGGTCACGGCGCCGGCGACAGGGTGCTGTCGTCGCTGGGCGCGCTGCTGTCCGACCGCTTCAGGAGCGGCGACATCGTCTGCCGCTACGGCGGCGAGGAGTTCCTCGCGGTGATGCCGGGTTCGACGCTGACCGACGCGCGAATCAAGTGCGAACGGCTGCGCGAGGAGTTGCAGCGCACGCCGGTGCTGCTGCCCGACGGCGCCAGCCTCGGCCTGACCGTGTCGATCGGCGTCGCGGCGATGCCCGACCACGGCGACGACGCCGAGAGCCTGATCCACGCCGCCGACACCGCGCTGTACGCGGCCAAGAGCGGCGGGCGCAACCGGGTGTGCGCGGCCGAACCCTATAATTGGCGCATGGCAAGCCGCCACGATGCGTGAAAGGAGCAAAACGATGAAACGGATGCTGGCGCTGCTGCTGGCCGCCGCCTTCGGCCTTGCCGAAGCCGCGACGCTGATCGACGGGCGTCTGGTCGTCGACGTGCGCACGCCCGAGGAATACGCCGCCGGCCACGTCGGCGGCGCGCTGTCGGCGCCGCTCGACGCGGTCGGCGACATCGTCGCGCGCGCAGCGCCCGACCGCGACACGCCGGTCGTGCTGTACTGCCGCAGCGGCCGGCGCGCCGAGGCGGCGATGCAGATCCTGCAAGGTCGCGGCTACCGGCAACTGGAGAACCTCGGCGGGCTGGACGCGGCCGAGCGCCGCTACGGGCCGCTGGTGAAATAGCCGCCTCGCCCGGCCAGGATTGGCCGAGCGCCGAAACGAAAACACCCCGCGTCGCGGGGTGTTTTGTCGGGCGGGGCGCTCAGAAGCCGAAGGAGGCCAGCTCGGCGGCGGAGAGGTGACGCCACTGTCCCGGCGCCAGCTCGCCCAGCGCGAGCTCGCCGATGCGGATGCGGTGCAGCGCCTCGACGCGGTTGCCGGCGGCGGCGACCATGCGCTTGACCTGGTGGTACTTGCCCTGGAACAGCGTCATGTCGAGCGTGTGCGGGTCGAGCACGTCGACCGCGTCGGCGGCCACGACGACGTCGTCGTCCTTCAGCAGCACGCCGGCCAGCAACTGGTCGACCAGTTCCTGCCCGATAGGGTGCTTGATCGTCACGCGGTAGACCTTGCCGACCTGCTTTTTCGGCGAGGTCAGCGCGTGCACGAACTGGCCGTCGGTGGTGAGCAGCAACAGGCCGGTGGTGTCGGCGTCGAGCCGGCCGACCGCGTTCACGTCGAGGTTGCCGTACTGCCACGGCAGCAGCGAGAACACGCTCGGGTAGTAGGTCGGCTTGTGCGAGGTCTCGTACCCGCCCGGCTTGTTCAGCATCAGGTAGAGGTGGCCGCGCACCAGCGGCCACGGCTCGCCGTCGACGAGCAGCGTCTCGAGCGTGTCCGGGTCGACGCGCGCGCGCGCGTTGTCGACTACCTCGCCGTCGACCTCGACCAGGCCGGCCTCGACCAGTTCCTTGCACGCCTTGCGGCCGCCGAAGCCCTGCTCGTGCAGCAGCCGGTACAGTTCCATCGCCGCCACCGCTCAGGCCTCGTCGTGCAAGGCGAGCTCGACGCTCTGGCGGTAGTGGCGCTCGGCCAGATCCGGCTTGCCGGTCGCCTCGAACAGGCGCGCCAGCTCGGCGTGGGCGGCCAGCGTCGGCGACAGCGACAGGCTCGCTTCGAGATAGTTCTGCGCCTTGCCCCACAGTTGCTCGGCGAAGGCGAGGCGGCCGAGCGCGACCAAGAGCCAATGGTCGTCGGGGCTGGACGCGAGCCACTTTTCGGCGCGGCCGAGCAGCTCGACGCGCGTCGCCGAGGGCAGGCGCTCGGCCAGTTGGCCGAGGCGGCGCGACAGCTCGGACGTGGCCTCGCCCCTGTCGAAGCAGGCCGACAACAGCTGCGCCGCCTGCGTCTCGTCGCCGAGTACCAGCAAGCGGTCGATCACCGTCTGCATCAGCTCGGGGTTGGCGCGTTCGACGTCGGGCACCTTCTTCAGCCAGCGCGCCACCTCGGCGCCGCCGGTGAAGCCGGCCAGCTGCTGGTTGTAGGCGGCGATCCGGTAGCGGCGCGCCTGCTCGGGTTCGAGCGCGTCGGCCTTCAGCAGTTTCTCGGTCAGCGCGAGCACCGCGTCCGGCTGCTTCTGCAACAGGCGGATCTTCAGCTCCATGCGCAGCGCGGTGGTCAGGTTCGGCGACAGCGCGCGCGCGCGCTCGACGGCGGCCAGCGCCTCGAGCGGCTCCTTGGCCGCGAGCTTGAGCTCGGCCTCGAGCATGTGGCGCGCCAGCCGCAGCCGCTCGGGCAGCGCGTCCAGTCGCGCGAGGTAGTCGTCGCGCTTGGCGGCGTCGCCGGTCGCGGCGGCGGCGCGTGCGGCGATCAACAGCGCCAGCGCCTTGTTCTCGTCCGAGAACTCGTCCTCGATCGCGCGCGCGGCCTCGCGCTCGGCCTTCTGGAAGCGACCCTCGAAGTAGGCGATGCCGGCCTCCCTGAGCGCGTGGCGCGCGGCCTTCAGCTTCTTCTGGCGCTGGAAGCGCTTGACCTCGGCCGGCAGGTTGGCGGCGACGCCGATCAGGCGCAACGCGCCGTGGGTGAGCAGGATCAGCACGATCACGCCGACGATCAGGAGGTTGAACGACACCTCCATCCGGTACGGCGGCAGGAACAGGATGGCGTAGCCGTTGTTGACGGTGGAAGCCAGTCCCAACAGCACGGCGAGGGCGAACAGCCCGACGATCCACAGCACGAATTTCACGGCGTCGTTCCCTTGGCGATGTCTTGCGGGCCCTGCGCGTCGCGGGCGGCCTTCAGGCTGGCGGCGAGGTCGGGCAGTTTCACGTCGAGCGGCGCGTTGTCGAGCTCGGCGAGGCCAGCGAGCCAGCGGCGCGTCGACGGCGCGTCGCGGTCGAAGTAGCGCTGCACGTAGGTGTTGGCGGCGGTCAGGTCGGCGCGCCAGGCGCTGGCGTCGCGCTGCGTCAGCGCGATGCGCGCGTCGAGCAGGCGCAGCTTCAGGTTCTCGCGCAGGAAGAAGCCCTGTTCGGGCGACAGGAGCAGCGCCTCGGGCTTGTCCATGCGGCGGATGCGCACCAGTTCGCCGAAGCTCGCCGCGATCTCGCCGCTCAGCTGCGACCACCAGCCGCCAGCCGACGCCGCGGCGCGACTTTGCCGCTCGGCCGGGCCGAGGCGGTGGTGGTCGATCGCCAGCGGCAGCGAGTCGACCGCCAGCATCAGCCGGTCGAGCTTCACGCTCAGGCCGACGGTGTCGAGGTAGGGCAGCGCCTTGAGCGCCTCGAGGTCGCGCGCGACGGCGCGCTTGACGCCGATCAGCTGCGGGCGGTTGAACTGGTCGAGGCGCGCGTTGACGCCCTCTAGCGCGACGATGGCGCCGCTGACGTTGCCGGCCAGCTGCAGCTCCTGGCTGGCGACGGCCAGCGTGTGCTCGATCTCGGACAGGAGCCAGTCGGCGCGGCCGCGCGTCAGTTCCTGGTACATGCCGTTCAGCGTCGCGTACTGGCCGGTCGCGAGCGCGACCTGCTCCTCGACGCGCGCGAGCTTGGCGTCGGTGGCGCGGTTGGCCGAGATCGCCTGTTCGGTCAGGGTGCGCAGTTCGCGCGCGGCGCCGCCCGATTCGGCGAGCTTCTGCGCCAGCGCGAGCTTGACGCCGGCGAGCTCCTGACGGGTTTCGTAGTACTGCCAGCCGGTCACGCCGAGCGCGGCCAGGGCCACGATCAGCGCGAGGCTCACCGGTTTCTTCTTGGCGGTCGGCGGGGCGGGGTCGACGGACGCTGCGGTCGGGATTTCGCTCATGGCTGATGGCTGAACCAGTTCTTGAGGCCTTCGACGAGGGCGTCGTCGTCGGCCCGGGTTGTGACGATGTGGCGGGCGCCGAGCGCCGCCAGCCGTTCGGCGATGCGCGGATGCGGCACGCCGTACAGCAACGATTGTAATGACTCGGCCCTTGCCGGGCCAGCCAGTTGGAATAAGCGTTCGGCGATCTCGCCCGAAGTCACCAGCGCGGCGGCCAGCGTGCCGGCCGCCGCGGCGGCGTCGAAGGCGGCCCAGTCGGGCTCGCCGGTCTCGCGCCGGTAGAGCTCGGCGAAGTCGACCGTCGCGCCGCGCGAGCGCAGCGCCTCGGCCAGCTCCGGCCGGCCGCCGACGCCGCGCACGATCAGCACCCGTTCGCCGGGGCGCACGTCGAAGGCCGGCTCGGCCAACAAGGCGGCGCTGTCGCTGGTTTCACCGGCCGGGTGGACCACCGGCCGGCCGGTCAGCGCGGCCAGCCGCCGCGCGCTGGCGGCGCCGACCGCGGCGAAGCGCAGGCGTGCAAGGTTGGCCGAGGCGAGCGCCGGCGCGGCGAAGTCGACCGCGCTGGGGCTGACCGGGATCAGCCAGTCGGCCCCGGCCAGTTGCGCCGGCAGCGCGGCCAGCGCCGCCGGCTCGGGTACGAGTTCGAGCAGCGGGAAGGGCAGCGGCGTCGCGCCGGCGGCGGCGAGCCGGGCGGCCAGCGCCGCGACGCGCGTCGCCGGCCGCGTCACCAGCACGGTGCGGCCGGCGAGGCTCACCCGGCGTCCTGGCTCAGCACCGCGGCGATCAGCGCGTCGGCGCCGTCGTCGGACAGCTTCTTGGCGACCGCGCGGCCGAGCGCGTCGGCGTAGTCGCGCGGCGCGCTGGCGGTGGCGGTCAGCATCACCGAGCCGTCCGGGTGGGCGACGAAGCCGCCGAGCGTGATCACGTCGCCGCTCAGCGTCGCGTAGCCGCCGAGCGGCACCTGGCAGCTGCCGCCGAGCGCGCGCGACAGCGCGCGTTCGGCCAGCACGCAGTCGCGCGTGTCGGCGTGGTCGAGCGGCGCGAGCAGCGCGCGCACGTCGTCGCGGTCGGCGCGGATCTCGATGCCGAGCGCACCCTGGCCGACGGCCGGCAGGCTCTCGGACGGCGCGAGTTCCATGCGGATGCGCTCGCTCAGCTCGAGGCGCTTGAGCCCGGCGGCGGCGAGGATGATCGCGTCGTATTCGCCGGCGTCGAGCTTGGCCAGCCGCGTCTGCACGTTGCCGCGCAAGGGCTTGACGGTCAGGTGCGGGTAGCGCGCCCTGAGCTGCGATTCGCGGCGCAGGCTCGAGGTGCCGACCACCGCGCCGGCGGGCAGCTCGGACAGGCTCGCGTAGGCGTTCGAGACGAAGGCGTCGCGCGGGTCCTCGCGCTCGCAGATCGCCGCCAGCGCGAAGCCCTCGGGCAGCGTCATCGGTACGTCCTTGATCGAGTGGACCGCGAGGTCGGCGCGGCCCTCGGCCAGCGCGACCTCGAGCTCCTTCACGAACAGGCCCTTGCCGCCGATCTTCGACAGCGTCCTGTCGAGGATCTGGTCGCCCTGGGTCGTCATGCCGAGGATGGACACGGACAGGTCGGGGTAGAGCGCTTCGAGGCGGGCCTTGACGTGTTCGGCCTGCCACATCGCCAGGCGGCTCTCGCGGCTGGCAATCACCAGTGTTTTCATCGGGCTATCGCTTTGCAAGGACTGATAAGGAGAATGAGCGGATTCTAGCACGAGGCGGCGCGACGGCCGGGCCGGCGCGGCCATGCGCGGATCATATGTGGCCGCGGCGCTAGAAGCCCGCGACAGCTGCGGTATGATGGGGAAAAATCGAGACCATCACGATCGGGAATATAAAGTAATGGCACAAGAAGACCAGGACAAAGACCTTCCTTTCAAGCTCGACCTTGCGCGGCTGGACGCCGTGCTCGCCGAGACCCTGCTCGAGCAGGAGGGCGAGCATGTCTACCAGGAACTCAAGGCGATCCCGTCGCTCGGCGGCAGCGGCGACGCGGCGGCGATGCTCGGCCGCCTGACGCCGACCGCGGCGAGCGCGCTGGTGCGCGCCTGCGGCTTTTACAGCCAGCTGTTCAACATCGCCGAGGACCTGCACGCCACGCGGCTGGCGCGCGCCGAGCGCCGCGCCGACACCACGCCGCGCGCCGGCACGCTCGAGCGCGCGCTGCTGCGCATCAAGCAGGACGGCGTCGGTTTCGCGAAGCTGACCGAAGTGCTGGCCGAGGCGACCGTGGTGCCGGTGCTGACCGCGCACCCGACCGAGGTGCAGCGCCAGAGCGTGCTCGACGCGCACCGCGCGGTGCGCCGCTTCCTGACCCGCTTGCACTGGCCGGACCTCTCGGCCGAGGACGAGGCCGAGCTGATGGCCAAGCTCAAGCGCGTGGTGCTCGCGCTGTGGCAGACCTCCGAGATCCGCCATTTCAAGCTGACGGTGCGCGACGAGATCGAGAACGGCGTCGCCTACCACGGCCTGACCTTCTTCCAGGCGCTGCCGGCGCTGTACGAGCGGCTCGGCCGCCGCATCCAGGACGCCTTCGGCGAGGCGCCGGCGGCTATCCCGTCCTTCCTGCGCGTCGGCAGCTGGATCGGCGGCGACCGCGACGGCAACCCCAACGTCGACGCCACGGTGCTGCGCGCCGCGTTCACGCGCCA
>NZ_SLXG01000029.1 GCF_004345725.1 Crenobacter luteus | reverse complement strand
ATTTCCAGAGCTTCTGGCTGACGACACTTCGCTTCATGCCGGCCAGATGGGGCTTCACACTGCCGGCATCAAGTAGGTTTTGTTAGCGACTCTTAGGGGGAGCAGGTCAGACCGACCGCTGGATTTGGGAGATTCTCAAGAGCACGGACTGCAGCGAGTCTATGCAGCCCGCGCTGTTCTAACCACGCAGCACGGCATCAAGGGTTATTGTTGATGCCTACGATTGTTTTACGATTTTTGACGCTGTAAATGACGATAAACTCGCCAGGCTTGTCATGCCAAGATTTCGCGGCAAATCGCTTGGCGAGTGAAGCGCTGTGATACAGGTCAACGGTTGAACCATAGTCAGTCAGATAAGTCTTGACCTTGCGGCTATCACTGGGGATGTAGGGGGTGGCCAAGGCCCGAGACTCTTCTAGACTCAGGGCACGAGGCCAAACCAGCTGAAAGTCAGACACGTTTTTTGTGTCCATCAATGGCAGTTCGACTCGACCCGCTTTGAAGCAGGAATAAAGCCCCCCCGTTTGCTTGGTGAGAGCACACTGTTTATCCTCTGGCCCATACTTACTGATGAACTCACTGCGGGCCATGCCCAGCCCGCCTGATTCGAATGAAGCAGCTGCCGCTGGCAAGGAAATGACGAGGCCGATGGCCATCAGAATTCGATGTTTGAAACCAATCACAGCACACTCCTGATATTGATGGACAAATGCCAAGAGTATCATTTGCACGCCAAATGCATAAGCACTCAGCCCCGGTAACGCCGGGGCTTTGTGTTTGTACGTACTGAAGCCCTTCGGACTGAATCGTTTCCCTCCGTCTCGCCACAATCGACCGCATCCCGATCAACAAGGATGCCGTCATGGCCAGCCGCCGCATCGAAGACCTCCACCCCGATCTGCAGCCACTCTGCACTGCCTTCATGCGGCAGTGCCAGGACGCGGGCGTCGAACCGCTGATCACCTGCACCTACCGCTCCGGCGAAGAGCAAGACGTGCTCTACGCCCAGGGGCGTACCAAGCCCGGCCCGCGTGTGACCAACGCCCGAGCCGGCCAGTCGGCACATAACGCCACCATCAAGGGCAAGCCTGCAGCCCGCGCCTTCGACGTGGTGCCGATGGTCGGCGGCAAGCCGATGTGGGATGCCAGCCATCCTCACTGGCAGATCATGGGCCAGATCGGTGAAAAGCTGGGCCTCAACTGGTACGGCAACCCGCGCGCCAAGTTCCGTGAGTTCCCGCATTTCGAGTTGGCCAAGGGGTATCAGTGATGCGCCTCGCCGATCTGTTCACCAACCCTGCAAGCGGCCGGCTGAGCCACAGCAAGCTGTGGGCCAACGTCGCCTGCGCCACCGCCACCGGTATGTTCGTCTACCAGGGCGTGGCCGGTGCGCTCACCGCCGAAGTCTGGCTGATCTATCTGGGCGTGGTCGGCGGGTATTCTGCCGCCCGCAGCTGGATTGCAAGCCGCCGCGACAGCAAGGAGGCCAGCAATGTTTAGCCTGTCTCGCACCTTCCTCTACAACGCCTGGCATATCGGCAAGGTGGTATTGCCGCTGGCCGTAGTGGGTTATCTCGGCTACAACCTCGGCCACACCCAGGCTACACGCCACGGCGAGCTGCAGTTGGCCAAGCTGGCCGAGCGCACTGCCATCGACCTGAAGCGAGCTGCCGAGCTGCGCCAGCAAGCTTTGGCCGTGGCCCTGGCAGAGCAGCAGCGCCTGAGCAAGCAAGCCCAGAAGGTTGGCTGGGAGCTGATCCAGACCCGCGCCAAGCTGGAAACCACTCAACGTCAACTCACGCAAAGGATTGCCCATGCGACCCACTCTGATGGTGAGCGCTTTACTGGCCTTGGCCCTGACAGCCTGCGCCTCTACCAAGGACTCCTCGGCTACACCGCCGCTGATCTTGCCGCCGATCTGCCCGCAGCCGACGCCGGAGATGCTGCAACTGCCGCAGAAGCCCCCGCCACCGAAACCGGGTTATCGCCCGGCGATATTCTGAACCACGCGGCCGAGTACGGTCTGTGGTGCCAGCAGCTCGACGCCAAGCTGCGCGCCTATTTGAACCTGCATGCCACCGCTCAAACGGAGGCGCAGCCATGACTAACTTCTTCGACCGTGCCAGCGAGCTGGAACAACGCCAGCGCGACGAGGCGCTAGCCCGGCAGGCCGCCAAACAGCATGCCGGCGGTAGCCTCAGCCACTGCGAGGACTGCGGGGAAGTCATCCCCGACAAACGCCGCCAGGCCGTTCCAGGCTGCCGCCGCTGCATTCACTGCCAACAACGTCACGAACAAGGGAGAGCCTGATGGCTGATCAAAACAACGAACTGACCCGCGCCCTGGGGCGCATCGAGGGCAAGCTGGACATGATCGTGGCCAGCCAGTCCAGCCTGAACGAGCGGATGGACAGCATGGACAGCCGCCTGCGCCATGTCGAGCAACAGGCGGCCCGAGCCGGTGCCATCAGCGGCGGGATTGTCGCCGTGGGCACCGCCATCGCTGTCGAACTGGTCAAGCGGGCACTGTAAGGATGGCGCACTCCCCGGAAACCCGCGACAAGGTACGCCGCCTGTACGTGTTCGACCGCATCGGGCTGGAAATGGCAGCGCTGCAGTGCGGCGTGTCGATGTCCACCGCCAGCCGCTGGAAGCGCGAGGCAATGGACGAAGGCGATGACTGGGACAAACTGCGCGCCGCCACCATTCTGGCCGGCGACGGCATCGAAAGCGTGGCGCGGGCAGCGCTTGCAGGATTTTTGACGCAGTACCAGGCAACGATGGACGCGCTCAACGCGAACCCCGACATCCCGGCCGAGAAGAAGGTGCAGATGCTGGCCAGCCTGGCGGATAGCTTCAACAAGACTGTGGCGGCCAGCCGCCGCGTGCTGCCGGAAACCAGCCAGCTGGCCACCGCGATGGAAGTGGTGCAGAAGATGGCCACCTTCATCCGCGAGAAGTACCCGAAGCACGCCCAGGCGTTCGTCGAGGTGCTTGAGCCGTTCGGTGAAGAGCTGGCGAAGGTTTATGGCTAATAGCCCCTGTCAAACTCCCAGGGCGTGGATGTGAGTTCAACAAAGCTCTCGCTTGGCGGCATTTCGCCCAGAAAAACTGCCTTGCAACGGGAGCAGGAGAAAGATTTATGGCCCTTTTCATAGCCACTGTACTGCAAGATCGCTTTGACTCCCTGCTCGTAGCAATTGGGGCAAAGATCATGGTCGGGTTCGGAGCCCTTCATCGTCGGCTTTACGCGGTACACCAAGGTACCAGGAGCCAGCTGGTGCAGCTGATAACGCTGTTTCTCCTCTTCCCAGTTTTTGAAGTTAGCAACTTCGGCTTCCAGCTCGCGTATACGGCTCGCCAGCGTCGAATAGTCCGCTTGGGCGGTAAACAGTTGTTGCTGAACGCCGCTGATAACTCCGTTCAGTTCAATCACCTTGGCCGATACCGCCGCATCCGTTTTCAGCGCGAGCAGTCCTTGTGTCAGCTCAGCAGCTGTCTTGAGTCCACCAAACGCCCCTGTAATCACATCCATCATGGCAAATAACCTCTGGTAAATGATGTGAGCAAGCTTACCAAAAAATCCTTCCTGCAAGACGTCGCCCTACTGGCTGCTGAGTATCGCCGTCAGATCGACGCCGAGTGCGACGGCTTCAGCCCCGATCCAGCCGCGCGCGACCAGCGACGGCTGCAGGCGATGGGCAGCTTCCGCTTTTTCGCGCAGACCTACTTCCCGCACTACGTCAAACACAGCCCGGCAACCGTCCACGACTACCTGTTCGACCACTTCCAGCAAGTGGTCGACAACGGTGTCGGCGACCACGACGCGGTGGCCGCGCCGCGTGGCCATGCCAAGTCGACCATCGTCACCCAGATTGGCACCCTGTGGTGCATCGTCACCGGCCGCAAGCATTACCCGCTGATCGTGATGGACGCCATCGAGCAGGCGTGGCCGATGCTGGAGGCGATCAAGGCCGAGCTGGAGTTCAACCCGCGCCTGGTGCTGGACTTCCCCGAGGCGACCGGGCGCGGCCGGGTGTGGCAGGTCGGCACCATCGTCACGGCCAACGACGTGAAGGTCGAGGTGTTCGGCTCCGGCAAGAAGATCCGCGGCCGCCGTCACGGCCCGCACCGTCCCGATCTGGTCATCGGCGACGACCTGGAAAACGACGAGAACGTGCGCAGCCCGGAGCAGCGCGACAAGCTGATGAGCTGGATCACCAAGAGCCTGCTGTCGCTCGGCCCCGCCGACGACAGCCTGGACGTATTCATCATCGGCACCATCCTGCACTACGACTCGGTGCTGGCGCGGCTGATCAACAACCCGCTGTGGAAGAGCGCCAAGTTCCGCGCTGTCGAGCGCTGGCCCGAGCGCATGGACCTGTGGGACCGCTGGACCGAGATCCTGCTCGGCCAGGGCGAGGACGAGGCGCAGGCGTTCTACCAGGCGCACCGACCGGACATGGACCGGGGCGTGGCGATCTGCTGGCCGGGCGGCACCAGCTTCTACAAGCTGATGGTGAAGCGCGCCCGCGACGGCAAGGCCGCGTTCGACTCGGAGCAGCAGAACGACCCGCTGTCCGGCGACGACGCCCCGTTCGCCGAGTGCATCACCTTCTGGGTGAACCGGCTCGCCGAGTGGGTGTTCTACGGCGCGTGCGACCCGTCGCTCGGCAAGGCCGGCTCCAGCCGCGACCCGTCGGCCATTCTGGTCGGCGGCTACAACCGCGCCACCGGCATCCTGGACGTGGTCGAGGCCAGCATCCGCAAGCGCCTGCCCGACCGCATCATCGAGGACGTGATCGCCTTCCAGGCCGAGTTCCGCTGCTTGCTGTGGCTGGTCGAGGCGGTGCAGTTCCAGGAGTTCATGCGTACCGAGCTGGTCAAGCGCTCGGCGGCGCGTGGCATACCGGTGCCGGCCAGGGGAGTGACACCACACGGCGACAAACTGCTGCGCATCGAGACGTTGCAGCCGCACATGGCCAACGGCCTGATCCGGTTGCACCCGAGCCAGCACACCCTGATCGAGCAGCTGCGTCATTTCCCCAAGGCCGACCACGACGACGGCCCCGACGCCTTGCAAATGCTGTGGGCCGCGTGCTTGTCGCATGCGGTCAAGCCCGCCTTTACCGCCGCCCCAGCCCATGCCGGCCACTTTGGCGGCGGCGGGGCATGGTAAGACAGACCCGGAGTGACAAACATGCCGCAAATCGTTGACCAGCACGGCCGCCCGTTCAAAGCGGCCAACCTTGCCGAACCCCAGACCGCCAGGCTAGCCGCCTTGCGACAGTCGGTGGCCGAACACCCGAGCCGGGGACTTACCCCGGTGAAGCTGGCGCGCATCCTGGAAGATGCCGAGCGTGGCGACATCACCGCCCAGCACGAGCTGTTCATGGACATGGAAGAGAAAGACACCCACATCTTTGCCGAGATGTCCAAGCGCAAGCGCGCCATTCTCAAGCTCGACTGGGACGTTGCCGCGCCGCGCAACGCCAGCAAGGCCGAGGAGGATGCCGCCGCTTACGCCCGCGAGCTGCTGCAGGACATGCCCGACTTCGAAGACATGCTGCTCGACCTGCTGGACGCCATCGGCCACGGCTTTGCCGCTCTGGAACTGGAATGGCAACTGCTGGGGCGCGAGTGGGTAATCAAGCAGGCCGACCATCGACCGCAGACCTGGTTCCAGCTCGACGAGACGCGCAATGGCCTGCGACTGCGTGACGGCAGCATGGCAGGACAGGTGCTGCAGCCCTTCGGGTGGGCGGTGCATACCCACCGTGCCAAATCAGGCTACCTGACCCGCTCCGGCCTGCACCGCGTGCTGGTCTGGCCCTATCTGTTCAAGAACTACAGCGTGCGCGACCTCGCCGAATTCCTGGAAATCTACGGCTTGCCGCTACGGCTGGGCAAATACCCGGCCGGGGCCACCGAGGAGGAGAAGGCCACGCTGCTGCGCGCCGTCACCGAGATCGGCCATAACGCTGCCGGCATCATTCCGGAAGGCATGCTGGTCGAGTTCGAGGAGGCGGCCAAGGGCAGCCACGAGCCGCACATGGCAATGACCGAGTGGTGCGAACGCAGCGAATCCAAGGCGATCCTGGGCGGTACGCTGACCAGCCAGGCCGACGGCAAGAGCAGCACCAACGCACTCGGCAACGTCCACAACGAGGTGCGTCACGACCTGCTGGCTTCGGATGCGCGCCAACTGGCTGGCACACTGACCCGCGACCTGGTCTATCCGCTGCTGGCGCTCAACGGCCGCGCGCCGGACAGCCTGCGCCGCTGTCCGCGCCTGGTGTTTGACGCTCAGGAAGCCGAAGACATGAAGCTGTACGCCGACGCGCTGCCCAAGTTAGTGGAAGTTGGCGTGCAGGTGCCGGCCAAGTGGGCCAACGAGAAGCTGCGCATCCCGTTACCGCAGAAGGACGAGCCGGTGCTTGGCCGACCTGCAGGGCCGGCCAAGCCGGAAGGCAAGGCCGCGCTGGCAGCGCTGACCGAGCGCGCGCCGACCGACTTTCCCGACCAGGTCGCCGTCGACCGAGCGGCGGACAAGGCCGAGGCGGCGCTGCGAGACGCGGCCGGGCCATTGCTGGAACCGCTGCTGGCGGTGCTGGATGCGTCGGCCAGCTACGAGGAGGCGCTGAACAGCCTGGCCGAAGCCTACCCGGCCATGAAGGTGGAGGCGCTGGCCGACATGCTGGCGCGGGCTGAATTCGTGGGTCATCTATGGGGGCAGATCAGTGTCAACGCCGACCTTGCCTGACCTGTACTACGCCATGACCCTGCCACCGAAGGCAGCCATCGCTTACTTCAAGGCCAAGGGCTACCAGGTGACGGACAGCTGGCGCGAGCTATGGCAGGAAGCCCATGCCCGCGCCTTCACCGTGGCGCGCTGCGCCAAGCTCGACGTGCTGGCCGACATCCGCACCGCGCTCGACACCGCGATGGCGGAAGGCATCACCTACCGCGAGTTCCTCAAGCAGCTGCGGCCACAGTTGGAGGCCAAGGGCTGGTGGGGTCAGGCCATCGACAAGGAAACCGGGGAGATTGTCGAGCACTACGAGGATTCCAGCCGGCCGGTGGAGTACGGCAGTCCACGCCGCTTGAAGACCATCTACCAGACCAACCTGCAGACGGCCTACATGGCCGGTCGCTACCGGACGCTGAAGGATTCGACCGAATCGCACCCGTACTGGCAGTACGTGGCGGTGATGGACAAGCGCACGCGGCCGAGCCATGCCGCGATGAATGGCCGGGTGTTTGGCCACGATGACGGCATCTGGGGGACACACTTCCCGCCCAATGGCTTCAACTGCCGCTGCCGCGTGCGACCGGTGTCCGAAGGCTCGATGAAGCGTGAAGGGTTGTTTCTGTCCGATTCGACCGGACACACCCGCGAGATCGAGGTGCCCATCAGTAAGCGCAAGCCGGCCGCCGGCAGCACCATCGTCACCGCTTACCAGGGGCCAGGCATGGACAAACCTTTCGCACCGGACCCCGGCTGGAACTACAACCCCGGCGAACACGGCGAGCGGCTGGCCGAACTGGAGGCGCAGAAGCTCTCCGCCGCCGACCCGGCCATCCAGGCCGCGCACCGCAAAGAAAGCGGGGGCGGTTGATGCTCAAGATCGAACTCGAATCCACTGCGCTACGGCGGGCGCTAGACAGCCTGGCTTACAGCCTGAAAGACATGGAGCCGGCGATGCGAGGCATCGCCACCGAGCTGCTGTCGCAGACCGAAGCCAACTTCGAAGACGAAGGCCGCCCCGACTGGCCGACGCTGGCCGACGCCACCGTCAAGCAGCGCGAGAAGCGTGGCAACTGGCCGGGCAAGATGCTGCAGGTGTCGGCCGGTGGCCTTGCCGGCTCCGTGGTAACCGAGTACGGCCCGGCGCTGGCGCTGGTCGGCAGCAACAAGAAGTATGCCGCCTTGCAGCAGTTCGGCGGCCAGGCCGGGCGCGGCAGGAAAGTCACGGTGCCGGGCCGTCCCTACCTGCCGTTGATGACCGATGGCACGCTGCAACCGGCCTCAGAGGAACCCATCCTCGATGTGGTGTTGGCGTACTTGAAGAAGTCGGCGCGGTAGCGGCGCGCTGTTGCGCTTGAGCGGCGCGGTAAGGCGAAGCCATGCCGGGATTGTATGAACGGTTTCTAACGCGGCTCTAACGCGCTTCATGGGGCGTTGTTGCGGGCTGGCGGCGGTGCGGTGTGATGCGGCACAATGAATGTCGTTGTCCTCAATAAAAAACCAGCATATGCCCGAAACAATCCGTAACGAAATTCAGATGGCAGACTCGGCCATCGAGATCGTCGAGGTCAAGGACGAAAAGCGTGGCCAAAAGCACTACTTGCTCATAGAGACTAAGCGCACATCCAGCTGCATTTGGGCGGATGGCAAGAAACTCCACGAAGTCGCCGACATCGACATCAGGGCACGCTACCTATTTGGTGACCGCATCAATCACATCGGTCACTTGGTATCACATATGGGCGGTAGGTTGAGCTATGACCAAACCGTCAAGCTGACCAACGGTGAAGTGATGGTCAAGCTCTACGACCTTCATAGTCTGCACATCGGCACCTATCTGTTTCACAAGGTTGTGCATTGGGCTAAAGGCTTCGACCCCGGTTGCCGTGTAGTACCGATCAGCCTGTCAAGGAGCGATGCCAGAGACCCGGAGAACAAGACGCGGCGCAACCGCTTCTATGAAAACTTCGGTTTGCGCTTCGATTACCGTACTGAGGTCGGCATTGAGGATGCGGAAGGGGCTTCTGATCGATCCTTGACCGTTGGAGATCTGATCGCATACCAAAACTGGCCAAACATACGGGCCTGCCATTGGCTGGATGGTTTCAAGGCTATGGCTTACGCCTTTGATAAGCTACGACGTGATCGTAGAGCGAATCTCAGCCAGATACGCTTCATGAAGCGGCAAGCCACAATGAAAGACCGTTGGCTGTTACGGTTATCTTGGCATCTGAACTGGCTGAACTACGGCATCATTGCCGCTGGGGCTTTCTGGCTCGGTAAACAGTTTAGCTAGCCTCGAACCTTACTGAAGCCCTTCCTCCTGATTCCCCCAAGCCTGCCCGCCGAGAATAGCGGGCATGGCTACCAAGACCTCCACTCCCCACATCGCCGCGCTCGTTTTCGAGCTTGATCCGGCCAACCCCAAGGCTGTGCGCCTGTTGCCCGCCGGGCAGTTCCGCGCCCGCGACGGCCGCCCCTGGGACGCACCTTACTGGCTGATCGACGCCGCCATCGCGGCCAACGTGATCCGCCGGGCGGCCAACCGTGCCGACAACTTCGTCATCGACTACGAACATCAGACCCTTCTGGCCGACCAGAACGGCCAGCCTGCACCCGCTGCCGGCTGGTTCAAGACCGTGGAGTGGCGTGAGGACGGGCTGTACGCGGTGGACGTGGAATGGACGCCACGCGCCACCCAGATGCTGGCCGACCGCGAATACCGCTACCCGTCGCCCGTGTTCCGCTACGACCCCGCCACCGGGGAGGTGCTGGAGCTGCTGCATGCCGCGCTCACCAATCACCCGGCGCTGGACGGCCTGACCGACCTGGCCACCCTCGCCGCGCTCAAGTTTTCTTCGCTGGGCGAATCGAAGATTCGCACGCAGTCCGCTCAACCCGACCAACCTCACCAGGAGAACCACATTGTGACTCTCGCCGAACTGCTGCAACTCCTCGGCCTGCCCGCTGACACCGACGAAGCCGGTGCCAAGGCCGCGCTGGCCGCGCTCAAGACCCGTGCCGACAAGACCACCGAGCTGGAGGGTCAGGTCACCGCCCTCAAGGCATCCACCGAGACCCCCGACCCGGCGAAGTTCGTGCCGCTGACGGCCATGAAGGCGCTGCAAGACCAGCTGGTTGCGCTGAGTAGCCAGGTAACGGGCCGCGAGGTAGACGAACTGGTGGCTTCCGCCATCCAGGACGCCAAGCTGCTGCCCGCTCAGGAAGCCTGGGCCAAGGAGCTGGGCAAGAAGGACATCGCCGCGCTGAAACAGTATCTGACTGTGGCGCAGCCGATTGCGGCGCTGACCGGCACCCAGACCGGCGGCAAGAAGCCGGCCGGCGCCGATGACAAGCAACAGCTGTCCGCCGAAGAGCTGGCGGTGTGCAAGGCGCTGGGTCAAGACCCGGCCGTATTCGCCAAGAACAAGGAGTAAGCAACGATGATCGTCACCCCTGCAGTGCTGACCACCCTCAAGACCGGCTTCAAGGGCGAGTACCAAAACGGTCTGACCCTGGCCGAATCGGTCTACGACAAGGTCGCCACCCGTGTGCCATCCGCCACGGCGTCCAATACCTACGGCTGGCTGGGCCAGTTCCCGCAGTTCCGCGAGTGGATCGGCGAGCGCGTGATCCGCGACATGGCGGCCAAGGGCTACCAGATCACCAACAAGTTGTTCGAATCGACGGTGGGCGTGAAGCGCACCGACATCGAGGACGATAACCTGGGCATCTACGCGCCGCTGTTCCAGGAAATGGGCCGCGCCGCTGCCGTCTACCCGGACGAACTGGTCTTTGCCCTGCTGAAAGAGGGCACCGCCAGCGCCTGCTACGACGGCCAGTATTTCTTCGATACCGATCACCCGGTGTTCCCGAATGTGGACGGTACCGGCGTTGCTACCACGGTGGCCAACTACGACAACGGCGGGGCCGCGCCCGGCGCGGCCTGGTATCTGCTCGACACCTCGCGCGCCATCAAGCCGCTGATCTTCCAGGAGCGCACCAAGCCTGAGCTGCAGGCGTTGACCGCTACGGATGACGAAGCCGTGTTCATGAAGGACGAATACCGCTACGGCGTGCGTGCCCGTTCCAACGTCGGCTTCGGCTTCTGGCAGATGGCCTATTGCAGCAAGAAGCCGCTGGATTCGAACAGCTTCAACGCGGCGGTGGAGGCCATGATGAGCTTCAAGGCCGATGGTGGCCGCCCGCTGGGCATCAAGCCGACCCTGCTGGTGGTGCCGCCGACCCTGCGCGCAGCCGCGCTGGAAGTGGTGAAGGCCGAGCGCCTGGCCAATGGCGCGACCAACACCAACCGCGACGTGGTGGACGTGCTGGTCACCCCGTGGGTGATGTAAGGGGGCGGCCATGAAACTCAACGTGCGCGCATTACCCGAGGCCGGCTTCTTCCGCTGTGGCCGCTTCTTCCCACATCAGGGCGTGAGCCTGCCGGCAGAGGAACTCACCGAGCAGGAGGTCGCCAGCCTGATGGCCGAGGCCAACCTCGTGGTGCAATTCGAGGCGGATGAAAACGACCCGGTGCTTGGCGAAGCCGAGACGACTACTGCGAGCGACGCCGCAAGCGGCGAGGCCGGGCAGGAAACGGTAACGGAAACACCGGCAGCGGATGAGGCTGCCGCCCAGGCCAAGGCCGCCGTTAAAAAGCCGGCAGTCAAGAAGGAAGGCTAACGGTGAGCTACGCCACCCTGACCGACCTGATCGCCGCCTACGGGGAGGATGAGCTGATCCAGCTCACCGACCCGGACGGCGAAGCGATCAAGCCGGCGTCGATAGAGCGCGCGCTGGCGGATGCCCAGGCCGAGATAGACGGCTACCTGGCTGTGCGTTTCACGCTGCCGCTGGCTACCAATCCGGCCGTGCTGGTGAGCCGCTGCTGCGACATCGCGCTGTACCGGCTGATGACGCTGGCGCGGCAGAACGACGTGGAGGATGCCCGTCAGCGTTACGAGGACGCGGTGCGCTTCCTGCGCGACGTGGCCGCAGGCCGGGCCACGCTGGGCAATGTCGAGCCGGTCGCCAAAGGTGCGGGGGCTGCGCAGATGGTAAGCGCCGGCCGGGTGTTCGGCCGGGGGAACTGGTAATGGACGTGATCGCCGCCATCGAGGCCGCCTACGTCGAGCGCCTGGCCTCCCCGCTGAAGCCGCTGACGGTCGAGCCGTTCCCCGGCGACCCCGGCAGCTACAAGCTCGGCAACCGCAAGGGGGCCGTGCTGGTGGTGTATCGCGGCTCGCGCCTGGGCAAAAGCCAAAGCACCGCCGCCATCGCCCAGGAGCGCACGCTGCTGTTCGACCTGGTGGTGATGGTCAAAGACCTGCGCTCGCACACCGGAGCCTACCCGGTCATCCAGGCCATCTACCGGCAGCTGCAGGGCTTCAAGCCGGCCGGGGCCGCGCGGGCCTGGATCGAACGCGACGGTTTCGTCGAACACGATGCGGGGGTCTGGACGTACACCGTGACGGTCGCCACCCGCGTGCTGGCCGTTGCTCACCAGGAGTCTGCCCCCGCGCCGCTCCTGACCACTATCAACCTGGAGGAAAACCCATGAGTAAGTACCGCTATAGCGGCCCGCCGTCGGGGGTCACCCTTGCGGACGGCAGCGAGGTGATGCTGTTCCCCGGCAGCGATGTCGAACTGCCGGAAGCGCACGAATACACCACCACCCTGGTGGCGCTGGGGCACCTGACCCCGATTCCCGAAACCAAGGCGAAAAAAGGAGACAGCAATGGCGGCTAACTTCCTGCATGGCGTCGAAACCATCGAGGTCGAGAATGGCAACCGGCCGGTACGGGTGGTCAAGTCGGCCACCGTCCTGCTGGTCGGCACCGCCCCCAAGGGTGCGGTGGGCGAGATGACGCTCTGCCTGTCCGACCGCGACGCGGCCGCGTTTGGCAGCGCCTTCGCCGGCTTCACCATCCCGCAGGCATTGGACGCGATCTACGACCAGGGCGCTGGCACGGTGATCGTGGTCAACGTGCTCGACCCGGCGGTTCACAAAACGGCTGTCGTTGGCGAGGTGGTAGTGCTGACTGGCGATCTGGGCAAGACCAGCAAGCCCGCCTGGGTGGGGGCCGCAACAGTCAAAAACAGCGCGGGGACCGTGACCTATGTGCTGAATACCGACTACACCACCGACCCGCAGAGCGGCCAGATCAAACGCAAAACCGGTGGAGCCATTGCAGCAGGTGCCACCCTCAAGGTCGATTACACCTATGCCGATCCGAGCAAAGTGACGGTGGCCGACATCGTTGGCGGTGTTGATGCGGCCGGCCGCCGCACCGGCCTGAAGGCGGCCAAGGATGCCTTCAGCACCTTCGGCTTCCTGGCCAAGCTTATCATCGCACCGGGGTACTGCACCCAGGCGTCCGTTTCCAGCGAGATGATCGCGGTGGCCGAGCAGACCGGTGCCTTCGCGCTGATCGACGCGCCGATTGGCACCACCTTCCAACAGGCCATCCAGGGGCGCGGCCCGGTCGGCACCATCAACTTCAACACCGGCAGCGAGCGCGCCATCCTGTGCTACCCGCACCTGAAGGTATGGGACAGCGAAGCTAACGCGCCGCGCCTGGAGCCGTTCAGCCAGCGTCTGGCTGGCGTGATCGCCCGCAAAGACCTGGACAAGGGCTACTGGTGGTCGCCATCGAACACCGAGATCAAGGGCGTGATCGGCATCGAGCGTGCGCTGACCGCGCTGATCGACGATCCGAACTCGGAGGTGAACCTGCTCAACGAGGCGGGCATCGTCACCATCTTCAACTCGTTCGGCACCGGCTGGGAAGTGTGGGGCAACCGCTCGGCGGCATGGCCGGTGGTGACGCACATGAAGAACTTCATCCCGGTGCGCCGCACGGCCGACATCATCAACGAGAGCCTGCGCTACTTCAATAAGCAGTATATGGATCGCCCGGTCGACCAGCCGCTGATCGACAGCCTGGTCGGTTCGGTGAACGCCTTCTTCCGCAAGCTGATCGGCGACGGGGCGATCCTGGGCGGCGAGTGCTGGTTCAACTCGGCACGCAACCCCAAGGAAGAGCTGTCGGCCGGGCATGTGCTGCTGCAGTACAAGTTCACCCCGCCACCGCCGATGGAGCGCCTGACGCTCGAGTCGGAGATGACTGACGAGTACCTGCTGGTGCTGAAAGGGAAATAAGCATGAGCGTCGAGATCAAGAACATCGTTAACGCCAACATCTACCTTAACGGCACCAGCCTGCTGGGCCAGGCGGAAGAGATCAAGCTGCCGACCATCAAGGCGTCGATGAAGGAGCACAAGGCGCTGGGCATGGTGGGCAAGCTCAAGCTGCCGTCCGGCATCGAGTCGCTGGAGGGCGAGATCAAGTGGAATTCGTTCTACCTGGACACCTTCCGCACTTGCGCCAACCCGTTCAAGGCCGTGCAGCTCATGTGCCGCTCCAACGTCGAGACCTGGAACGCTCAGGGTATGACCGAGGAGAAGGAGCTGGTCACGATCCTGACCGTGCAGTTCGAAGAGGTCAGCCTGGGCACCTACAAGCCGCAGGAGTCGGCCGAGTACCCCAGCAAGTTCCAGGCGACCTACGTCAAGCAGACGCTGGGCGGCGAGCCGGTGGTCGAGCTGGACGTGATGACCAACACCTTCAAGGTCGGCGACGAAGACGTGCTGGCCAACTATCGCACCAATACCGGTGCCGCTTAGAGCCGCTAACAAAACCTCAATCGAGCAACCGTAAGGTCTTGATCCGGCATGCACCGGCTCGCGGGGAAAGTAGGTTTTGTTAGCGGCTCTTAAGGAGAGATGAGATGAGCGAACAGAAACTGCAGCTGAAGTACCCGTTCAAGACTGGCCTGGGTGTCGAGGTCGCCGAACTGACCCTGCGCCGCCCGAAGGTGCGCGACCTGAAGCTGGCCCAGCGCCACGGCAAGGATTCGGCATCGGTCGAGCTGGCCATGATCGGCATGGTGTGCGAACCGAAGCTGACGCCGGAAGACATGGAGGCGATGGATTTGGCGGATTACCGCGCCATCACCACGTTTCTGGAAGGTAGTAGCGATTGACGACAAAGGGCTGTGGGACGGAGCCGCCATGCTGGCCCGGTGGTTCCGATTCCAGCCCTCGGAGATCGACGCGCTGGAGCTGGAGGAGTTTGTGAGGTGGTGCCGGATGGCCGTCGATCAGATCAAGCGCGAAAACGCGACGTGAGGCGGGATATCCACCCGCCCGCGCGCAGCAAGACGATGGCCAGCACGACCACCGCGCCCAGCCCCAAGCCGATGGGCAAGGCGAACAGCACAAAAGCACCCACGGCGGCCAGGAAAGAGCCGGCCACCAGCCAGGTCAGCACAAAAGCAACAAGCGCTAAGGGGCCAACCATGCCGCCCTGAGCGGTATGGTTTTCTAGCCAGTCGGCCAAGCGTTCCCAACGGTTTAGTACGTTCATGCATAAAGGATAGCAAGATGGCGGGCGATTTGTCGCTTTCGATCAAGATCGGTGCAGTGGTTGGCGGTGCCTTGGCCGGTCTGGGTAGCATCGGCAAGACGCTCGACCAGCTCACGTCACATAGTGACCGGCTGAAAGCCAAGCAGGGCGAGCTGGGCGCGATGATTGAGCGCCACATGGGGACGCTGGCCCCGAAAACGCTGGCAGCGCTGAATCGTGACTATGAGAAGCTCGGCCGTACCATCGACCAGCTCCGGCAGAAACAGGAGCGTCTGGCCGCCGGCATGGCGCGGCAAGAGCAGCTGAAAATGCAGCGTGCCGACCTGCGCGGCGAGGCGCTGGATACGCTGGCCATCGGCGCGACCGTGGCCATGTCGGTACGCCAGGCGGTGGCGTTCGAGGATGCCATGCTCGGCGTGGCCAAGCAGGTTCAGGGGGCGCGTGACGAAACCGGCAAGCTCACCCCGCTGTACTACGAGATGGGCCGGGCTATCCAGGCGATTGGCCGCGACACGCCGTTGGCTACTAACGAGATCGCCAAGCTGGTCGAGGGCGGTGCCCGCATGGGGGTGCAGGGCAAGGAGAACCTGCTGATCTTCGCCAGGCAGACGGCCATGATGGCCAGCGCCTTCGAGATGCCTACCGAGCAGATCGGCGAGAGCATGGGCAAGATCGCCACCCTGTACAAGATCCCCATCCCGGCCATCGGCGAGCTGGCCGACACCATCAACTATCTCGACGACAACACCATCACAAAGGGTGCCGACCTGATCAACGTGATGGAGCGCACGGCGGGCGTGTTTGCCAACGTCAAGATCAGTACCAAGGATGCGGCGGCGCTGGGCAGCACGTTTTTGACGCTTGGTGAGACCCGCGAAACTGCGGCCACCGCGATCAACGCCATCGTTCAGAAATTTGCCGCCGCAGAAAAAGGCACCAAGAAGTTCCAGGCCGCCTTGGGAGAGGTTGGCCTCTCGGCTTCAGATGTCCAGAAAGGCATGGCCACCGATGCCATGGGTACGTTGGGCAAGATATCCGACGCCATCCGCAAGCTGCCCCAGGATAAACGAATTGGCGTAATGGTCGAGCTGGCAGGGATGGAGCATTCCGATACCTTGGCCAAGCTGGTTTCGAACCCGGAAGAACTTGCCAAGCAGCGCAAGCTGGCCAGCAGCACCGACGCGCAAGGCTCGATGGCGCGCGAGTTCGAGGCCCGCAAGCAAACCACCTCGGCGCAGTGGGCGATGATGAAAAACCGCCTCACCGAGCTGACGGTGAACCTGGGCAGCATCCTGCTGCCGACGCTCAACAACATCATGGGCACCATCGGCCCACTGGTCAGCAAGATGGCGGACTGGGCGCAGGCGCACCCGGCAGTCACGCACGCCCTGATCGGCACGGTGGTCGCGCTCGCCTCGTTCAAGGTGGCCAGCCTGGGCGTGCGCTACGGGGCCAACCTGATCTTGTCCGAATACGGCAAGCTCAAGGATGGGCTGGGGCACCTGTCGGCGCAATGGCTGAAGTTCAAGGCCATGAATCAGGCGGGCGACTTCGACAAGATCAAGAGCCGACTTGGCCGGTTCGTGCCGCCAATGCCGCAAGGCGGCTGGCGAGCTATTGGCCCTGGACTTGCCTCCGGCATCCAGGCCGCGCTGCCATGGCTGGGCCGCGCCGCCATGATGCTGCTGCGCCTGTCTCCCATCGGCTTGGCGTTCTCAGCGGTTGGTCTGCTGGTCTACAAGTATTGGCAACCGATCAAGGGCTTCTTCGTCGGCCTGTGGCAGGGGCTTTCCAGTGTGGCAGGCCCAGCGCTCAAGGCGCTATGGGATGGTGCCAAGAGCCTTGGCCTGGCATTCGGGCGGCTGATCATGACGGTTACCCCGCTGGGGGTGATTTTCCGGCTGCTCAAGCCTGCAGTAATGCCCGTGCTGGGGGCCATTGCGGACGGTGCGCGAGCCGTCTGGCGCTGGTTCACCACGCTGTTGAAGCCGGTCGATGATGCGGGCGGCAAGGCCCAGAACATGGGGCTGCGGTTTGGCCAGGCCATCGGCGGCATCATCAAGGCTGTGGTCGGATTGCCTGCCCGGTTCATGCAGCTCGGGGCGGATATCGTCAATGGCCTGGTGAAAGGTATCCAGGACAAGATCGGCAGTGCCGTCCAGGCGATTGGCGAAGTCGGCAACAAGGTGGCGACCAAGTTCCGGTCGGTGCTGGGCATCAAGTCTCCAAGCCGGCTGTTCATGGGCTTCGGCCAGAACATCGGCGAAGGCGCGGCCATCGGGATCGGCAAGAGCACCGGGCTGGCCGGCAAGGCCGCCGGGGCGCTGGCCACGGCCACGGTGGTGGGCTTTGGTGCCCCGGCACTGGCCACGCCCACGCTGCCGGTGCCAGATACGCCCGCCATTCCGGCCATGGCCGCGCCGGAAGTTGCCATGCCGCGTCTGCCGCAGTTGCCGCCACTTGCCGCCCCAGCGGTGCTGGCTCCCCAAGTGCCCACCTTGCCGGCCCTGAAGCTGGCTGCGCCAGAGATGGTGGCCCCCCGCTTGCCGGACATGCCCGCGCTGACCGTACCCGCGATGGTGCCCCCGGCTGTGCCGGCCCTGACGGCGTTGACGTCGCCAGTATCCGTCGCACAGCGCCAGCCTGGCACGCCGGTGCTTGCTATGCCGGCAATGCCCGCCGCCGAGATGCCGAGTATGGCCCTGCCTGCGGCGGGCAAGTCGGGTGGCGCGCCGGTGACGGTGACGTTCGCGCCGGTGATCCACGTGGCCGCAGGGGGCAGCAATGCACCCGTGCGCGAGCAGGTGCAGGCGGGCCTGGCCGAAAGCTACCGCGTGTTTGAAACCAATATGCGCCGCTACCTGGGCAACAAAGGCCGAGGAGAGTTCTGATGCAATTCGCACTACTCGGTGATGTGCAGTTCGAACTCATCACCTATTTCGACGGACTGGAAGGGCGCTTTGCCGCCGACTACGCCGAGCACACCAATACCGAAGGCCGCCTGATCGCCGCCGACGCCGACATGAAGCTCAAGGAGCATGTGCTGCCGCGCAATGCGTTGCCACAGCGCAAGCAAGGGCTGGCAGTCAAAAAGTCCGGCATGCCGGTGCCGGCCAGCGTCGCCCAGGCGGTGAAGTCGACCCAGCAAACTGTGCAGAAGGCACAGGCAGCGCTGGCCCCCACCAAGCAGGCGGTGAGCAACGCGATCAAGGCGGCCAAGCAGGTGACGACGGCTGCCCGAGCGGTGCAGTCGGTCATGGCCGCCGCGCGCACGCTGTCGACCAATCCTGCAGCGGCCGTGGCCCAGCTTGTCCGGGCCAACGGCGATCTGTCACGACTGACCAGTTCCAGCAGTGCCGTTAACGCGGCGTTGGGGCCGGTGCAGTCGGTGCTGGGCGATGCCGCTCCGGTGCTCAAAGCCGCTAGCGTGGTGACGCTGGAAGCACGCGGCTTGCAAGGCGCACTGGTGGGCTTGTCCCCGGCCAATGTCGCCAGCCGCATCAGCGGGATGCAAGGCAGCATGGACAGGCTGGACAGTGAATGGGGCAAGGCCGCCGCGCCACTGGCCAAGCTGGCCGCCCGCGCCGCCGTGCGTGGTGAGCCGCTGGGTACCGGGAGTGCATGATGGAGCTGCTGACGCATATCACCAGCGATGGCGAGCGCTGGGATCAGATCGCCTACCGCTACTACGGCGACCCTTACGCCTATATCCGCATCATAGAAGCCAACCCTGGTGTGCCGATCACCCCGCGCCTGCCAGGTGGGCTGCAACTGTCCATCCCGCTGATTGAAGAGCTGGACACCGCCGATACCGAGGAGCTGCCGCCGTGGAAGCGTTAGAACAAGCTGGCTTCGGGACGGATTTAACGCCGGTAGAGCATCCGGTGTTCCAGATCGAGATGGCTGGCCGTCAGGTGACCGCCGATCTGACGCCGTTCATCCTGCGGGTGTCCTACTCGGATTATGAGGAAGATCAGTCCGACACCATCGATGTGACCGTCGAAGATACTGACGGCCGCTTCCGGGGTGCGTGGTACCCGACGATGGGCGACCGCGTGCGCCTCAAGATGGGTTACGCGGGCCAGCCGCTCCTGGATTGCGGCGAGTTCGAGATCGACGAAATCGAACTGGCCGGGCCGCCCGATACCGTGACCATCCGGGCGCTGGCGGCCGGGGTATCGCGGCCGCAGCGCACGCACCAGGGCCGAGCCTACGACAACACCACGCTTGCCGCCATCGCCCAGCGCGTGGCCAAGCGGCTGAAGCTGTCGGTGGTGGGCAAGATCGAGCCGATCAAGATCACCCGCGTGAGCCAGATCCACGAGAACGACCTGACCTTCATGCGCCGCGTGGCAGCCGACTATGGCTACGCCTTCTCGGTCAAGGGTAGCCAGATGGTGTTCTACAAGCTGGCTGAGCTGCATCAGGCCAAGGCGGTAACCGTGATCCGGCGCACGGACATGACCCGTTACAGCTACCGCGACAAGCTCAAGGGCGTGGTGAAACAGGCGACGGTGACTTACCTCAACCCCAAGACCAAGCGCAAGGTCAGCCACACCGTGCGCGACACCCGGATGACGGCCAGCAGCGACACACTGAAGCTCAATAGCCGCGTGGAGTCCGAGGAGCAGGCGAAGGCCAAGGCAGAGGCCGCCATTGCACGCCAGAACCTGGAAGGCACGGTGGCCACGCTTCAGCTTCCCGGCAACCCGAAGCTGGTGGCCGGCGTGAACTTCACCATGGCCGACATGGGCGCGCTGTCCGGTGACTACCACGTGGTGATGAGCCGCCACGAGATCGAACGCGGCGGCGGCTACTACACCGAGGTGGAAGCGAAGCGCGTCAGACCACCCCAACAGAAGACCAGCAAGAAACAGCCGGCCAAGCAGCCGCTGCAGAAGAAGACCACAACAAGGAACTGAAGATGGCAGAGAACACCGGGGGCGTTTCGTACAAGGAAGGCATCGTGAAGGCCGCCAAGCCAGGCTTCGCGCGGGTGCAATTCCCCGACCTCGACAACATGGTCAGCCCATGGTTGCGGCTGGTCGTCAGGAAATCGCTGAAGGACAAGGAGTGCCTTACTCTCGATCAGGGCGAGCTGGTGGCGTGCATCCTGGATGAGAATTTCGAGAGCGGCTGCGTGCTCGGCGCGGTGTACTCGGATGCCGACGCACCGCCGGTGAATAGCCCGGACAAGGTGCATTTCCGCTTCTTCGACGGCGGCAGCTTCGAGTACGACCGTTCCAGCGGCACGCTTACCATCGTCACCACCGGGCCGGTCAACCTGACTGCCGGCGGCCCGGTCACGGTAACGGCCCCGAGCGTGACCGTGGACGCGCCGGAGTCGACCTTCACCGGCAACGTGACGGTCAAGGGGCTGCTGACTTACCAGGGCGGCATGGTCGGCTCTGGCGGGGCGGGCGGCGCGGCGGCACGCATCGAGGGCGGCATCGAGGCCACCCAGGATGTGGTGGCCGGTGGCATCAGCCTGATGCAGCATGTGCATACCGAGCAAGGCGACGGTGCTGCAACCAGCCCGCCACAATAGCGGTTACATGGGCCGGGGCTACTGAAGCCCTTCCGGCTGTTTCCCGCATCCACCTCGGCCATAGCATGCCCGCTATGGCCGAACTCATTCCCGACTCCCTGTACTGGCAACCCGCACTCGCCGCCGACGGCGTGGTGACGGGCTTGGCTGACATCCACCAGTCCATCCGCGTCATCCTGAAGACGCGCAAGGGCACGGTGCCGCATCGTCCTGAGTTCGGCTCCAACCTGCACCTGTATCTCGACTGGCCGCAGAACCGCGTCAAGCCCTACCTGGTGCGCGAGAGCCGCGCCGCCATCCACCACCCAACCGAGGGCGAACCGCGCGCCGAGGTGGTCGAGGTCGATGTCGTGCATGAGCTTGGGCGCGTCCTGCTCCTGGTGCGCTGGCGGCCGAAAGGCGGCGTTGCGCTCGAAACGACCGAAGTGGCGTTCCCGCGATGATCGACACCCTCCCGAACTTCGTCGACGACGACCCGCAGGCCATCACCGCCGAGCTGATCGCCCACTATGAGGCGATGACCGGCAAGACCCTGTACCCGGCCCACGTCGACCGCATCATGATCGACCTGATCGCCAGCGTGGCGGCGCAGAAGTCGGCCGAGATCAACGATACCGGGCGGCTCAACCTGGTGTCGTTCTCGCGCGGCGCAATCCTGGACTACCTGGGCGAACTGGTGGGCACGCTGCGACTGGACGCCAAGTCGGCCAAGACGACGCTGCGCTTTACCTTCCTGTCGCCGCTGCCCGCGCCGCTGCTGATCCCGGCCGGCACCCAGGCCGAGACCAGCGATGGCCGAGCCGCCTTCGCCACCGAAGTGGACGCCACTGCCGCGCAAGGCGTGAGCTACATCGATGTGACCGCCGTGGCGGTGACGCCTGGCGTGGCCGGTAACGGCTGGTTGCCAGGCCAGATCAACACCTTGATCGACGACCTGGTCGACGTGGACAGTGTGGCCAACATCGCCGTCACGGCGGGCGGGGCCGACGAAGAAAGCGACGACCATTACCGCGAGCGCATCAAGCTCGCCCCGGAACAGTTCTCGGTGGCCGGCCCGGTCGGTGCCTACCGCTACCACGCCATGCGGGCCAGCCAGGACATTACCGACGTGGCAGTCGTGGGGCCGGAACTGGCCCTAGAGAATGGCCAACTGATATCGCGCAACGGCGTGCCGCCCGGCGTGGTGCGGCTCTACCCCTTGACCCGTTACGGGCTACCGTCTGAGGGGCTGCTGGCCGAGGTGGCTGCGCGTTGCAGTCATGACCTGCCCCCAGGATTAGGGCCAAGACCTACTTGGTAAAGTCGGTTAAAAATTTCTGCTCCTGCTCCGCTTGTTCCCTCATGCGGAAGCCTG
>NZ_SLXG01000028.1 GCF_004345725.1 Crenobacter luteus | reverse complement strand
ATTTCCAGAGCTTCTGGCTGACGACACTTCGCTTCATGCCGGCCAGATGGGGCTTCACACTGCCGGCATCAAGTAGGTTTTGTTAGCGACTCTAATAGTTCACCCATGGGCAAGTTTCACGGGCTGCCCTCTCCCGCCCCTGTCGTTCATTCCCTCTCGTCAGGCCCGGCATCACGACGCCGGCCAGCCCAGGGCCGCGAAATGCAGCACCCATTCGCGCCGTCCGTCGACGCCGATCAGCGCGGCAGCCTCGTCGTCGTAGAAGCCGCCGACCGGGCAGGCCGCCAGACCGCGCGCGACGGCGCCCAGCAGCCAGCGTTGGCCGAGCATGCCGGCCTCGAGGTAGCCGTGACGGTAGCCGCGCGCGCCCTCGGCCAACAAGGCCCCGCGTTCAGCCGACAACAGCAGCACCACGGCGGCCTCGCCGATCACGTCCTGCGACAGGGCCGCCGAGCGCGCGGCGGCAGCGAAGTCGCCGTCGCGCACACGCTGCAGCGCGTGTCCCGGCCGGTAGCGGTAGACCCCCGACCCCAGCCCGGCAACGCGGTTGACGACGAGGTAGAGGCGGAGCGCGTCCGACAGTTGCGGCGGCTGCGCGACGTCGGCCAGCAGCGACGACAGCGCCGCGAGCGGCACCGGCCGGTCGAGAAAGCGTCGCTGGCTGCGCCGCTTGACGAGGGTGTCGGCCACGCCGGCGGCGGCCGGTACGGGCGCGGGCAAGACGATGTCGCCGTCGCCCACGTCGTCGGGCGTCCAGCGCAGCGAGGTCGCGAGGTGCGCCATGCCGGTCACGCCGACCGCCGAGCCGGCCGGAGACGGCGGCGCGGCGAACCACCCTCGCGGCGGCGCGGCCGGGCGCGGGGCCGCGCCGGTCGCGGGATGCAAGGCGGCGACGGCCAGCACCCCCTCCTCGACCCCGTCAACGCCGAGCGCCGCGGCGCTGCGCGCCTCGTCGAAGCGGCCGGCGAACGTCACCGCCATGCCCGCCCGGTGCCCGGCGAGCCGCAGGTTCTCGAGCAGGTGGCCGGCGTCCGCGACCGCGTAGCGGTAGGCGCGGTCGCGGTATTTGTAGCCGGTGCGGCGGAAGACGGCGGTGAGCACGACGACCGCGTCGGCGTCCTCCAGCCCGGGCGTACCCACATCCTGCGGCGGCGCGCCCAGCGCGGCGAGGCGGTGCCGTTCGGCGTCGTAATGGTAGAGCCCGGCGGGCAGGCCGTCGACGCGGCGCACGATCAGGTAGAGCTCGCTGGGAAACAGCGCGCCGGACGACGGCGCGGCGCGCAGCGCCAGGCCGCCACGCCGCGCGGTGACGCCGGCCGACAGGTAGAGCAGCTCGCCCAGTTCGGCCAACGTCAGCGGGGTGCGCCGCTCGGCCGGCGCGCGCAGCGCCTCGTCGAGGCTGCGCTCGCGTCCGCCGTCGCGCGCCAGCGGCCGGTGCGGCGCGGCGGGGTAGCGCTTGAAGGCCGGCGGCGGCGCCCCCCAGTCGACGCCCGGCGCACGTTCGAACTGGCGGCGGCGCGACTCGGACGAGAAGGCGTGGTAACGGACGACCGCGTCGACCGGCCCCGCCGTGGACGCGCCACCATCCCAGCGCACCGCGAGCTCGCTGGCGCCGTGGCGGACGCCGAGGAAGAAGGCCAGGCCGAGCGCGGCGACGATGGCCAGCGCCCGCGCCAGCGTCGTCCGGGCGCGCCGGACGTTGCCGGTCGCGGGCGGCGAAGCGCGGCGCAGCCCGCGCAGCACTTGCGGCAGGTTGAACAGCAGGTGCACCGAGACGAGCAGCAAGGTGCCGTAGCCGAACAGGTAGTGCCAGTCGAACACCGGCAGTTGCTGGTTGGCGACCCAGAACACGCCGAGCCCCGCCGTCGTCAGCAGGTAGACGAGCAGCAGCAGGCTGGTCTGCACATTGAGCGCCACGCGCGACGGCGCGCGGCCGCGCCAGGCCGAGACGGCGACGTACAGCGCGTACGCCGCCAGCGGCAGCAGCACCCAGACGAGTTTCGACATGCCCAGCCCTCCCGCAAAACCGGCGGCGTCCAGACTTCATCGTCGTCGCAACGGGCGGGCTTCGCCACACGGGCGCGCGGACAAACCGTCCCGCGCCGCAGCACGCCGAAAACGGCGAGGCGGGGCCTCGCAGGGCCGGTCGGGGCGCGCGTCAGCGCGCGGCTTCCAGCGCCGCGAACACCTCTGCGGCCATCCAGCGTCCTTGCGCCCGCGTCAGCCGAGCAGGAAGTCGAGCACCGCGCGGTTGAACGCGGCGGCGGCCTCGACGTTGGACAGGTGCGAGGCCGGCAGGTCGGCGCGGCGCGCGCCGGAAACGCGTTCGGCGATGAAGTCGGCGTCGGCCGGCGTCGTCACCGGGTCGAAGGTGCCGGCCACCACCAGCGTCGGCACCGGAATGCGCGCGATGTCCTCGGAGAGGTCGGCCACCGCCAGCGCCTCGCAGCAGGCGGCGTAGCCGGCGGGCGGGCTGTCGCGCAGCTGGTCGATCAGGCCGCCGACCACCACCGGCTCGGCGGCGATGTAATCGCGCGTGAACCAGCGGCCCGCCGCGCCGTCGGCGACTTCCCGCATGCCCTTGTCGCGCACCAGCGCGGCGCGACCGTTCCACGCCTCGGCGGTGCCGATGCGCGCGGCGGTATTGCAGAGCACCAGCTTGTCCAGCCGGTTCGGCGCGTTGACGCCCAGCCACTGGCCGGTCAGGCCGCCCATCGAGATGCCGCAGAAGTGCGCGGACTCGATGTCGAGCGCGTCGAGCAGGTTCACGACGTCGCGGCCGAGCTGTTCGATCGTGTACGGCACCGCGCCGACGCTCGACCCGCCGTGGCCGCGCGTGTCGTAGCGCAGCACGCGGAAGTGGCGCGCGAAGGCGTCCCGCTGCGGCTGCCACATGTCGAGCGTGGTGCCCAGCGAGTTGGACAGCACCAGCACCGGCGCGCCGGCCGGGCCGTCGATGCGGTAGTTGAAGCGTTCGTGTTCGAATTCGAGGTAAGGCATCAGCGGTCTCCGGCGCGCGCGAGCACGCGGTCGATCAGGGCCGCGCGGCCGTCGCGGCCCCTGAACAGGGGTTCGAGAAGGTTCATGCGGGTTTTCCGGAAAAAGCCGCCAGGCCGGGCCGAGGTTGGCCGAGCCCGGCGGCGTCGTTGCGTCGAGGGGCTACACGCGCTCGATGATCAAGGCGATGCCCTGCCCCACTCCAATGCACATGGTACACAGCGCGTAGCGACCGCCGGTGCGCGCCAGCTGGTAGGCGGCGGTGGTCACCAGGCGCGCGCCCGAGGCGCCCAGCGGGTGGCCCAGTGCGATCGCGCCGCCGTTCGGGTTGACGCGCGCGTCGTCGTCGGCGATGCCGAGGTCGCGCGTGACCGCCAGCGCCTGCGCGGCGAACGCTTCGTTCAGCTCGATCAGGTCGATCTGGGCTAGCGTCAGGCCGGCCTTGGCCAGCACCTTGCGCACGGCCGGCGCCGGGCCGAAGCCCATGATGCGCGGCGCGACGCCGGCGGTCGCGATCGCGACCACGCGCGCCAGCGGCTTGAGGCCGTAGCGGCCGGCGGCCGCCTCGCTGGCCAGCAGCAGCGCGGCGGCGCCGTCGTTGACGCCCGACGCGTTGCCGGCGGTCACCGTGCCGTCCGGACGGACCACGCCCTTCAGTTTGGCGAGCGCTTCGAGCGAGGTCGCGCGCGGGTGCTCATCCTTGGTGAAAAGGAGCGGGTCGCCCTTCTTCTGCGGGATGGTCACCGGAATCAGTTCGTCGGCGAAGAGGCCGGCTTCCTGCGCGGCGGCGGTGCGCTGCTGGCTGCGCAGCGCAAACGCGTCCTGGTCGGCGCGGCTGATGTTGAAGTCGGTCGCGACGTTCTCGGCGGTTTCCGGCATCGAATCGACGCCGTACTGCGCCTTCATCAGCGGGTTGACGAAGCGCCAGCCGATGGTGGTGTCCTCGATCTTCATGTTGCGGCTGAAGGCGCTGTCGGCCTTGCCCATCACGAACGGGGCGCGCGACATGCTCTCGACGCCGCCGGCGATCATCAGCTCGGTCTCGCCGCTCTTGATGGCGCGCGCGGCGATGCCGATCGCGTCGAGGCTGGAGCCGCACAGGCGGTTGACGGTGCTGCCCGGTACCTGCACCGGCAGGCCGGCCAGCAAGGAGGACATGCGCGCGACGTTGCGGTTGTCTTCGCCGGCCTGGTTGGCGCAGCCGTAGATCACGTCGTCGATCGCGGCCCAGTCGACGCCGGGGTTGCGTTCCATCAGGGCCTTGATCGGCAGGGCGCCGAGGTCGTCGGCGCGCACGCTCGACAAGGTGCCGCCGTAGCGGCCGAACGGGGTGCGGATCGCGTCGCAGATGTATGCGTTTTCCATGGGTGTCCTTATGCGGCGGCGGCCAGCGGCGCCAGCTTCAGCGGCACCGGGGTGATTTTCTGCAGTTCGTCGAAGGACAGGCCCTCGACCATTTCGCGCACGACGAGGCCTTCCGGCGTCACGTCGATCACGGCCAGATCGGTATAGATGCGATCGACGCAGCCGATGCCGGTCACCGGGTAGGCGCAGCGCTCGACCAGCTTGCATTCGCCGGTCTTGGTCAGGTGCTCCATCATCACGAACACCTGCTTGGCGCCGACCGCCAGGTCCATCGCGCCGCCGACCGCCGGGATCGCGCCGGGCGCGCCGGTGTGCCAGTTGGCCAGGTCGCCGCTGGCCGACACCTGGAAGGCGCCGAGCACGCAGTAGTCGAGGTGGCCGCCGCGCATCATCGCGAACGAGTCGCCGTGGTGGAAGAAGCTGCCGCCCTCGAGCAGCGTCACCGGCTCCTTGCCGGCGTTGATCAGTTCCGGGTCTTCCTCGCCCGGCTCGGGCGCCTCGCCCATGCCCAACAGGCCGTTTTCGCTGTGCAGGAAGATCTCGCGGTCTTTGGGCAGGTAGTTGGCCACCTTGGTCGGCAGGCCGATGCCGAGGTTCACGTACGAACCTTCGGGAATGTCGCGGGCGACGCGTTCGGCCATCTGGTCGCGGGTCAGTTTGTTCATCTCTTTACTCCTTTACGCCGCTTTCGCGGCGGCGCCGCCGACGGCGACCACGCGCTGCACGAAAATACCCGGGGTCACGATCACTTCGGGATCGAGCTCGCCCAGTGGCACGATCTCGGAGACCTGCGCGATGGTGGTGGCGGCCGCGGTCGCCATGATCGGGCCGAAGTTGCGCGCCGCCTTGCGGTAGATCAGGTTGCCCCAGCGGTCGCCCTTGAGCGCCTTGATCAGCGCGAAGTCGGCGTGGATCGGGTACTCGAGCACATAGTGCTTGCCGTCGATCTCGCGCGTCTCCTTGCCCTCGGCCAACAGCGTGCCGTAGCCGGTCGGGGTGAAGATCGCGCCCAGGCCGGCGCCGGCGGCCTGGATGCGCGCGGCGAGGTTGCCCTGCGGCACCAGTTCCAGCTCGATTTCGCCGGCACGATAGAGCGCGTCGAAGATCTGCGAATCGGCCTGGCGCGGGAAGGAGCAGATGATTTTCTTCACGCGGCGGGCCTTCAGGAGCGCCGCCAGGCCGATCTCGCCGTTGCCGGCGTTGTTGTTGACGATGGTGAGGTCACGCGCGCCCTGCGCGATCAGCGCGTCGATCAGCTCGGCCGGCTGCCCTGCCGTGCCGAAGCCGCCGATCATCACGGTGGCGCCGTCGTGGATGCCGGCGACGGCCTCCTCGAGGGAGGATACGGTCTTGTCGATCATGGTCTCGCTCGCTTCATCCCGTTCGGGATGCGGTCCTGTTGCATGTCCGCCGGTACGCGGCGGATGGATGAGGAAATCGTCGGCGCGGGCGGCGCCTGGGCGCCGCCCGTCCGCTTTGCCACGCCGGGGAAGCCGTCATGGCGGCCCCGACCCCAGAAGAACCGTTCGTTTTTCGCACACTGGTTCGACTGTCGAACATCAATCTAGGGGGGGCTACCCATGCGCGTCAAGGGCGATAATCGAAATACCGTTCGATAAACGAACGAATTTTGTACAACCACCCGGTGAACGGCCGAAACGTTATGCATGAAGGGGGAAAAGGCGTAGCGCAGGAAGGGGTTGCCCTTGCGCACGTTGGCCGAGGGGAAGGGGGGACACGCGGGCGGTGAAAGGGGTCAACCCGAAAGGCGACGCGCGGGTGAGGCCCGGCGTTCTGGCGTGCGTCTATCGCGCGCTTGTCGATTTATCGAACCAGGAAGTCGTGCAAAAGGACGTATCGCGCACCGAATACGCCGACAATCGGAACATTGTGCGATATTCGGACATCGGCTATGCTCACCGTGCGGAGCGGCCGTGCCGACGCCGCATTGTCGCCATGCAATATGCGCCCGACCGACCACAGCGAACGGAACCCCATGCCCCACGACGACTTCCCGGCCCGCGCCGACGACGCGCTGCTCGACACCCCCGAGGCCGACGACGGCGCGCAGACTGCCGCCGACGACATCGCCTCGCAAAGCGGCGACCCGAATTTCATGACCTCGCTGGCGCGCGGCCTGGCGGTGATCCAGGCCTTCTCGCAGCAGCGCCGGCTGATGTCGATCTCGCAGATCAGCCAGAAGACCGGCATCCCGCGCGCGGCGGTGCGCCGCTGCCTGTACACGCTGGCCAAGCTCGGCTTCGTCGCCGCCGAGGACGGCCGCAACTTCGCGCTGCGGCCGCGTATCCTGTCGCTCGGCCACGCCTACCTCGCGTCGACGCCGCTCGCCAAGGCCGCGCAGCCGGTGCTGCGCCACGTCAGCAACGTGCTGAACGAGTCCTCATCGATCGCCATCCTCGACGGCGACGAGATCCTCTACATCGCGCGCGCGTCGACCTCGCGCATCATGACGATCGACCTGGACATCGGCAGCCGCCTGCCCGCCTCGTGCACGTCGATGGGCCGCGTGCTGCTGTCCCAGCTGCCGGCCGACGAGCTGGACGCCTACCTGGCGCGCGTGAAGCTGGTGCAGTACACCCCGCACACGCTGATCAGCGCCGACGCGCTCGCCGCCGAGCTGGCGAAGGTTCGCGCGCAGGGCTACGCGATCATCGACCAGGAGCTGGAAATCGGCCTTCGCTCGATCGCGGTGCCCATCGTCGCGCAGGACGGCCGCGTGGTCGCCGCGATCAACGTCGGCGTGCAGGCGGCGCGCGTGCCGGTCGCCGAGCTGGAAAGCCGCGTGCTGCCGGTGTTGCGCGAGGCGGCCGGGGAATTGTCGCTGCTGCTGCCCTGAGCCCGCCGCGCCCCGCCCGAGCGCCTCCGGCCGGAGGCGCTTTTTTCATGCCCGCCCGGCGGGGACGCCGACTCGGCCGGGCACGCGCGAAAAAACGGGGCGGCCCGAATGGGCTCGCCCCGAGCTGACCACACCAAGATCGTCCATGGCCCGCACGAAAGATCCGGATGGCGGACCGTCGTCACGCCTCGTCGTGCAGCGGCTTGACCGTGCGATCCTCGCCGGCATTGGCCATCAGGTCGAGCGCCAGCGGCGACTTGTCGCGCAGCAGCCAGCCGAACAGCACGGTCGCGGCGAGCGCGCCGGCCAGTTGCGCGGCGATGAAGCCCGGCGCGTCCAGCGGACGGATGCCGGCGAAAGTATCGGTGGCGGCGCGCGCCAGCGTGACCGCCGGATTGGCGAACGAGGTCGACGCGGTGAACCAGTAGGCGCCGACGATGTAGGACGCCACCGCGTACGGTACGGCTTCCGGGCGGCTGCGCGAACAGCCGAAGATCACCGCCAGCAGGCCGAAGGTGGCGACGAATTCGCTCCACCACTGCGCCGGGCCGGTGCGGACGTGCTGCGACGCGAAGAACAGCGGCTCGCCGAACATGCCGTGCGCGGCGGCGACGCCGCAGAAGGCGCCGAGAAGCTGGGCCAGCATGTAGAGGCCGGCCTCGCGGCCCGACAGCTCGCGCCTGAGCGCGGCGGCGAGCGACACCGCCGGGTTGAAGTGGGCGCCCGAGACGCCGCCGAAGGTCAGGATCAGCGCGACCAGACCGCCGCCGGTGGCGATCGCGTTGGCCAGCAACGCCAGCCCGACGCTGCCGCCCGACAGGCGCTCGGCCATGATGCCGGAGCCGACCACGGTGGCCAGCAGCAAGGCCGTGCCCAGCCATTCGGCGACGAGACGACGTGGCAGGTCCATCGTTCAGCCCTCCCCCGTCTGGTTCGGCGCGTGCCGCAACGCCAAGGCGCCGGCCTTCTCGATAGGGAGGGCGGCGGCCTGGCACGACGCGACGACGGTGCGCGCCGGATGGCCGGCGCAGGTGGCGATCATGTTGTCGACCTTATCGGCCATGTCAGACTCCTGTGCCCGCGGGGGCGGAAAGTTGCAGCAAGCGCGCGACGCCGACCGGCTCCTCGTCGAGCAGCGGCACCACGGCGTAGCGACGGGCGTGGCGCGTGGCGACGGCGTCGATTTCCGCAAGTTCGTTCGCCGCGCGGCGGCGCAGCAGCGGCGCGCGCGGCCGGCTGGCGGCCACGCTGTTGTTGACCACCCAGGCCCACGGCTCGATGCCGGCGCGGCGCAGGTCTTCCTGCAGCCTGGCCGCCTCGAGCACCGGCGTGGTCTCGGCCAAGGTCACGATCAGCGTTTTGGTTTGTTCCGGGTCCTGCAACTGCATCATCGGCGTACTGAAGTGCAGTCCCTTGCCGCCCATCTGGCGCGACACCTCGCGGTGGTAGGCGCCGGTGGCGTCCAGCAGCAGCAGGGTGTGGCCGGTCGGCGCGGTATCCATCACGACGAATTTCCGCCCGGCTTCGCGGATGATGCGCGAGAAGGCCTGGAACACGGCGATCTCCTCGGTGCACGGCGAACGCAGATCCTCCTCGAGCAGCGCGCGTCCTTCGGCGTCCAGCCCGGCGCCCTTGCTCGCCAGCACCTGCCGGCGGTAGCGCTCGGTTTCCTCGCGCGGGTCGATGCGGCTGACGGTCAGCGTGTCCACGGCGCCGTCGAGCGTCTTGGCCAGATGGGCGGCCGGGTCCGAGGTCGTCAGGTGCACCGGCAGGCCGCGCCGCGCGAGCGCGAGCGCCAGCGCGATCGCGGCGGCCAGCGTGGTCTTGCCGACGCCGCCCTTGCCCATCAGCATCACCAGTCCGTGGCCGTCGGCCGCGATCGCGTCGACCAGGGAAGACAGCGCCGGCGCGTCGAATGCGCACGCCTCGGCGCCGTCGTCGTCCGTCGCGTCCGTCTCGTCGTCCGCCAGCAGGCGGCGCAAGGCGTCGAGCCCGACCAGGTTGAAGGGTTTGAGCGCCACCTTGTCGACGGGCAGCGCCTGCAAGGCGACGGGCAGCCCGGCCAGGGCCTCGGCTTCGCGCCGGACGATGGCGGCGGCCAGCGCGTCGCCTTGCGCCGCGCCGGAGGGCAGGATGCCGTTGATCACCAGCGACTGCCGGCTCAGCCCGATCGCGGCCAGCTCCTCGTGGGTGCGGGCGACCTCGCGCAGCGCAGCGCGCTGGGCGCGGGCGACCAGCACCAGCCGCGTGCGCTGCGGGTCGGCCAGCGCGGCGACCGCGGCCTGGTACTGGCTGCGCTGCTTTTCCAGCCCGGCCAGCGGGCCGAGGCAGGAGGCGTCGCCCTTGCCCGTTTCGAGAAAGCCGCTCCACGCGCCGGGCAGTTGCAGCAGGCGGATGGTGTGGCCGGTCGGCGCGGTGTCGAACACGATATGCTCGAAGCCCGCGGTCAGCCCGGCGTCGGTCAGCAAGGCGGTGAATTCGTCGAAGGCCGCGATCTCGGTGGTACAGGCGCCGGACAGCTGCTCCTCGATGCCCTTGACGACCGCGTCCGGCAACACGCCGCGCACCGGGCCGACGAGGCGGTCGCGGTAGGCCCGGGCGGCGTCCTGCGGATCGATTTCCAGCGCCGAAAGATTCGGTACCGCCGGGATGGCGGTGATGCGGTTGCCGATCGCGAGACCGAACACCTGCCCGACGTTGGACGCCGGGTCGGTGCTGACCAGCAGCACCCGCCGGCCGGCCTCGGCCAGGGTGACGGCGCTGGCGCAGGCGAGCGAGGTCTTGCCGACCCCGCCCTTGCCGGTGAAGAACAGGAAACGCGGAGGATGGTCGAGGAAACGCATCGCCACCCCCGCTCAGCAGCAGCCGCTGTCGGAACAGCAAGCGCTTTGCGCCGGCGCCACGCCGATCGTGACGATGCCGGCCCAGCGCGCCAGCTCCTTGCGGCTCGGGTAGCGACCCGCCATCGCCACGTCGCCGTCGACCAGCACCAGCGGCAGCCCCTCGTGGCCCGAGCGTTCCAGAAAGCCCTTGACGGTCGGATTCTCCGCGAACGCCAGCGGCTGCTGCGCGAGGTTGAAGCGTTCGACGCGGGCGCCGTTCTGGCGCGCCCAGTCGACATCGGCGGCGAAATCGACCAGCGCCTGGTCGACGTCCACGCCGCATACGCCCGTGCTGCAGCACAGGGCCGGATCGAAAATCTGGATGGTTCTCATCGGAATCTCCTCGTGAACGCGACGATCAGGCGTCGGGATAGAGCGACTGCAGGGCGACGCGCTGCAGCGGCTTGATGTTGATGACCGGGCGCGCTTCGCGGGCCTTGGCCTCCGCCTCGGCCAAGGTCCGGCACAGCCCCAGCTCGAGCAGCACGCCGACGGCGACCGTGCCGGTGCGGCCCTTGCCGCCGCCGCAGTGGAAGCCGACCTTCCTGCCGTCGCGATAGGCCGCCACCACGGCGTCGATCGCCGCCTTGAACAGCGCGCTCTGCGGCGCCTCGGGACGGTCGTCGAGCGGGATGCGGGTCCAGACGGCGTCGGCGTCCGGCGCCGCACAGCCGGTCGACTCCTCGCGCAGGTCGACGATCACCTCGACGCCATCCTCGTTCACCATCGCGGCTACGCCGGCGGCCCCGCCGAAATACACGCGGTCGGCGATCAGCGGGTGATAGTGTTTGTCGTGGCTCATCGCGGCGTCCTCAAGGCAGCAGCGCGCCGACGCGGTCGAGCTCGGCCTTCAGGCGTGCGCGGTCGCCTTTCAGCTCGTCGAGCGGCAGCGCCAGGAAAGCCTCGATGCGCGCGCGCAGGATGCGGTAGGCGGTTTCGAAGGCGGCGTCGATCTCCTCGTCGGTGCCGGTCGCGTGCGCCGGGTCCTCGACGCCCCAGTGGCTGCGCAGCACCGGACCGAGATAGGCCGGGCAGGTTTCGCCGGCGGCGCTGGCGCAGACGGTGATCACGATGTCCGGCGTCGCCGGCAAATTGTCCCAGGACTTGCTGTAATAGCCCTCGGTCGAAATGCCCTCGCGCGCCAGGAGCGCCAGCGAGCGCGGGTGGACCTGGCCGGTCGGCTGGCTGCCGGCGCTCATCGCACGCCAGCCTTCGGGCGCCAGATGGTTGAAGGTGGCCTCGCCGAGGATGGAGCGGCAGGAATTGCCGGTGCACAGAAAGAGGACGTTCATCGATTCAGCTCTCGTCAACGGTAGGGATAATCGGGGGTGGCGCGACGGTCGGGCAGCACGCCGCGGCGGACGGCGGCGCGCCGCATCGCTCGGGCTGGCCCGCGCAGCATTCCTCGGTCAGGTAGGCGATCAGCTCAAGCATCTGCGGCAGGTTGGCGCGGTAGCGCTGGAAGCGGCCTTCCTTTTGCACCGTCAGCAGGCCGGCCTGGGTCATGCCCTTCAGGTGGAAGGACGCGGAGTTGGCCGGCAGCGCAAGCGCGGCGGCGATCTCGCCGGCGACGAGGCCATCCAGGCCGCGCCTGACCAGTAGGCGGTAGATGTCGAGTCGCACGCCGGAGGACAGCGACTCGAAGAGTCGGGTAGCGGTATGCTTTTCCATATTTCAACAATACAAGAATAGTGGAAATATTGTCCAGCGCCGCGACACGAAAAGCATGACGAACCGGCCACACCGAAATGGGCGCATTGTTTTGTGTTCGCGCGACGCCCGAGGTATACTGCGCGACGTCGATGTTCGCCCCCGCGCCCGCTGGGACGGAGCATGACGGCTTTGCGGCGTAGCCCGACACAGCATCGTCATTTTTTTTGACGAAAAGCTAAACTTTTCCCCCTCGTCAAGGTCATAAATTCTGACTTGACCTCGATAGGGGACTGGTTAACCGGTCGGCAACGTCAGAAGCCATGTTTTATTGATTTTGATTATTCGGTCACCGCAGCTCCGGCCATGCGGCAAGCGTTTGTTGTAAAACATTGAACTTGCCTCTTGGTAAAACTGCATTACATCGATATAATCGTATGTCTTCTGCGGCGGGTCTCCCCGCATTGTACGGTAGCCAACCTGGTCAGGTCCGGAAGGAAGCAGCCACAACTACTTAGTACAAGTGCCGGGGGTCAGGCTCGCCACCCCCCCTCTTCCGCGAAGCACACCGGGCAGACGGCCCGCAGCGCCTGATACGGCATCGCCCGTTCGCGCGCATGCACAATGCCGATTGCAAACATGGCGTCATGCCCAAATATGAATATTCCCGGTGGATTTTTTGCTATGTTTAGGGTGTCGTAAGCAAGCAGAATGGAATACCCTTTGGGCATCATTTTTTTAGCAAATCGAGGACGACCATGAAACTTTTCGAAAAAATCCCGAACCCGCGGGAAATCCGGCGCAAGCTCGGCCTGAACCAGCAGGAATTCTGGAGCCGGATCGGCGTGACCCAGTCCGGCGGCTCCCGCTACGAATCCGGTCGCAACATGCCCAAGCCGGTGCGCGAGCTGCTCCGCCTGGTGCACGTGGAACAAATCGACCTTTCCAAGGTACGCCGCGAAGATTTCGAAATCGTGGAGTACCTGAAGGAAACCCACCCCGACCTTTACAAGAGCCTGAAGAAGGCGGTGCGAGCAAAACTCGACGCCCAAGAGTCGGAAGCGGGCCAGGAGGCCACCAGCCACTAAGGCTACGGCATCCCCGAACCGGGTGCCGCCCTCGTCGCGGCACCCGTTCAGCCCTCATCAACGCCCCGGGTTGCGCACCAGCAGCACCGGCACGTCGGCATGCTTGAGCACGCCTTCGGCGACACTCCCCATCAGCAGGTGCATCAGGCCGCTCCAGCCGTGGGTCCCCATCACCACGAGGTCGGCACGCCAGCTTTTCGCGTCTTCCAGTAGCATCGCGGCGATCTTGTCGCCCCAGCTTTCCAGAATGTGCGCCTCGGGCGAGGCGCCCAGCTTGCGCGCACGCTGCTCGGCCTGCGCCAACACCTGCTCGCCCGCCTGCTTGATCGATTTTTGCAGGTCCGCCGCGTCGAGAAACTCCGTCCCTCCCCAGCCGAACTGCGCCAGATCGATCACGTGCACCAGACGCAACTGCGCCCCCACCTCGATGGCGAGTTTGCAGCCCTCGTCGAGGGCCAGATTGGAAGTCTCGCTGTCGTCCACCGGAACGAAAATGCGCTGGTACATCTCGGCCTCCTTCGCGAGCGCTAAAAACATCCCCAGTCTAACAAAGCTTTGCGCCACCCGTTTGATCTAGAGCAGAGCACTTCGTCATTTTTTAACGAAACCAACCTTCCAATAAGCATTTGCCGGCGATCGCGCGCGCCTTGCCGACGCCTCCACACCCGCCACCGGGAAAGGCATTTTTCTCGACGACGGTCGATGACAAACGCGGGACATCGGTGGCAAGATTAAGACCAGCGCGCACGGCCAACGCCCCGCCGCGACGCGGTGCCCCGCACAAGAACAAGGAGGACAGAATGAAGACCTATAGCCCGAACAGCCCCGAGGCGCTGGCCCGACTGCTCGCCATGTTCATGATCACCGACGGCAATATGGACCCGCGCGAGATAGAGAGCCTTGAAAATCTGCACATCTACGAGATTCTCGGCCTGTCGCGCAAACAGTTCATCCAGATTCTGGTCGACTACTGCGACGACATCTCCGACGAGGCCGACGGCGACGGCACCATCCACCTGATCGACAAGTCGCGACTTGATTCACTGCTCGACGACATCACCGAGCGCAAGCAGCGCATCCTCGCCGCGGCGCTGGCGATCGACGTGTGCAAATCGGACGGCACCATCAGCGAAGCCGAGATGGCATTGCTGCGCTACATGCTCGACGCCTGGCAGATCACGCTGGACGACATCGAGAACGAATTCGTCAAACCGTAAGCGGCAGCGCGGCGACACGGGCCGCCCGCGATCGGGCGGCCTTCTGTTGCGCGCAGCGGAACGACCACGAGACGCGAAAGGCTTCATGCCCGACCCATTCGACAGCAGCGACCACCCGCCCCCCCCTGCCGCGCCCGACCGGGCCGAAACCGTCCCTCCGAACGAGCCGCCGCTGGACTGGGGCGCCGCCCTCGCCCGCTTCGACGCCATGCTCGCGCAGGCAGGCAAGAGCCTGCACACGCGCGACGCCTACCGGCGCGACCTGGCACAGTTGGCCGAGGCCGGCGGTGCGCCGCTAGAACTGAGCAGCACCGACCTTGTCGCGCGTCAGATGGCGCTGAAGGCTGCGGGCCTGGCCGAGAAGAGCCTGGCGCGCAAGCGCTCCGCCTGGCGGCGCTTCTTCCAGTTCTGGGTCGACGAAGGGCTGCTCTCGGCCAACCCGGCCGCCACCTTGCCGCGCCGGCGCCAGCCCAAGCGGCTACCCAAGTCGCTGTCGGTCGACGACGCCTGCGCGCTGCTCGACGCGCGACCGGTCGGCGACGACGCGCTGGCGGTGCGCGACCGCGCGATGTTCGAGATGCTGTACTCGTGCGGCATGCGCCTGTCCGAGCTGGTCGGCCTCGACCTCGCCGACCTCGACCTCGTCGAGGCCGAGGTGCGCGTACTCGGCAAGAGCCACAAGGAGAGGCTGCTGCCGGTCGGCCGCGTCGCGCGCGAAGCGCTGCTCGAATGGCTGCCGCTGCGCGGCACGCTGGCCGGCGACACAGCGGCGCTGTTCGTGTCGCGGCGCGGCGCAAGGCTGACCGGGCGGCAGGTGCAGAAACGCCTGGCGCAGTGGGCGCTCGCCGCCGGCCACCCGCGCCACGTCCACCCGCACATGCTGCGGCACTCGTTCGCGAGCCACTTGCTGCAGTCGTCGGGCGACCTGCGCGCGGTGCAGGAGCTGCTCGGTCACACGAGCGTCGCCGCGACGCAGATCTATACCAGCCTCGACTACCAGCACCTGGCAAACGTCTACGACACCACCCACCCGCGCGCGCACGACGAGACGAACGGCGGCGACTGAGTTCCGCCGCGAACCGGCGACAAAAAGGCTCGGCCAAGCTGATACCGGGCTGGCCGAGCCTGTTTCTGCGGCAACGCGAGCGCTCAGCCGCGCAAGGGCGGCGCGGCGTCGACCGCCTCGACCAGCGCCGCCAACGCCACCTCGACCGTCGCCGCGCGCACCGCGGCGCGGTCGCCGCCAAAACGCCGCGAAAAGACCTTTTCGACGCCGCCGCGCTGCGCCAGACCGAACCAGACCAGACCGACCGGCTTATCGACCGAGCCGCCGCCCGGGCCGGCGACGCCGGACACCGCGACCGCCCAGTCGGCGCCGCTCTCGCGCAGCGCGCCGGCCGCCATCTCGGCGACCGTCGCCGCGCTGACGGCGCCGTGCTCGACCAAGGTCGCCGCGCTCACGCCGAGCAGCCTCTGCTTGGCCTCGTTGCTGTAGCTGACGAAACCGTAGCCGAACCAGCCGGAACTGCCGGCGACGTCGGTGATCGCGCCGGCGATGCGGCCGCCGGTGCACGATTCGGCCGTCGTCACCGACTCGCCGCGCGCGGCCAGACGTTGGCCGAGCGCGCGCGCGAGGGCTTCAGCCTTGTCGCTCATGATGCCTCCGGAAGAACTGGATCAGGCCGTTGGTCGACGCATCGTGCCGCAGACAGGGCTCGGCCTCGCTCAGCTGCGGCAGGATGCGCGCCGCCAACTGTTTGCCGTACTCGACGCCCCACTGGTCGAAGGAGTTGATGCCCCAGATCACCCCTTGCACGAACACCTTGTGCTCGTAGAGCGCCAACAACATGCCGAGGCTGTAAGGCGTCAGCCTGTCGATCGCGATCGTGTTCGACGGCTGGTTGCCGGGGAAAAGCTTCTGCGGCAGCAGCATGTCGAGCGCCTCGCCCGGCAGGCCAGCCAGCTCGGCCAAGGCCTCGGCCTCGGTCTTGCCGCGCATCAGCGCCTCGGTCTGCGCGAAAGCGTTGGCGACCAGCACCGCGTGCTGGCCGTCGACCGGGTAGTGACTGTTCATCGGCACGATGAAATCCGACGGCACCAGCCGCGTGCCCTGGTGCAAGAGCTGGAAGAAGGCGTGCTGGCTGTTGACGCCCTCCTCGCCCCAGATCACCGGGCCGGTGTCGAAGTCGAGCCGCTCGCCGTAGCGGCCGACGCGCTTGCCGTTGCTTTCCATGTCCAGCTGCTGGATATGCGCCGGGAAGCGCCGCAGGCCGTGGTCGTACGGCATGATCGCGTGCGTGTGCGCGCCGTAGAAGGTGTTGTACCAGACGCCGACGAGCGCGAGGATCACCGGCATGTTGGCGTCGAACGGCGCCGAGAAGAAGTGCCGGTCCATCGCGTGACCGCCGGCAAGGAAGTCGGCGAAATGCCCGGGGCCGATCGCCAGCATCAGCGACAGGCCGACCGCCGACCAGGTCGAGTAGCGGCCGCCGACCCAGTCCCAGAATTCGAACATGTTCGCCGGGTCGATGCCGAACGCCCGCACCGCCGGCGCGTTGCTCGACACCGCGACGAAGTGGCGCGCGACGTCGGCCTCGCCCCCCGCGCGCCGGAACCAGGCGCGCGCGGCGCGCGCGTTGAGCAGCGTCTCGGGCGTGGTGAACGACTTGGACGCGACGACGAACAACGTCGTCGCCGGGTCGAGGCGCGCCAGCGTGCGCGCCAGGTGCGCGCCGTCGACGTTGGAAACGTAATGGACGTTGAGCGTCGGCGACGCGTACGGCGCCAGCGCCTCGGCCACCGCGAGCGGCCCGAGGTCGGAACCGCCGATACCGAGGTTGACGACGTCGGTGATCGCGCGGCCGGAAAAGCCGCGCCAGTCGCCGCCGCGCACGCGCCGGCAGAACGCGGCCATCCGGTCGAGCACGGCGTGCACGTCGCGCGACACGTCGCGCCCGTCGCACCAGACCGGCACGCCGCGCGGCGAGCGCAAGGCGGTGTGCAGCACCGCGCGGTTCTCGCTGACGTTGACGCGCTCGCCGCCCTTGAGGCGCGCCATCCAGCCGGCCAGGTCGGCCGCGTCGGCCAGCTCGACGAGCAATTCGAGCGTGCGCCCGGTGATGCGGTTCTTCGAATAGTCGAGCAGCAGACCGTCGAGCTCGAGATGGAAGCGCGCGAAGCGCTCGGGGTCCCGCTCGAACAGCTCGCGCATGTGCAGGTGGCGGGTCGCGCGCTGGTGCTGGTGCAGCCGGGCCCAGATCGGGCTGGCGTTGATGTCGTGGTAACGGATCACGTACGGGGACATGGACGGCTTTCAAACGGCGATACGGCAGGTAGGCGCCCGGCGACACCGGGCGCGGGCGGGCGTCAGCCCTTGATGAAGTGCTCGCGGTAGTACTTGAGCTCGTCGATCGATTCCTGGATGTCGGCCAGCGCCTCGTGCTTGCCCTGCTTGGTGAAACCCTTGGCGACCTCCGGCTGCCAACGCTTGCACAGCTCCTTCAGCGTCGACACGTCGAGGTTGCGATAGTGGAAGTAGGCCTCGAGCTTGGGCATCCAGCGCACCATGAAGCGGCGGTCCTGGTGGATGGTGTTGCCGCACATCGGGCTCGTGCGCTCGGGCACCCACTCGGCCATGAAGGCGAGCAGCTTTTCCTCGACCTCGGCCTCGGACAGCGTCGACGCCTTCACCTTGTCGATCAGGCCGGAGCGGCCGTGCGTCGCCTTGTTCCAGTCGTCCATGCCGTCGAGCACCGCGTCCGGCTGATGCACGACGTAGACGGCCGATTCGGCCAGCACGTTGAGCTGGCTGTCGGTGACGATCATCGCCACCTCGATGATGCGGTCGCTGTCGGGGTTGAGGCCGGTCATTTCCATGTCCAGCCAGATGAGGTTGTTGGAATCTTGTGCCATACTTGCGCGTCTTTCGATGAAAGCCTCATTTTCCGCGATTGAACCGGCGGCGGCAAACCCGGCCCAATACCTATGGCTCATCCGATGACACTGACCCTGGCCTTCCTGGCCGCCCTCCTCGTTTCGCTCGGCCTCAAGCTGTGGCTCGCCGCGCGGCAGATCCGGCACGTGAACGCGCACCGGAGCGCCGTCCCGCCCGCCTTCGCCGAGCATGTCCCACTCGCAGACCACCAGAAGGCCGCCGACTATACCGTTGCGCGGGTTCGCTTCGGCCGCGTCGGCGCCATCGTCGACACCGCGCTGATCGTCGCGCTGACGCTCGCCGGCGGCATCGACGCGCTGGCCGCGCTCGCCGCCGGCTGGTTCGCGTCGCCGCTGGCGCAGGGTGTCGCGCTGATCGCGCTGGTCGGCCTCGTCAGCGGCCTCGTCGGCCTGCCGCTGGCGTGGCTGCGCACCTTCGGCCTCGAGGCGCGCTTCGGCTTCAACAGGACGACGCCGGCGATGTTCGTCGCCGACGCGCTCAAGGGCGCGGCGGTGTCGGCCGTCATCGGCCTACCGCTGACCGCGCTGGTGCTATGGCTGATGGGCGCGGCGGGCGACGCGTGGTGGCTGTGGGCATGGCTGGCCTGGAGCGGCACCAGCCTCGCCCTCGTGGTGATCTACCCGACGCTGATCGCGCCGCTCTTCAATAAGTTCACCCCACTGGCCGACCCGGCGTTGGCCGAGCGCATCAACGCGCTGATGGCGCGCACCGGCTTTCGCGCCAAGGGCCTGTTCGTGATGGACGGCTCGCGCCGCTCCAGCCACGGCAACGCCTACTTCACCGGTTTCGGCGCCGCCCGTCGCATCGTGTTCTTCGACACGCTGCTTACGCAGCTGACGCCGGCCGAGGTCGAGGCGGTGCTCGCGCACGAGCTCGGCCACTTCAAGCGCCACCACATCGTCAAGCGCATGCTGTTCACCTTCGGCACCAGCCTCGGCTGCCTCGCCCTGCTCGGCCAACTGGTCGACGCGCCGTGGTTTTACCAAGGCCTCGGCGTCGGCACCCCGTCGCACGCCGCGGCGCTGCTGCTGTTCTTCATGGCGCTGCCGGCCTTCACCTTTCCGCTGACGCCGCTGGCGAGCCGCATGTCGCGCCACCACGAATACGAGGCCGACGGCTTCGCCGCGCGCGAAACGCGCGCCGCCGACCTGGTGTCGGCGCTGATCAAGCTCTACCGCGACAACGCCGCGACGCTGACGCCCGACCCGCTACACTCGGCCTTCTACGATTCGCACCCGCCGGCCGCGCTGCGTATCGCCCATCTCCAACAGGGAAGCCCCCGATGAACCTCCTGACCCTGCACTGCGAACCCCAGCTCGGCAAGGCCGCGCTGGACGACGCCGCCCGCGAGAGCCTGCTCGCCAAACTGCCCGACTGGACGATCCGCGACGGACAACTGACCAAGACCTTCCGCTTTCCCGACTACTACCGCACGATCGCCTTCGTCAACGCGCTGGCCTTCGTCGCCCACCGCGAAGACCACCACCCCGACCTGTCGGTGCACTACAACCGCGTGGTGGTGAACTTCTCGACGCACGACGCCGGCGGGCTGACGCTGAACGACTTCATCTGCGCGGCCAAGACCGACGCGCTGGTTGCCACCGCATGAAGCAGCAGGGTCTGATTGTCAAAAGCCACGGGCGGCGCTTCATCGTCGAATCGCAAGGCCACACCTACGACTGCACCACACGCGGCAAGCGCGTCGACTACGCCTGCGGCGATATCGTCGACATCCTGGTGCAGAACCGCGAGCAGGCGGTGATCGAGCGCGTCCACGAGCGCCAGAGCCTGCTCTACCGCCAGGACGACTGGAAAACCAAGCTGATCGCCGCCAACGTAACGCGCATCCTGTTCGTGATCGCCGCGGTACCGACGCCGAGCGAGGAGCTGCTGAACCGCTGCCTGCTGGCGGCCGAGGCCTACGACATCGATCCGGTCATCGTCGTCAACAAGACCGACCTGCCGGAAACCGGCGCGCTGCTCGAAAGACTCGCCCCTTACGCCGGGCTCGGCTACCGCATCGTCACCGTCTCGGCCAAGGCCGACATCGCGGCGATCCACCCTCTGCTCGAGGGCGAGACCTGCGTGCTGGTCGGCCAGTCGGGCATGGGCAAATCGACGCTGACCAACGCGATCCTGCCGCACGCCGAGGCGCGCGTCGGCGACATCTCCGAGGCGCTCGACTCGGGGCGGCACACGACGACGCACGCGACGCTCTACCATCTGGACGGCGACAGCCGGCTGATCGACTCGCCCGGCCTGCAGGCCTTCGGCCTGAACCATCTCAAGGTGCCGGAGCTGCCACATTATTTCCCCGAACTGCGCCCGCTGATCGGAAAATGCAGATTTCATAATTGTGCGCATTTGCAGGAACCCGGCTGCGCGGTCAAGCAGGCAGCGGCAGACGGCGCCATCCTGCCTTTCCGCTTCGATTTCCTGCAGCGGTTGAGCCGGGAGCTCGGCAATGCCTGATGCATGAAATTTAACGGCGCTCCGTATTTACACGCGGCCGGCTAGAGCATATGCTTTAACCTGTTTGTCATCGAAAATACTTTATCCTCCTTCCCACACACCCAACTACACAAGGAGTAGCGCAATGACAAAGCGGATCGCACTGGTTACCGGCGGCATGGGCGGCATCGGCACCGCCATCTGCAAGGCTCTGGCTGACGCCGGCCATACCGTGGTCACCACCTACAGCAAGCCCGGCCGCGAAGAGAAATGGCTCGCCGACGCAAAAGAACAGGGCTACAGCTTCCACGCCTATCAGTGCGATGTGGCCGACTACGACTCCTGCCAGGCGCTGGCCGCCAAGGTCGCCGCCGAAGTCGGCCCGGTCGACGTGCTGGTGAACAACGCCGGCATCACCCGTGACGCCACCTTCAAGCGCCTCGACAAGGACGGCTGGGACGCGGTCATCAAGACCAACCTCGACTCGGTGTTCAATATGTGCAAGGGCGTGGTCGACGGCATGGTCGAGCGCGGCTTCGGTCGCATCGTCAACATCTCGTCGATCAACGGCCAGAAGGGCCAGTTCGGCCAGACCAACTACTCGGCCGCCAAGGCCGGCATGCACGGCTTCACCATGGCCCTGGCGCAGGAAGTCGCCAAAAAAGGCGTGACCGTCAACACCATCTCCCCGGGCTACATTGCCACCGAAATGGTGATGGCCGTGCCGGAAGAAGTGCGCAACAAGATCATCGCCCAGATCCCGGTCGGCCGCCTCGGCAAGCCCGAGGAGATCGCCAACCTGGTCGCCTACCTGGCGTCGGACCTGGCCGGTTTCATGACCGGCGCGGATCTGTCGATCAACGGCGGCCAGCACATGATGTAAAGAATGAGACCGCAGAACGCGGCAAGCTACAAAGGAAGCAAACCCGGCCTCGGCCGGGTTTTTTCTTGGCGGGCGGCCGGCGCTGGCGACGGCGCGCCGACCTTGATACGCTTGCACGCTTCACCGCTCAAGGATCCACCATGGCCGAAACCCTGACCGTCACCGGCGATAGCAAGGACGAACGCTACCGCGCGCTGCTGCCACAAGCGCTTGCGCTGATCGACGGCGAGACCGACGTCGTCGCCTGCCTCGCCAACCTCACCGCCGCGCTCCACGCGACCTTTCCGCGATTGTGGACCGGTTTTTACCTCGTCAAGGGCGAGCAACTGGTGCTCGGCCCCTTCCAGGGGCCGATCGCCTGCACGCGCATCCCCTACGGCCGCGGCGTCTGCGGCGCGGCGTGGAAGGAAAACCGCACGCTGCTCGTACCTGACGTCGACGCCTTCCCCGGTCATATCGCCTGCTCGTCGAGCGCGCGCAGCGAGATCGTCGTACCGGTTCGCGACACGGCCGGCCGCGTCGTCGCCGTGCTCGACATCGACGCGGACGTGCCGGCGGACTTCGACGAGGTCGACGCCCGCCACCTCGAGGCGCTGGTCGCCCCGCTCGCCGCGCTGTTCTGATCAGACTTCGTCGGCCGGCTCGGCGAGGCCGTCGCGCAGCCAGCGCTGGATACCCGCCTCGTCCAGCGTGACCAGCTCGGCCCTCGCTGCCGCCAGTCGCGCACCCAGCCGGGACGGTAGCGCCGCCTGCCGCTCGCGCCAGCGGCCGACCTGCTCGCTGACCCTGAGCAGTTCGCGCTGCAGTTCGAGCCCCGCCTCACGCTCGCGCGCCAGCTCGGCCGCAAGCTGTTCGCCGCGCGCCGCCTGTACCTCGAGTCCGGCGGACAGCCGGCCGTTCTCCCGCTCGAACTCGCCCAGCCGCGCGCGCCATTTTTCCTCGTCGAGCCGGCGCGCCTTGCGCTCGGCGGCCAGCTCCTCGTCCAGCCGCTTTTGCGCCGCCTTCATCTGGCCGCGCTCCTCCTCCACCTGCTCGTAAAGCCGCACCCTGAGCCCGTCGAGCCGCTCGTAGGCGAGCGCCTCGCGCCTTTCCGCCTGCTCCCTCTCCTCGCGCACGCGCTGCTCGGCGCGCGCCTCCGCCTCGGCCAACCTCGCCTCGGCCTGCGCCTGCTGTTCGCGCAGGGCCTGCCTCGCGTCGGCCAGCTCGGCGTCCAGTTGCGCCAGCCGCTCGTCCTGGGTGCGCGCCCTCGCCTCCTCGGATCGCAGCTGCTTCTCCAGCGCGTCTATCTGCGCGTTCTTGCCGTCCAGCAGGTTCGCCAGCGCAGCCAGCTCGCCCGCTCGCGCGTCGAGCTCGACCTTCAGGGCGGCAAGGTCGCCCTCCAGCGCCTCCACCTGCGCCAGCGCTTCGGCCTTGACCCCCTCGAGCTGGCGCTCCGCCTCGTCGCAAGCCTTCTGCCACACCTGCTCGAACGCCTCGGCGACACCCGGCGACCAGTCGGGCCGGCGCGCCGACGTCGCGATGCGGGACAGAAATTCGTGGCGCCATTCCTTCAGCGTGTTGTTGATCGTGGTGTTAGAACCGGTGCCCAGTCGCTGCCGCACGTCGGCGACGGTCGGCCAGCTCCCCTCGGCGACCAGTTCGAAGGCCGCTTGCCGGATGCGCGCGTAGATATCGGAGGCCATGTTTTTCCCGCTCGTATGCAATACCCGGATTGTACCGGTTTTGCCAGACTCTGAGTATGTTAATATATTACGTATTACATGATTTATAACATCGTCACGAGAAAAATTTTCTCATAATAATTCTTATCGGAAGTTTTTGGAAAAGACCGCGACACCAAATAAAGACCCGCGGGCTGACGTCACCCCGCCCGCACCCCAAAGCAAGCCTCCCCGGCCGTCACCACGACCAGGGAGACGCGTCCCCACCCCGCCGGCGCGAAGAAGCGCTAGGCTGGATCGACATTCACGGATTCCAGATCAGGAAGGCCGCCAGGCAGAGGAACGCCATAAAGTGGCAGGCCTTGCGGTCGTAGCGGGTCGCCAGTCGCCGCCACTGCTTGAGGCGGCCGAAACAGCGCTCGATCGCGTTGCGCATCCGGTAGCGCCTCGCGTCGAAGGGACGCGGCCGTTGGCAGCGGCGCGGCGGGATGACTGCCTGGGCGCCCAACGACTCGATCGCGGCCACCAGCGCTCGGCTGTCATAGCCCTTGTCGGCCAGTACCCAACGCGGACGGAAGCCGTGCAGCAGGGCCGGCGCCTGGGTGACGTCGTTGACCTGGCCGGCGGTCAGCAGCAGGCGCAGCGGTCGTCCCCGCTCGTCGGCAGCCAGGTGAATCTTGGTGCTCAATCCCCCTCGGGAACGCCCCACCGCCGGATTTTTGCCCCCCCTTTGCCGGTCACCGCCTGCTGATGGGCGCGCACGATGGTGCTGTCGATCAGCAGGTAGTCGTTATGGCGGTCGGCCACCATCAGGGCGAAGACCCGTTCCCAGACGCCGCGCGCCGCCCAGCGGGTGAAGCGCTTGTGCACCGTCTTGTACTTGCCGTAGCGCTGACCTGCTCCCCCTAAACAGGGCCACCTGAAACTTAGTAAAGTTCGTTTTATACGAGGAGAACGGACTTGAAGAAGCGGTTCACGGAAGAGCA
>NZ_SLXG01000027.1 GCF_004345725.1 Crenobacter luteus | reverse complement strand
CAGGCTTCCGCATGAGGGAACAAGCGGAGCAGGAGCAGAAATTTTTAACCGACTTTACCAAGTAGGTCTTGGCCCTAATCCTGGGGGCAGGTCAGCATGACCCTACCCCCATTCATCCGCCCCGGCGCCGGCAGCGCGCTGGGCGACGCCCGCCCCGACTGGAAATTCATCCGCGCGTTGATGGTGCTCTACTTCCTGCGTGGCCTCAGCTTCGCCGCCGGCGTGCTGCTTGTTGCCACGCTGTGGTGCGCGGCGATTCTGCCGATCGTGAGGGAGTTGCCGAAATGAGCCTGCTGACCGCCCACCAGATGCTGTACGCCGCGATTCGGCGCCAGACCGACGCCACCGCGCTGGCGCTGCGCTATGCCTGCGAAGACGTTACGCTCGAAAACACCCATACCCTAGCCCGGTTGGCCGAGACCCTGAAAAGGGAGGGCTTTACGGTGCAACCGACCGTGTCACTGGAGCCGACTCCACGCTACACGCTGTGGCTGCACCCGGGCGAGTGGCAGGCGGCGCAAGACACTATCCGCTGCTACGGCTTCGAGCCCGTCCAGGCGAGCGGCATCCAGCCCTACCTGCAACGCCCAGACCCGCCGATGCAGATCCGCATCGCGTGGCACGAGGAGCACTGACCGATGGCCGCAGCCGGAACCAAGCACGCCCGAACGATGCACGGGTATAATCAAAAAAACCGCTTTAGCCCAAGGAATGACGATGAGCACCGCCACCAAATCGTACGGCATCAAGATCAAGCACCGGCCCGCGCCCACCCCGCCGGCCGCCCTCTCGCTGCAAGGTGACGCCGGCGAGCGCGTGACGCTGGCTGCGGCCAAGCGGGTCTTCACCGCCCACAAAAAGGTCATCAAGGCCCTCGCCGACCGATGATCGACGCCCGCCTCGTCATCGACATTCACGACTTCATCCTGTCCGAAGAGCCGGGACTGCAAGGCCACCACGACCCCGGCCGGCTGGACGGCGCGCTGGCCCGCATCGATCACCGCATCGTCTACGACGGGCTCGACGACATCTACGAGATCGCCGCCATGTACGCCGTGGCGATCGCGCGCGGCCACTGCTTCAACGACGCCAACAAGCGCACCGCGCTGGTGACGGCGCTCACCTATCTCGACCTGCAAGGCATCAGCCTGACGCGCAGCGCCAAGTTGGAAGACATCATGGTCGACGTGGCGGAAGGCCGGCTCGAACCGGCCGAACTGGCCGACCTGTTCTACTCGCTAGCGCGCTGAGCAACGCTTGGCCGCCACCCGAACCGGGCCTACTCGGCTATCAAAACTCGCACCTGACCATTCAAAAGCATTGCAGCGCCAGCAATAAGCTCGGCCGACCTTGAACCGCCACCCGCCGCCCGCGCCTCGACAGCCGGGCGTTTCTTTTGCCGCCGAGCCCTCGGCCAACACTGGAGACCAGCCATGATCGTCCGCGCCGAACCGCTCCCCCTGCACCCTCGCCGCCCTCGGCCGCGAGGCGCTGGAGGATGCCGAGTGAGCGCCCAACCACGCAGCCCCACCGCAAACCCGCCTACCGCCCGAGCCAAACCCGCCGGGCGGTTTGCTTTTGCGAGAACGGCATGAACGAACAGGAAATGGACGCGTGGCGCCGGGCCAACCCCGGCACGCCACTGAACAGAACCGCCGCCCGCTGGGGCGGCGTTTGATTGGGAGAGAAGATGGAAGACGCCATCGTATCGTTCGAGGAGCTGAAGCGACTGTCCGGCTACAAGCTGGCAAAGCGGGTGTGCGAATGGCTGGAGGCGAACCGGATCCCGCACCTGAAAAGCGCCAGCGGCCGGCCTATCGTTTCGGCGGCGGTGTTCCGCCAGGCGCTGGGAGAACCGCTCGGCGACGCCCAGCCGCAACCCAGCACCCGTTCCATCAATCTTGATGCGCTGGACAGAGCCAGCACGAGGTAACCATGGCCAGACCGCGCCGCACGAACCGAGACCTGCCGCCGCGCATGTACCGCAAAAACGGGGCGTACTACTACGTCACCAAGGAAAACAAATGGATCCGGCTGTCGGCCGACTTGAACGAGGCCAAGCGCCGCTGGGTCGAGCTGGAGGCGCCCTGCCGGCTGCCGGCACAAGGCATGGCGGCGGTGTTCAACCGCTACGCGGTGGAAGTGCTGCCGGCCAAGGCGGCCAAGACGCGCAAGGAGCAGGAACGGCAGATCAAACTGCTCGAAGCGGCGTTTGGCGACTTCCGCCCGGACGAGATCAAGCCCGTGCACGTCGCGCAGTATCTGGACTACCGGGCGGCCAAGGGCGCGGCCGTGGCGGGCAACCGCGAAAAGGCGCTGCTGTCGCACGTGTTCACCATGGCGATGCGCTGGGGCATCGTGGAAACCAACCCCTGCCGGGGCGTGACCCGCAACAAGGAAGTGCCGCGCGACCGCTACGTCGGCGACGACGAGCTGCAGCGCTTTATCGCCTTCGCGCGCAACCTCCGGCACGGGATGCTGACCAAGCGCCAGGACGGCACGCGCCAGGCGACCGCCAAGGCGTACCACGAGCCCCTGGCGACCGGGCAGGTGGTGGCGGCCGCCATCGAGCTGGCCTACCTGGCCGCGCAACGTCGGCAGGACGTGCTGCGTCTGTCCTTCGACGCGATCCGTGACGACGGCCTGCTGGTCAGGCAACAGAAAACCCGTCACAGCCGGCCCGTCACCGTGCTGGTCGCGTGGGCGCCGAAGCTGCTCGAGGCCGTCGGCCGCGCCAAGGCCCTGCCCCGCCCGCCCCACAGCCGGCACCTTTTCGTGTCGAGCCGCACCGGCCAGCCCTACACCGACAGCGGCTTCAACGCCCTGGTCCAGAAAGTGATGCGGGCGTGGGAGGACGCCGGACACGAGCGTTTCCACTTCCACGACGTGCGCGCCAAAGGCGCGACCGACCTGCTCGATCAAGGCGAAGACGCCAAGAACACCACCGGCCACGCCGACGACACCATCCTGCATCGCGTCTACGATCGGCGCGCGATCCGCAGGGGCAAGGGCGTGAAATAAAACTGTCTAAAACCCCGTTTTAGACAAGGCTGGAACCCTTGCATTTTGGGGCGCGCACGGCTTGTCATCGACATAAATATTAGATAGTCCACCATCCGAAATGGCCGCCGTTATTGGCTTTCAGCCGTTTTAACTAACTGACTTGTAATCAGAAGGTCGAGGGTTCGACTCCTTTCGCCGGCACCAGATACGACGGGCCTTGCAGCGCTGCAAGGCCCGTTTGCTTTCGCCCCTCGCGGGCTTCGCGCGTTGACCGGCTGCGCTATCCCCAATTGCCGCTTGTCACGCGCTGCCCGACGATGTCGCAATGCACAAGCCATCGATTTTCCGCTTGCCGCCCCGCCTTTTCGCGGCAGGCGTCGTGTCGTGTCTGACCATGCTGCCCGCGTCGGCGGGGGAGCGGCTCGACCTGGCCACCGAAGAGTACCCGCCTTACCAGATGTCCGAGCGCGGCTTCGTCACCGGCTTCGTTTCGGACAAGCTGCGCGAGGCGCTCGGCCGTGCCGGGCTCGAGGCGCGTTTCGACGTTTTGCCGTGGAAACGCGCGCTGCAGTTCGCCGCCGCCCGGTCCGGGCAGTGCGTTTACTCGACCACGCGCACACCGGAACGCGCGGCGCGTTTCAAGTGGGTCGGGCCGCTGGCGCAGAGCGAGTGGGTGCTGTACGCGTTGGCCGAGCGACGCCTGAGCATCGCCCGCCTCGAGGATGCCCGGCCCTACCGGATCGGCAGCTACAACGGCGACGCACGCGACACTTATCTGCGCGAACGCGGCTATACGGTGGAAACCGCGCTCGACGACCTGAGCAACCCGCAGAAGCTGCTCAGCGGACGGATCGACCTCTGGGTCACCGACCGCTATTCGACCAACCGCTTCGTGCAGCAGAACGGCTGGCGCGACAGCATCGTCCCCGTGCTGCGCTTCCGGCGCGTCGACCTCTACCTGGCCTGCCACCCGGCGACGCCCGACGCGACGCTGCAACGCCTGCAGGCTGCGCTCGACGCGATGCGTCAGGACGGCACGGCGGCACGCATAGAACAGCGCTACGCCAACTGGCCTGAGCGCTGAAACGCGGGACGGCACGGGTGACTCGGCCCGGCCGGCTCGAGCGCGCCATGCCGCTGCCGGACAGCCACGCGCGGCGCGTTTCCGCGCGGCGCCGACCCCGCTACAATGCCCCTCTTCGGCCGCAGCCATCCTCGATCGCTGCGCCGCGTGTAACCGAAACGAACTCTGGATGTCGACCGTGTGGGCTGTGCTGTTTTTGCTGGTATTAATGGGGGTGGCCGCCGGCGTCGTGTGGCTGGAAGCGACCGGCCGTACCGCGCTGCGCAAAGCGCTGCGGCGTTACTGGGCCGGGGAGTCGCTGGACGACGGTCCGGACTGGATGGCGGCATCGGCCGCGCCGCCCGCTCCCGCCGAGCCGCCCCGCCGCGTCGCCGCGCCGCAGCCGACGCCCGCGGCCCTCGCCCCGCCCAAGGCACCGGCCGCCATCCCGTCGGGCAGCCCCGTCGAGCTCGCCCGCTCGCGCACCCCGTCACCCGACACGGCGCCGCGCGCGCTGCCGCCGGTCGACATCGACCGTGACGCCCTGAAAAAGCGCTACCAGCCCAGCAAGGAGCGGCCGGCGGATGCGGCGCCGCTGCCGACGATCGAGCTGTCCGAACTGCGCGACAACCTCAGCAACGCCTGGCGCCAGCAGCGCCGCCGCCGCGCGCCCCTGGGGGGCGACACGGCCAGGCAAGGCGACGCGTTGCCGCTCGTCGACCCGAACGAGGTCAAGGCCAGCCTGCGCCAGTTGCACGGCCACCGGCTCAAGGGTGCCGCGCCCGAAAGCAGCGTGTCGCGCATTCTGGCGAGGGAGGCCGCGCCGGCGGGCAAGCCTGCGCCCGTCGTGCCGCTCCGGACACAGCCGTCCCGCACGGCGACGTCCACGCCGCGCCCCGCGCCGTCGGCCGCGCACACCCCTGCCTCGCCTCCGTCGCGCCCCGCCGCCGCGGCGACCGCGCCCATCGCGCCTCAACCGGGTTTCGCCGAGAAGATGCGCGAGGCGCGCGCCGAACAGCTCAAGCCGGCGCCACCCGAAGCCGCCACGGCCGTCGCGGCGCCGCTTCCTCTGATCGAGTCCGCCGCCGGCGCAGCGCAGCCGCTGGAGCGCCCTGCCGCGGAACGTGCCGAACAGGTCGAGGCCGCCACCGTGAACGCGTCGGATGCCGCCGGCTCGGCCAACCCCTCCCCCGACATCCCGATCGATGCGCCCCATTCCGCGGTGTCCGCGCCCCAAAAGCCCCCTTCGCTCGAGGCGGCTTCGGTGCCCGGTCCAGCCGCCACCGACGCCGCAGCCAAGGCCGTCACGGTCGCGCCCCTCGACGTCCCGCCCCCCGCCGAGGCGGCTGCCGTCCCTGTCGCGCATATCGCGGCGCCCGCGGTCGAACCGCCGGCCACGACGTTGGCCGAACCCGCCCCCGCGACGGCACCGACCCTGCCGTGGACGCTGATCGAGGAAAAGCCGGCGGCAACACAGGCGACGTCGCCGCGCCCCTTGGCGTGGACCTTGATCGACGACGACACCGAAAGCCCGCGCGGCGCCACGCCCCCTGACGAGACGCCCCCGGTCGCCGCGCCGCAGACCGAGCCCACGCCGGCCGAACCGCCCGCCCCCCAGCAGCACGCGGCGCTGCCCGTGGTGTACGGCGACGCCTGCCTGCCGCCGCTCGAACTGCTGCAGCCGGCGTCGGCGGCGCAGGAGGCCTGCTCGCAGGACATGCTGATCGAGCGCGGCATCGTGATCGAGGAGAAGTGCGCCGAGTTCAAGGTCAAGGTCAGCGTGGTCGACGCCTACGCCGGCCCGGTGATCACCCGCTACGAGGTCGAGCCAGCGGTCGGCGTGCGCGGCAACCAGGTGGTCAACCTGATGAAGGACCTGTCGCGCGCGCTCGGCCTGGCGTCGATCCGCGTGGTCGAGACCATCCCCGGCAAGACCTGCATGGGGCTCGAATTGCCGAACCCGGTGCGGCAGATGATCCGCCTGTCCGAGATCCTGTCGGCCGAGGTGTTCCAGGGGTCGAACTCGCTGCTGACGATGGCGCTGGGCAAAGACATCACCGGCGAGCCGGTGGTGATGGATCTGGCCAAGGCGCCGCACCTCTTGGTCGCCGGCACCACCGGTTCGGGCAAGTCGGTCGGCGTCAACGCGATGATCCTGTCGCTGCTGTACAAGGCCTCGCCCGACCAGGTGCGCTTCATCATGATCGACCCGAAGATGCTGGAACTGTCGGTCTACAACGACATCCCGCACCTGTTGGCGCCGGTGGTCACCGACATGAAGCTCGCCGCCAACGCGCTCAACTGGTGCGTCGGCGAGATGGAGCGCCGCTACCGGCTGATGAGCGCGCTCGGCGTGCGCAACCTCGCCGGTTACAACGAAAAGGTGCTCAAGGCCGAGGAAGACGGCCGCCGCCTGAGCAACCCGTTCACGCTGACGCCGGACAACCCCGAGCCGCTGGCGCCGCTGCCCTTCATCGTCGTGGTGGTCGACGAGTTCGCCGACCTGATGATGGTCGCGGGCAAGAAGATCGAGGAGCTGATCGCGCAGCTGGCGCAGAAGGCGCGTGCCGCCGGCATCCACCTGATCCTCGCCACGCAGCGCCCGTCGGTCGACGTGATCACCGGCCTGATCAAGGCCAACATCCCGACCCGGATCGCCTTCCAAGTGTCGAGCAAGGTGGATTCCCGCACCATCCTCGACCAGATGGGCGCCGAGAGCCTGCTCGGTCAGGGCGACATGCTGTTCCTGCCGCCGGGCACCGGCTACCCGCAGCGCGTGCACGGCGCCTTCGTCACCGACGCCGAGGTGCACGCGGTGGTCGAGCACCTGAAGCAGTTCGGCGAGCCCGACTACGTCGAGGGTCTTCTGACTGGCGAAGCCGAGGCCGACGAGGAATCGGCCGCCGCCGCGCAGAGCGGTCGAGGCGCGAGCGAGGCCGACCCGCTGTACGACGAGGCGGTCGAGATCGTCATGCGCACGCGCAAGGCGTCGATCTCGTCGGTGCAGCGCCACCTGCGCATCGGCTACAACCGCGCCGCGCGCCTGATCGAGCAGATGGAGGAAGCCGGCCTGGTGTCGGCGATGGAGAGCAACGGCAACCGTACCGTGCTGGTGCCGGAGCGCACTTACTGACGCCGGCGCGCGACCGCCCCTGGTCGGCCGGGCCCCCGTCGGGCGCGGCGCTCGTCATCCCGGGCCTTGCCGTGCGGCAAGGCCTTTTTCGTGCGCGACCGCCGGTCGTGTCGCGTCGGTGCAACGGCCGCGGCCGCAGCGGCCTATGCTGGAAGAAATGGCGAAACGGTAACAATCGTATCCGATGATGGACTCGCCGGCCTCCGACGCTTTGCGGCGCGGTCCGGCGCTTTGCGCCATCGATCGGCCACTCCCCTTCCCGGGCGACCGGAACAGACGGCCGCCGGAAGGACCACAGGGAGGATTGATTGTGATTAGCCACGACCAGAAGCATCGCGATCGCATCTACTTGATTCAGTCCCTGCACAACCGCAGCCTCTGCGGCAGCCCGATGCAGACGCCGGCCGACTGTCGCAACGCCGCCGCGCGTCGCCAGCGCGAGGCGATCGAATCGGTGCTCGACGCCATCTTCGGCTCGCGCGACGCACGACGCTGAGCCGCCCGCTGCGGTTTGCCCCGGGCTGCGCTCGCCCACTCCGCGCAGCAAGCCCTTGCCCGGTTCGTGCCGCCGGCGGGCTGGCCTACCCGTGCCGGCGCGGTTAGAATCTGCCGAATTAACACTTTCGATTTTACAAGCAGATTTATGCCTTTCGCATGCCAAGGACAGCGCCACCGCGAACGGCTGTCCGGCTTCACCCTGATCGAACTCCTCGTCGTCGTCGCCGTGCTCGGCATCCTCGCCGCGGTCGCGCTGCCGACCTACCGCGAGTACGTCACACGCAGTCACGCCCGGACGGCTTCGGCCGACCTGGTCGCGCTCGGCCTGAACTTCGAAAACTACTACCAGCTGAAGCTGCAATACCCGACCGGCAACGCGTCGAACACCGCCGCCGTCCAGGCCCTGCTCGGCGCGAACGCGTCGGCGGCCGCCTGGTCGCCGGCGCAGCAGGGTCTATTCGTGTTCTCGGCCGTCTCGAGTGCCAGCGGCTACACTTTGACCGCGACCGGCGCCTCGGGCGGGTCGATGCAGGGCTGTCAGCTCTCGCTGAACAGCGCCAACGCACGCAGCGCAACCTCGCCCTGCGGATTCACCTCATGGTAAGGCAGGTCCGGCGGGGCTTCACGCTGGTCGAAACCGCCATCGTGCTGGCGCTGCTCGCGCTGCTGGCCCTTCTGATCGTTCCGCTGGGCACTGGCTGGGCCGATTCGGCCAACGTCCGGCAGGCGCACAGCGCGCTGCTCGGCGCGGTCGCGCGCGCCAAGGCGCACGCGCTGCGCAACGCGTCGGCGGCGAACTCGGGAGCGCCGGCCGCGCTGCTCGTCGTGTCCGGCGGCACGCTGTGCGTGCACGACGGTACGCCGGCCTCGCTCGGCTGCGCGAACGCCGCCTGGTCGACGCCGCTTTCGGCCGAGGTCAGGCTGGCCGGACAGAGCACGCATTGCGTGGCCTTCGGCAGCCATGGCCTGCCGCTGGCCGCTACGGTCGGCGGCACCGCCTGTGCGCAAGCGCCGGCCTACATCGTCACGAAAGGCAGCCAGAGTGTCACCGGCACCCTCATCTGAACACGGACGCCGTGCGCAGCGCGGCCTGACGCTGCTCGAGGCGCTCGTCGCGCTGTTCCTGACCGCCGTGCTCGGCCTGGGGCTCGGTTTCGCCGCGATGAACGTCGCCGGCGCGCAAAAGACGCTGAACGCGCAAAACCTGACGCTCGGCAAGATGCGGGCGATGCTGGCGTCCGCGCCGCTGTGCGCTGGCGCCAACGCGTCGGCCGCACAGCTGCACGACCTGACCGCGTCGCAGAACATCACTATCCAGTACCAATGCACGGTCCAGAGCGTCACCGTCCAGGCGCAGGGTGCGGCGGGCACGGTGACGGCCAGCACCACGGTGCCGGCGCTGACCGCCTCGTCGGGCACCCTGCTCGGACCGGGCACCCTGCGCGTGGAGCCCTGACATCATGAACAAGCAAGCGCCACACGGCTTTTCCCTGGTCGAGCTGATGGTCGGGCTGACGCTGTCGCTCGTCGTCGTGCTCGGCCTGTTCGCGCTGTACCGCAACGCGACCCGCACGACCTTCGGTCCCGGCGGCGCGGCGCCGAGCGCCGAGCTCGACGCCCAGCTGAACAACGGCCTGCTGGCGGCGCAGCTCAGCCTGCAGGGGGCCGGGTTCGGCATCGCCTCGGCCAGCTCGGCCAACCATCTGCTGCTCGTCCGCGACGCCAGCATGGCCGTGTCGAACAACCAGATGACCGTAGCCTCGGGCAGCACGGTGGCGATCGGCGTCGTTGCGGCGGCGGGCAACGCGCTGCTGTGGCAAAGCAACCCGCTCCAGGCGTCGGCGAGCAGCGCCTACGTATGCCAAGGGCTGTACGTTAACCGGAAAACCCACGCCGTCTACCGGCTGGAACGGCCGTCGTGCAGCAACCTCGCCGCACAGTGGAGCGGCGGCCAATGGACGGCGAACACGCTGATCGCGCCGAACCTGCTCGACGCCAGCCAGGCGTTGTCGATCACGGTCGGCAACGCCGCCAGTTGCTGGCCGTTCGGCGCCTCGGCCAACGCCTCGGGCCTTGCCACCGTCGGCAAGGTCCAGGTCATCCTGTCCTACGGCAACAGCACGCGCGACTCGGCGAACAGCTACGCGATCTGCCTGCCCAACTTCGCCTCGTGACGACCATGCGCCCGACGACTCCCCCATTCCCGTCCCGCCAGAAGGGCATCGCCGCCGTGCTGACCGTGCTATTGGTCGGCATGTCGCTGTCGGCGGTGGTGTTCAACGCGATGAACAAGGTCGGCGGCGCGCAGGAGGCGGCGCAGACGCTGCACGCGGTCACGCAGGCGCAGGTGAAGGCCTGGAACGGCGCCGAATGGGTGCGCCAGTATCTGCTCGGCGTCGGCGCCGCCGAGGCGAAGAAGCTGCAGCCGGGCTCGACCTTCACCTTCGGCGGCAGCGCGGCGAGCGGCGTCTCGGCCCAGGTGGTGTCGGCCGTCGCCGACGCGAGCGGCAGCACCTTGACCGTCAACGTCGCCGCCAGCAGCGGCGGTGCGGTGTCGACGGTGCAGCTCGTCTACCGGGTAGAGGGCGGCGCGGCGGGCGGCGGCGGCACCAGCGGCCCGGACCAGGTCATCACGCTGAGCAAGGATCTCAACCTCAGCGGTTCGGTGACGGTCAACGGCGGCAAGAACGCGGTTTTCAACGTCAAGGGCAACGTGACGCTGACCGGCAGCGTCGCGGGCATCGAGACGGTCAACGCGACCGGCAAGGTTACCGCAGGCGGCAGCCAGGCCATCCAGACCATCAACGCCAACGACGACGTCTCGCTGAGCAACGGCAGCTACGGCACCGTCAACACGTTGGGCAACGTCACGACCAGCGGCGGCACGACGGTCGTCGTCATCAACGCGAACAAGGCGGTGACCTTCGCCGGCAGCAGCGCGACGACGATCAACGCGATCGGCAACGTGACGATCTCGAACGGCGGCAGCAAGGTGGCCAACGTCAACACCCAGGGCAGCCTGCTGACCAAGACCAGCAGCCCGATCGCCAGCCTGCTGGCGCAGGGCAACCTCACCGTCGACGGCTGGGGCGGGCCGATCCAGGGCAAGGTCGGCGGCACGGCGAGCTACAACGCGAGCAACAAGGACATCAAGGTCAGCGTCGTGCCCGGGCTCAAGGTACCGATCACGCCGGTCTCGGCGGTCACCGTCACGCAGACCAAGGTCGACGCCTACGACTACCGCTCGGCCGCCAACTACGCGTTCGACTTCGACGCGCAGAACCGCATCGTCGTCACCGTCAACAACGTCGCCAGCATCCCGAACGGCACTTACTTTCTCGGCTCGACCGTGCTCAACGGCTCGACGGTGTACAACTATCTATGTACCGCCGTCGACGGCTCGGGCCGCTGCACGGCGACGCCGGTGGCGAAGATCTGCCAGGGCTATTCCGACCAGAACAACTGTTTCGCGGGTTCGAGCAAAGACAATTGGCTGCTGAACGGCACCACGCTGGCGCCCGGCGTGGTGTGGTTCAAGGGCAAGCTGACCGCCGGCAACGGCATTTACTACAACAGCTTCATCGCCAGCGGCGACATCGAAACCAGCGGCAGTCATTCGACCACGGCGGTCAACTACGCCGGCTACGCGAAGATCTGCCAGAACGGCACCTTCTCCGGCCTCTACCCGAGCAACTTCTGCGACCTGTCCGCCGGCAAGCTGACCCCGAGTCCGGCCGGCAACATCGCCTTCCTCGCCGGCGGCTACGTCAACGGCGTGTTCTCGGGTGGCCAGATCAAGCTCGGCGCGTCGAACGCCGTCTACGGCAGCGTGCTGGCCGGCGACACGCTGACGACCAGCGGCAGCACCACCATCCACGGCTACATCACCGTCGCCAACCAGGGCAGAGGCACCAGCAACAACTGGGGCAACAGCACGACCATCAACCTGAGCAACCTGCCGTCCACCTTCACGCCGGGCGACACCTCGACGACGCCCTCCAGCGGCGGCGCGACCACGGTCAGGGTGTTGTGGACGCGCTATCTGTAAGCGGCGCTCAGACCGGCGGCGAGAAGTAGACCAGGTCCTCGGCGTGCGGCACGGCGGCGTCGCGGCAGGCCTGCGCCAGCCGGATCAGCTGTTCGGGCGCCAGCGCGGCGAACTCGTCCGCGCCGAGGGTCTGCTCGATGAACTCGGGCGCCGTCACGTAGGTCCGGGTACGACCGCCGAAGGCGTCGCACAAGGTATAGAGCCCGTCCGGGCCCGGCGTCAGCGATATGGACATCAGGATCTCCTGGCAAGGAAAAGCCCACAGTATAGGCGTCGCAGCGGCGCCAGGTTATGACAAATATCTATCTAGCCGCGACTCCCGCCGCAGGCGGGCGGCGCGAAAGCGGCCCCGCGAGTCCCCACCCCATAACCCAGAAAAGGACAAGGCAGGCGAAACGCCTGCCTTGCGAAGCGAGTCGGCGTTGGCCGAGGGGCTCAGCCGCCGGTCATCGACATGAAGCGCACGATCTTGTCCGGCTTCTCGCGGAATTCGTGCTTCTCCGGCTTGAGTTCGATCGCCGCGCGGATCGCCGCCTCGAGCTCGGCGTCGCTGCAGCCGGCGCGCAACAGCGGGCGCAGCTCGTAGCGCTCCTCCTGGCCGAGGCACATGTACAGCGTGCCGTCGACCGACAGCCGCACGCGGTTGCAGGTCGCGCAGAAGTGCTGCGAGATCGGCGTGATCACGCCGAGCGTGAAGCCGCCGTCCGGCGTGCTCCAGTAGCGCGCCGGCCCGCCGCCGAGCTCGGCCGACTGCGGCACGAGGCCGAAGCGCTCGCGCAGCGCGGGCAGCACGGTCTGCAGGTCGAGGTAGTGCGCGTTGCGGCCGGTGTCGCCCATCGGCATCGCCTCGATCAGCCGCAGCACGAAGCCGTGCTCGATACAGAAGCCGACCATCGCCTCGATGTCGCCGTCGTTGACGCCGCGCATCGCGACCATATTCAGCTTGATCGGCGCGAAGCCGGCGTCCTTGGCCGCCATCAGGCCGTCCATGATCGCCGGCAGGCTGTCGCGGCCGGTGATGTCGGCCATGCAGTCGCGCCGCAGCGAGTCGAGGCTGATGTTGAGCCGGCTGACGCCGGCGTCCTTCAGCGCCTGCGCGTGCCGTGCCAGTTGTGTGGCGTTGGTGGTCAGCGACAGGTCGGTCAGCCCGGGCAGCGCCGACAGCCGGCCGGCCAGCTCGGGCAGGTTGCGACGCAGCAGCGGTTCGCCGCCGGTCAGGCGCACGCGGCGCGTGCCCAGGCGCGCGAACGCGCCGATCACCCGTTCGATCTCGTCGAAGGTGAGCCAGTTTTCCGGCTCCTCGAAGCCCTTGAAGCCCTTCGGGATGCAGTAGCTGCAGCGGAGGTCGCAGCGGTCTGTCACCGAGAGCCTGACGTACTCGATGGTACGTCCGAAGCGGTCAGCCAGCATGATGGGTTCTGCCCGTCCCTGTCGTTCTAATGGTTCCTCCTGATTGTAACGGGAAGCCCCGTCGAAAGCACCCGGCTTGTGAACAGGGGTATTGCCCCCGTCAATAATGACAAACGCTTGGTTTGCCGGGTGCACAGCGAAGGCGCTTGCCGCGCGCATTGATATCGTACACAATCAAATGGAACGAGCAGCAAAGGACAGAAATCATGAGCCAAGGCGGCAGACGCGAAGGCGCAGGACGCAAGCCGCGCTTCGAGGGCGACAAGACGGTGGCGGTGCGCATTCCCGAGCGGCTGCGCCCGGTGCTCGATGCGTGGCTGGAAGACTACCGGCAGCTGCTATCGGTAAAAAGCGCCGACGTCAGCAATCTGCGCGTACTCAGCGAACAACTGTCGGACCTGTCGCTGCCGCTGTTCGCCAGCCGCGTGCCGGCGGGCTTGCCGGCGCCGGCCGACGACCTCAAGGAGGCCGGCATCGACCTGAACGCCCTGCTGGTCGAGCGCCCGCAGGCGACCTTCCTCGTCACCGTGCAGGGCGACTCCATGGTCAACGCCGGCATCCACGACGGCGACCTGTTGCTGGTCGACCGCTCGATCGAGGCGCGCCCGGGCAAGGTCGTCGTCGCGGTGATCGACGGCGAGCTGACGGTCAAGCGCCTCGAGCGCGACGGCGAGCGCGTGTGGCTGATGCCGGAAAACCCGGCCTACCGGCCGATCCCGGTGCCGGAAGACGCCGCTTTCTTCATTTGGGGGGTGGTCACCAACGTGATCCACCCGATGAAATAAGGAGGAGTGAACATGGCCAGTGCCCGCAACATCCCGACCGTCCCCGACGCGATGAAAATGAAGTTCCGCGACTGGCGCCGCCTGCCGCGCTCCTTCCGCACCGTCAGCCAGGGCCGCCCGCAAGTCTTGGTCTCGCGCACCGGCCGCGACTTTTTCGTGCCGGTCGAGTTCGTCTGAGCCGTAGCACAAGCAAAACGACGGGCCGGTACGCCGGCCCGTTCCTGTTGCAGCCGCCGCACCGCCGCGGCGGCACGACGCAACTGACGCATCAGCGTTCGCGTCGCGCCGCCGCCAGTGCGTCGGCGACCGCCGCCGCCTCGCGCAGCGTGCGGATGCACGCGAAGAATTCGTCGGCCTCCGGATGGCGGCGCTTGAGTTGGCCGAGCCACTGCTTGAGCCGCGCGACCGCGTAGTGCTCGGCCTCGGCGCGGCACAGCGCAAAGAAATCCTCCAGCCACGGCAACAGCGCCGGCCAGGCGAGCGGCTCGCCCTCCACCCCTTGCGCGGCGGCACGGATCTGGCCGGCCAGCCCCGGGTCGGCGACCAGGCCGCGCCCGACCATCACCGCGTCGCAGCCGCTCTCGGCGCGGATCGCGCGCCAGTCATCGACCGTCCACACCTCGCCGTTGGCGACCACCGGCAGACTGACCGCCTCGCGCAGGCGCGCGATCCAGTGCCAGTGCGCCGGCGGCTTGTAACCCTCGACCTTGGTGCGCGCGTGCACCGTCAACAGCGCCGCGCCGGCCGATTCGATCGCGTGCGCGCAATCGAAGGCGCGCGAGGTATCGGCGTAGCCGAGCCGCATCTTCGCGCTGACCGGGACCGCCGCCGGCACCGCGTCGCGCACCGCCTTGACGATCTGGTGGATCAGCTCGGGCTCGTCGAGCAGCACCGCGCCGCCACGGTGGCGGTTGACGGTCGGTGCCGGGCAGCCGAAGTTGAGGTCGATCGCCGGCGCGCCAAGCGCGGCCGCGCGCACCGCGTTCTCGGCCAGCCAGCCGGGCTCGGAGCCGAGCAGCTGCACGCTGACCGGCGCGCCGCCGCGCGTCTTGCCGCCGGCGCGCAGCTCGGGGCACAGGCGCAGGAAGGTGCGCGCCGGCAGCAAGGTGTCGGTGACGCGCACGAACTCGGTCACCGCCTCGTCGATGCCGCCGACGCGGGTCAGCACGTCGCGCATGATCGGATCGGCCAAGCCTTGCATCGGGGCGAGGATCAACTTCATGTCGGGGTCCGGACAGGAAAACCCGGCATTGTACACCGTGTCGCGGGCCGTCCCGGCTTGCCGTGCGGCGGGCAGATGACCTTTAATTGGGCATACGCTGCCCATAAGGAATAAAAAATGGATTTCGAATTGCCAAGCAGCCTGTTCGTGCGTAATCGCATTTTACAGGACGGGCCGGGGCGCTTTTTTCTCGAACCATCGTTCCGGGCCGAACTGCTCGAGCAGCGTCCGCTGCTGAATCTGCCGCCGCTGCCGCCACGCGGCGCGGCGGCGCTCGAGGAAATGCCGGCGCTCGCCAGCCACCTGTCCGCCCTGCTGCTGCTCGGTCCCGGTCTGCTCGACCTGGCCGGGCTGTTCGCGCCGCTGGTCGAACGCATCGTCGAGGTCGAGCGGCGCTCGCCCGACGGCGGCGTCGCCGCGATGCTGCTGTGCCCGTGGCAGGACTACACCGCCCACCATTCGCTGTGCGTCGCGCTCTTGGCCTGCCGCTTCGCGCGCGCGCTCGGCTACGCCGACGAGGATCGCGACCGCCTGGTGATGGCCGCGCTGACGATGAACCTCGGCGCGGCCCGACTGCACAACGAGATGGCGCGCCAGGAGTCGCCGCCCTCGTCGCTACAGCGCCTCAACCTGCAACTGCATCCGCTGATCAGCTCGGCGCTGTTGCGCGAAGGCGGCGTCGAGGACGACAATCTGCACGCGCTGGTGCTGTCGCACCACGAGCGGCTCGACGGCCGCGGCTATCCCTTCGGCCTCGCCGAAGAGGCCATCGTGCCGTCCGCCCACCTGCTGCACCTGCTCGACGTGGTGGTCGCCAAGCTGACGCCGCGCAGCTACCGCAGCCGGATGACGCCGCGCGCCACGCTGACCCAGCTCTACCAGCAGACGCACGAGCCCTTCGCGCCGCAGTACGTGTCGCTGCTGGTCAGGACACTGGGTGTGTTCCCGTCCGGCAGCTTCGTCGAGCTCGAGAACGGCCAGACCGCCGTCGTCGTCGAGCAGACCGGACACGCGACCACGCCGCGCGTCGCCCCGCTCAGCCGCGGCGCCCGCCTGCTCGAGACGACCGCGCCGGGCCAGCGCATCCGGCGCGACGTCACGCTCAAGGTCGGCGAGCGCCACCTGCCCCTGTTCATCCCCTTCTGGAGACTGGAATGACCCAGCCCGTCGCCGGCATCTACCGGCACTACAAAGGCGAACTGTACGAGGTGATCGGCCTCGCCCGGCACTCTGAGAGCGAAGAGCCGCTGGTCGTCTACCGCGCGTTGTACGGCGACTTCGGCCTCTGGGTCCGCCCTGCGGCGATGTTCGACGAAAGCGTCAGCGTCGACGGCTGCGCGCAGCCGCGCTTCGCATTGGTCAAGGCTTTCTAGCTCCCGCCGCCGCGCGCTTGACAAGGTCCCGCCCACCATCCCGAGGTCTTGCCACAAGCCCGCTCAGGCTTGAGCGCGACACCCGTTTACCTCCCCTTGCGATGCGCATCTACCGTACCGATCGCTTCACCCTGCCGCTGCCGGACCGGCAGCGCTTTCCCGTCTGCAAATACCGCATGTTGGCCGAAGCCGTTGCCGCCTTCGCCGCCGCTCGGATGGAAGAGGCGCCGGCCGCCACCTTCGCCGAGCTGACCCGCGTCCACGCGCCCGACTATGTGCGCGGCGTGTTCGACGGCTCCTTGCCGTCGGCGCGCTGGCGCGAGATCGGCTTTCCGTGGTCGCCCGAGTTGGCCGAGCGTTCGGCGCGTTCGGTCGGCGCGACCGTCGCCGCGGCGCGCAGCGCGCTTGTCGACGGCGTCGGCGTCAACCTCGCCGGCGGCACGCACCACGCGGCCGTCGCGCACGGCAGCGGCTTTTGCGTGTTCAACGACGTCGCCGTCGCCGCGCGGCTGATGCTCGACGAGGGCCGCGTACGCCGCGTGCTGGTGATCGACCTCGACGTGCACCAAGGCAACGGCACCGCGGCGATCTTCCGCGACGAGGCGCGCGTATTCACCTTCTCGATGCACGGCGAGAAGAACTTCCCCTTCCGCAAGGTGGCCGGCGACTGGGACATCGACCTGCCCGACGCGATCGGCGACGCCGACTACCTGACCACCCTCGACGACGCGTTGCCGGCGCTGTTCGCGCGCGCGCGGCCCGACCTGGTGTTCTACCTGGCCGGCGCCGACCCCTACCAGGGCGACCGGCTCGGCCGGCTCGGCCTGAGCATGCACGGCCTGGCCGAGCGCGATCGCCGGGTGATCGACGCCTGCCGCGCGCACGGCGTCGCGCTGGCGGTCGCGATGGCCGGCGGCTACGCCGAGCCGATCGCCGACACCGTCGCCATCCAGACGCATACCGTGCGGCTCGCGCTGGGGCTGGACTGTCCGATACTGTCAGCACGCGGCGGCCCGGCCGACTGAGCGACCGACGCCCCCCCGAAACCGAGGAGAACCATCATGACCCCTGTCGCGACCTTCGCCGGCGGCTGCTTCTGGTGCCTGGAGGCCGCCTTCCGGCGGCTCGCCGGCGTCCGGCGCGTCGTCTCCGGCTACACCGGCGGCCACCTGCCCGACCCGGACTACCGCGCCGTCTGCGGCGGCGACACCGGCCACGCCGAAGCCGTGCGGATCGAATACGACCCGGCCACGATCGACTACCCGACGCTGCTCGAGGTCTTCTTCGCGCTGCACGACCCGACCACCCTGAACCGCCAGGGCCACGACGTCGGCACCCAGTACCGCTCGGCGATCTACTTCCACGACGACGCGCAGCGCGACACGGCGCGCGCGGCGATCGCCGCGCTCGATGCATCCGGCCGTTTCGCCGATCCCGTCGTCACCGAACTGGCGCCCGCGTCGACCTTCTACCCGGCCGAGGACGAGCACCAGGGCTATTTCGACGCCCACCCCTACGCCCCCTACTGCCAGGCGGTGATCACGCCCAAACTGCGCAAGCTGCTCGGCGACTTCCCCGACCGTCTGGCAAAATAGGGACCGTAGCGCCCCGCACCGGACGGCGCGCCAATTTAAGTTCAAATAACTAATTGAAACTAAAAACTAACGACAAAAACATGACTTGGCGCCGTCTCGCCACCCCGTCCGCCGCCCGGCCCCGTCCACCGCGCACGACGCCCGCCGGGGGAGGCGCGTGAGGACGGGGCCTGCCGTCGGCCGCGGCGAAGCGCCGACCGGGCGCTTGCGCGCCCACCTGGCGCTGCTGCGCGAGCTGCCCGCCAGGCGCTGGCTGCTCGTGCTGCTGCTGTGGCTGGCACTCGGCGGTGCGCTCGCGCTGTTCGGCCATACGCTGGTGCTCGAGCGCCACCGCGAGGGCTTCGAGCAGACCGCGCGCCAGATCAAGCAGGAACTCGAATCGCGGCTGAAGGTCGGCGAGACGCTGCTGTTCGGCCTCAGCGAGATGCTCGGCTACCACCCCGGGCTCAGCGTCGACCGTTTCTACAACTACGCCCTCGAAGCGTCGCGCCGCTATCCCTTCATCTACACGATGAGCTATCTGCCGCGCGTCGGTGCCAACGAACGCGCCGCCTTCGAGCAAAGCCTGCCGCTGACCGACCCGAGCGCCCCCTACATCAAGGACCACCCGATGGCGATCGCCAACGACTGGCGCAACCGTCGCGGTTGGGTGCCCGCGCCGCCGCGCGCGCTCTACTATCCGTGGCTGATCGCCGCGCCGGCGCTGGCCAAGGAGGACGACGCGCTGACCGGCTTCGACATGCTGAACGACCGCCTGTTCGGACCGGTCTTGCAGAAGGCCTTCCGCAGCGGCGAAACCGAGGTCACCACGCCGTTCGTGATGATGAACGGCGAAACGGCGCTCGGTTACGCGCGTGCGATCTACCACACCACGCCACCGCCCGAGGAGCCCGAGCAACGCACGCAGCAGGCCAGCGGCGCGGTAGTGCTGATGGTGCGCGTCAACGGCCTGCTCGAACAGCATTACCCGCCCAGCAGCCGCATCAGCGTCAGCCTGTCGCTGTACGGCGACGCGCCGACGCCGCTGGAAAAGACCCTGTACCAGGGCACGCCCTCGGCCAACCCCAGCTCGCTCGAGGTCTTGCTGCTGCCGCGGCTGAGCATGCGGCTGCCGGTCGACGTGCCCTACTTCCCCTACGAGCTCGTCATCGAGGAACAGGTCCCCGAAGGCGTGATCCAGCCCAGCATCCTGCTCGCGGCGCTCGCCTTCTCCGGCCTGCTCGCCTACCTGAGCGCGGTGGTGATGGCGCAGAACATCCGCACCCACCGCCACCACGAGGACGCGGTCGACGACCTGTACCGCGAGCGCGGCCACGCGATGGTGACGTTGCAGGCGATCAACGACGCGGTGCTGACCGTCGACACCCAGATGCGGGTGCGCTACCTGAACCCGATGGCGGTCAAGCTGCTCGGCGTCGAGCCCGAGCAGACCGTCGGCCGTCCGGTCTACCAGACCATGCAGCTGCGCTACGAATTCGCGCGCCAGGCGGTCGCCGACCCCATCGTGCTGTGCCTGCAGCGCGGCCAGGCCGTCGATCTCGCCGAGAACTGCGTGCTGGCGCCGCCCGACCGCGAGACGCTGTTGATCGAGGGCAGCGTCTCGCCGCTGTTCGACCGCAGCGGCGAACTGTTCGGCGCGGTGATGGCCTTCCGCAACACCGCGCCGCTGCGCCAGCGCATGCTCGAGGCGCTCGAAGCGAGCGAGAAGCGGCTGCGCCAGCACGAGGTCGAGCTGGCGCGCGTCGCCCGCCTCAACACCATGGGCGAGATGGCGTCGGGCATCGCGCACGAGCTGAACCAGCCGCTGTCGGCCATCGTCAGCTACTGCCAGGCGGCGCTCAGCCTGCTCGGCGACGACGACCCGCCCAAGGAAATGGTGGTCAAGGCGCTACATTCGTCGATGACCCAGGCCGAGCGCGCCGGCCAGATCATCCAGCGCCTGAGGGCCTTCGTCACCAAGTCGCAGCAACAATGGGTGCCGGTCGACCTGAACCTGTCGGTCGGCAACGTGCTGAGCCTCGCCGAGTACGACCTGCGCACCAGCCAGATCCACGTCCGCACCCACCTCGCCCCCGGCCTGCCGCTGGTGTTCGCCGACACGATCCAGATCGAGCAGGTCATCCTCAACCTGCTGCGCAACGCGATCGACGCGGTCCAGACGCGCTCGGACTGGGGCGAGCTGACGCTGGAGACCAGCCTGGTACAGGACAAGGTCTGCCTGAGCGTGCGCGACAACGGCTGCGGCCTGCCCGACGAGGTGCTCGACCACCTGTTCGATCCCTTCTTCACCACCAAGCAGCACGGCATGGGGCTGGGGCTTACCATTTGTCACAGCATTGTGGAATCATTCGGGGGGCGGCTCTTTGCGCGCAACCGCCTCGAAGGCGGCGCCGAATTCCGCATCGAGCTGCCCCGGCTGTCCCCGGGACACTTCGCCCAGCAAGCGGCGAGCGAAAGAACAATATGACAACAACGCAAACCCCGACCGTATTCATCGTCGACGACGACCCCGCGGTGCGCGACTCGCTGGAAATGCTGGTCGCCGCGCAAGGCCTGCAGGTCAGCGGCTTTCCGAACGCGCAAAGCTTCCTGCAGCACTACCGGAACGGCGAGATCGGCTGCCTGGTGCTCGACATCCGCATGCCGCAGATCACTGGGCTGGCGCTGCAGGAGATGCTGTGCGCGCGCAATATGCAGCTGCCGATCCTGTTCATCACCGGCCACGGCGACGTCGAGGAGTGCAGCCGCGCCTTCCGCAACGGCGCGATCGACTTCCTGACCAAGCCGGTCGACCCGCTGCGCCTGCTCGACGGCCTCAAGCGCGGCATCCGCATGTGCATCCAGCAACACGAGCAGCGCGCCGAGACCGAGGAGGTGCTGAACCAGCTCGCGCGCATCAGCCCGCGCGAGCGCGAGGTACTCGACCTGATCGCCGACGGGCTGTCGAGCAAGGAGATCGCGCAGCAGCTGCACCTGTCGCCGCGCACCGTCGACGTGCACCGCGCCAACCTGTTCGACAAGCTCAACGTCCATTCGCTGGCCGACCTGATCCGCTTCTACCTGCGCGCGCTCGAGGCCACCGGCAAGAAACGCCCGGAATGAGCCGGGCAGCCATTACAATCACGCCATGCAAACCCTGTTCAAGAAAGTCGGGCTGGTCGCCCGGCACAGCAAACCCCACATCGTCGTCTCGCTGCGCGCGCTGGCCGATCACCTGGCCGGCAACGGCATCACGGTGTTCATCGACCGCGACAGCGCCACGCCCGAGGAAGCCGGCCCGCACCAGCTGATCGACCGCGCCGACCTGGGCAAGGTGGTCGACCTGGCCGTGGTGCTCGGCGGCGACGGCACCATGCTGTCGATCGCGCGCCTTCTGGCGCCCTACCGCGTGCCGCTGGTCGGCATCAACCAGGGCCGGCTCGGCTTCATGACCGACATCCCGCTGCACGAGATGGAGTCGTCGGTCGACGCCATCCTCGCCGGCGAATTCCTGCCCGAGGAGCGCATCCTGCTGTCGGCGTCGGTGATCCGCGAGGACGCCGAGGTCGCGCAGGCGCTGGCGCTGAACGACGTGGTGTTCAGCCGCGGCGCGGTCGGCTCGATGATCGAGTTCGAAATCTTCATCGACAACCAGTTCGTCTACAGCCAGCGCTCGGACGGCCTGATCGTGTCGACGCCGACCGGCTCGACCGCCTACTCGCTCGCCTCCGGCGGCCCCATCCTGCACCCGACGCTGCAGGCGATCGCGCTGGTGCCGATCTGCCCGCAATCGATGAGCAACCGCCCGATCGCGGTCAACGACGACTGCGAGGTCGAGTTCATGCTCACGCGCGGCCTGGACGCGCGCGTGCACTTCGACGGCCAGTCGCATTTCGACCTGATGGAAATGGACCGCGTGCTGATCCGCCGCCACCGCAACCCGCTGCGCCTCTTGCACCCGGTCGGCTACAACTACTACGACATGCTCCGGCACAAGCTGCACTGGGGCGAACGACTGCTCTGAATAGAACCTGCGCCATGCTGCTCACGCTCTCGATCCGCGACTTCGTCATCGTCGACGCGCTGCAACTGGAATTCGGCCCCGGCTTCACCGTGCTCACCGGCGAGACCGGCGCCGGCAAATCCATCCTGCTCGACGCGCTGTCGCTGCTGCTCGGCGACCGCGCCGACGGCTCGCTGGTGCGCGAAGGCGCCGACCGGGCCGAACTGGCCGCCCACTTCGACATCGCCACCCTGCCCGACCTGGCCGCCTGGCTGGCCGACAACGCGCTCTCGGGCGACGACGGCGAACTCCTGCTTCGCCGGGTGATCGACAAGAACGGCCGCTCGCGCAACTTCATCAACGGCGAGTCGGCGACGCTCGGCCAACTGAAGACGGTCGGCGACTACCTGGTCGACATCCACGGCCAGCACGCGCACCAGTCGCTGGTCAAGGCCGACACGCAGCGCGAGCTGCTCGACGCCTACGCCGGCGCGCAGGCGCTCGCGCGCGACGTGCGCGCCGCCTGGGCCGACTGGCAGCAGGCGCGGCGCGCGCGCGAGGACGCCGAAAAGAGCTCGCGCGAATCCGAAGTCGAGCGCGAACGGCTGACCTGGCAGATCAACGAGTTGGCCGAGCTCGAGCTGCAGCCGGACGAGTGGAACGCGCTGAACCAGACGCACTCGCGGCTGGCGAACGCGGTCGAGCTGGTGCAGACGACGCAACTGGCGGTCGACGCGCTGTCGGAAATGGACGGCAACTGCCTGTCCGTCCTCGCGCAGGTGCAGGGCCGGCTCGGCAAGCTCGCCGGCCTCGACCCGCGGCTGGCCGACACGCTGGCGCTGCTCGACTCGGTCGACGCCGAGCTGCGCGAGGTGGTCTACAGCCTGCGCGACTACGCCGGCGGCGTCGACGAGGACCCGCAAAGCCTGGTCGAGGTCGAGGCGCGCATCGACACGCTGATGCGCATGGCGCGCAAGTACCGCGTGCAGCCGGCCGACCTGCCGGAAAAGCTCGACGACTGGCAGCGCCAGCTGGCCGCGCTCGAAGCCTCGGCCGACCTCGACGCGCTCGCGCGCGCCGAGGCCTCGCACCTGGCGCGCTTTCGCAGCCTCGCCGAGGCGCTGTCGGGCAAACGCCGCCAGGCGGCCAGCGAGCTGTCCGCGCGCATCGCCGAACAGATGCAGTCGCTCGCGATGGGCGGCGCGCGCTTCGCGATCGAACTGGCGCCGCAGTCCGACCCGTCGGCCAACGGCCTCGAGTCGGTCGAATACCTGGTCGCGGCCAACGCCGGCACCAGCCTCAGGCCGCTGGCCAAGGTCGCCTCGGGCGGCGAGCTGTCGCGCATCAGCCTCGCGCTGCAGGTGGTGACCAGCCAGATCGCCAGCGTGCCGACGCTGATCTTCGACGAGGTCGACGTCGGCATCGGCGGCCGCGTCGCCGAGGTGGTCGGCCGCCTGCTCAAGCAGCTCGGCCAACGTTACCAGGTGCTGTGCATCACCCACCTGCCGCAGGTCGCCTCGTGCGGCGACGCGCACTGGCAGGTCGAGAAGCGCAGCGAGGCCGGCCGCGTCAGCAGCCGCATCCGCCCGCTCGACGAGCACGCGCGCGTCGAGGAATTGGCGCGCATGCTCGGCGGCGCCGAAATCACCGACACCACGCGCCAGCACGCGGCCGAGATGCTGACCGCCAACACCTGAGGCGACCGCCGCGGCTAGCCAGCGCGGCGTTTTTCCGCTAGTATGCCGCGAGGTTTTTTCGCGGAAGCGTGGCAGAGTGGTTTAATGCACCGGTCTTGAAAACCGATGAGTCAGGGCGGCAAGCCTTGATTTTTCTGGATGCGTTTCCGCGTGTCGGAAAATCGTTTCCGCGTTATCCGGAGGTGTGGCCGAGTGGTTTAAGGCACTGGTCTTGAAAACCAGCGACGGTTTGCGCCGTCCGTGAGTTCGAATCTCACCACCTCCGCCACAAACACGAATCGCCAGATGTACCGCCCAACGGGCCGTGCATCTGGCGATTTTCATTTGGCGGCGATCTACTCGCCGAGGTACTGCCAGTTTTCCGGGGTGGATCGATCTATTTGAACTGCTCATTTGAACTGCCCCGGACAGTCCGGGGCCATCTCGCGGTGTTATTTGCCCTTTCCTCTTGGTGGCGCATTGCCGCGCCCGCCACCCGAGGGGTTAGGCGTTGTGCTGGGCCAGTTCCCCCCGGGCCCCGGATGGCTGGACGGGCCGCGACCACCGCTACCGACTCCGCCTTTGCCTCCGCCTTGGCCGCCGCTGCTGCCTTTCGACATGACCTCCTCCTTCACGACTGCCGGTCATCTGCCCAACGGCGCCGCGCCGGCATGACGGCCCCGCCTCCCATTAAGAGCCGCTAACAAAACCGCTCGACAAAGCGTAAGCAGATCAAGGAACAAGCCAGCTTGAGCAAGGCGTAATGCGTGTCCAGCCGCCGCTCGAAG
>NZ_SLXG01000026.1 GCF_004345725.1 Crenobacter luteus | reverse complement strand
CGCAAGGCCTACATCGCGTCGCTGCAGGCCACCGGCAACCAGCGCCTGCTCGAACTGATGACCCGCCAGCACCCGGGCGAGAACTACGGCGCCGGCCTGGTCGAGGAAATCACCCCGGAATTCGTGCGCCAGGAAGTCGCCGCCGGCCGCGCCATCATCCCGAACAACATCAACCACCCGGAATCCGAGCCGATGATCATCGGCCGCAACTTCCTGGTGAAGATCAACGGCAACATCGGCAACTCGGCGGTGACGTCGTCGATCAGCGAAGAAGTCGACAAGATGACCTGGGGCATCCGCTGGGGCGCGGACACCATCATGGACCTGTCGACCGGCAAGAACATCCACGAAACGCGTGAATGGATCCTGCGCAACAGCCCGGTGCCGATCGGCACCGTGCCGATCTACCAGGCGCTGGAAAAGGTCAACGGCAAGGCCGAGGACCTGACCTGGGAAATCTTCAAGGACACGCTGATCGAACAGGCCGAGCAGGGCGTCGACTACTTCACTATCCACGCAGGCGTCTTGCTGCGCTACGTGCCGCTGACCGCCAACCGCATGACCGGCATCGTGTCGCGCGGCGGCTCGATCATGGCCAAGTGGTGCCTGGCGCACCACAAGGAAAACTTCCTCTACACGCACTTCGAGGAAATCTGCGAAATCATGAAGGCCTACGACGTGGCCTTCTCGCTCGGCGACGGCCTGCGCCCGGGTTCGGTGTGGGACGCCAACGACGACGCGCAGCTCGGGGAACTGAAGACGCTGGGCGAGCTGACCCAGATCGCCTGGAAGCACGACGTTCAAGTCATGATCGAAGGCCCGGGCCACGTGCCGATGCAGCTGATCAAGGAGAACATGGACAAGGAACTGGAATGGTGCCACGAAGCGCCGTTCTACACCCTCGGCCCGCTGACCACCGACATCGCCCCCGGCTACGACCACATCACCAGCGCGATCGGCGCCGCGCAGATCGGCTGGTACGGCACCGCGATGCTGTGCTACGTCACGCCGAAAGAGCACCTCGGCCTGCCGAACAAGGACGACGTCAAGGAAGGCATCATCACCTACAAGCTGGCCGCCCACGCCGCCGACCTCGCCAAGGGCCATCCGGGCGCGCAGATCCGCGACAACGCGCTGTCGAAGGCGCGCTTCGAGTTCCGCTGGGAAGACCAGTTCAACCTCGGCCTCGACCCGGACCGCGCCCGCTCCTTCCACGACGAGACGCTGCCGAAGGACTCGGCCAAGGTCGCGCACTTCTGCTCGATGTGCGGCCCGCACTTCTGCTCGATGAAGATCACCCAGGACGTGCGCGAATTCGCCGCCAGCCAGGGTGTGTCCGAGCAGGACGCGCTGCAAAAAGGCATGGAAGTGAAGGCGATCGAGTTCGTCAAGGGCGGCGCCAAGCTGTACGACAAGGTGTAACCAGCTATCCACAAGCTTGGCCGAGCACGGGCGGCGCGCCGCTCGGCCAGGCTTGCGGGTGTTGAACAGAAAAACGGCGGTCTTCGGACCGCCGTTTTTTGTTGGTCAGCGCGGGCTCAATATGCGCGCGGCGCCGCCGGGTATTTGCGCGCCAGCGCGAACGACCGTTACACCGCGCCGTAGCCGTCGGCCCGGTCCCGCTCGTGCAGCGCCCTGACCCGCTCCCAATGTTGGCCGAGCGGCCCGACCCGCTCCTCGGGCAACATGGCCGAGCCGTTTCGGGGGCGGCATGCGGCGTTCACGATTACGCTTTTGTCATGGAGCGTTGTGTGGCAAACTGTCCAGCGGGATCGTCGTCATGCTGTTTGAGTGGCGACGCAATCACTAACGTCTTTTAGGACGTCTATTTATCATGAGATCGCTGCAGTCATACGTTATTTTCTAATGGCAGCTCAATAATCTATTAATTACTTTCTCACATACATGAACAAGGTATATATCACGCTTTTAGCAGTCGTGCTGTTAGGTTGTGCCGACGTCAATGGAGGCCTCAAGTCTCTCAACAAAACTCTAGTCGGTGCAAACCAATTCCTCGCTAATGCAAATTATGCTTTGGCTGGCATAAACATTAACACTTTATCGGGCGCTATCATTGATTACGAGCGCTTGCATCCCCTCACGCAAAATTTGTGCATCCCACTTGAAGGGTTTAACTACGCCACTGGGAAAGCTATCTTCTCGAAAGAGTCATTCAATTTTGATGAAACAGAAAATCGCTGGAACAAGCTCGTAGAACATGGTTTATTTTCCAAGTACTCAGATAAACATAATGTCATTTATAAGATGACAGCAATAGGGAAAAGCAAATTCTCTGATGTACCATGCTCCGAGCGTATCGATCCATACCCAACAAAGGTCAAAAATGGCCTCCTGTATGGCAAAGTCGGATTCTACAGATTTATTCAATTGAAGCAGAATCAATTCAATAAAAATTTTTATAATGCTTCATATCAACGTCATTTCGTAAAGCTTGATGAGTGGGCAAAAGACGCTGAACTGCGCAGACGGTGGAGACTACAAGGAATTACAGAGATTGAAGCCATGAAATGGGATGTAAACCTTGTAAAAGACTCAACCGGCGTCAACCTTCAAGGCCCACCACACTCCTACGACTAAAGTTAATAGGTGTCCAGTCCCGGACGATTGCAAACGCGTTTTTTGAACAAATCTGGGCGCTGTTTCTGCCAGTCTTTCATGGCCTGAATCGGCGTCCGGTGCTGCAGGGCGAGCTGCGGCAGATGCTGGTTGTAGAGCAGGACATAACGCTCCAGTGTGGTTGAGAGATCCTGGCCCGATGCGAACCAGTGCGTGGCCAGCACCTCGCTGATCCGTCCGTTGAAACGCTCGACCATCCCGTTGGTTTGTGGTGTTCGGAGGTTGGTCAATACTGCAACCGAGAGGGGCTGGCTTGCCGCAAGCCATTCGCCTTCAACGTTAGCGTCCATTAGCCCATGGAGTTTTTCATGTCCGATACCGCAATGCCGGTGGCCATCGTCGCGCTCAATGCACCCGTGAGAGCGAAACCGACAAGCTATCCGGAGCCGTTTGCCTCACGTATGGCCGGGCGCGAGAAGCGCGCACTCGGAGAGCTGTTTGGCTTGTCGAATTTCGGTGTCAACCTCACCCGCTTGGCGCCTGGCGCCGGTTCCGCTTTACGTCATGCCCATTCAAAGCAGGACGAGTTTGTCTACATACTGGCAGGCCATCCAGTGCTCATCAGCGACGAGGGCGAGACGCCGCTTGCCCCGGGCATGTGCGCCGGTTTCAAGGCCAACACCGGCAACGGCCATCAACTCATCAACCGCACGGATCAAGAGGTCCTCTACCTTGAAGTCGGTGATCGTACACCGGGCGATTCGGTGACCTACCCCGACGACGATTTGCAGGCGGTCTTCGGTAACGACGGTAAATGGGTGTTCCTGCACAAAGATGGCCGGCCGTACTGAGCGCCGAGCTTTCGCCATTGGCGCCAAAGGTCGCATCCAGGACGTTCACTGCCGTCAGCGCCGATGGAAACGGCTTTGTTTCCGCGAAGGATTTGGACATCTGTCCTGAAGCAGATCAGCATTTGCACCACGGGGAGAACATGATGCAGCACAAAACCGTCGCCAGTCAGCTCGTTTTGTTCCGGCGCGAGTGCCTGACGATTCCGCAGGTCGCAGGCTTTGCCGACCGGCATTGCGCGGCTATCCGCGACGAGGCGGCAAGGTGCGGGCTTGCCGTGGCGGGGCCGTGGATTTTCGTTTCGCACGGTCTGCCGGACAATCCCGACCAGCAGTATTGGGTCGATTTTTGTCTGCCCGTCGCGCCGCCCCTGGACGCATCCCTTGCAGACGGCGCGGCGCTGAAGGAGCTGGAGGCATTTTCGTGCATCAGCGAAACCTACAAGGGGAAGCTCGCCGACCTGTTCGCGGCCGGTTATGCGCCGCTGCTGCGGGAAGCCGCCCGTGCCGGTGAGCAACTGAGCGGGCAGAGCCGGGAGGTCTATTGGCGCTGGCTTGGGGCGGACTCGCCCGACAATTGCGTCGAGATCCAGTTTGGTCTGTCGCGCCGTTGAGCCGTGTTATTCGATTTTTCCCGATCTGGAGATTTTTCATGCCCAGCACGACGACGCCGGCCGGTACCGAACAACTGGCGGCGGTGAACCGCAGGATTTTGTCCGACGGCGAAACGCTGCCGACGGTCACGCTCAAGGACGGCAGCCGCGTACAGACCGGCACGGTGGCGGCGATGTTGCACAACATCGCGCGCTACAACGCCGGCGAGCGCGGCGAGGTCGAGCGCGAGCTGGCGCTGGCGGTGCCGACGCTGGCGCGGATCGGCCTGTTCGAGCTGTTTTCGCCCGAAGAGTGGCTGGCCGGCGACAACCCGGGGCGGCGCTTTGTCGGCGGCGCGGCGCGCGCCTGGCTCGACGGCGAGCAGGCTTGAGCGGCGCCGGACGTCGTCCGCTATGCTGCGAAATGCGGGCGACACGACGAGGCCGCGACGGCAAGACGGCATGAAGTGCCCGGGCCGATGACGGGGGAACGATGACCACGCTGCAGACCCTGGTGGCCGCGCTGGCGGCGGTCGCGCTCTTTTTGTACGGGCTGGACAGCTTCAGCCGCGAGCTGCGCGCCGTCGGCGGCGAGGCGCTCAAGGCCTGGCTCGGCCGCGTGACGGCCAGCCGCTGGCTCGGCTTCGCGGTCGGCGCGGCGGCGACCGCCGTCGTGCAGTCGAGCAGCGCGGTCACCTCACTGACGGTGGTGCTGGTCGACGCGGCGGTGCTGTCCTTCCGCGCCAGCCTCGGCGTGTTGCTGGGCGCCAACGTCGGCACCACGATGACCGCGTGGCTGGTGTCGTTCAAGCTGACCGGCATCGGCCCGGTCTTCATCGTGCTGGGCATGCTGCTGTCGGCGCTGCCGACCCGCGCCGGCGTCGCCGGCAAGGCGGTGTTCTACTTCGGGCTGATCTTCTTCGCGCTCGATTTGATCTCGGCGCAGCTGGCGCCGCTGCGCGACGAGCCGCAGCTGCGCGCCTGGCTCGGCTACGCGGCGACGCCGGCGGTCGGCGTGCTGGCGGGCGTCGCGATCACCGCGCTGATCCAGTCGAGCAGCGTGACGACCGGGCTGGTGATCCTGCTGGTGCAGCAGGGCCTGCTGCCGCCCGAGGCGGCGATTCCGGTCGTGGTCGGCGCCAACGTCGGTTCGACGTCGACCGCGCTGGTCGCCAGCCTCGCGATGGGGCGCGTCGCGCGCGCGACGGCGGCGACCAACCTGCTGTTCAACCTGACCGGCCTCTTGCTGGTGTTTCCCTTCCTCGACCTTTATTCGCGCTGGCTGATCGACACCTTCGGCGCGGCGGCGGTCGCGGTCGCCTGGGCCCACCTCGGCTTCAACCTCGGCATCGGCCTCTTGTTCTTGCTGTGCCTGGACGCGGTCGAGCCGCGGCTGCGCGCCTGGTTCGCGCTCGACGCCGCGCGGCCGTAGCAGGGCGGTCTTGCCGGCGCGCTATACTCGCCGATCGATTGTTCATTCCCCGGGATACAAGACATGGCAGGTAGCAGCCTTCTGGTGCTGATCGACGACATCGCCTCGGTGCTCGACGACGTGGCGACGATGACCAAGGTCGCCGCGAAGAAGACCTCGGGCGTGCTCGGCGACGATCTGGCGCTCAACGCGCAGCAGGTGAGCGGCGTGCGCGCCGAGCGCGAGCTGCCGGTGGTGTGGGCGGTGGCCAGCGGTTCGCTCAAGAACAAGGCGATCCTGGTGCCGGCGGCGCTGGCGATCAGCGCGCTGGCGCCGTGGGCGATCACGCCGCTGCTGATGCTGGGCGGCGCCTTCCTGTGCTTCGAGGGCTTCGAGAAGCTCGCGCACAAGTTCCTGCCCGGCGGCGTCGACGACGCGGCGCAGCACGGGCAGCTGGTCGAGGCGCTGGACGACCCGGCGGTCGACATCGTCGCCTTCGAGCGCGACAAGATCCGCGGCGCGGTGCGTACCGACTTCATCCTGTCGGCCGAGATCATCGTCATCTCGCTCGGCTCGGTCGCGGCGGCCGGCTTCGGCCAACAGGTGGCGGTGCTGGTCGGCATCGCGCTGCTGATGACGGTCGGCGTCTACGGCCTCGTCGCCGGCATCGTCAAGCTCGACGACGCCGGCCTCTACCTGAGCCGCCGGCCCGGCGCGGCCACGCGCGCCTTCGGCCGCTTCCTGCTCGCCGCCGCGCCCTACCTGATGCGCTTTCTGTCGGTGGCCGGCACGGTGGCGATGTTCATGGTCGGCGGCGGCATCCTGAGCCACGGCATCCCCGCCGTGCACGGGCTCGTCGAACATGCGGCTGCGCCGCTGGCGGCGCTGCCGGGCGTGGGCGCGGTGCTGGCGGCGCTCGCGCCGTCGTTGCTGGACGCGCTGTTCGGCGTCGTCGCCGGCGCGGCGGTGCTCGCCGGCGTCGCTCTGGCCAGCCGTCTGGCGCGCGTATTTGGCCGCGGCGGGGCCGCCGCCCGGCGCTGAGGCGCCGCCGCCGCTGCGGCGTGCCTATACTCCGAGCAGGATGCCCGCTCAGGAGAATGTCATGCCCAGCTATACGGTCGAAGCCCTCCGCACGTTCGCCCTGGTCGGCCACAGCGACGGCGGCAAGACGATGTTGGCCGAGGCGCTGCTGTTCAAAAGCGGCGCGATCGGCGCGATGGGGACGCTGGAGCGCGGCGACACCGTCTGCGACTTCGATCCCCTCGAGCGCGAATACCGCCACTCCCTGAACTCGGCGCTGGTCCATTTCCAACATGGCGGCGCCGAGATCCGTTTGATCGACACCCCCGGCACCCCCGACTTCGTCGGCCCGGCGCTGGCGGCGCTGGCCGCGGTCGAGACGGCGCTGGTGGTCGTCAACGCGCAGAACGGCATCGAGCTGACCACGCGGCGGATGATGGACTGGGCCGCCGGGCGCGGCCTGTGCCGCATGATCGTCGTCAACAAGATCGACGCCGAACGCGTCGACCTGCCCGGCCTCGTCGCGCAGTTGCGCGAGACCTTCGGCCGCGAGGTGCTGCCGATCAACCTGCCGGCCGACGGCGCGAGCCGCGTGGTCGACTGCTTCTTCAACCCGGCCGGCGACGCCGACTTCTCGTCGGTGGCCGACGCGCACCAGGCGCTGATCGACCAGGTGGTCGAGGTCGACGAGGAACTGATGGCGCGCTACCTCGAGGCCGGCGAGGTCACGCCGGCCGAATTGCACGCGCCCCTGGAGCGCGCGCTGCGCGAGGGCCACCTGATCCCGCTGTGCTTCGTGTCGGCGCGCACCGGCGCCGGCGTGGCCGAGCTCTTGGACGTGCTCGCCCGGCTCGCGCCCAACCCGGCCGAGGGCAACCCGCCGCTGTTCTACAAGGGCGAGGGCGACGCGGCGGTGCCGTTCCGCTCCGTGCCCGACCCGTCCCGCCACGTGCTCGCGCACGTGTTCAAGGTCGTCATCGACCCCTTCGTCGGCAAGCTCGGCGTCTTCCGCGTCCACCAGGGCACGGTGACGCGCGATTCGCAGTTGTTCGTCGGCGACGGCAAGCGGCCGTTCAAGGTCGGCCACCTGTTCCGGCTGCAGGGCAAGCGCTACGAAGAAGTCGACGCGCTGCTTCCCGGCGACTTCGGCGCGGTCGCCAAGGTCGACGAGATCGAGTTCGACGCGGTGCTGCACGACTCGCACGACGAGGACCACATCCATCTGAAACCGCTCGCCTTCCCGACGCCGATGCAGGGGCTGGCGATCGAGGGACGTCGCCACGGCGACGAGCAGCGTATCGCCGAGGTGCTGCACCGGCTGCCGGCCGAGGACCCGTGCGTGCGCGTCGAGCAGCACGCGTCGACCAACGAGACGGTGCTGCGCGGCATGGGCGAGATGCACCTGCGCTACCTGCTCGACCGCATGGCGCAGAGCTACAAGCTCGAGGTGACGACGCGCCCGCCGCGCGTGCCCTACCGCGAAACGATCACCCGACCGGCCGCCGGCCACCACCGGCACAAGAAGCAGACCGGCGGCGCCGGCCAGTTCGGCGAGGTGTTCCTGCGCGTCGAACCGCGCGCGCGCGGCGAAGGCTTCGCCTTCGTCGACGAGGTCAAGGGCGGCGTGATCCCCGGCCAGTTCATCGCCTCGGTCGAGAAGGGCGTGCGCGCCGCGCTGTCGGCCGGGCCGGTCGCCGGCTTCCCGGTCGAGGATATCAAGGTCACCGTCTACGACGGCAAGAGCCACTCGGTCGATTCCAAGGACGTCGCCTTCCAGGCCGCCGGCCGCAAGGCGATGCTCGAGGCGCTGCGCGCCGCCCATCCGATCGTGCTCGAGCCGGTCGCGGCGATCGAGATCACCGCGCCCGAGGTCAAGCTCGGCGACCTGACCGCCGACCTGACCGGCCGGCGCGGCCAGGTCACCGGCACCGAACCCTTGTCGCAGGAGATGGTGCTGATCCGCGGCCAGGTGCCGCTGGCCGAGCTCGAAGGCTACGCCGGCCGGCTCAAGTCGATCACCGCCGGTCAGGGCGCCTACGCGCTGGTGTTGAGCCACTACGACGCGGTGCCGCACGAGGTGCAGCAGAAGCTGTCGTCCGGCTACCAGGTGGCGCTCGACGACGATTGAGCGCCGCCGCTCGGCCAACGTTGGCCGAGCGGCGGCGCGGCCGGAGTGTCGTCGCTGCGGCAAGGTCTTATGCCGTCGCGCCGCCGGCCGGCCCGCCGCGTTGTGCGCGACGGCGCCCTTGCGCCAGACTGCCGCCTTTGTTTGGTGCAAGGTGATGCGATGACGATCCGCCCCCCGCGACTGGCCGATCTGACCGCCGTCCACGCCGTCGAGACGGCGGTGTTCGGCAGCCATGTCTATCCCGACTTCTTCTTCCGCCAGGCGTTCGACCTGTGGCCGGGGCTGTTCTTCGTCGCCGACGGCGGCGACGGCGAGCTCGACGGCTACATCGTCGGCGCGCCGTCCGAGACGCCGGGCGCGGCGTGGGTGCTGTCGCTGGCGGTGCGCGCGCGCGCGCGCGGCCGCGGCGTCGGCCGCGCCTTGTCCGAGGCGCTGATCGCGGCGCTGGCGGCGCGCGGCGCGGGCTCGCTGACGCTGACGGTCGACCCCGCCAACGCCGGCGCGGTGGCGCTGTACCGCAAGCTCGGCTTCGCGGCGGTCGGCGAGGAGACGGCCTATTTCGGGCCGGGCGAGGCGCGGCGGGTGATGCGGCTCGCGCTGCCTGCGCGCTGACGGGGCCGCGTCGCCGGGCCGGATCGCGGTGCGTGCGCGATGCGCCGGCTTCCGGCCTTGCCACGTTGGCCGAGCCCGTCGCGCGCTTTTTACCTAAGCCACTGATTCCGCTATACTTCCGCGCTTTGTCGCCACCGCCACCCGAAGGACCCCCGCATGAGCCTGTCCCCCCACCAGCTTGAACTGTTGTCGCCCGCCAAGACCGTCGAAATCGGCCGCGAGGCGATCCTGCACGGGGCGGACGCGGTCTATATCGGCGGGCCGAGCTTCGGCGCGCGCCACAACGCCTGCAACGAGGTCGGCGAGATCGCCGATCTGGTGAAGTTCGCGCACCGCTACCACGCGCGCATCTTCGCGACGCTGAACACCATCCTGCACGACGCCGAGCTCGACGCCGCGCGCAAACTGGTCTGGCAGCTGTACGACGCCGGCGTCGACGCGCTGATCATCCAGGACATGGGCTTGTTGGAGATCGACCTGCCGCCGATCCAGCTGCACGCCTCGACCCAGTGCGACATCCGCACGCCGGAGAAGGCGAAGTTCCTGTCCGACGCCGGCTTCTCGCAGCTGGTGCTGGCGCGCGAGCTGACCATCCCGCAGATCCGCAAGGTGGCCGACGCGGTCGGCAGCGACGCGACGATCGAATACTTCATCCACGGCGCGCTGTGCGTCGCGTTCTCCGGCCAGTGCTACATCAGCCACGCCGACACCGGCCGCAGCGCCAACCGCGGCGACTGCTCGCAAGCCTGTCGCCTGCCGTACACGCTGACCGACAAGGACGGCGGCGTGGTCGCGTTCGAGAAACACCTGTTGTCGATGAAGGACAACAACCAGACGGCGAACATGGAAGCGCTGATCGACGCCGGCGTGCGCTCGTTCAAGATCGAGGGGCGCTACAAGGACGTGTCCTACGTCAAAAACATCACCGCGCACTACCGGCTGCTGCTCGACGAGATCCTCGAGAGCCGCCCGGAGCTGGCGCGGGCGAGCAGCGGCACCAGCGAGATCTACTTCAGCCCGAACCCGGACAAGACCTTCAACCGCGGCGGCACCGACTACTTCGCCACCGGCCGCAAGATCGACATCGGCGCCTTCGATTCGCCGAAGTTCGTCGGCGTGCCCATCGGCCACGTGACCCGCGTCGGCGCCGACTGGCTGGAGATCGAAACGCCCGAGGCGCTCGCCAACGGCGACGGCCTCAACTACATGAAAAAGCGCGACGTGGTCGGCGTGCAGGCCAACACGGTCGAGAAGGTCGGCAAAGGCGAGGACGGCGACGTCTGGCGCGTGTGGCCGAACGACGCGCGAGAGGCGCTGGCCGGCCTCAAGGTCGGCGCCACCATCAACCGCAACCGCGACCACGCGTGGGAGCTCGCGCTGTTGAAGAAGTCGGCTGAGCGCCGCGTCGGCGTGTGGATGCAGCTGGCCGACAGCGCCGACGGCCTCGAGCTGACCGTCACCGACGAGGACGGCGTCGGCGTGACGGCCTCGGCCAGGCTGGCGCTCGAGCCGGCGCGCGACGCGGCCAAGGCCGAGGCGGGCTTGCGCGACAACCTGGCCAAGCTCGGCAACACGATGTTCTTCGCGCACGACGTGGCGCTGACGCTGCGCGAGCCGTGGTTCGTGCCGGCCTCGGCGATCAACGCGCTGCGCCGCGACGCGGTGGAAAAACTGGAAGCGGCGCGCGTCGCCGCGTGGCCGCGCCAGCCGAGGAAGGCACCCATCGAGCCGCCGGTCGCCTACCCGGAGAAGTCGCTGTCCTACCTGGCCAACGTCTACAACCAGGCGGCGTGGCGCTTCTACCGCAAGCACGGCGTCGAGGTGATCGACGCCGCCTACGAGGCGCACCAGGAGGACGGCGAGGTCAGCCTGATGATCACCAAGCACTGCCTGCGCTTCTCGTTCAACCTGTGCCCGAAGCAGGCCAAGGGCGTGAAGGGCGTGATGGGCCAGGTGCGCGCCGAGCCGATGACGCTGAAAACCGGCAACGAGACCTACACGCTGAAGTTCGACTGCAAGCCGTGCGAGATGCACGTGATGGGCAAGATGAAGAAACACATCCTCGCGTCGCCGCCGCCGTCGGCGGTGCCGGCCAGCGCGACCATCACCTTCTTCAAGCAGCGCCCGCAGTAGGCGGCGGAACGGCGCCGGCGGGACAAGGGCTCGGCCAACCTCGCGCGGGGTGGCCGGGCTTTTTTGCACGAGGCCGGGCGCGGACTAAGCTTCAATCCGGCCCCGTCTTGCGCGGGAGCTGCCGGCCGGCCATGGCGCGGGGCTGGCCGACGCCTGCGACGCGCCAAGCGAAGGAGTGTGCGATGAAAGTGGCGAGCAGAGGACGTCTGGCCGTGGCGCTGTGCCTGGCGCTGGGCGGACCGGTCGCGGCGTGGGCGGCGGGCGAGGGCACGCCGGGATACGGCGGCGGCATGGGCGGCAATATGGACGAAATGCACGATGCGATGCACGACGGCATGCCCGGTCGCGGACCGGGGCCGGGCCATACGGGCGCGCGCTTCGCCGATGCCAGCCGGCTCAAGTGGGTCGACGCGCCGCCGTCGCTGCCCAAGGGCGCGAAGCTCGCGGTGCTCGCCGGCGACCCGGGCAAGCCGGGGCCGTTCACCATCCGCCTGATGGCGCCGGCCGGCTACAAGATCCCGCCGCACTGGCATACGCGGACCGAAAACGTCACGGTGATCTCCGGCGTGCTCTACCTCGGCATGGGCGACAAGGTCGAGCCGTCGAAGGCGCTGGTGCTCAAGGCCGGCGGCTTTTACGCGGTCGACGCCAGGCACCACCACTACGCGTACAGTCGCAAGCCGGTCGTCGTGCAGCTGCACGGCGAAGGACCGTTCGACATCCACTACCTGAACCCGGCCGACGACCCGCAAAAGGGCAAGTGAGCGCGCGGACCGCGCTGGGGCGGGGCGCGCGTTGCCCCGCGCACGATTCCGGTACACTGCAGCCCCGCCCCGCTTTCCCGTGACCGACATGAGCCAAGCCAACAACCCCACGCACGGCGTGACGCTGGAGATGATGCTGAAGGAGCTGGTCGCCGCCTACGGTTGGCCGAGCCTCGGCCAACGTATCGCGATCCGCTGCTTCACCCACGACCCGAGCATCAAGTCGAGTCTGACCTTCCTGCGCCGCACGCCGTGGGCGCGCCAAAAGGTCGAGGAGCTTTACGTGCGCTTCAAGAGCGGCGACGCGGCCGTCCGGCCGCCGGTCAAGCTGTTCGCCAAGCCCAAGCGCTGAGGCGCGCGGCCATGCAGGCCGCGTCAGCCGTGCACCGGCCCGGTCGCCTCGGCGCACAGCGTCATCAGCCGCCCGGCCAGTTCGCGCACGCGGCGCGGAGCCGGTTCGGCCAGGTGCAGCGCCAGTTCGAGCGAAGGCAGCGCGGCGAAGCCGTCGGCCTCGTCGAGCCGCCGGTGGCCCGGCAGCGCGAGCCGCGACGGCAGCACGCTGACGCCGAGCCCGTCGGCGACCGCCGAGCGGATGCTGGCGAGGCTGCCGCTGGTGTAGGCGATGCGCCAGCGCCGTCCGGCGCTCTCGAGCGAGTGGATCAGCTCGTCGCGGTACAGGCCGCCGGGCGGAAAGACCACCAGCGGCAGCGGGTCGCGCGCGTGCGTCGGCTCGGCCAGGCTGTCCAGCCACGCCAGCGGCTCGGGCCAGGCGGCCAGCCCCTGCGCGTGGCCGGGGCGCTGCTTGACCAGCACCAGGTCGTAGTCGCCGGCCTGGAACTGCCGCCACAGCGTGTTGCTCAGCCCGCTGGTGACCTCGAGGCGGATCGCCGGGTGCGCGCGCGCGAACGCCGCCAGCGCCGGCGTCAGCGCGTCGGACGCGAAGTCCTCCGGCACGCCGATGCGCACCTCGCTCTCGGCGTGGGCCTCGCGCAGCTGCTCGACCGTTTCTTCCATCAGGCCGAGCAGCCGGCGCGCGTAGCCGAGCAGCCGCTCGCCGTGCTCGGTGGCGACCATGTAGCGGCCGGAACGGTCGATCAGCTCGCAGCCGAGCTGTTCCTCGAGCCGTTTCAGTTGCTGGCTGACGGTCGACTGGCTCAGGTGCACGCGCTCGCCGGCGCGGGTGAAGCTGCCGCTCTCGAGCACCGCGACGAAGCTTTTCAGCAGCACCGGATCGATCATCGTCTGACTCATTGTTGTTTTCACTGGCAACTAGTTGGACATTTCATTTCTGAATGATAGCGCGCGCTCTTAGACTCGTCGCCGCCGCCGCATCCGCGGCCGTGCGTTCCGTGTTTTTCCGTCCGAGGAGTGTTCCATGTCCATGCACGAAGCCTATCTGCAGGAGGCGCTGCGGCTGGCCGAGGCCAACGTCGAGGCCGGCGGCCAGCCCTTCGGCGCGGTGCTGGTGAAGGACGGCCTGATGATCGCCACCGGCGTCAACGGCATCGACGCCAGCCACGACCCGACCTGCCATTCCGAGATCGAGGCGATCCGCGCCGCCAGCCGCCGGCTCGGCACGCCGGACCTGTCCGGCTCGACGCTGTACGCCAGCGGCTTCCCGTGCGCGATGTGTCTGGCGGCGATGTACCAGGCCGGCGTCGAGGCGGTCTACTACGCCTACGGCGAGGAAGACGGCGCCGCCTACGGCCTGCCGACCGCGCCGCTCTACCGGGGGCTCGGCCAAGCTTTCGCCCGACAGCCGCTGCCTCTGCTGCCGGTCACGCTGCCGCTGCCCGAGCCGCACCTGTACCGCCGCTGGCGCGACCGGCAGGCGCGTCATGGCTGAGCCGGGAAGCCGTGTGGCCGACGTCGCGGCCTGCTGGTGCTGATCGGCGTCAACCTGCGGCCCTTCCTGGCCTCGCTCGACCCGCTGCGCGCCGCCGGCCGGACGTCGCACCTCGCCCCGTTTTCACGCGCCGCGCGATGAACAAATCGTGAAGATTCGCGACAGCACCGCCACTTCGCGTGGCGTTTGTCATTTGTGTTGCTATGTTTCTAAAACATGCTTTTTGAATAATTGCTGGAAGGTCGCCGCGCGGTCGTCCCGGGCAAGACGGGCGATGGTGGCAAGACAGTACGGCGGGATATTTAAAAATGACAAATCATATAATTGATAAAAATTTAATTTAAATTGGTTCGGCCGACTTACAATCTGAAGCTTAATTCAGGGCCGGAAGGCCGGGAGGCGATATGACCTTGCGAAGTTTGTTCACGGTGTTGACGGCGGGCGGCGTGGTGCTGATGACGGCGCTCGGTCTGTCCGCCTGGCAGTTGCAGCAGGCGTCGGGCGAGCTGGAGGCGGCGGAGAACAGTCGCTTCCAGACCTACCTGCTCGCCGACGAACTGCGGCAGAGCTCGGACGAGCTGACGCGCATGGCGCGCACCTACGCCGTCACCGGCGACGCGCGCTACGAGCAGCAGTACCGCGACGTGCTGGCGATCCGCGACGGCAAGAAGCCGCGGCCGCAAAGCTACGAGCGCATCTACTGGGACTTCGTCGCCGGCGGGCAGGCCAAGCCGCGCGAGGACGGCGAGACGGTGGCGCTGGAGACGCTGCTCGAACGCGCCGGCGTCACCGAGGCCGAGTTCGCCAAGCTGCGCGAGTCGCAGGCGCTGTCCAACGCGCTGGTCAAGACCGAGACCGCGGCGATGAACGCGGTCAAGGGCCGCTTCGACGACGGCGCGGGCGGCTACACCCGGCTGGGCGAGCCCGACCGGGCGTTCGCGGTGCGCGTGCTGCACGACGCCGCCTACCACAAGACCAAGGCCGAGATCCTGCGCCCGCTCGACGCCTTCTTCGGCATGCTGTCCGAGCGCACCGCCGGCGAGGTGGCGGTCGCGCTCGAGAAGCAGGCCTTCTGGATGCGCGTGGTGATCGGCCTGATCGTCGCGACCGCGCTGGCGCTGGCGCTGAGCCTGATGTTCGCCTACCGCAAGCTGATCGGCATCCTCGGCGACGAGCCGCAGGTGGTGGCCGACCAGCTGCGCGAGATCGCCGCCGGCCGGCTCGACGGCGTAATCGACGGCCGCCGCCCGGGCAGCGTGCTCGGCGTGCTCGCGCACATGCAGACCGAGCTGGCCGGCATGATCGGCCGCATCCGCCAGGGCAGCGAGCAGATCGGCCACGCCGGCGGCAACCTGAAGTCGCTGTCCAGCCAGGTCGCCGACGGCTGCGCGCAGCAGTCGCAGTCGACCACCGAGATCGCCGCGGCGGTCGAGGAGCTGGCGGTCGGCGTGTCCGAGATGGCCGGCTCGGCCGAGAACGTCGAGCGCCTGACCGGCCAGGCGCAGGCCGACGTCAGCGAGGGCGCGGCGCAGGTGTCCGAGGTCGCGCGCAAGATCCACCAGGTGCGCGAGGTGGTGCTCGCGTCGGCCGACAACGTGCGCGCGCTCGGCGTCGAGTCGGCGAAGATCTCCGCCATCGTCGATACCATCCGCGACGTGGCCGACCAGACCAGCTTGTTGGCGCTGAACGCGGCGATCGAGGCGGCGCGCGCCGGCGAGCAGGGCCGCGGCTTCGCGGTGGTCGCCGACGAGGTGCGCAAGTTGGCCGAGCGCACCGCGGTGTCGACGCGCGAGATCACCGAGATGGTCGACGCGATCCAGCACGGCGTGCAGGAATCGGCCGCCAAGATGGAGCAGGCGGTGGTCGAGGTCGAGGCCGGCAACGCGCTGTCCGAGCAGGTCGAGGACAAGCTGCAGCACATCCGGCAGCAAAGCGCCGAGGTGTTGTCGCTGGTGCAGGGCATCACGCTGGCGCTGGTCGAGCAGAAGGCCGCCGGCAGCGAGATCGCGCGCAACGTCGAGCAGATCGTCGGCCTGTCCGAGCAGAGCAGCGCCGGCGTGCGGAGCATCGACGACAACGTCGACACGCTCAACGGCGTCGCCCGGACGCTGCAAGAGTCGGTCGCCCGTTTCCGGCTCGCCTGATCCGGACCAGCAAAACGCCCCGCATCGCGGGGCGTTTTGCTTTCGGGCGCCGCTTCGGTGCCCGGCGCTTTCGGCGAAGGCGAGCGTGAGCGGCGGCTCAGAGGTCGAGCCGCGAGATCTTGGTGCCCTGCAGCGACACGTTGACCATCAGCCCGGCGTTGGTCATCACGAAGCCGGCGACGTCGGCCTGCGCGGTCTTGGTGTCGATCGAGCCGTCGGCGCCGACCTTGATCAGCGCGACGTTGGCGTCGACGCCGGCGGTCCAGCCGCTGCTGTTGCGGAAGCGGTCGAGCGCTTCCTGCGTCATGAACACCAGCACGATCGCCTTGGACTGCGCGCCGGCCTGCAGGCCGAAGGAGCCGCTGGCCGTGCGGTAGTAGCCGCTGGTGCGGCCGCCCTCGCGCAGCGCGCCTTCGCCGTATTCGCCGCCGACCACCAGGCCCGCGGCGAGCACCGACGGGAACACCAGCACACCCTTGGACTTGGCGATCAGCTCGCGCGAGCCGCGCGCCTCGCGGTAGAGCCGGGCGAGCGCCTCGTCGACGCCGGCGTCGATGGTCTGGCGCTTGCTCATCGCGGCGCCGGACGCCGCCGCCGGGGTGGCGGTATTCGAGGTGGTCGTGCAGCCGGCCGCCACCAGGGCGGCGAGCAGCGCGGCGATCATCGTGCAGGGCTTCATCTTCATCTGACTCTCCCGGAACAAGGTCGACGACGACGGGCCGCCGCGTGCGGCGGTCCTCGGGTGCAGCCCAATGAGTATGGTTTGGCGCGCGCGCATTGCAAGGCCGGCGGTATCGCCGCCCCCGTGCTCGCCCCGCTTGCCGACATTCGCCGGCAGTGCCAGAGTATTTCGCTGCACGACGCATCAGAACAGCAGGCAAAGGGGATGTTGATGGCAGGGAATCGGAAGTGGGGAAGGCTGAGCACGCGCATCACCGTCGTCGCGGCGGGCGCGGTATTCGTCGGTTTCGCGGCGATGATAGGCCTGATCGTCAAGATGAGTTACGAGGCGGCGCGCGAGGCCGGCTACCAGAAGGCGCGGACCCTGGCCGAGGGCTACGGCCAGCAGGCGGCCGCCGAGATCAACCGCGCGATGGAGCTGCCGCGCCACCTGGCGCAGACGCTCGTGGGGCTCAAGGCCGCCGGCAGCGCCGACCGCCGGCTGGCCGACGCGCTGACGCTCGAATTGCTCGACAAGGCGCCGCAGGTGGTCGGCCTGTGGACGCTGTGGGAGCCGAACGCCTTCGACGGCCGCGACGACGCCCACCGGCTCGACTGGCCCAAGCACGACCCGACCGGCCGCTACAACATCTACGCGACCAGGAACGCCGCCGGCCGCGCGAGCGCCGACGTGATGATGAGCCAAGACCGCGTCGCGCAGTTCGAAAAGTACCGCGCCAACCCCGAGGCCTACGTGCCCGACTACGAGAAGCCGGGCTGGGGCGACTTCTACCACGTGCCCAAGCAGCGCAACCGCGACACCATCACCGAGCCCTACTGGTACGAGGTGCAGAACGGCAAGCTGCTCGAGAGCTCGCTGGCGGTGGTGATCCGCGACGCCGCCGGCCGCTTCGCCGGCGTGGCCGCCGCCGACCTGTCGCTGGCCGACCTGCAAAAGCGCTTCGGCGCGATCCGTCCGTACCAGACCGGCCACGTGGCGATGGTGTCGGCCGGCGGCCTCTACGTGGTGAACCCGGACGCCGGCCTGCTCGGCAAGCCGGTCGCCGCGGACGACGCGCTCGCCGCCCACCTCGACGCGGTCAGGGCCGGCAAGCCCTTCGTGTTCGAGCACGGCGGCTTCACCCACTTCTTTACGCCGATCCCGATCGGCGACACCGGCCAGTTCTGGTCTTTCGGCGTCAGCGTGCCCGACGCGGCCATCGTCGCGTCGGCGGTCGAGGTGCGTAACGGCGCGATCGCGATCGGCGCGGTGGCGCTGATCGCCATCCTCGCCGCGCTGTTCGCCGTGGTGCGCGTGTTGACGCGCCCCCTCAATCGCCTGGCCGACACCATGGAGGGCCTGGCCAGCGGCCAGGGCGACCTGACCGCGCGCATCGAGGTCGCCCACCGCGACGAGATCGGCCGCACCGCCGACGCCTTCAACCGCTTCATCGCCAGCTTGCACGCGATGTTCGTCGACGTGCGCGAGCAGAGCGTCGCCGTGTCGCGCGCCGCCGCGCAGCTTGCCGCGTCGGCCGACGAGGTGCGCGCCGCGTCGGCGCGGCAGTCGGACGCCGCCAGCGCGACCGCCGCCGGCGTCGAAGAGGTCACCGTCAGCGTGCAGCACATCGCCGACACCGCTGGCGAGGCCGAAGCGATGGCGCGCGACACCGGCGCGCTGTCCGACGACAGCGTGCGCGTCGTCGAGCGCGTCGCCGGCGACATCGGCCGCGTCAACGACACGATGAAGGGCCTGGCCGAGCGCATGAACGGCCTCGGCCAACGTTCGCAAGAGGTCACCGGCATCGTGCAGGTGATCCGCGACATCGCCGAGCAGACCAATCTGCTGGCGCTGAACGCGGCGATCGAGGCGGCGCGCGCCGGCGAATCGGGCCGCGGTTTCGCGGTGGTCGCCGACGAGGTCAGGAGCCTGGCGGCGCGCACCGCCGAGGCGACGGTGAAGATTTCCGGCATCGTGACCGCGATCGGCGACGAGACGCGCGAGGCGGTGCGCGAGGTGCAGCGCACCAGCGGCCTGATGAACGACAGCGTCGCCGTCGCCGGCGAGGCGAACGAGTCGATGCGCCACGTGCGCGAGCGTACCGGCGAGCTGGTGACGCGCATGGTCGACATCGCCGCGGCGACGCGCGAGCAGTCGAGCGCCAGCGCCGAGATCGCGCAGCACGTCGAGCGCATCAGCGGCATGGCGCAGGCCAACGGCGAGACGGTCGGCGAGGTCGCCGCCGCGGTCGCCGAGCTGACCGCGCTGTCGGCGAGGCTGGAAAGCCTGGTCGGCAACTTCCGGCTGTGAGGCCGGCAGGCACGAAAAAACGGACGGGTTTTCCCGTCCGTTTTTTGTTGGCCGAGGCCCGGCTTCAGGCGGCGCTCGCGGCCTTGCGCGGCAGCGTGATCGCCAGCGCCGCGGCGACGATGGCCAGCGAGCCGAGCCACTGCAGGCCGGTCCACGCCTCGCCGAGGAACACGCAGCCGAGCGCGATCGTGATCAGGGGCTCGACCGTCGACAGCACCGAGGCGCGCGTCGCGCCGAGGCGGCGCATGCCGGCGAACAGCGCGGCCAGCGCCAGCGCCGACGAGAACAGGCCGATGCCGACCACCGCCAGCCAGCCGTTTTCGCCTGCGGGCAGCGAAAAGCCGTCGCCGAGCGCGACCATCGCGCCGTTGGACGCGGCGGCCGACGCGAGCACGACGAAGGCGGCGGCGAACGGGTCGCAGCGGTCGGCCAGCCGGCTGCCGGCGACCAGATACACCGCGTACAAGAGGCCGGCCAGCACGCCGAGCGCGAGGCCCAGAGGTTGGCCGAGCCCGCCGCCGCCGAGCGCGAGCGCCAGCCCGAGCGCCGCCAGCGCCATCGCCAGCCGCTCGCGGCGGCCGAAGCGCTCGTTGCCGGTCAGCGTCGCGATGCCGGCGACGAACAGCGGGTAGGTGTACAGCATCAGCGCGACCACGCCGCTGCTGGCGTACTGCAACGCGGCGAAGTAGCACCAGGCGGCGACGCAGTACAGCCCGCCGCCCATCAGCGCGTAGGCGGCCAGCACCCGGCCGCGCGGCAGGCGCACGCCGCGCGCCCACACCCAGATGCCGAGCAAGAGCGCGCCGATCAGAAAGCGCAGGAAGGTCAGCGTGCCCGGGTTGACGCCGTCGGCGTAGGCGTAGTGCGCGAACAGCGCCATGCTGCCGAAGCCGGCGGCCGAGCCGGCGACCAGCAAACTGCCGATCAGGGACATGATGGGACTCCGAGGCGAGAAGGACTTGCGGCTCTGCCCCTTGCAGGGCCGCTCGATGTTCCAAGCCTAGAGCCGGTGACGCGCTGCACACAAACTGGTAATTTTGCTGCATTGACTCAAAAGGATTGAGCCTGATGCGCCTGCCCCCGCTGTCCAGCCTGCGCGCCTTCGAGGCGGCGGTGCGCCACGGCGGCTTCGCGCGCGCCGCCGAGGAGTTGGCGCTGACGCCGAACGCCGTCGCCCACCAGGTCAAGCAGCTCGAGGCCTGGCTCGACGTGCGGCTGTTCGACCGCCACGCGCGCGGCGTGCTGCCGACCGCCGCCGGCCGCGACTATGCAATGGCTATCGCCGAGCTGTTCGCGCAGCTGGAGACCGCGACGCGCGCGCTCAAGAGCCGCCACGACGACCGCGTCGTCACCGTCACCGCGATCCCGTCCTTCGTCAGCCGCTGGCTGATGCCGCGGCTGACCACGTTGGCCGAGCGCCACCCGGAGGTCGAGGTGCGCGTCTTGGCCGGCGTGCAGCCGGTCGATCTGGCGCGCGGCGAGGCCGACGTGGCGATCCGGCTCGGCCCCGGCCCCTACCCGGGCCTCGCGGCCGAGGTGCTGATCGAGGAGGACTTCGTCGCGGTCGCCAGCCGCGCCTTCCTCGCCGCGCGCGCGCCCTTGTGCCAGCCGGCCGAGCTGGTCGAGCGGCGCGTGCCCTTGCTGCACGACGAGATCGTCCCCGAGATCCCGGCGCAGATCGACTGGCCGCGCTGGCTGCGCGCGGTCGGCGTGACGCCGCCCAGAAGGCTGTCCGGCCACCTGTTCTCGCACACCTACCTGACGCTGGAGGCGGCGATGGCCGGGCAGGGCGTCGCGATCGCCAGCCACGCGACGCTCGGCGACGCGGTGCGCGCCGGCCTGTTGACGCCGCTGTTCGGCGGCCTCGCGGTGCGCGGCCCCTATCGCTACCACCTGTTGACGCGGCCCGGCGCCGAGGAGCGGCCGGCGGTGGCGGCGGTGTGCGCGTGGCTGCGCGAGGAGGCGGCGCGCGCGCGCTGAGCGGCGCGCGACAAAGCGGTTGGAGCGAGGGGGGCTTGGGTTTACAATGGCCCGCGATTTGTCCGGCACCCGCCCACGCCCGGCTCACCGCCGCGCGTGGGCGCTTTCGCACCCGGCGCCGCCGCGATCAGGTTCACCACAGGCTCTAGCTCGAGGACGTTAAAGACATGGCCAACCCGCTGTTTCGCAAGCACATCCTGTCCATCCCGGACTTTTCCCGCGAAGAACTCGAACTGATCGTCGACACCGCCGCGCGTCTGAAGGCGTCGCCGCGCGACGACCTGCTGCAGGGCCGGCTGATCGCCAGCTGCTTCTTCGAGCCGTCGACGCGCACCCGCCTGTCGTTCGAGACCGCGATCCAGCGCCTCGGCGGCCGCGTGATCGGCTTCGACAACGCGAGCAACACCTCGACCAAGAAGGGCGAGACGCTGTCGGACTCGATCCGCATCATCTCCTCGTACGCCGACGCGATCGTGATGCGTCACCACAAGGAAGGCGCCGCGCGGCTGGCGAGCGAATTCTCCGAGGTGCCGGTGATCAACGGCGGCGACGGCGCCAACCAGCACCCGTCGCAGACGCTCTTGGACCTGTTCACCATCCGCGAGACGCAGGGCACGCTCGAGGGGCTGTCGCTGGCCTTCGTCGGCGACCTCAAGTACGGCCGCACCGTGCACTCGCTGGCGCAGGCGCTGTCGCTGTTCGGCTGCCGCTTCTACTTCGTCGGCCCCGAGGCGCTGGCGATGCCCGACTACATCTGCGAGATGTTGGCCGAGCGCGGCGTCAGCTATACCTTGGCCGAGACCATCGAGGAGGTGATCCCCGAGGTCGACGTGCTCTACATGACCCGGGTGCAGAAGGAGCGCTTCGACGAGGCCGACTACCAGAAGATCCAGGGCCGCTTCGTGCTGCGCGAGGACATGCTCAAGGGCGCGCGCGACAATATGAAGATCCTGCACCCCTTGCCGCGCGTCGACGAGATCGAGACCGCGGTCGACGCGAGTCCGCACGCCTACTACTTCGAGCAGGCCAAGAACGGCGTGTTCGCGCGCCAGGCGCTGCTGTCGCTGGTGCTGAACGAAACCGTCTGAATTGCGGAAGGAACCACGAGATGACCATCACCCGCACCGTCGAAGGCCTGAAAAACGGCACCGTGATCGACCACATCCCGGCCGGACAGGGCCTGCGTATCCTGCGCCTGTTCAAGTTGGCCGAGCTCGGCGAACGCGTGAACGTCGGCTTCAACCTGAGCTCGCGCCACATGGGCGCCAAGGACCTGATCAAGGTCGAGAACGTCGAACTGACCGAGGCGCAGGCCAACGAGCTGGCGCTGTTCGCGCCCAAGGCGACCGTCAACGTGATCCGCGATTCGGAAGTCGTGAAGAAACATAAGCTTGCGATGCCGGCGACGATCGAGGGCATCTTCGCCTGCCCGAACTCGAACTGCATCTCGCACGTCGAGCCGGTCGACAGCTTTTTTTACGTCAGCGAGCAGACGAACGACATCAAACTGAAATGCAAGTATTGCGAAAAGGGCTTCAGTAAGGATATCGTTACGGCCGTGGAATGAAGTTCCGTTTCCGCCCGCCCGCGGGGCCGGCGCGAAAAGAGGTCATCTGCACCACGCACAGGTTTACGGAGAAACTGTAAAGAAGCGCTGCAAAGACAGCACCCCGATAAGGGCGCCACGGGCAACCGTGGCGCCCTTTCCTTATTGGCGCGTCGTTGTCAGCCGGCGGCGAAAGGCGCATGCTCGACGCGTTTTACGTCGTCGTGAACAGCTTCCGAATGAAGGGGTCCGAACCGATGCTCTCCGAACTGGGCGCACTGCTTGTGATGCTGCTGCTGATCCTGCTGGCTGCCGAGCTGTTCACCAACGCGCTCGAACACCTGGGCGAGAAGCTGAAGATTTCCGAGGGGGTGACCGGCTCGCTGTTCGCCGCCATCGGTACCGCGCTGCCCGAGACGCTGGTGCCGCTCTTGGCGATTTTCGGCGGCATGAAGGGCGGCAACGCGCGCGTTGCCGAGGAGATCGGCGTCGGCGCCATCCTCGGCGCCCCCTTGATGCTGTCGACGCTGTCGGTGTGCCTGATGGCGCTGTTCGCGCTGAAAAAGCGCGGCGTGTCCGGCCGGCTGGCGCCAGAGAAGAGCGGCTTCGTGCGCGACCTGAACACCTTTATCGCCGCTTTCGGCCTCGCGGCGGTCGCGATGTTCGTGCCGCACGAGCAGCCGGCGGTGCGCGCGACGCTGTCGGCCGGCCTCGTGCTGCTGTATTTCGTCTACATCCTCGCGACGCTGAGGGCCTCGGCCGCGCTGGTGCACGGCGGCCACGGTACCGAGGCCGGCGACGCGATGTTCCTCGCGCGCCTCGGCCTGCCGGGCAACGGGGCGACCATCGTCGCGCAACTGGCGGGCGCGCTCGCGCTGCTGGTCTACGGCGCCTACGGCTTCATCGCCCACGTCGAGACGACCTCGAAGCTGATCGGCGTCTCGGCGCTGTGGTTGTCGCTGATGATCGTGCCGATCGCGACCGAGCTGCCGGAGAAGGTCAATTCCATCCTGTGGATCCGCAAGCGCAAGGACACGCTGGCCTTCGGCAACATCACCGGCGCGATGGTGTTTCAGGGCACGCTGCTGCCGGCGATCGGCATCGCGCTGACGCCGTGGGTGCCACAGAAGGAAGTGTTCGCCGGCGTCGCCCTGACGCTGGCCGGCGCGGCGTGGCTGCGCTGGCACGCCGGCCGCATCAAGGTGTGGCATCTGTTCGTCAACGGCGCGCTCTACCTCGGCTATCTGGCGATTACCCTCGGCTGAGGCGCCGGCGCGGGCCTGGCGCTGTCGGAAAACCATCCCGACCGGTATAGTCACGGCGTAAACCGTTCCCGGCGATTGCCCATGTCTTCCTCCCATCCGCAACACGCCGACGCCGTCCGCGGCGTCGGCTTCGCCTTCGGCGCCTACCTGTGCTGGGGGCTGTTCCCGCTGTACTGGAAGCCGCTCGCGGCGGTGTCGGCGCTCGAGATCCTCGCCCACCGCATCGTCTGGTCGGCGCTCTTGCTGGCCGTGCTGCTCGTCGCGCTCGGCACCCAGCGCGTCGTGCTGCGCGCTTTCCGCCAGCCGCGCGTGCTCGCGCTGTTCGCCGCCTCGTCGCTGTGCCTGTCGATCAACTGGCTGGCCTATATCTGGGCGGTCAACCACGAGCGCGTCGTCGAGGCCAGCCTCGGCTACTACATCAACCCGCTGATGAACGTCGCGCTCGGCGCGCTGTTCCTGCACGAGCGGCTGTCGCGCGTGCAGAAGGCGGCGATCGCGCTGGCGGCCGCCGGCGTCGCCTGGCTGTCGTTCGGCGTCGGCCAGGTGCCGTGGATCGCACTGTTGCTCGCCGTCACCTTCGCGCTGTACGGCCTGCTGAGGAAGACGGCCAAGCTGGCCTCGCTCGAGGGGCTGGCGCTCGAGACCTTCCTGCTGGCGCCGTGGGCGCTGGCCGGCCTCGCGGCGCTGGCCGGCCGCGGCGAGGCGGCCATCCTCGACAGTCCGCCGGCGACGGTCGCGCTGCTGGTCGGCGCCGGCCTGGTCACCACCGTGCCGTTGCTGTTCTTCGCCGGCGCGGCGCGGCGGCTGAAGCTGGCGACGCTCGGCGTGATCCAGTACCTGTCGCCGACGATCCAGTTCCTGCTCGGCGTGTGGCTCTACCACGAGCCGCTGGGCGCGGCGAGGCTGGCCGGCTTTGTGCTGATCTGGGGCGCGCTGCTGCTTTACAGCGTCGCCGGCTGGCGCGACTACAAGCGCCAGCCGGCGCGGCCGGCGGCCAAGTCGGCCTGAAGCGGAATACAGAAAAGGCTCGGCCAACCTTTCAGGGTTGGCCGAGCCTTTTCATGTCGCCATGCCGGGCGCCGCCCGCGACGGCTTACTGGTTGTTGCGCACCCAGCGCCGCCACTGGCCGAACAGCTCGGTGTCGAAGGCGGCGAGCGCCGAGCGCTGCCAGACCGGGCCGCTCCAGAAGTCGTCGTCCTCGAGCCGCGCGAGCCCGCCGCCGGCTTCCTCGAGGATGACGGCGCCGGCCGCGTAGTCCCACAGTTTCTGGCCGCCGTGCACGTACAGGTCGTAGCGACCGGCGGCGAGGTAGCACCAGTCTAGCGTCGAGGCGCCCATATTGCGCTGGCTGGAGAACGGCGCGACCGACAGCAGCCGGCTGGCGAGCCGGCCCGAGCGCAGGTACTTGAGGTCGACCGCGGCGATCGCGTCGCCCATCGGGTTGGCCGCCTTCTTCAAGGGCAGCGCCATGCCGTTCAGGTGCGCGCCCTGGCCGCGCTGGGCGTAGAACATTTCGCCGCTGGCCGGGTTGTAGACGACGCCGACCTCGGCGCGGCCGGCGACGATCAGCGCCACCGAGATCGCGAAGTAGGGCAGGCCGTTGACGAAGTTGGTGGTGCCGTCGATCGGGTCGACCACCCACAGCCCGTCGCGGTTGGCGTCCCACAGCGCCTGCTGTTCGGCGGCGCTCATCTCCTCGCCGAGCACCGGGTGCGGCAGGATGGTCGGCAGCAGGCGCTCGAGCGCGGCCTGGCTGGCGAGGTCGGCCTCGGTGAACAGGCTGCCGTCTTCCTTGCGGTTCTTGCCGACGCGCAAGAAGCGCGGCATCACTTCGGTCTGGGCGACGTCGCGCACGACGCGGATCACCTGGTCGACCACCTGCATCCCCAATCTCCTTTGTATGTCGTGGCGGCCGGTCGCGCGCGGGTAGGGCACGGCCGTGCAGAGCGGTTGTTGCGTTGAAGGGAAACACCGCAAAATAGCGTTATTGCCCCCGAGTTTCAATACTACGATGCCAAGGTTTTTTGTCGACGCCGCGCTGGAAGCCGGCACGCCCTTCGAGTTGCCCGAGCCGGTACTGCGCCACGTGCAGGTGCTGCGCCTGAAGGAGGGCGACGCGCTGACGCTGTTCAACGGACGGGGCGGCGAGGTGCCGGCGACGCTGCTGGCGCTGGAAAAGCGCCGCGCGGTGGTCAGCCTCGCCCAGGCGCTGCCGCTCGAGCGCGAGTCGCGGCTCGAGGTCGGCCTGGTGCAGGCGGTCTCCAGCGGCGAGAAGATGGACTTCACGCTGCAAAAAGGCGTCGAGCTCGGCGTCGCATGGTTCCAGCCGGTATTGTCGGAGCGCTCGGTGGTGCGGCTGTCGGGCGAGCGCGCCGACAAGCGCGTCGCGCGCTGGCAGGACATCGTCGTGTCGGCGTGCGAGCAGTCCGGGCGCAACCGCATCCCCGAGGTGCGGCCGCTGCTCGGCTACGACGAATGGCTGCGCGGCGCGCAGCCGGACGGCGCGCGGCTGATGCTGTCGCCCTTGGGCACCGAGCGGCTGTCCAAGCTCGCCAGCGCGCCGACGCGCGCCGCGCTCCTGGCCGGCCCCGAGGGCGGGCTGAGCGCGAGGGAGGAAGCGTCGGCACTGGCCGCCGGCTGGACGCCGCTCAAGCTCGGCGAGCGCATCCTGCGCACCGAGACCGCCGCGCTGGCCGCGGTCGCCGCGCTGCAGACGTTGTGGGGCGACTTCGCCTGAGGCGCCGTCAGGCCGGCTGCGGCGCATCCTCGAGCGCGTAGACGAGGTGCGCGCGGACCAGGATCTCGTGCGCGGCGCACTGGGCCGGCAGGCCGGGCTGGACGACGCGTTCGAAGCGGTAGCGGCGGCCCTGCCACTCGCACGCCTCGGGGATCGCCTCGCCCTGGAAGCGGCCGACGATCGCGTCGTCGAAGCTCAGCTCGGCGTCGGCGATCGACGGCACCGGCGGCGGCGCGTCGTCTTCCTCGCCTTGCCATTGCGGGTCGGCCGGCACGATGGTCACGCCGCGGCGCGCGTTGCTCTTCATCCACAGCTTGTACAGCCACATCGGCAGCCGTACGCGGTGTACGCGCTTGTCGGCGGTGATCGCGCAGGCGACGCCGAAGCGGTGGTCGCAGTGCGGGCAGGCTGCGTGCGCGGCCAGGAACAGCTTCTGGTCGAGCATCATCATCTGGCCTTCCATGTCGCGCGCCTCGACCGTCCCGCCGCAGCGCGGGCAGGGTTTGGCGAAGCGGCGGATCTGGGTGCCGTTGGCGAAGCGCTGCGGCAAGAGGCGGGAGAGTTGGTCGTTGCGGGTCATGCCAAGAAAACTCTGGATCGGGGCGAGCGGCCATTATACCCGCTGCCGCGCCCTTGGCAGGCGCGAAGCGGGGTCTGCGCCGGGCGGGTGTTACACCCGCTTACCGTCTGACACCAGAGGCATACGGAAGGCGGCGGCTGGGACGGCTAGCCTGATAGCAAGGGTGAGGTCGACGTCGGCCCCCCGGTCCACGAATCGTCCTTCTGTTAAGGAGAAGCAGCATGAAACGTCTTGCCATCATCGGTCTGGCCTGCGCGCTGGGCATGACCTCCCTGTCCGGTTTCGCGGCCGAGGCGAAGGCCTACGCGTCCAAGCCGGCGGCGACCACCATGCAAAAAGCGACGGCCAAGCCGGCCGCGGAAAAAACGCACAAGGCCAAGATGCACCACGCCAAGAAGGCGGTGCACGCGAAAAAACCGGCCGCTTCCGCCGCGCAGTAACGCGGCGGAAACGGCTGGCAGCACGGGGCGCATGGCGCCCCGTTTTTTATGTCCGCCGTTCAGGCGGCAAGGCGGCCGGCGAGCCAGTCGTCCAGCAGCTCTAGCCCTTCTTGCCACGGGCCGTGGCCGGAGTCGGCGTTGATGTGGCCGGCGCCGGCGAGCCACACCAGCTCGCTGCCCCAGTGCCCGGCCAAGCTTTGCGCGCGTTCGGCGCGGCAGAACGGGTCGTCGTCGCTGGCGATCAGTAGCGACGGGAACGGCAGCGGCTCGCGCGGGATAGGGCCGAAGCCGGCGATCTGTTCGGGCGCGCCGGCGCGCTCGACGTCCGCCGGCGCGACCAGCACGGCGGCGGCGACGCGGTGCGGATGACGGCGTGCGTAATGCGCGAGCGTCACGCAGCCGAGGCTGTGCGCGATCACCAGCGCCGGCTCGCCGGCCGCGTCGAGTGCGGCGTCGAGGCCGGCGAGCCAGTCGCCGAGCCGCGGCGCGTACCAGTCGCGGTTGTGCACGCGACGGGCACCGAGCGCGACTTGCCAGTGGCTTTGCCAGTGCGCGGCGCCGGAATTCTTCCAGCCCGGTTGCACGACGACCGGAAAAGGGGGACGGCATAGCGTCATGACGCGCTCCTGTGACGATGGCGATGCCGTCAGCTTGGCACGACAGAAACGGATAAAAAAGAATAAAAATAAATTACTTAATTCTTTTCTGAAATAAAAAACGACAGAACAAAGTTCTAATTGTTATTAAAAAATAGTTTTTTATTCCTTTTTAAACTTAAACAAGCGTGTTTAGACTGGGCCCGACTCAAACCCATACCACCCGGAGCCCGCCATGCATGCCTTGCTGAAACGTCTCTCGTGGGCAGCGACCGCCGCCCTGTTCGCCACCGGCGCGCACGCCGTCACGCTGACCAACGTCTCGTACGACCCGACCCGCGAGCTCTACCAGGACGTGAACCGCGCCTTCGCCGCCGAATGGAAAAAGCAGAGCGGTGAGGACGTCAGCTTCAAGCAGTCGCACGGCGGCTCGGGCAAGCAGGCGCGCGCCATTATCGACGGCCTGGCGGCCGACGTCGCGACGCTGGCGCTGGCCTACGACATCGACGCGCTGGCCGACCACGGCCTGCTGCCCAAGCGCTGGGAGACACGCCTGCCGAACAACAGCGCGCCGTACACGTCGACCATCGTGTTCCTGGTCAGAAAGGGCAATCCGAAGCAGATCCGCGACTGGGACGACCTGGCCCGGCCGGGCGTGCAGGTGATCACGCCGAACCCGAAGACCTCGGGCGGCGCGCGCTGGAACTACCTGGCCGCCTGGGGCTACGCGCTGAAGAAACACCACGGCGACGAGGCGCGTGCGCGCGCCTTCGTCGCCCAGCTGTTCAAGAACGTACCGGTGCTCGACACCGGCGCGCGCGGCGCGACGCTGACCTTCACCAAGCGCGGCATCGGCGACGTGCTGCTGTCGTGGGAGAACGAGGCGGTGCTGGCGGTCAAGGAGCTGGGGCCGGATCAGTTCGACATCGTCGCGCCGTCGCTGTCCATCCTTGCCGAGCCGTCGGTCGCGGTGGTCGACAAGAACGTCGACAAGCACGGCACGCGCAAGCTCGCCGAGGCCTACCTGACGTTCTGACCTGCTCCCCCTAAACAGGGCCACCTGAAACTTAGTAAAGTTCGTTTTATACGAGGAGAACGGACTTGAAGAAGCGGTTCACGGAAGAGCA
>NZ_SLXG01000025.1 GCF_004345725.1 Crenobacter luteus | reverse complement strand
GTGCGGGTTCCCGTGTGAAAGTAGGTCACCGCCAGACGCCCCTCAAGACCACGCCCCGAGCCCATGCTCGGGGCGTCGTCGCTTTGCGACGTCGCCGGAAACGGGGGACGTCGGATAGATCAATATTCCTTTTGATAAAGAAAATTTAAAGATGGGTGAGTGTGCCAGTCATGAACGTTGCTGTCGTTCGTGCTGGCTGTCTCTGTTTTCAGACGCTCAACTAATTTTATGCAATATTTCTTGGTGATGAGACATTTTGTGGCATATTCTGTGTCGAACTGATCGGTCGGCAGGGTGGGCGGGTCGTTCGATCAGGAGCGGACAAGAGCATGCTGGAAAAATGCTTCTTTAGAAGATATTCTTAGAGTGGCGTGATCAGCGCCCGAACCCAAAGCTATAAAAGGAGACGTTCCATGGAAGAGAACAAACTGTCGCTGGCTGATACCTTCAACATGCGGAATCTGGCGGTCAACGAGGTTCAGCACCTTGTCGGGGAAATCAAGAATGATCTGGTCGACCTGCGCGCACTGGCGACCGAACAGCAGGCGGTGGGTATTGCTGCCAAGATCGACGCGATTCTGGAGAAGCTTTCCTGAGCGAGTCGGTGACGCGCGTTTGCCCTGACGGGGCATCGGCGTGGAAGGGCAAGGCTGAGATAGCCTTGCCTTTTTTTGTACGGCTCATGATGTCTTTACGCGTTACTATCGTTCGCGGTTTTCAGAATGTTCTGCTCGGCGAGACAGATCGACGGCGTGCTGCCGACGACGCGCACAGCCGCGAGGGGGCGACAATTCGTGTTACGCGGACTGGTTTGGGCGGCGCCCGTGTTTTTCCACGCGAGGGCGCTTTATCGAGTGGGCTTGAGTTGGCGGCGCTTTGCCGACTTGCGCGGCGCGCGTCCTCGGTATGCTCGGTGGCAGCGTCGATGCGCAGAGGGGGAGGATCCTGGCCGAGGACGGCGTGCTCAAACGCATCACCGATGGCGAAACCCTGATGCGCGTGCGGCGCGTGAGCGCCTCGACCCGGTTGCGCTGGATTGCGGCGCGGGCCGCTACAGGCTGGAGCGGCTCGCTCAGCTGGCTGCCTGCGGTCAGGCCATCGCCGCGCCGGAGGCCGCGAGCGCGCTGCCGCGCCGTTCGAGCGCTGCACAATTGATGCCGCGTATCGACGCGGCGATCGCACGTTTGCGCGCGCAGGGGGGGCTGAATGGCGGCTAGTGCTCGAGGCCGACCTCGAACACCGGCTCGGGTACGCAGCGCATCCATTCCTCGAACGCCAGGCAGTGCGCGCGCGCTTCGGCCTCGCGCCAGGCGTCGATCAACTGGTCGGCCTCGTCGATGCCGGTCGGGTAGCCGCGCAGTTGCTCGAGCGCGTAGTCGTGCGCCCACTTGGCGAAGGTGGTCGAATCTTCCGAGCCGAAGTGCTCGATCAGCGCACGGCGGAAGTTGATCTCGAATTCGCGGGCGTCGACCGGCGTGTACTGCGGCTTGACGAGTCGGATGGTGAGGCGGGGCATCGCGTGCGGCTCCGTCGGATGGGCGGTGGGGTCAGTATACGGGTTCGAAATATAATTTAAAATATAACGCATGGTGTGAAAACGGCCCGCTGCAAGGCGGGCCGCTGCGTTCGGCTGGCGGGCCGGTTTATTCTGCGCTGGGCGCTTCTGCGGTGGCCGGGGCCGGGGCCGGGGTGGCGGCGGGGACCGGTTTGGCGGCCGGCTTGTCGGCCAGCGCGTCGTAGCGCTGCTGGGCTTCGGCCTTTTCTTCCTCGCTGATCACCGCGGTTTCGCGGCCCTTGAGGTCGTAGCGCTTGCCGCCCTTGGCGAGCGACTTCAGGTAGCGCGGTTTCTTGCAGTGGTTGGTGAGCACGCGGGTCACCAGCGCCGGGTCGAACTGCGACAGCTCGGCGATCAGCACTTCGTGGATGCCGATCGCCAGCGGGCGAAACTGCTTGAAGACCGCGTACTTGCTGTACAGATGATCGGCGATCATCTCGGTCTGTTTCTTCTTGCTGAGGGTCTGGACCGCCGACTTCAGGGCGGCGCCCAGGGCGGTTTCCGGTTTTTGCGTCATGGTGCGGTGTGACTCCGTGGTCGTCAGGCCAGCCAAAGGCGTAATCGTACCGCGCTTGCCCCGCCACGGCTACCGCCGCGGTGGGGCAAGGAGGCCGCAGCTTCCCTCGGATGGCGCGAGTGGTCGTCCGTCAGCCCCCGGACGATCGCGATGCGGCCTGGGGGCACGGTCGATCGCGGGGCGACGCCACGATGCGCTTTCTTGCGCGCCGGGCGACGCGTCGGCCGGCGTGCGGTTCCTTGCCGGGTACGACGGGCCGAGCCCTTATCCGGTTCGATGCCGATGCGACACCATGTCGCATCGGCGGCCCGGTGCGCGCCTTCTAGAATGCCCCGACGACGACACATTACGAGAAAACGCATCGGGGGATACATGAAGCAGACAAGAAATGCACGCCGCTGGCGGCGCCTGCCGCTGGCGGCCGCGCTGATGGCGATCGGTCACGGCGCGTGGGGCGACGAGGCGGTGCTGCCCGACGTCGAGGTCAGGGCCGAGCGGACGACGCCGGCGCTGTCGCTGCCGTCGATCGCGGCGGCGCGCGAGGAGCTGGCGCGCGTGCCCGGCGGCGCCGGCTTCGTCGACGTCGACGCCGAACGCAGCGGCCGCCAGGCGACGGTGGCCGATACGCTGGGTTACGCCACCGGCGTGTTCGTGCAGCCGCGCTTCGGCGCCGAGGAGGCGCGGCTGAGCATCCGCGGTTCGGGCCTGCAGCGCACCTTCCACATGCGCGGCGTCAAGCTGATGCAGGACGGCGTGCCGCTCAACCTCGCCGACGGTGGCGCCGACTTCCAGGCGCTCGAGCCGCTGGCCGCGCGCTACGTCGAGGTCTACCGTGGCGCCAACGCGCTGCGCTACGGCGCGACCACGCTGGGCGGTGCGATCAACTACGTGTCGCGCTCCGGCCGCGACGCGCCGGCCTTCCTCGCCCGCGCCGAGGGGGGCAGCTTCGGCTACCGGCGCGCGCAGCTCGCCGGCGGCGGCGTCTCGGGCGAGCTCGACGGCTACGTCAGCCTCAGCCATTTCGGCCAGGACGGCTTCCGCGACCACGCCGACCAGGATGGCCACCGGCTGTTCGCCAACGTCGGCTGGCGCCTTGCGCCGGAGCTTGAGACGCGCTTCTTCGTCGTCGACGCGCACAGCAACTCCGAATTGCCGGGCAGCCTGAGCCGCGCGCAACTGAACGCCAACCCGCGCCAGGCCAACGCGGGCTCGGTCGCCGGCGATCAGAAGCGCGACGTCGACCTGCGGCGCGTGTCGAACCGGACCGTGTGGCACGCCGGCGACGTACAGCTCGAGCTGTCGGCCTTCTACGCACGAAAGACGCTGTTCCACCCGATCTATCAGGTGATCGACCAGACCAACGAGGACAGCGGCGCCGAGGCACGCCTGGTCAGCGACGCGCCGCTGGCCGGCCGTGCCAACCGTTTCACCGTCGGCGTCGCGCCGAGCTGGGGCCGCACGTCGAGCCAGAACTCGGCCAACGTCGGCGGCCAGCGCGGCGCCAAGCTCGACGAGAGCCTGCAGAAGGCCAGCAACCTCGACGTTTACGTCGACAACGAGCACGATTTCGCGCCGGGTTGGCGCGCCATCGTCGGCGGCCAGTGGAGCCAGTCGCGCCGCCGGCTCGACGACAGCTACATTCCGACCGGCCAGGCCGACGCGAGCTTCGATCAGACCTACCGGAACTTCAGCCCCAAGCTCGGCCTCGTGCGCGAGTTCGACAACGGCGCGCAGCTCTATGCGAACTGGTCGGGCAGCTTCGAGCCGCCCAGCCTGTCCGAGATGAGCAGCTACGTGATCAACGCCGGTCTCGAGGCGCAGACCGCGCGTACCGTCGAAATCGGCTCGCGCGGCCGTCTCGACGGCGCCTTGCCCATCGAGTGGGACGCCAGCGTCTACGACGCGCGAGTGAAGAACGAGCTCTTGGCGCAGGCCATGCCGAACAACGCGACCTTGACCTTCAACGTGCCGCGCACCCGCCACCGGGGGCTGGAGCTGGGCGTCACCGCGTGGCCGGCTGAGGGGCTTGCGTGGCGCAACGCGCTGCTGCTCAACCGTTTCCGCTTCGACGGCGACGCGACGTACGGCAACAAGCGGCTCGCCGGCGTGCCCGAGACCTTCTTCAAGAGCGAGTTGACGCAGCGCTTCGGCGCCGGCTACTACGTCTCGGCCAACGTCGAGCTGTCGCCGTCGTCGTACGCGGTCGACCTGGCGAACACGCTGTTCGCCGACCGCTACACGCTGCTCGGCCTGAAGGTCGGCCGCGAGGTGAGCAAGGGCCTGGGCTGGTTCGTCGAGGGCCGCAACCTGACCGACGAGAAGTACGCGGCGACCACCGGCGTCATCCGCGACGCCGGTGGCCAGGACGCCGCGCAGTTCCTGCCGGGCGACGGCCGCGCCTTCTACGCCGGACTGGAGTGGAAACTGTAGGCCCGACCGGCTATGCACGAACGGCTCGGCCAACCGTCACGGGTTGGCCGAGCCGTTTTCGCGTCGGCTTCAGTGCGCCGCCCCGGCCGGCGCGCGGCCGAACGGCGGGCGCGCGAGCCACACCAGCGCGATCAACAGCAGGAACAGCAGCGCCGAGCCCCAGAAGATCTCGTTGGCGCCGATGAAGGCGGCCTGGCGCGCGATCTCGCGCGCGAGCAGCCCGTCCGCCTGCGCGGCGCCCCAGTCCTGCATGGCCAGGCCGTGCAGCGCGTCGGGTTCGAGGCGGCCGGCCAGCTCGGCCAGCCGCGCGTGGTGCAGCGCCTCGCGGCGTTCCCACAGCGCGCCGACCCCCGACGCGCCGATCGAGCCGGCGAGCGTCCTGAGGAAGTTGGCCAGGGCCGCCGCGCCGGCGATTTCTTCGGGCCTGAGACCGGCGAAGCTGATCGCCGTCAGCGGCATGAAGAAGCCGGCGACCGCGAGCCCGAGCGCGAGCTGCGGCCACACCACCGTCTCGAACGCCATGCCGGGCAGGAAGCTCGTCGCGCGCCACGCGAAGCAGGCGGCGAAGGCCAGAAAGCTCGCCGTCACCAGCCAGCGGAGGTCGACATGGCCGACGTAGCGCCCGATCAGCGGCGACAGCAGCACCGGCAGCAGGCCGACCGGCGCGACCGCGAGCCCGGCCCGTTCGGCGGTGTAGCCGTGCTGCGTCTGCAGCAGCAGCGGGATCAGCACCTCGGCGCCGAGGTAGAGCAGGAAGCCGACGCTGGTCGCGACCACGCCGACGGTGAAGTTGCGGCGGCGGAACAGCGCGAGCGCGAGCACCGGGTGCGGCTCGTGACGCTCCCAGACGAGCAGGTAGGCGAGCGCGACGACGGCGACGACGGCCAGCGCGACGATCTCGGCCGACTCGAACCAGTCGAGCTCGCGGCCGCGGTCGAGCAGCAGCTGCAGCGCCCCGACGCCGAGCACCAAGAGGACCAGGCCGACGCGGTCGACCGGCTGCGCCTCCACGCGCGTCTCGCGGCCGTGCAGCAGCCGCCAGGCGACGGCGCTGCACAGCAGGCCGAGCGGCACGTTGATGAAGAAGAGCCAGCCCCAGTGCCAGCGGTCGGCGATCCAGCCGCCGAGCACCGGGCCGCAGACCGGCGCGACGATCACCAGCGTCGACCACAGCGCGAGCGCCATGCCCTTCTTGTCGTCGGGGTAGGCGGCCAGCAAGAGGCTTTGCGACAGTGGGATCACCGGGCCGGCGAGCGCGCCCTGCAGCACGCGACAGGCGATCAGCGCCTCGAGGCTGGGGGCGACGCCGCACAGCCACGAGGCGGCGACGAAGCCGAGCGTCGCGACGAGGAACAGCCTGACCTCGCCGACGCGGCGCGCCAGCCAGCCGGAGACCGGCACCGAGATCGCGTTGGCGACGGCGAAGGAGGTGATCACCCAGGTGCCCTGGCTGGCCGACGCGCCGAGGTCGCCGGCGATGGTCGCGATCGCGACGGTGGCGATGGTGCTGTCCAGCACCTGCATGAAGGCGGCCAGCGACAGCGCTGCGGTCACCCAGGCGCGCGGCGCGCCGGCCAGCGGCGGCGTCATCGCCGCGCGCCCTGGCCGAGGTTGGCCGAGACGATGTCGGCGATCACCCGGTCGACCGCCGCGAGCTGGTCCTCGTAGACGCGCGACACGAAGGCCGGCGCGGTGCGCGGCGCGGCGCTCAGCACCGCGCCGCGCGTGTCGCGCGTGTCGACCCGCACGCTCATCGACAGGCCGAGCCGCAGCGGGTGCGCGGCCAGTTCTTTCGGATCGAGCGCGATGCGCACCGGCACGCGCTGCACGACCTTGATCCAGTTGCCGGTCGCGTTCTGCGCCGGCAGCAGGGAAAACACGCTGCCGGTGCCGGCGGCCATGCCGGCGACCCGGCCGCGGTAGGTGACGGCGCCGCCGTACAGATCGGCCGTCAGCGTCGCCGGCTGGCCGATGCGCATGTTGCGCAGCTGGGTTTCCTTGAAGTTGGCGTCGACCCACATCTCGTGCATCGGCACCACCGCCATCAGCGGCGTGCCGGCGGCGACCTGGCTGCCGACCTGGGCGGTGCGGCGCGCGACGAGGCCGGACACCGGCGCGACGATGTCGTTGCGCTTGAGCGCCAGGTAGCTCGCGCGCAGCTGCGCGGCGGCGCGTGCGACCGCCGGCTGCTGCTGCACCGAGCCGGACAGCAACAGGACCTGGTTGGCCCGGAGCGCCTGCTGCGCGGCCGAGGCGGCGGCGCGTACCGCGACGACGTGGTCGCGCGCGTGCTGCAACTCCTCGGCGGCGATGATGCCGAGTCGGCCGAGCGACTCGCGACGCGCCAGGTCGCCCTCGGCGCGCGCCAGCTCGGCGCGGCGGGCGGCCAGCTGCGCGGCCAGTTGCTCCTGACCGGCCAGCCGGCTCTTCGATTCGCGCACCGCCTGCGCCAGCTCGGCCTTGGCGCGCTCGAAGGCGAGCACGGCGTCGGCCGGGTCCAGCCTGACGACGACGTCGCCGGCCCTGACCCAGTCGGTGCTGTCGACCGCGACGGTGGTCACCGTGCCGGCGACCTGCGCGTTGACCGGCACCAGGTTGCCGCCGACGTAGGCGTTGTCGGTCGACTCGCCGTGGCGCAAGACCTGATGCCAGTAGGCGCCCCAGGCGAGGCCGGCGGCGGCGAAGACGACGGTGAGGCGCGCCAGTTGCGCGCGGCGCGGGTGGGCCCGCTGCGGGGCGGCGCTGTCGGGCATGGGCGGTCTCCTGTACGCGGGGCGTGCGTCCCGTCACCTCTTGTCGGAAAGAATGATGATTGCGTTATTTGAAGTCATCAATAACACATAAATAATATGCTTTTGAGGTTTTTGCGCGAGAGACGCCGACGCCAAAACGGCTCGGCCAACCTTTGCGGTTGGCCGAGCCGTTTTGGCGTTTAGGGAAGGGGGTCAGCCGCCGAGGCGGGCGAGCAGTTTGCGCAGCAGGCTTTCCATCGCGACCTTCTCGGTGTCGGAAAAGCCGCTCCACAATTCGCGCATGTGCGCGTGGCGCGACGGAATCAGCCCCTCGATGAAGGCGCGCCCGGCGGCGGTGAGGATGAGCTTGGTCTTGCGCCGGTCGTCGGCGCACGCTTCGCGCACCGCCCAGCCTTGCTGGACCAGCTCGTCGACGACGCGCGTCGCGTTGGTGCGCGAGAAGGCGAGCGAGTCGGACAGGTCGGACGGGTAGACCGTCTCGTCCGGCCGCGTGTACAGCATCATCAGCGCCATCCAGATGGTGTCGTTGATGCCGTGTTCCCTGAGACCGGCGTTGAAGTAGTCGGTCAGCTGGCCCTGCACGTGGAAGTAGAGGCGGGTCAGCAGCACTTCCTGCTGCGGCACGCCGGGCAGCCGGCGCGCGACGAGGCCGATGGCGTCCTCGCAGGCCTTGAAGCTCGGGTTGCTGATGGCGGATTGATCGTTCATGCGCGTTATGGTAACCCGCGTTAGCAACCCGGACAAGCGCGCTCGCGCCAGGCGCGCGCGGCGGCCAGCGCCGGCGTCACGAGCTCGGCCTGCTGGCAGTCGATCGCGACGAGGTTGTCCATGCCGCGCAGCCAGGTCAGCTGGCGCTTGGCGAGCTGGCGCGTCGCGGCGACGCCGGTGTCGATCAGCGTCTGGCGGCCGATGCGGCCGTCGAGGTATTCCCAGGCCTGGCGGTAGCCGACGCAGCGCATCGACGGCAAGTCGAGCGACAGGCTCGGCCAACGTTGGCGCAGCGCGACGAGCTCGTCGAGCAGGCCGGCGTCGAGCATTTTTTCGAACCTGAGCGCGATGCGCGCGTGCAGCCAGGCGCGCTCGGCGGGCAAGAGCGCGAGCTTGAGCAGATTCAGCGTCGGCGCGCCTTCGCGGCCGCGCGCGATCAGTTCGGACATCGGCCGGCCGCTCAGCTCCCAGATTTCCAGCGCGCGCTGGATGCGCTGGCTGTCGGCCGGCGCGAGCCGCGCGGCGGTCACAGGGTCGACCTCGGCCAACCTTTGGTGCAGCGCCGGCCAGCCGCGCTCGGCCGCCTCGGCGTCGAGCCGCTCACGCAGCGCCGGGTCGGCCTGCGGCAGGTCGGACAGGCCTTCCTCGAGCGCCTTGAAGTAGAGCATGGTGCCGCCTGCGAGGATGGGCAGCCTGCCGCGCGAGGCGATGTCGGCGATCGCGGCCATCGCGTCGGCGTGGAACTGCGCGGCCGAGTAGGCGTCGGTCGGGTCGATGACGTCGATCAGGTGGTGCGGCACGCCGGCCATCTCGGCGCGGGTCGGCTTGGCGGTGCCGATGTCCATGCCGCGGTAGACCAGCGCCGAGTCGACGCTGATCACCTCGCCGTCGAGCGCCTGCGCCAGCGCGACGGCCAGCGCCGTCTTGCCCGACGCGGTCGGGCCCATCAGGAAAAGGGCGGGAAGCGGGGTGTTCATGGCCGGCATTGTAGCGCGCGGGCCGCTCAAGCGGCGCCGAGCATGAAGTCGAGCGCCGCCGCGACGTGCAAGTCGGTGCTCTCGAACAGCGGCAGCGTCACGTCGCTTTGCCGGATCGCGTGCGGCAGCTCCGAGCAGCCCAACAGCAGCGCGTCGCAGCCGGCTTGCAGCGAGGCGACGTCGGCGAGCAGGGCGGCGCGCGTGTCGGGCCGCAGCTGGCCCTGCGCGAGCTCGTCGTAGATCGCGCGGTCGATCGCGGCGCGGCGCGCGGCGTCGTCTGGCACGCGCGTCGCGATGCCCCAGCGCTCGGCCAACCTCGTCCGGATAAACGGCCCTTCCATGGTCGAGCGGGTGCCCAAGAGCGCCAGCGTTTTCACGCCCTGCGCGGCCAGTTGCGCGCCGATCGCGTCGGCGATGTGGATCAAGGGCCGCGTCGTCGCCGCCGCGACCGCGTCGGCCGCCTTGTGCAGGCTGTTCGACGCGATCAGGAGCGCGTCGGCGCCGGCCGCTTCCAGCCTTTGCGCCGCGTCGGCCATCAGCGCAGCCAGCGCGGCCGCGTCGGCGGCCTCCACGTCGGCGTAGTCGAGGCCGACGAGCACGCAGCGCGCGCTGTGCGGCAGGCCGAGGCGCGCCTCGACGCCGCGGTTGAGCCGCTGGTAGTAGGCGGCGCTGGATTCCCAGCCGATGCCGCCGATCAGGCCTATCGTCTTCATCGTTTTCCTCCTCGGCCAACGTTGGCCGAGCCTCAGGCGCGCGCCAGTTCCGCGGCGAGCGCGTCGGCGTACTCGCGCAGCTCGGCGAGCAGCAGGCGGCCGTCGCGGCTGGCGGCCTCCTGCAGCGCGTCGATCTCGGCGAGGCAGGCGGCGTGCGTGCGGCCGGCCGGTTCGCCGTCGATCAGCTTCTTCTTGCACCAGGCCATCCAGTGGCGGCGCTCGTCGGCCGACAGCGATTCGGGGAAGTTGCGCGCGCGGTAGCGCTGCACGAGGCGCGCCAGCTGCGCGTCCTCGAAGCGCGGCGCTTCCTTCGCGAGCTTGTCTGCCGGCATCGCGCGCAGCGCGGCCAGCGTCTTGCGGTCGGCGTTCGAGACGAAGCCGCCGTAGAGGTTCTCGTCGACGTCGGGGACGCTCGCGTCGGCCGGGCGCTGGTAGACCGCCTTCCAGGTCGGCGAAAGGTCGGGCAGGCGCGCGATGGCTTCGGCGTGGCCGAGCGCGGTGTTCATGTCTATGCCCCAGTGCGCCGCGCGCTCGGCCGACAGCACCTTGAGGTTGGCGACCACGAACGGCGACTTGTTCAGGTGCACCGTCTTGATCGGCAGCCGTTCGACGCCGTCGGGCAGTTCGTCGGCGCGGCTGAACAGGCGCAGCCGGATCTCGTCGGCGGACAGCTCGGCCAACATCGCCGGGTCGTGCGCGAGGTCCCAGACGATCACCTCGTTGGCGTTGCTCGGGTGCTGCGCCAGCGGCCACACCAGCGCGAGATTGCCGCGCTCGACGCCGTACATGCCCGACACGTGCAGCGCCGGGCGCGGCGCGTGCGGGTTCAGTTGTTCGCGCGCGGCGTCCTTCTTGCGCAAGGAAAGATAGAAGTCGAACAACCTGGGCTGCTTTTGCTTGATGAGGCGCGCCAGCGCGATGGTCGCGCGCACGTCGGAGAGCGCGTCGTGCGCCGCCTCGTGGACGAGGCCGTTGGCCTTGGACAGGTGTTCGAGCTTGAAGCTCACCCGCCCGTCCTCGTGCTCGGGCCAGGCTATGCCGTCCGGGCGCAGCGCGTAGCAGGCGCGCACCAGGTCGAGAAGGTCCCAGCGACCGCAGCCGTCGCGCCACTCGCGCGAGTAGGGGTCGATCAGGTTGCGCCAGAACAGGAAGCGGGTGACCTCGTCGTCGAAACGGATCGAGTTGTAGCCGACGCCGATGGTGCCCGGCTGCGACAGCTCGCGTTCGATCACGCCGGCGAATTCGTGCTCGGCGACGCCGTCCTCGAGGCAGCGCTGCGGCGTGATGCCGGTCAACAGGCAGGCCTCGGGCGAGGGCAGGTAGTCGGGCGTCGGGCGGCAGTACAGCATCACCGGCTCGTCGATCTCGTTCAGCTCGGCGTCGGTGCGCACGCCGGCGAACTGCGACGGCCGGTCGCGGCGCGGCTCGGCGCCGAAGGTCTCGTAGTCGTGCCAGAAGAAGGTGTGGGAGGACATGGGCAAGGCGGACGAAGGCAAAGCGGCGATTGTCGCACCGGGCGGCGGGCTCGGCCAAGCGCGGGCGCCGCAGGCGGGGGGATGCTGCACCCGGCCCCTGCGCAGGGCATCGCCGGATCGCGGCTCTTGCCCGCCGCTTCGCGCTCGCTGGTGTGCTGCGAGGAGAGCCTTGCGCCGCGGCCGGCGGCTTCAGCGGCCGCGCAGGAACAGGCCGTCGAGGTCCTTCATCGTCAGCCGCACCCAGGTCGGGCGGCCGTGGTTGCACTGGTTGGAGCGCTCGGTCGCCTCCATGTCGCGCAGCAGCGCGTTCATCTCGGCCAGCGTCAGCTGCCGGTTGGCGCGCACCGCGCCGTGGCAGGCCATGGTCGCGAGCAATTCGTTGCGCCGCTCGGTCAGCGCGCGCGACAGGCCGACCTCGCGCACGTCTTTCAGCACCGCGCGCGCCAGCTCGACCGCGTCGCCGTCCTTGAGCCACACCGGCACCGCGCGGATCGCGAGCTGGGTCGGCGACAGCACCGCCAGTTCGAGCCCGAGCCGTTTCATGCCCTCGCCGTGCTCGTCGACGGTGGCGACCTCCATGCGGTCGGCGGACATCGCCACCGGCAGCAAGAGCGGCTGCATCGGGATCGCGTCGGTTTCGAGCGCGGTCTTCAGCCGCTCGTAGACGATGCGCTCGTGCGCGGCGTGCATGTCGACCAGGATCAGCCCGTCGACGTTCTGCGCCAGGATGTAGACGCCGTGCAGCTGCGCGAGCGCGAAGCCCAGCGGCGGCAGCGCGCCGTCGGTGTCGAGCTTGTCGAGGCCGGCTGAGGGGTTGGCCGAGCTCGCCGGCGGGAAGGGCGACGGCGCGAAGCCGCCCGCGGCCGGCTCGGCCAAGGTTGGCCGAGCGGCGGCCAGCGCCGCTTCCTCCTCGCGCACGCCGCCGAACAGCGCCGCGTAGCCGGCGACCGCCTCGCGCGCGACCGACAGCGGCAGCGGGGTCTGCTGGTAGAGCGTCCGCGCCGCCGGCGCGCCGACCGGGGAGGGCGCGGCGGCGAACGGCGACGACGGCGCGGCAAGGTTGGCCGAGCCCGCCTGCGCGGTCTCGAGCGGCGCGCCGGCAGCCGACGGCGTGCTGCCGGCGGTGGTCGCGGCCAGCGTCTTGTTCAGCGCGTGGAACACGAATTGGTGGATCGCCTGCGATTCGCGGAAGCGCACCTCGATCTTGGTCGGGTGCACGTTGACGTCGACGCCCTCGGGCGGCAGCGACAGGAACAGCGCGTAGCACGGGTGGCGCTCGTGGTGCAGCACGTCGCGGAAGGCCTGGCGGATCGCGTGCTGCGCGGTCTTGTCGCGCACGAAGCGGCCGTTGACGAAGAAGTACTGCGCGTCGCGGCTCGCCTTCGAGTAGGTCGGGCTGGCGACGAGGCCGAACAGCGCCAGGGGGCCGGCCTCGGCCTCGACCGCCAGCGCGGCCGACGCGAAATCCTTGCCGAGGATGGCCGCGACGCGCTCGGGCGCCGACTGCTTGGGCAGCCGTGCGACCACCTTGCCGTTGTGGCGCAGGATGAATTCGACGAGAGGGTGCGCCAGCGCGATGCGCTCGAAGGTGGCCGCGCAGTGCGCGTACTCGGTGGCTTCGGACTTGAGGAATTTGCGCCGCGCCGGCGTGTTGAAGTAGAGGTCGACCACCTCGACCGTGCTGCCCTCGGCGTGCGCGGCCGGCTCGACGGGGTGCAGCGCGCCGTCGATCGCGACGATGCGGTGCGCGTGCGCCGCGCCCCGCTGGCGCGAGATCAACGTCAGGCGCGACACCGACGCGATGCTGGCGAGACCTTCGCCGCGAAAACCGAGCGTGCCGACGCTCTCGAGGTCGCTAAGGTCGCGGATCTTGCTCGTCGCGTGCCGGTCGAGCGCCAGCGCCAGCTCGTCCTTCGCGATGCCGCAGCCGTCGTCGCTGACGCGGATCAGCTTGATGCCGCCCTGCGCGAGGTCGACCGCGATCTTCGTCGCGCCGGCGTCGAGGCTGTTTTCGAGGATCTCCTTCAGCGCCGACGCCGGGCGCTCGACCACCTCGCCGGCGGCGATCTGGTTGACCAGGTGGTCGGGCAGGCGCCTGATCTTGCTCATGCGCGCGCCGAGCGCCGGTGTCGCATGAATTCGATCACGCCCGGCAGGATCGATACGATGATGATGCCGACGATCAACAGCGACAGGTTGGACTTCACCGCCGGCAGGTTGCCGAACAAAAAGCCCAGGTAGGTGAAGCTCGCGACCCAGACGACGGCACCGACGACGTTGAAGGCCAGGAACTTGCCGTAGCTCATCTCGCCGACGCCGGCGACGAAGGGCGCGAAGGTGCGCACGATGGGCACGAAGCGCGCGAGGATGATGGTCTTGCCGCCGTGCCTTTCGTAGAAGGCGTGCGTCTTGTCGAGGTAGACGCGGCGGAAGATCTTCGAGTCGGGGTTGGCGAACAGCTTCAGGCCGAGCCGGCGGCCTATCGTGTAGTTGACCGTGTCGCCGAGGATGGCGGCGGCGATCAGCAACGCAACCAAGAGGTGCACGTCCATCTGGCCGGTGGCGGCCAGCGTGCCGGCGACGAACAGCAGCGAGTCGCCCGGCAGGAAGGGGGTGACCACCAGGCCGGTTTCGCAGAACACGATCAGGAACAGGATCAGGTAGATCAGCGGGCCATGGGCTGCGACGAGCTCGGCTAGGTGCCGGTCGATGTGCAGGACGAAATCGATCAGAAAAGTAAGGGCTTCCATGGCGGCGATTGTACCGCGAAGGCAGCCCTGGCCCAAGGTTGGCCGAGCCGGCGACAGGCGCTCAGTCTAGCTCGACGACGCGGTAGATTTCCCACTTCTGCGTGCCCGACACGATGTAGGGCTCGAGCCCCTTGCTCCACGCCTTGTGCGCGTCGATGCGGGCGAGCTGTTCCCAGGCGGCGCCCAGCGCGGCGAGGTCCTCGACGAGGATCTCGGACTGGATCGTCGACTCACGCACGCCGACCGAACCGTTGAGCAGCCGAGCGTTGGCCGGCGTCCAGCCGACCTGCGAGCCGATCTCGCGCAGCCAGCGTTTCATTTCCTCGACGACGAGCGGCTTGTAGCCGAAGCGTGCGTCTATGCTCCAGCGGGCGACCATCATTTCCGTTCTCCTTCGGGTGTTGCGGCACTCGAAGCGTAGACCATCGGCGCGCCACCAGAGGCGGTCGCGCCAAGAAAAACCCCCGCACGGGCGGGGGTTCGGTCTGCGGGCGGTACGGGGTTCAGACCACCGCTTCCTGCTTGGACTTGGGCGGCTTGATCATGTGCTCGCGCTTGATGCCGAGCGCCAGCGCGATCGGGCTGGCGACCAGCACCGACGAGTAGATGCCGAACACGATGCCGATGGTCAGCGCGATCGCGAAGCCGTGCAGCGCCGGGCCGCCGAACACCAGCATCGACAGCACCATCGCCTCGGTCGAGCCGTGGGTGATGATGGTGCGGCTCATCGTCGAGGTGATCGCGTTGTCGATCACCTCGGCGACGCTCTTGTTGCGCATCGCCGGCTTGCGGAAGTTCTCGCGGATCCGGTCGAACACGACCACCGATTCGTTGACCGAGTAGCCGAGCACCGCCAGCACGCCGGCCAGCACGGTCAGCGAGAATTCCCACTGGAAGAGGGCGAAGCAGCCGAGGATGATCACCACGTCGTGCATGTTGGCGATGATGGCGGCGACCGCGAAGCGCCATTCGAAGCGCAGCGCCAGGTAGAGCATGATGCCCAGGCAGACGATGGTGATCGCGGTCAGGCCGTGCTCGACCAGTTCCGCGCCGACGCTGGGGCCGACGAACTCGACCTTCCGGAGTTCGAGCTGGCCGCCGTCGGCCTTGAGCGCGCCCATCACTTGGTTGGACAGCTGGGCGCTGGTGACGCCCGGCTTGTTCGGCAGGCGGATCAGCACGTCGCGGCTGGTGCCCAGGCTCTGCACCGTCGCCTCGCCCAGGCGCAGCGTGCCGACCTGTTCGCGTATCTTCGGCAGGTTGGCCGCCTGCGCGTACTGCACCTCCATCACCGTGCCGCCGGTGAATTCGACGCTGAAATTCAGGCCGCGGGTGACGAGGAAGAACACCGCCAGCACGAAGGTGAGGAGCGAGATGGCCGTGGTGAGCTTGCCGTAGCTCATGAACGGGATGTCCCGCTTGATTCGGAAAAACTCCATGGTGTGCCCTTGCGAGTGCGGGCCGGACGCGCCGGCCCGTCTGACTTATTGGTTCGGTTTCCAGACCTGGCCGATCGACAGCGAGGCCAGGCGGCGACGACGGCCGTACCACAGGTTCACGAAGCCGCGCGACACCAGCACCGCCGAGAACATCGACGACAGGATGCCGAGGCAGTGCACGACGGCGAAGCCGCGCACCGGGCCGGAACCGAAGATCAAGAGCGCGAGGCCGGCGATCAGCGTGGTGATGTTCGAGTCGACAATCGTCGCCCACGCGTGCTGGTAGCCGGCCTGGATGGCCGACTGCGGCGGCACGCCGTTCCTGAGCTCCTCGCGCACGCGCTCGTTGATCAGCACGTTGGCGTCGATCGCCATGCCGAGCGTCAGCGCGATCGCCGCGATGCCGGGCAAGGTCAGCGTCGCCTGCAGCATCGACAGCATCGCGACCAGCACCAGCAGGTTCACGCCCAGCGACAGCGCCGAGATCACGCCGAACACGCGGTAGTAGATCACCATGAAGACGACGATGGCGGCGAAGCCCCACAGCGTCGAGTTGAAGCCCTTCTCGATGTTCTCCTTGCCGAGGCTCGGGCCGACGGTGCGTTCCTCGATGATGGTCATCGGCGCGGCCAGCGAGCCCGCGCGCAACAGCAGCGCGACGTCGTTGGCCTCGGCCGGGTTCATGCTGCCGGAAATCTGCACGCGGCCGCCGCCGATCTCGCTGCGGATCACCGGCGCGGTGACGACCTCGGCCTTGCCCTTCTCGACCAGGATCATCGCCATGCGGCGGCCGATGTTCTCGGCGGTCACCTGGCGGAAGATCGACGCGCCGGTCGAATCGAGGTTGATGTGCACCGCCGGCGCGCCGTTCTCGTCGAAGCCGGCCTGCGCGTCGTTGATATTGTCGCCGGTCAGCTCGACGTCGCGCTTGACCAGGATCTTGCTCGGGCCGCGCGACGTCAGTTCGTCCAGCAGCTCGTAGCCGGCCGGCACGACGCCGGCCTGCGCGTCGGCCATCAGCGCCGGGTCGTCCTCGACGAGGCGCACCTGCAGCGTCGCGGTACGGCCGAGGATGTCCTTGGCCTTGGCGGTGTCCTGCACGCCCGGCAGCTGCACGACGATGCGGTTCGGGCCGGCCTGCTGGATCACCGGTTCGGCCACGCCCAGTTCGTTGACGCGGTTGTGCAGCGTCGAGATGTTCTGCTTGACCGCGTCGCCCTGGATGCGGGTGATCTCCTCGGGCTTGAGCGCGAGGGTCAGCGTGAACGCGTCGGCGTCCTCGCTCATCGTCAGCGAGGGCAGGGTACGGGCGAGCGCGTCGGCGGCGGCCTTCAGGGTCTGGGCGTCGCGCAGCTGGACGACGAGGGCGTTGCCGCTGCGCTTGATCGCGCCGTAGCGGATCTTCTGCGCCTTCAGCTCGCGGCGGATGTCGCCGCTGTAGCGTTCGACGGTCTTGTCGATCGCGGCCTTCATGTCGACTTCCAGGAGGAAGTGCACGCCGCCCCTCAGGTCGAGGCCGAGGAACATCGGGTGCGCCCCGAGCCGGGTCAGCCAGCCAGGCGACGAGGACAACAGGTTCAACGCGATGATGTAGCTGTCGCCCAGCTCGGCCTGGATCGCGTCGCGGGCCTTGATCTGGGTGTCGGGGTCGCGGAAGCGGACCTTGAGGCTGTTGCCGTCGAGGAAGAGGCCGTCCGGCGTCAGGTTCTTGGCGGCCAGCGCGGTTTCCACCCGGCCCATCAGCGCGGTATCGACCGGGATCGACTGGCGCGAGCTGGAGATCTGCACCGCCGGCGACTCGCCGAAGAAGTTGGGCAGCGTGTAGATCGTCGAAACGATCAGCGCCAGCCCGATGATCAGGTATTTCCAGAGCGGGTAGCGGTTCATGACGGTTCTTGAATGCGACGGGGCCGCCCGTGGGGCGGCCCCGCGAGGTTACAGGGACTTCAGCGTGCCTTTTTCCAGCTTGCCGGCGACGGCGCTGCGCTGCACCTGGATTTCCACGCCGTTGGCGATCTCGACGGTCAGGAAGGCTTCGCCGACCTTGGTCACGCGGCCGGCGACGCCGCCCTGGGTGACGACCTCGTCGCCTTTTTCCAGCGCCGTCAGCATCTTCTGGTGTTCCTTCATCTTCTTCTGCTGCGGACGGATCAGCAGGAACCAGAAGACCGCGAAGATCGCGATCATCGGCAGGAAACCCATCAGGTCGAGGCCGGCGGTGCCGTTGGCCGCGTAGGCGGGGGTAATGAACATCGTGTCGCTCCCTTGTTGAAACTTGGAATGGTATTTGGCTTTCGGCAAAACAGGGGTGTAACCGAACGCGGCATTCTAGCCATACGACATGGCTTTTCCAACCGCGCCGCGCGCCGCCGGCTCGGCCAACCCTGCAAGACCGGCACGCTTGGCCGAGGTTCCCTCAGCGCACGCCGCGTGCGCGGTTCTCGTGGAACTGGGCGCGGAAGTCGTCGAAGCGGTCTTCCTCGATCGCGCGGCGGATCTGGCGCATCAGCTCCTGATAGTAATAGAGGTTGTGGATGGTGTTCAGCCGCGCGCCGAGAATCTCGCCGACGCGGTGCAGGTGGTGCAGGTAGGCGCGGCTGAAGTTTTTGCAGGTGTAGCAGCCGCACTCCTCGTCGAGCGGGCGCTTGTCGTCCTTGTAGCTGGCGTTCTTGATCTTGACGTCGCCCCACTGCGTGAAGATCCAGCCGTTGCGCGCGTTGCGGGTCGGCATCACGCAGTCGAACATGTCGACGCCGTTGGCCACGCCGTGCACCAGGTCCTCGGGCGTGCCGACGCCCATCAGGTAGTGCGGCTTGTCGGCCGGCAGCATGTCCTTCAGTTCGGTCAGCATGCGGTACATCTCGGGCTTGGGCTCGCCGACCGACAGGCCGCCGATCGCGATGCCGTCGAAGCCGATCTGCATCAAGCCGTCGAGCGACTCCTGGCGCAGGTCGGTATACAGGTTGCCCTGTACGATGCCGAACAGCGCGTTCGGATTGTTCAGGTCGTCGAAGGCGCGGCGCGAGCGTTCGGCCCACCTGAGGCTCATCTGCAGCGAGGAGCGCGCGGTCTTGTGGTCGACCTGGCCCGGCGTGCACTCGTCCAGCTGCATCACGATGTCCGAGTTGAGCACGGTCTGGATCTTCATCGAGATCTCGGGGGAGAGGAACAGCTTGTCGCCGTTGATCGGACTCTGGAAGGTGCAGCCTTCCTCGGTCAGCTTTCTCATGTCGGACAGGCTGAACACCTGGAAGCCGCCCGAGTCGGTCAGGATCGGCTTGTCCCAGCCGATGAAGCCGTGCAGGCCGCCGAACTGCTCGACGATCTCGAGCCCGGGGCGCAGCCACAGGTGGAAGGTGTTGCCGAGGATGATCTGGGCGCCGATCTCTTCCAGCTCCAGCGGACTCATCGCCTTGACCGAGCCGTAGGTGCCGACGGGCTGGAATACGGGGGTTTCCACTACCCCGTGATTGAGGACCAGCGTACCGCGACGGGCGCCGCCGGAGGTCTTGTGAACGGTAAATTGCAGCATCGTGAAAAAATTTTCGGCGTCAAAAAGTAGAAAAATCAGCGCGCTAGTATAACCGATCCGACTTTGCGCGCATTTTTTTGCAAAAAGTGCTTGCCAGCCTGGAACGACATCGCTAATATTCGGGTCCTGTCTTCACGACAACAACGCGAAAGACAACAGGCACGTAGCTCAGTTGGTTAGAGCACCACCTTGACATGGTGGGGGTCGTTGGTTCGAATCCAATCGTGCCTACCAGAATTCTCGCAAGGAATACAAAAATGGCGTTTCGAACTACCATCACCCTGATCGGTTAAATCGGGCCACGGGTGTTCCTTGTAAAAAAAGAAGTGCGGCTCGGGCCGCACTTTTTTTTTGTCTTTTTCCGGCCCGATCGCTCGATAGCGCCCGCGCGCCGCCGTTTCCTGCCTTGGAGTTGATATGCCCGATATTCGTCTGCCCGACGGTTCCATCCGTTCCTTCGACGCGCCGGTCACGGTCCACGATGTGGCCGCCTCGATCGGCGCGGGTCTGGCGCGCGCCGCGCTGGCCGGCAAGGTGAACGGCCAGCTGGTCGATACCTCTTATCTGATCGAGGGCGACGCCGACCTCGCCATCGTCACCGACAAGGACGCCGACGGCCTGTCGATCATCCGCCACTCGACCGCCCACCTGCTCGCGTACGCGGTCAAGGAGCTGTTCCCCGAAGCGCAGGTGACCATCGGGCCGGAGATCGAGAACGGCTTCTACTACGACTTCGCCTACAAGCGCCCGTTCACGCCGGAAGACCTGGTCGCCATCGAGAAAAAGATGGCCGAGCTGGCCAAGAAGGACATCCCGGTCGAGCGCTACGAACTGCCGCGCGACGAGGCGATCGCCTACTTCAAGTCGATCGGCGAGGCGTACAAGGCCGAGATCATCGAATCGATCCCGCAGGGCGAGGTGCTGTCCCTCTATAAGGAAGGCGGCTTCACCGACCTGTGCCGCGGCCCGCACGTGCCGTCGACCGGCAAGCTCAAGGTGTTCAAGCTGATGAAGGTGGCCGGCGCCTACTGGCGCGGCGACAGCAGGAACGAGATGCTGCAGCGCGTCTACGGCACTGCGTGGGCGAAGAAGGAAGACCTCGAGGCCTACCTGCACCTGCTCGAAGAGGCCGAGAAACGCGACCACCGCAAGCTCGGCAGGCAGCTCGACCTGTTCCACCTGCAGGACGAGGCGCCGGGCATGGTGTTCTGGCACCCGAAGGGCTGGAGCCTGTGGCAGAGCATCGAGCAGTACATGCGCAAGACGCTGACCGAGGCCGGCTACCAGGAAATCAAGACGCCGATGGTGATGGACCGCGTGCTGTGGGAGAAGTCCGGCCACTGGGACAACTACCGCGACAACATGTTCACCACCGAGTCGGAAAAGCGCGACTACGCGGTCAAGCCGATGAACTGCCCGGGCCACGTCCAGGTGTTCAACCAGGGGCTGCGCTCCTATCGCGACCTGCCCTTGAGGTTGGCCGAGTTCGGCGCCTGCCACCGCAACGAGCCCTCGGGCGCGCTGCACGGCCTGATGCGCGTGCGCGGCTTCGTCCAGGACGACGCGCACATCTTCTGTACCGAAGAGCAGATCAACGCTGAGGCGCAAGCCTTCAACGAGCTGACGATGAAGGTGTACAAGGAGTTCGGCTTCGACAACGTCGCGATCAAGCTGAGCTTGCGCCCCGAGAAGCGCGCCGGTTCCGACGAGGTGTGGGACAAGGCCGAGCAGGGCCTGCGCGACGCGCTGGCCGCCTGTGGCGTGTCGTGGGAAGAGCTGCCGGGCGAGGGCGCCTTCTACGGTCCGAAGATCGAGTACCACATCAAGGACGCGCTCGGCCGTTCGTGGCAGTGCGGTACCTTGCAGCTCGACTTCGTGCTGCCGGAGCGCCTCGACGCCGAATACGTCGCCGAGGACAACACCCGCAAGCGCCCGGTGATGCTGCATCGCGCGATCCTCGGTTCGCTCGAGCGCTTCATCGGCATCCTGATCGAGAACCACGCCGGCGCCTTCCCGCTGTGGCTCGCGCCGGTGCAGGCGGTGGTGATGAATATCACCGAGGCGCAGGCCGATTATGCGACCGAAGTGGCACAAGCGCTGAAAAAACAAGGCTTCCGCGTCGAGCTCGACTTGAGGAACGAGAAGATCGGCTATAAAATCCGCGAACACAGCCTGCAAAAGTTGCCGTACCAGATCATCGTCGGCGACAAGGAAAAAGCGGGGCAACTCGTGGCCGTACGCGCGCGCAACGGCGAGGATCTGGGTCAGATCACGCTCGATGCGCTCTTCGACCGCCTCAATGGCGAGCGATCGTCGCACTGAGCGGCGGCCCGTCAATCTGAACAGGAGTACTAGCTATAGCTCAGGAACGCGAAGCGCGGATCAACGGTGAAATCACCGCGCGCGAAATCCGTCTGATCGGCGCCGAAGGCGAACAACTCGGCATCGTCAGCTTCCGTGAAGCCATCGCCTTGGCCGAGGAAAAAGACGTCGATCTGGTCGAAATCTCGCCGACGGCCCAGCCGCCGGTTTGCAAGCTGATGGACTACGGCAAGTTCAAGTACGAACAGTCGAAAAAGCGCCACGAGGCCAAGCAAAAGCAGAAGCAGATCCAGATCAAGGAAATCAAATTCCGTCCCGGCACTGACGACGGCGACTACAACGTCAAGCTGCGCAACCTGATCCGCTTCCTCACGGAAGGCGACAAGGCCAAGGTGACCTTGCGCTTCCGCGGTCGCGAGATGGCGCACCAGGACATCGGCCTGCAGCTCCTGAAGCGTGTGGAAGCCGACCTGGCCGAGGTGGGCACGGTCGAGCAGTTCCCCCGTCTCGAAGGTCGCCAGATGGTGATGATGATTGCCCCGAAGAAAAAATAATCGGGTATAATCATGGACTTCAACACGGCAGGGTGACCTGCCGTGTCGATTTTGTGGCGGTCAAACGCCGCATCAGAAGCGGGGCGTAGCGGTTTCAAGCGGTGCGAGCCCACCCTACGCCGGATCTAAGAAATTTCAGCAGGAGCTTTTCCATGCCGAAGATGAAAACCAAATCGAGTGCCAAGAAGCGCCTGAAGGTGCTGGGCAGTGGTGGTGTGAAGCGCGGTCACGCGTTCAAGCGTCACATTCTCACCAAGAAGACCACCAAGAACAAACGCCAGCTGCGTGGCACGTCGATGGTCGACGCCACCAACATGGCTTCCGTTCGCGCAATGCTGCCCTACGCCTAAGGAGTTAAACGATGCCTCGTGTAAAACGCGGTGTAACCGCTCGCGCCCGTCATAAGAAGGTCCTTGCCCTGGCGAAAGGCTATCGCGGCCGTCGCAAGAACGTCTATCGCATCGCCAAACAGGCGGTGATGAAAGCCGGTCAGTACGCTTACCGCGACCGTCGTCAGCGCAAGCGTCAGTTCCGTCAGCTGTGGATCGCGCGTATCAACGCCGCGGCCCGCGAAAACGGTCTGCCGTACAGCAAATTCATGAACGGCCTGAAGAAAGCCGACATCCAGATCGACCGCAAAGTGCTGGCCGACCTGGCGGTGTTCGACAAGCCGGCTTTTGCCCAGATCGTGGCTCAGGCCAAGGCCCAACTGGCCGCCTGATCGCAAGACGATCCAAGGGGAGGCGTCTTCGCCTCCCTTTTTTTATGCTCGGCCCGCCCAAGGTTGGCCGGGCCCCGCAACGCCAGAGCGCTGACCCGACGCCGTTCGTGCGCGACGCCGTCCGGTCAGTCCTCTCATCTACACGGTTGCCGACATGAATAATGTGGACGCGATTCTGGAAGCCGGCCGTGCCGCCCTCGCGGCGGCGGCGGATCTCAACGAACTCGAGCTCGTCAAGGCGCGCTATCTGGGCAAGAGCGGTGAACTGACCGAACTCTTGAAACAGCTGGGCAAGCTCGCCCCCGAGGAGCGCAAGGCCGCCGGCGCGACGATCAACGCCGCCAAGCAGGCCTTCGAGGCCGATCACAACGCGCGCCGCGACGCGCTGAACGCCGCCAGGTTGGCCGAGCAGCTAGCCGCCGAGTCGCTCGACGTCGGCCTGCCGGGCCGCGGCAGCCTGCCGGGCGGCCTGCACCCGGTGACGCTGACGCTCGAACGCATCACCGAACTGTTCCGCACGCTCGGCTTCGAAGTGGCCGACGGTCCCGAGATCGAGACCGACTTCCACAACTTCCAGGCGCTCAACATTCCGGAAAACCATCCGGCGCGCGCGATGGCCGACACCTTCTACGTCGAGGGCGGCGACGTGCTGCGCACGCACACCTCGCCGATCCAGGTGCGCCACATGCTGGACAACCCGCCGCCGATCAAGATCATCGCGCCGGGCCGCGTCTACCGCGTCGACTCCGACGCGACGCACTCGCCGATGTTCCACCAGATGGAGGGCCTGTGGGTCGACGAGGGCGTCAGCTTCGCCGACCTGAAGGCGACCGTCACCGACTTCCTGCGCCGTTTCTTCGAGCGCGACGACCTGCAGGTGCGTTTCCGCCCGTCGTTCTTCCCGTTCACCGAACCGTCGGCCGAGATCGACGTGCTCGGCGAGCGCGGCTGGCTCGAGGTCGGCGGTTGCGGCATGGTGCACCCGAACGTGCTGCGCAACGTCGGCATCGACCCGGAAAAATACACCGGCTTCGCCTTCGGGATCGGGCTGGATCGTTTCGCGATGCTGCGTTTCGGCGTCAACGATCTGCGCCTGTTCTTCGATAACGATCTTTCTTTCCTCAAGCAATTCAACTGATCGCGGGCGGAGCGGAACATGAAATTCTCTGAAAACTGGTTGCGTCGCTGGACCTCGCCGGCGATCGACTCGGACGCGCTGTCGCATCTTCTGACGATGGCCGGCCTCGAAGTGGAAGAAACCGAAGCGGCCGCGCCGGCCTTTACCGGCGTGGTGGTCGCCGAGGTCAAGGAAGTCGTCAAGCACGAGAACGCCGACCGCCTGCGCGTCACCAAGGTCGACGTCGGCACCGGCGAGCTGGTACAGATCGTTTGCGGCGCGCCCAACGTCGCCGTCGGCCTGAAAGTGCCGTGCGCGCTGCCGGGCGCGGTGCTGCCGGGCGACTTCAAGATCAAGCCGACCAAGATGCGCGGCGTCGAATCGGGCGGCATGCTGTGCTCCGGCAAGGAGCTGGGCGTGCCCGACGAGGTCGACGGTCTCCTGGTGCTGCCGGCCGACGCGCCGGTCGGCGTCAGCATCCGCGATTATCTCGAGCTCGACGACACCCTCTTCACGCTGAAGATCACCCCGAACCGCGCCGACTGCCTGTCGATCAAGGGCATTGCGCGCGAAGTGGCCGCGCTGACCGGCGCGCCGCTCGCCGTCGAGGCGATCGAACCGGTCGCCCCGTCGATCGACGACACCTTGCCGGTGAAGATCGACGCGCCGGCCGCCTGCGGCCGCTACCTCGGTCGCGTGATCCGCGGCGTGAACCCGGCCGCGCCGACGCCGGCCTGGATGCGCCAGCGCCTCGAGCGCTCGGGCCTGCGCTCGATCTCGGTGCTGGTCGACGTCACCAACTACATCCTGCTCGAGCAGGGCCAGCCGATGCACGCCTTCGATCTGGCGAAGATCGAAGGCGGCATCGTGGTGCGCATGGCGCGCGACGGCGAGACGCTGGTCTGCCTGAACGAGAAGGAAGTCACCCTCGCCGCCGACACGCTGGTGATCGCCGACGAAGGCAAGGCGCTGGCGATCGGCGGCGTGATGGGCGGCCTCGAATCGAGCGTCACCGACGCGACCGTCGACATTTTCCTCGAGTCGGCGTTCTTCGCGCCCGACGCGATCGCCGGCCGCGCCCGCGCGCTCGGCTTCGGTTCCGATTCGTCGTTCCGCTTCGAGCGCGGCGTCGACTTCGACCTGGCGCGCGATGCGATCGAACGCGCCACCCGCCTGATCGTCGACATCGCAGGCGGGCAGGCCGGCCCGGTCACCGAGGCGCTCGGCCAACTGCCGGCGCGCAACACCGTCAAGGTGCGCACCGCGCGCGTCAACAAGGTGCTGGGCCTGAGCTTGTCCGGCGACGAGATCGCCGCGATCTTCGCGCGTCTCGGACTTACAGCCTCGGCCAACTCTGAGGGCTTCGACGTCGCCGCGCCGAGCTTCCGCTTCGACATCGAGATCGAGGAAGACCTGATCGAGGAAATCGCGCGCGTGTTCGGCTACGATGCGATCCCGGCCGACGCGCCGCGCGCGCGACTGGCGATGCTGCCGCTGCCGGAACACCGCCTGCCGCGCGAAGTGGTGCGCCGCAAGCTCGTCGCGCGCGACTTCCAGGAAGTGGTGACCTACGCCTTCGTCGAAGAGAAGTGGGAAGCCGACTTCGCCGGCAACGCGAACCCGGTCAAGCTGATCAACCCGATCGCCAGCCAGATGAGCGTGATGCGCTCCAGCCTGGTCGGCGGCCTGGTCGACGTGCTGTCCGGCAACCTCGCGCGCAAGCAGCCGCGCGTGCGTGTGTTCGAACTGGCGCGCGTGTTCCTCAAGCAGGAAGACGGCAGCGTCGATCAACCCGAACGCATCGCCGGCCTCGCCTGGGGCCCGCGCCAGCCCGAGCAATGGGCGGCCAAGGCCGAGCGCGTCGACTTCTTCGACGCCAAGGGCGACGTCGAGGCGCTGCTGTACCCGCGCGTCGCCGAATACGCGCGCGCCGAGCATCCGGCCTTCCATCCGGGCCGCTGCGCGAGCGTCGCGCTCGACGGCCGCGTGGTCGGCTACGTCGGCGAACTGCACCCGCGCTGGGTGCAGGCCTACGACCTGCCGAGCGCGCCGGTGCTGTTCGAACTCGACCTCGACGTGGTGCTGGCCAGCGAAATGATCCGCGCCAAGCCGGTGTCGAAGTTCCAGGCGGTGCGCCGCGACCTGGCGCTCGTCGTCGACGAGGAGGTCGGCGTCGCCGCGATGCAGGCGTCGTTCCGTCGCGTCGCGCCGGCGATCGTCACCGATATCGCGCTGTTCGACGTCTACCGCGGCAAGGGCGTGCCCGAGGGCAAGAAGAGCCTCGCCTTCGGCGTGAAGCTGCAGGACGTGGCCAAGACGCTGACCGACGAGGAAATCGACGCCGCGATCGCCGCCTTGCTCGCCGCCGTCGAAGCCGACCACGGCGCGGCGCTCCGCCTGTAAACTGTTGATTTGACTGGCGGAGGCTGCCCGGATGGCCGGCTCCGCCGTTGCGTTCCATTGCTAGTTGCTGTATTAAGGGGTAGTCATGACTTTGACGAAAGCCGAGTTGGCCGACCTGCTGTTCGACCTGGTGGGTTTAAACAAGCGCGAAGCCAAGGACATGGTCGAGACGTTCTTCGAGGAAATTCGCACCGCGCTCGAGGAGGGCGACAGCGTGAAGTTGTCCGGCTTCGGCAATTTCCAGCTGCGCGACAAGCCGCAGCGCCCGGGCCGCAATCCGAAGACCGGCGAAGAAATCCCGATCACCGCACGCCGCGTGGTGACTTTCCACGCCAGTCAAAAACTCAAGGGAATGGTTGAACAGCACCATGCCGACAAACAAGCCTGAGTTGCCGCCGATTCCGACCAAGCGCTACTTCACCATCGGTGAGGTCGCCGCGCTGGCGGCGGTCAAACCGCACGTGCTGCGCTACTGGGAGCAGGAGTTCTCCGAGCTCAAGCAGGTCAAGCGCCGCGGCAACCGCCGCTACTACCAGCACCACGAGGTGCTGCTGGTGCGGCGCATCCGCGGGCTGCTGTACGACGACGGTTTCACCATCAGCGGCGCACGCCAGCGGCTGAACGACGGCGAGCCGGCACCGGCAACCGCGCAGGAGGTGCGTCGCGAACTGGAGGCCATCCTCGACTGGTTGAACGCCGGGATTGGCAAATCCTGAATCGCACGGTATAATTTTCTTTCTTGAGTCGGAGTGTGGCGCAGTCTGGTAGCGCACCTGCATGGGGTGCAGGGGGTCGAAGGTTCGAATCCTTTCACTCCGACCAAAAAATTACGAAAAAGCCGCTTTTTAGCGGCTTTTTTCATTTCTAGCGCTTTTCTCATTTTCTTTTGGCGAACGTGGCATATTTGCCGATTTTATTCCAAGCGGACCATGCGGGCGCTTGGACGTGCGCGTCGCCGCGTTTACGATAGCTGTTTCGGCACTCCCGCCAGGCATAAGGAAAACGAAGTCATGCGCATCGCCAACAGCGTCACCGACCTGATCGGCAACACCCCGTTGGTCAAGCTCAACCGCGTTACCGAGGGCTGCGTCGCCACCGTGGTGGCCAAGCTCGAGTTCTTCAATCCGGCGCACAGCGTGAAGGACCGCATCGCGGTGGCGATGATCGACGCGGCCGAAAAGGCCGGCAAGATCGGGCCGGATACCGTCATCGTCGAGCCGACCTCGGGCAACACCGGCATCGGTCTGGCGATGGTGTGCGCGGCGCGCGGCTACAAGCTCGTCATCACCATGCCCGAGACGATGAGCCGCGAGCGCCGCATGCTGCTCAAGGCCTACGGCGCCGAGCTGATCCTGACCCCGGGCCCGGACGGCATGGGCGGCGCGATCGCCAAGGCGCGCGCGCTGGTCGAGGAACAGCCGGACGTCTACTTCATGCCGCAGCAGTTCGAGAACGCGGCCAACCCCGAGATCCACCGCCACACCACCGCCGAGGAGGTGTGGAACGATACCGACGGCGCGGTCGACCTCTTCGTCGCCGGCGTCGGCACCGGCGGCACCGTCACCGGCGTCGGCGAAGTGCTCAAGGCGAAAAAGCCGGGCGTGAAGGTCGTCGCGGTCGAGCCGGACGCCTCGCCGGTGCTGTCCGGCGGCGCCAAGGGCCCGCACCCGATCCAGGGCATCGGCGCCGGCTTCGTGCCGCCCATCCTCAACACCGGCGTCTACGACGAGGTCGTGCGCGTCAAGAACGACGACGCCTTCGCCACCGCGCGCGCGATGGCGAGCCAGGAAGGCCTCCTGGTCGGCATCTCGTCCGGCGCCGCCGTGTGGGCGGCGATCGAGTTGGCGAAGCGCCCCGAAAACGCCGGCAAGCTGATCGTCGTCGTGATCCCGTCGTTCGGCGAGCGCTACCTGTCGACCGCGTTGTTCGAGGACCTCGCCTGAGCGCCGCTTCACATTCGTTTAGCAAATCGGCTTGACCCGCCCGGCGCCGCCGGGCATTTTTATTGCATGAACAAGACCACGCTCCTCGCGGCGCTCGTCGCCGCCACGCTGTCGGCCTGCACGGTGGTGCAGTTGCCGGGGCTCGGCCAACCTGCCGCGTCGGCGAGCTCGCCGCAGGCGGACGTCGACGCCATCCTCAACGAGGCCAACCGCCTCGCGCTCAAGGTGCGCGACGGCGAACTCGACAAGGTCGAGGCCGCCGACGCGCTGAACGCCTTCCGCCTCAAGCGCGTCGGCCGCAACCCGGTCGACGACGATACCTTCGCCACCTACCGTGCCGTCACCGTCGCGCGCGAGTCGGGCAAGCTGTCGGCGCAGGCCGCGCAGGCGCGCATGCGCGCCAAGCTGGCCGAATGGCAGCGCGGCTGGCAGAGCATGCCGAACCGGCCGCGCAACCCGGCCTTCACCAACTACCTGATGCGCGTGTTCGGCCTGCCGCCGCTGGGGGCGTCGTGAGCAGGCGTCCCGCTCCCGACTGCCCGTGCGGCAGCGGCCGCCGCTACGACGCCTGCTGCGGCGTCTACCACGCCGGCGCCGCCGCGCCGACCGCCGAGGCGTTGATGCGCTCGCGCTACAGCGCCTACGCGCTCGGCCTCGAGGACTACCTGCTGGCGAGCTGGCACCCGGACACCCGTCCTGCCTCGCTCGACCTGGCTGCCGACGCCGGCCGTGTCAAATGGGTCGGGCTGGAGATCGTCTCGACCGAAGCCGGAGGGGAGGGCGACGAGGTCGGCACGGTCGCTTTCATCGCCCGCTACAAGGTCGGCGGTCGCGCCGAGCGTCTGAGCGAGACCAGCCGCTTCGCGCGCGTCGCCGGTCGCTGGACCTATCGCGACGGCGACGTCGCCGGCGGCTGATTCCCGCCGTTCCGGGGACGAGCGCGATCGCCACAAGAAAACGGCTCGGCCAACCCTCGAGGGTTGGCCGAGCCGTTTGCGCTGGCAGGGACGACGGTTAAGGCGCGGCGCCGCCGCGCCCTCCCGCCGGCTTCAGCCGAGCAGTTTCTCGATCCGCGCGGCGAGTTTTTCCGGCGGCGTCTGCGGCGCGTAGCGGGCGACGACGCGGCCGTCGCGGTCGACCAGGAACTTGGTGAAGTTCCACTTGATGCGCCGCGAACCGAGCAGGCCCGCCTTGCTCGCGCTCAGCCAGCGCCACAGCGGGTGGGCGTTCGGACCGTTGACGTCGAGCTTCTCGCTGACGGGGAAGCTGATGCCGAAATTCCGTGCGCAGAAGGCGGCGATCTCGCCGGCGCCGCCCGGCTCCTGCTGCCCGAACTGGTTGCACGGGCAAGCGAGCACCGTCAGCCCGCGCTCGCGGTAGCGGCGGTAGAGCGCCTCCAGCGCCGCGTATTGCTGGGTGAAGCCGCAGCGGCTGGCGGTGTTGACCACCAGCACCACGCGGCCGGCGAAGTGCGCGGGGTCGAGCGGGCGGCCGTCGAGCGCGGACAGGCGGGAAAGGTGGTCGGCGAGGCGTTCGGGCATGGCGGTACGCGGCAATGTGGACGATGCCGGCATTGTAGGGCCGGCCGATCGGCCGTCGGAAAAAAAAGGAGCGCTGCGGCAAGGGGGAACCGCAACGCCCCAAAGAAACAGCTGATAACCCTGAATGCCTCGCGGCACATGTTCATGTTAGTTCAGCTTCATGGCGCCCGCCGACAAAATCGCGGCCCGCCGCGGGGCATGAAAAAACCGCCTTGCGGGCGGTTCGTCGCGGGCGGGAGCGGGCGGCTCAGGGACGCGGCAGCGTCACGCCGCTCTGGCCCATGTACTTGCCGGCGCGGTCCTTGTACGACACGTCGCATACCTCGTCGGATTCGAAGAACAGCACCTGCGCGACGCCTTCGTTGGCGTAGATCTTGGCCGGCAGCGGCGTGGTGTTCGAGAATTCGAGCGTCACGTAGCCCTCCCATTCCGGCTCGAACGGCGTGACGTTGACGATGATGCCGCAGCGCGCGTAGGTCGACTTGCCCAGGCACACGGTCAGCACTGAGCGCGGAATGCGGAAATATTCGACGGTGCGCGCCAGCGCGAACGAGTTCGGCGGGATGATGCAGTAGCCCTTGCCCGACACCTCGACGAAGGAGTTCGGGTCGAAGTTCTTCGGGTCGACGATGGTGCTGTTGATGTTGGTGAATACCTTGAACTCGTCGGCGCAGCGGATATCGTAGCCGTAGCTCGAGGTGCCGAAGGAGATCACCTTGTCGCCGTCGGCCGAGGTCTTGATCTGGTTCGGCTCGAACGGCTCGATCATGCCTTGCTCTTCGGCCATGCGGCGGATCCACTTGTCGGACTTGATGCTCATTCGTTGACTTTCGGGGGCAAATCGCAATCCCGGATTGTACCCGCGGCGGCGAAGCGGACGCCAGCCGTCTTATAATGGGGGCCGGGCCGTGCCCGCGCCCGTTTTGCCCCGTCGAACAATAAAGGAAACCCATGCAAGGTCATCCGCAGATCATCGCCGCCCTCAACGAGCTGTTGGCCGAGGAGCTGTCCGCCGCCGACCAGTACTTCATCCACGCCGAGATGTACGAGGACTGGGGCTTCAAGAAGCTGTTCGAGCGCATCAACCACGAGCGCGAGGACGAACTCGAGCACGCGCGCGCGCTGATCCGCCGCATCCTGTTCCTCGGCGGCAAACCGGACGTCGCGCGCCGCGTGCCGATCAAGGTCGGCGCCGACGTGCCCGAGATGCTGGCCTTCGACCTCGAGGTCGAATACCGCGTCGCCGGCGCGCTCAAGGACGTGATCGCGCTGTGCGAGGCCGAGAAGGACTACGTGACGCGCGACCAACTGATGGTACTGCTCGAGGAAACCGAGAACGACCACGCGCACTGGCTCGAACAGCAGCTCAAGCTGATCGCGCTGACCGGCCTCGCCAACTACCAGCAGAGCCAGACCGGCGCGTAAGGCGCGGCTGCGCTAAAATGGCGCGTTCGACTTCTTCACCGCATTTTTCCGAGGCCTTCATGGACATCGATCTTTCCGTCTCCTGGCTCGGGCTTGAAATGACGAGCCCGCTTTACAACGCGTCCGGCGTGATGTGCCGCAGCGTCGAGGACCTGGAGGCGATGCGCACCTCCAATTCTGGCGCGCTGATCACCAAGAGCTGCACGCTCGAGCCGCGCGAGGGCAACCCGGAGCCGCGCTACTTCGTGACCCCGCTGGGCAGCATCAACTCGATGGGCCTGCCGAACTACGGCTACCAGTACTACCTCGACTACGCCGAGAAGTACGACTACGCCAACAACAAGCCGCTGTTCATCTCGATCTCGGGCATGTCGCTGGCCGACAACCTGACCATCATCAAGGCCTTCCACGAGCGCGCGCTGCCGTGCATCCTGGAAGTGAACCTGTCCTGCCCGAACCTGCCGGGCAAGCCGCAGCTCGGCTACGACCTGCCGGCCGCGCAGCACGCGCTGGAAAAGATCTGCGAATTCTACGACCGCCCGTTCGGCGTCAAGCTGCCGCCGTACTTCGACGTGTCGCACTTCGATCAGGCGGCCGAGGTGTTCAACAAGTTCGACCTGCTCAAGTACGTCACCTGCATCAACTCGGTCGGCAACGGCCTGGTGATCGACGTCGACGCCGAATCGGTGGTGATCAAGCCCAAGGACGGCCTGGGCGGCCTGGGCGGCGACTACGTGCTGCCGACCGCGCTGGCCAACGTGCGCGAGTTCGTGCGCCGTCTGCCGGGCAAGCAGGTGGTCGGCTGCGGCGGCGTCAAGAGCGGCCGCGAAGCCTTCATGCACATCCTGGCCGGCGCGACCGCGGTGCAGGTCGGCTCCTGCCTGTACGAGGAAGGCGTCGGCGCCTTCGACCGCATCGCGCAGGAACTGAAGGACCTGATGGCCGCCAAGGGCTACCAGAAGCTGTCCGACTTCCGCGGCAAGCTCAAGACGCTGTAAGCGGTTGGCAAGGTTGGCCGAGGCTCGGCCAACCTGCTGGCAAAAAAGCGCCCCTGTCCGGCTTGCCGGCAGGGGCGTCGTCCATGGCGCGGTTCCGGGTGGTGGTGTCGGGGCCGCGCCGCGGGACGGAGTCCCGGCGCTGCGGCCGGGGAGGGGAGGCTGGGGTCAGGCGAGGCGGCCGAGCGCGCCGATGAGGCGCGCGAACGCCGGTGCTGTCGTCTCGGCCAGCCGCAATTGCAGCGGGCCGCCGAGCGCCTCGACCACCGCGCCGGCCGGATCGCCGACGTCGAGCGCGAAGCCGCAGCGCAGCTTCACGTCCTGGCCGTGCTGGGTCAACCAGCCGAAACCGCCGACGCATTCCCAGCGGCTGCCGGCGGGCAGGCGGACGACTTCCCCGGGGTTCAGGCTGACTTGGGTATGCATGGCGTGTCTCCTGGCGACAGGTGAGCGGTACAGTCAGTTTAGAAACCGGTTTGTTGGCGTAACAGATACAGCTTTTGCCAATCTGAACCGCTAAACTACGGTACAGATAGCCACTGTACCGCTCGCGCGGGTGCCGAATTGTGCCTGAACGCCACCGGCCCCATGCGGCAAGATGCGAATCATGAAAGCCGATACCCTTCCGCTCTACGAGAAAGTCGCCGACGAAATCGCCGGCATGATCGCCTCCGGCACCTTCCGCGCCGGCGAGCGGCTGCCGTCGCTGCGCGAGGTGCGCGCGCGCCGCCAGGTCAGCATGACCACGGTGCAGGAGTCGTTCCGCCTGCTCGAGGACCGCGGCCTGATCGAGGCGCGGCCGCAGTCGGGCTTCTTCGTGCGCGCGCGCTCGCCTGCGCCGCCGGCGGTATCCTGCCCGTGCCCCGAGCCGCAGCCGGTGGTCACCGACGCGCTGATGTGGCGCTACCTGCGCTACGTCGCCACCTCCGCCGGCGAGACCAGCTTCGCCTGCGCGACGCCGGCGGCCGAGCTCTTTCCGGCGCGCTCGCTCAACAGCCTCCTTGCGCAGGTGATGCGCCGCCAGTCCGGCCTGCTGGCCGACTACGGCCGCAGCGACGGCCTGCCCGAGCTGTGCCGCCAGATCGCGCGGCGCACGCTAGACTGGGGCCACGCGCTGTCGGCCGACGACGTGCTGATCACCAACGGCTGCATCGAGGCGCTCAACTTGTGCCTGCAGGCGGTGACGCAGCCGGGCGACGTGGTCGCGATCGAGTCGCCGTGCTACTTCGGCGTGCTGCAGCTGCTGGAAAGCCGCGGCCTGAAGGGACTGGAGATCCCGACCGACCCGGTCACCGGCATGTCGCTCGACGCGCTCGACGTCGCGACCCGCTCGGGCGAGGTGAAGGCGGTGATCGTGGTCGGCAACTTCAGCAACCCGCTGGGCGCGCTGATGCCCGAGGAGCACAAGCGCCGGCTGGTGTCCATGCTCGAGGAGCGCCACATCCCGCTGATCGAGGACGACGTCTACGGAGACTTCTACTTCGGCCGCGAGCGGCCCGTGCCGGCCAAGGCCTTCGACCGCAGCGGCAACGTGCTGTACTGCACCTCGTTCACCAAGCAGGCGCTGCCGGGGCTGCGCGTCGGCTGGGTCGCCGGCGGCCGCCATCACGCGCAACTGCAGATGCAGAAGTTCTCGCTGAGCTACTGCACGCCGCCCTTGATGCAGGCGGTGACCGCCGAATTCCTCGCCGCCGGCGGTTTCGACCGCCACATGCGCCAGCTGCGCCGCACCTTGTGCCGCCAAGTGCGCGAGACGCTGGCGGTGGTGCAGGATGCTTTTCCCGAAGGCACGCGGTTGGCCGAGCCGCAGGGCGGCTTCCTGTTGTGGCTGGAGTTGCCGGAGGGGGCCGACAGCCGCGCGCTGTTCGACGCGGCGCTCGCAGAGGGCATCGGCTTCACGCCGGGCCCGCTGTTCTCGCCGGGCGACGGCTTCTCGCGCTGCCTGAGGCTGTCGTGCGGTCATCCGCTGACCGCGCGGCGCGAGAAGGCGCTGCGACGACTGGGCGAACTGGCGCGTCGGCAGCTGGGGGGGCTAGAAGGGGGGTAAAGAGCGGCGCTCGCCATCGCCGGTTTTGCGCGCGCTTCGGGCGTGCTTGAGCTTGGCCGAGCCGTGAGCCGCCCGTTCGTTTTGCCGCAACCGTACCGGGCGCTCCCGTTTGGGGGGGGCGCCGGCGCGGTCGTGCTCGGCCAAGCTGGAGCCGGGGCTCAGTCCAGCCAGACGAAGCCGGCGAGAATTTCGTACAGGGTGTCCTGCCAGCGTGCTTCGGTGCTCATCGCGCTCTCCTGTCGGGGTGTACAGTCAGTATCGTGCGATTTCATTGGTTTTAAAAATTAAAAATATACCTATGGTTGATTTTGCTAATCAATTGTGGCGATAAAAAGCCGCAGCAGCGTCGCGCGGTCCTGCGGCTTTTCCAGGCCGGAGCCTTAGAGTCGCTAACAAAACCTACTTGATGCCGGCAGTGTGAAGCCCCATCTGGCCGGCATGAAGCGAAGTGTCGTCAGCCAGAAGCTCTGGAAA
>NZ_SLXG01000024.1 GCF_004345725.1 Crenobacter luteus | reverse complement strand
GCAGGCTTCCGCATGAGGGAACAAGCGGAGCAGGAGCAGAAATTTTTAACCGACTTTACCAAGTAGGTCTTGGCCCTAATCCTGGGGGCAGGTCATTGGCTCATGGCTCCATTCTCTCAAGCAAGGGAGCCTCCGCGAACGCCGGGGCGATTCAGGTAGCGGGTTTGGTCACACAAACAGCTTACCTTGCACCGCCGTTCTCACATCCGGCTTTTACCTCACATTCCCATTATTCCGTGAAGAACCACAAAAAAGCGGGGCCGGGCCGTCAGAAGACGACCCGGCCCCGCGTGCGGCACGCGCCCTTCAGTTGAGCAGGAAGAACTCCACCAGCGCGTTCTTGAACACGAAACCCAGCACGCCGACGCCGAGCGCGAGGAACAGCACGAAGGTGCCGAAGCGGCCGGCGCCCGACTTCTTGCCCAGATCCCAGATGATGAAACACATGAAGACGATCAGGCCGCCGACCAGCACGATCATCGCGATATTGGAAAACTGCTCTTCGGACACGAGGTTGCGCTCCCGCTCAATGACGATGGATGGCGACCATTATACGCCGCCGGCCGGACGCGGCGCGCGCAGCACCAGCGCGACGCCGAGCGCGGCGACGGCCATGCCGGCCAGCGCTGGCGCACTCAGCCGCTCGCCGAACAACAGCCACGCCTCCAGCGCGGTCAGCCCCGGCACCAGATAGAAATAACTGACCACGCGCGCGACCTCGCCCTCGCGGATCATGCGCATCAAGAGCAGGATGGCCGCCACCGACAGCGCGAGCACGCTCCAGATCATCGCCACCCATAACTCGGGCGACCAGACGACGGGGTGGTCGCGCTCAAGGACCCAAGCCAGCGCGCCGGTGAACAGCAGGGTCGCCAGATACTGGTGGAAGGTGCCGGCGATCAGGTCGACACCAGCCGCGTAACGCTTCTGGTACAGCGTGCCGACGGTGATGCCGGCGAGCGCGAACACCGTCCACGCGAGGCCCGGACCGGCGTGAAAATCGAGCCCGCGCGTGCCGGCGACCACCAGCAGCGTGCCGGCGAAGCCGACGCCGAGCCCCAGCCACTGCCGCGTCGCCAGCGCCTCGCCGAACGCGAAGCGCGACAGCAGCGCGGTCAGCAAGGGCTGCAGGCCGACGATCAGCGCGGTCAGGCCGGCCGGCACCTCGGCCTTGATCGCGGCGAACACGCCGCCGAGGTAGACGCCGTGTACCAGGAGGCCGCTCAGCCACTGCCGGCGCGCGACGGCGAGGCTGGGCCACGGCAGCGCGTAGACGCGCATCAGCACGAAAAAGCACACCAGCGTCAGCGCCATCCTGAACGCGAGGAAGGTGAACGGGCCGATATACGGCAAGCCGAGTTTGGCGCCGATGAAGCCGGTGCTCCACAGGCCGACGAAGGCCCACGGCACCCAGCCGAGCGAGGCGTGCGATCGAGTCATGATGTCGACGGCCGGGTTGGCCGAGGTGGTACGGCGCCAGCCCGCCAGCGGGGCAGGCCGGCGCCGGGTGAAAGGAAAAGCCGCCTCGTGGGCGGCTTTGCTCGAGCGGGTGCGCGACGCGCGGCCCGCTTACTTGTTCAGGCGACCGGCGATGCGCATGCGCAGCGCGTTCAGCTTGATGAAACCGCCGGCGTCGGCCTGGTTGTAGGCGCCGCCGTCGTCGTCGAAGGTCGCGATGTTCATGTCGAACAGCGAGTTGGTCTTCGAGTCGCGCGACACGACGATCACGTTGCCCTTGTACAGCTTCAGGCGCACCCAGCCGTTGACGGTGGTCTGCGTGTAGTCGATCAGGGTCTGCAGCGCCTTGCGCTCCGGCGCCCACCAGTAGCCGTTGTAGATCAGGCTGGCGTAGCGCGGCATCAGGTCGTCCTTCAGGTGCGCCACTTCGCGGTCGAGGGTGATCGACTCGATCGCGCGGTGCGCCTTCAGGATGATGGTGCCGCCCGGGGTTTCGTAGCAGCCGCGCGACTTCATGCCGACGTAGCGGTTCTCGACCAGGTCGAGGCGGCCGATGCCGTGCTTGCCGCCCAGCTCGTTCAGCTTGGCGAGCACCTCGTGCGCCTTCAGGCGCACGCCGTTCAGCGCGACGATGTCGCCGTTCTCGAACTCGACGTCGAGGTATTCGGGCGCGTCCGGCGCCGCCTCCGGCGACACGGTCCAGCGCCACATCGACTCTTCGGCCTCGGCCGACGGGTTCTCGAGGTGACGGCCCTCGTAGGAGATGTGCAGGAGGTTGGCGTCCATCGAGTACGGTGCACCGCCGTTCTTGTGTTTGGCTTCGACCGGGATGCCGTTCTTCTCGGCGTAGGCCAAGAGCTTCTCGCGCGACAAGAGGTCCCACTCGCGCCACGGCGCGATCACCTTCACGTCCGGCTTCAGGCCGTAGTAGCCGAGCTCGAAGCGCACCTGGTCGTTGCCCTTGCCGGTCGCGCCGTGCGATACCGCGTCGGCGCCGGTCAGGTTGGCGATCTCGATCTGGCGCTTGGCGATCAGCGGACGCGCGATCGAGGTGCCGAGCAGGTATTCGCCTTCGTACACGGTGTTGGCGCGGAACATCGGGAACACGAAGTCGCGCACGAACTCTTCGCGCAGGTCGTCGATGAAGATGTTTTCCGGCTTGATGCCGAACTTCAGCGCCTTCTCGCGCGCCGGATCGAGTTCTTCACCCTGGCCGAGGTCGGCGGTGAAGGTCACCACTTCGCATTGATAGGTGTCTTGCAGCCACTTCAGGATCACCGAAGTGTCGAGGCCGCCCGAGTAGGCGAGTACGACTTTCTTGATATCGGACATGATGGTTGTTTTCCAGCGTAAAAACGGGTCGAGGTTGGCCGAGGGCGGAACGCCTCAGTCGTGTACTTGGCCCAGAAGCAAATACTCTATCAGCGCCTTCTGCACGTGCATACGGTTTTCGGCCTCGTCCCACACCACCGACTGCGGACCGTCGATCACCTCGGCGGCGACCTCCTCGCCGCGGTGCGCCGGCAGGCAATGCATGAACAAGGCGTCCGGACGGGCCGCCGCCATCAGCGCGGCATCGACCATGAAGCCGTCGAAGGCCTGGCGGCGCGCCTCGGCCTCGGCCTCGAAGCCCATGCTGGTGAACACGTCGGTGGTGACGAGGTCGGCGTCCTTGGCCGCCAGTTTCGGGTCGGTGTAGGCCTCGTAGCAGTCGCTGTAGTCGACGCCGTCGAGCACGGTCAGCTCGTAGCCCTTGGGCGTGGCGACCTTGAGTTTGAAACCGAGGATCTTGGCCGCCTGCAGCCAGGTGCGCGCCATATTGTTGCCGTCGCCGATCCAGGCCACCGTCTTGCCGGCGATGCTGCCGCGATGCTCGAGGTAGGTGAACACGTCGGCGAGGATCTGACAGGGATGGTATTCGTTGGTCAGCCCGTTGATCACCGGCACGCGCGAGTTGGCCGCCAGCGTCTCGACCGTGGCCTGCTCGAAGGTGCGGATCATGATGATGTCGCTCATGCGCGACAGCACGCGCGCGGTGTCCTCCACCGGTTCGCCGCGGCCGAGCTGCGAGCTCTTGCCGTCGAGGAACATCGCGTGGCCGCCCAGTTGCGACATGCCGGCCTCGAAGGAGACGCGGGTGCGGGTCGAATTCTTCTCGAAGATCATCGTCATGACCTTGCCGACCAGCGGCCGGTACAGCTCGCCGGCATCGCGTCGTCGCTTCAGGATCGCGGCGCGCTCGAAGACGTGGGTCAATGCCTCGCGGGACAGATCGCTGAATTGAAGAAAGTGCCTGGCTTGGGTCATGGTGGGGTTCCAAAAAATAATGCCACCGCGCACATGAGGGCGTCTCGGGTGCGGGTGGCACGACTTACGCGGTTCTTTGATCGGCTTGTCGCTCGACCGCCGCCGTTTCACCGGCCCGGCGGAATTATAAAAATGCGACAACTTTTATATTTATCGGAAATCATGGGCGCTGACAAGCCGTCAGCCCTCGGGGCTACCCTCGGTGCGCACCCTCTCCTCGTCGGCCGACAGCACCCTGAGCGTGGCGCCGTCCGCGCCGGCGTCCAGCCCGTGCACCTCGACCGACCGCGCGCCGCCGACCAGCCGCGCCAGGTAGTCGAGCACCGCCGCGTCGATACGCTGCCCCGGCACCAGCACCGGGATGCCGGGCGGATACGGCACCACCTGGTCGCAGCTGACGCGGCCGAGCAGCGCCGGGTTGGCCGAGCCTTGCCCGACCAGCAGCGGCACGCGCTCGCCAGTTTCGAAGAAAGCGTCGCGCGGCAGGCAAGCAAGCGGCGATATGCCCGGCAACGGTGCAAGCTTGAGCGGGCGCAGCGGCGCGGCGCGGCGCCGCTCGCGCGCCAACTGTGCCAGCGCGTCGGCCAGCCGCTCCAGCTTGGCGCGCGTGCTACCGAGCGACACGAGAAAGGTGATCGTGTTGTGGGTGGTCTTCTCGACCTGGATGTTGAAGCGCCCGAACAACGCGGCGCGCACGGCCTCGGCCGGCAGGCCGCTTGGCGTGACGTCGACGGTCAGCTTGGTCGGATCGAGCCTGACGCCGTCGCCGGCGAGTTCGGCCGGCACCAGGTCGTCGAGCGTCAGCACGCGGAACACGCCGGTCGCGTCGATGCGCTCGCGCAGCTCGGCGGCAAACGCGAGCGCACGCGAAAGCAGCGTGTAGCCTTCCATCACCGCCTGGCGGCGCGCGACGTCGAGGCTCGCGATCAGCGCGTACTGCGGGCTGGTCGACGCGAACATATTGAAGTTCTCGCGGAACAGGCGGGCGTCGAAGCCGGGGTCGTTGACGTGGACCATGGCGGCCTGCGACAGCGCCGACAGCCCCTTGTGCGTGCTGTGCGTCACGTAGTCGGCGCCGGCCTCGAGCGCGGTCGGCCGCAGCGCCGGGTGGAAGCGGCCGTGCGTGTACCACGCCTCGTCGACCACCACCTTGATGCCGCGCGCGTGCGCCGCCTCGACCAGCGGAGCCAGGTCGTAGCGCAAGCCGTCGTAGGTGCACGAGGTCAGCATCAGCGCGCGCGCCTTGGGATGCGCGTCGATCGCGTCGAGGATCACCCGGCGCGGCAAGGGGCCGAACAGGCCGTAGCGATGGTTCGGCGTCGACGGCAGATACACCGGCCGCGCGCCGGACAGGATCACGCCGTGGTGGACCGATTTGTGGCAGTTGCGGTCGAGCAGCAGCACGTCGCCCGGCGCGAGCAAGGTCTGCAGGATCACCTTGTTCGACGTCGAGCTGCCGTTGGTGACGAAGAAGGTGGCGCGGGCGCCGAAGGCCTCGGCCGCCAGCGCCTGCGCGCGCGCGATCACACCGGTCGGCGCCAAGAGCGAATCGAGCGTCGGCACCGACACCGACAGGTCGGCGCGCAGCAGGTTCTCGCCGACGAAGTCGTGGAAGTCGCCGACCCACGGGCTGCCGCGGAACGAGTCGCCGCCCGAATGGCCCGGCGTGTGCCAGGAGTCCTTCGCCATCGCGACGTAGCGCCTGAGCGCGTCGTAGAACGGTGTCGCCGATTTCTCGGCCAGACCGGCCGACAGGGTGCGGCACCAGCCGGCCGCGTCGACCGCGTCGCGGCGAAAGACGCCGTCGAGCGGTGCGTCGTCGAAACCGGCCCCGCCGCACCCGGGCACGATCGCATACAGCGACAACTCGGGGCGGAAGGCCTTGAGCCGGGCGGGCAACTCGCGCGCCGCGTCGCCGCCGGCCGCGTCGACCAGCACGGTCTGGACCGCGCCGTCGCGCGCCACCTCGGCCAAGGCGCCGGCGGCGTCGGCGACGACGGCAAAACGAAGGCCGAACGGGTCCGTGCGCCGCGCGGCGGCGGCCCCGAGCGCGGCGACGAGCCCGGCCAGCCCCGGCTCGTCGCCGACCAGCAGTACGCGCGCTTGCGGTTTCATCGCTGCCCTTTCCGTTTTCCCCTCCTTCCTAGATAGGACAGGGCGACCCGGCCGGCCGCGCTGAAGTACAATGCCGGGATGCTGACCGACGCCGAAAAAAACGCCATCCGCGACCACTATCGCGCCATTTCCGACAAACTACCGGGCTTCAGGCCGCGCGCCGCGCAGCGCCGCATGTTGGCCGAGGTCGCCAACGCCTTCGCGCGCGCGCAGGAAAAGGGCGAGGACGACGAACTCCCCGAACGCGAGGGCGAGAGCATCGTCGTCGTCGAGGGGCCGACCGGCGTCGGCAAGAGTCTCGCCTACCTGCTGGCCGGCGGCGTGATGGCGCGCTCGCGCGGCAAGAAGCTGGTCGTCACCAGCGCGACCGTCGCGCTGCAGGAGCAACTGGTCAACCGCGACCTGCCGTTCGTGGTCGAGAACAGCGGCCTGCCGCTGACCTTCGCGCTGGCCAAGGGCCGCGGCCGCTACCTGTGCCCCTACCGCCTCTACCAGCACACCGCCGAACACGCGCAGGGCGAGCTGCTCGGCCACGACCCCGACCTCGCGGTGTGGGACAAGAAGCCGGAGGCCGCCGAGATCGCCGCGCTCAAGGAGCTGGCCGACGCCTTCTACTACCGGCGCTGGAACGGCGACCGCGACGCCTGGCCGACGATGGTCGACGACGCGCTGTGGAGCCGCGTCACCAACGACCGTCACGGCTGCCTGAAGATGGCCTGCCCGAACCGGCCCGAATGCCCGTTCTACCTCGCGCGCGACACGCTGGAAAACGTCGACGTCGTCGTCGCCAACCACGACCTGCTGCTGGCCGACGTCGCGATGGGCGGCGGCGTGATCCTGCCGCCGCCCGACGCCAGCTTCTACTGCATCGACGAGGCGCACCACCTGGCCAAGAAGGCGGTCAACCAGTTCGCCGCCGAGCATTCGCACAGCCAGGCGATGTTCTGGCTCGACAAGGTTGCGCAGGTCGCCGGCCGCGTCGAAGGGCTGACCGGCAAGGGCGAAGCGGCCGCCGGCGCCTGCGACGCCGCCGCGGCGGCGATGGAAAGCCTGACCGAATGGCTGTGGCTGCTCGAGAGCGAGCCGGCGCTGGCCGCCGACAGCGAGAACCTCGAACCGTCGTGGCTGATCGACGACGGTCGGCTGCCCGAGCACCTGAAGATTCCGGCGTCCAACCTCGCGCTCGCCGCGCGCATGGTCGTCAAGCACCTGACGGCGCTGTCCGACGCCCTGGCCGAGGCCCGCAAGCTCAACAGCACCGACACGCCCTTGATCGACAAGGCCGCCAGCGACCTCGGCTTCCTCGTCGGCCGCGCCGAGCAACTGAACGCGGTGTGGGACCTGTTCGAACAGGAGCCGGCCGAGGACGCGCCGCCGATCGCCAAGTGGATCACGCGCGTCCCCGGCGGCAAGGGCGACTACCGCTTCTCGGCCTCGCCGGTGTCGGCGGCCGCCAGCCTCGCCGGCACGCTGTGGCGCCGCGCCGCCGGCGCCCTCTTGACCTCGGCGACGCTGCGCTCGCTCGGCGCCTTCGACCTCTTGCTGTCGCAGACCGGCCTGAAGTGGCTACCCAAGACCGAGTGCGTCGCGCTCGACTCGCCGTTCAACTTCCCCGAGCAGGGCGAACTCTACCTGCCGCCGCTGTACGCCAGCCCGAAGGACCCGGCCGCGCACACGCGCGAGATCGTCGAATGGCTGCCCAGGCTGGTCGACCTCGCCGAGGCGGTCGGCACGCTGGTGCTGTTTTCTTCGCGTAAACAAATGCACGACGTCGCCGCCGCGTTGCCGACCGGATTTCGCGAGAATCTATTGATTCAGGGCGAATTACCGAAATCGGTTTTGCTCGAACGCCATTACGAAAATTTATCTACTTCAAAAGCCAGCGTGATATTCGGCCTGGATTCTTTTGCCGAAGGTCTCGACCTGCCGGGCGAGGCCTGCGTGCACGTCATCATCGTCAAGCTGCCGTTCGCGATGCCGGACGACCCGGTCGGTAAAACCCTTGCCAGATGGGTCGAGAAGCGCGGTGGCAACCCCTTCGTCGAGATCACCGTGCCCGAGGCGTCGATCAAGCTGGTGCAGGCGGTCGGCCGGCTGATCCGCACCGAGCAGGATTATGGTCGCGTGACCATTATGGATAACCGCATCGTGCGCCAAAGCTACGGCAAAAGGCTGCTCGCTTCCCTGCCGCCTTTTAAGCGCATCTGAATTGGGCGTAAAATAAGGAAAGCGGCGAAATAATCCGTCGCCGCTCGGAATCAATAAAAATATATTCGGGTTTTCCCTAAATTTGCGCCTAATATCGCCATGATCTGCAACCCATACGAAATTGTCATCCAGGGCCTGACTTCCGAAGGCCGCACCTTCCGCCCCAGCGACTGGGCCGAACGCCTCTGCGGCATACTCGCCTCCTTCGACGAATCGCAAAAGCTCTCCTACCACGCCTTCGTCCGCCCGATGATGCTTGAGGGCGTGCGCTGCGTCGCCGTCGACAAGAAGCTCGAACGCATCAACCCGAACGCCTTCCAGTTCCTGCTCGACTTCGCGCGCGACAACGACCTGCGCGTGGTCGACTGCCGCACGCTGATCGACGAGGTCTACCCGAACCGCTTCCTCGCATGACCCGCTTGTCTTAGAACTTACTCTTTCAATATTTCATCTTTGCATAACATTTTCATCACAAAGCGCGTATAAACTTGCCCGCAAGCAGATGACATTCTGATTGCATGCCTTTACAAGTGAATCCGACGTATCGGACACTATACAGCGCTTCGCCCAACCACACTCGATGGAGATGTTTGCAATGCACAATTATAAGAAGCTCGCCCTGATCGTGGCTTCCGCTCTGGCCCTGCCGGTCGCCGCCCATGCCGACGTGACCCTGTACGGCTTCGTCAGCGGCGGCTACGAATCGCTGAAAACCGAAACCGTCAGCGGCGAGAAGAAGACGCTGTCGCGCGTGACCGACAACACCTCGCGCATCGGCTTCAAGGGCAACGAAGACCTCGGCAACGGCCTGAAGGCGATCTGGCAGGTCGAGCAATCGCTGCAGATCGACGGCGCCAACGACCTGAGCACCGGCACGCTGGGCACCCGCAACACCTTCGTCGGCCTGCAAGGCGGCTTCGGCACCGCGCTGCTCGGCCACTACGACTCGGCGTACAAGCGCCTGACCGACGTCGGCCTGAACGTGATGGGCGACACCGCCGCCGACACCCACGGCAGCAACAACGTCTACAGCCGCCGCGAAGCGCGCCTGAAAAACAGCGTGCACTACACCTCGGCCAACTTCTCCGGCTTCCAGTTCGGCGCCTCCTACGGCTTCGACGAAGACGGCACCAAGAGCGCCGACCGCTGGTCGCTCGGCGCCAGCTACGGCAACGGCGGCCTGAAGCTCGGCCTGGGCTACGACCAGGCGGACCTCGACACCGCGACCGAAGACAATACCAACGCCTGGAAGGCCGCGGCCAGCTACAAGTTCGCCACCGGCACCTTCGTCGGCGCCGGCTTCGAGCGCGCCAAGACCGAATACAAGAACGGCAACCCGAGCCGCACCCAGAATGACTGGCTGGTCGCGGCCGGCCAGGATATCGGCAACCTGCAGCTGGTCGCCTCGTACGGCAAGCTCGGCAAGCAGAAGAACGGCGCTGAGAAGGAGGGCGAAGCCAAGCAGTGGCTGGTCGGCGCCAATTACAACCTGTCCAAGCGCACCCAGGTCAAGGCCTTTGCGACCAAGACCGACAACGAGAGCGGCGCTTCCGTCCGCGTCGACACGCTGGCGAGCACCGGCTTTGCCGCCGGCACCGACCAGACCGTCTACGGCCTGGGCCTGAAGCACTCGTTCTAATCCGGGCTCTCCCGGGAAGTCAGCTTTTACGGGCACCGCAAGGTGCCCGTTTTTGTTTGTGTTAAACTGACGTTTTGCCGATTCAAGCTCCTTCCCAGCATGCCCGTCGAGATCAAGACCCCCGAAGACATCGAGAAAATGCGCGTCGCCGGCCGCCTGGCCTCCGAGGTGCTCGACTACATCACGCCGTTCGTCAAGGTCGGCGTCACGACCGAGGAGCTGGACAAGCTCTGCCACGACTACATGGTCACGGTGCAGGGCACCATTCCGGCGCCGCTGAACTACGCACCGGACGGTCACAATCCGTATCCGAAGTCGGTGTGCACCTCGGTCAACCACGTGATCTGCCACGGCATCCCGAACGACAAGCCGCTGAAGAACGGCGACATCGTCAACATCGACGTCACCGTGATCAAGGACGGCTACCACGGCGATACCAGCCGCATGTTCATGGTCGGCGAGGTCAGCCCGCACGCGCGCCGCCTGGCCAAGGTCACCTACGAATGCATGTGGAAGGGCATCGAGAAGATCCGGCCCGGCGCGCGGCTCGGCGACATCGGCTACGCCTGCCAGCAGCACGCCGAGGCGAACGGCTACAGCGTGGTGCAGGAGTTCTGCGGCCACGGCATCGGCAAGCGCTTCCACGAGGAGCCGCAGATCCTCCATTACGGCCGTCCCGGCACCGGCATGGAACTGAAGGCCGGCATGATCTTCACCGTCGAGCCGATGATCAACCAGGGCAAGCGCCACCTGCGCCTGCTCGCCGACGGCTGGACCGTCGTGACCAAGGACCGCAGCCTGTCGGCGCAGTGGGAGCACACCGTGCTCGTCACCGACACCGGCTTCGAGATCCTGACCCAGTCCGAAGGCACGCCGGCGCGGCCGAGCTTCAAGTAAAGCGCGACCACGTTGGCCGAGCCCGCGAAAAAACCAGCCCCCGGGCTGGTTTTTTCGTGCCCGCCACCCGCGACGGCGACGGCGCCTTTTTTCCTCCCGCCACACGCCCGCCGCGCCGGCGGGACAGCCGGCGGAAATTAGCGGTCGGCGCCGATCGCGCCGATCAGCTTTTGCAGCGCCGGCATGATTTCCTTCTCCGGCACGCCGGCGTAGCCGAGCAAGAGGCCGGGACGCGCGCGCGCCGCATCCTGGTAGTACTGCGACAGCGGCCGCACCACCAGGCCGGCGCGCCGTGCCGCCTCGGTCGCCGCGCGGTCGTCGCCGTCGAGCTTGAGCACCAGGTGCAGTCCGGCCTGGCTGTCGTGCGACAGCACCCTGCCCTCGCCCAGCTCGCTGCGTATGCCGTCGAGCAGCCGCTCGCGCCGCTCGCCGTACAGCAGGCGCATGCGACGGATGTGCGCGACGAAGTGCCCCTCGGCGATGAAGTCGGCGAGGATGGCCTGCTCGAGCTGATGGCCGGCGCGATACAGCTCGGACAGCGCGACGCGGAACGGCTCGACCAGCGGCTTGGGCAGCACCAGATAGCCCATCCTCATGCTCGGGAACACCGTCTTGCTGAAGGTGCCGACGTAGAGCACGCGCCCGGCGGTGTCCAGCCCCTGCAAGGACGCCAGCGGACGGCCGCCGTAGCGGAACTCGCTGTCGTAGTCGTCCTCGACCACCCAGGCGTCGTGCTGGCGCGCCATCTCGAGCAGCGCGCGACGGCGCGCGAGGCTCATCACCGCGCCGGTCGGGTACTGGTGCGACGGCGTGACGAACACCAGCCGCGGCGGCGCGTTCCAGTCGTCCGGCTGCGGGTTCAGCCCCTCGTCGTCGACCGGGATCGCGCGTACCGCCAGCCCCGACGTGTTCAGCAGGTTGCGGATTCCCCAGTAGCCGGGCTCCTCGATCCACGCGGTGTCGCCGGGGTCGGACAGCATGCACAGGATCAGGTCGATCGCCTGGTGGATGCCGTGCGTGATCACGATCTGGCCGGGCTCGCAGTCGACCGAGCGCGCGACCTTCAGGTAGTCGGCCAGCGCCACCCTGAGCGGCTCGTGGCCGCCGCTCTGGCCGTAGGTCAGCCACTGCGGCCCGGGCCGGCGCCACACCTTGTTCTGGATGCGCGTCCAGGTGCGGTAGGGAAATGCCGTCACGTCGGGCACGCCGGGCACGAAGGCGCCCCACTGCACCGACAGCGCGCCAGCCTGCCCGACCAGCCGCGCCCCGCGCGCCGACAGCCGGCCGACGCCGGGCCCGCCACCCGCGGACTTGGCCGAGCCCTCGGCGCGCATGCTGTCCTCGGGCCGCGTGTCGGCGACGTAGGTGCCGCTGCCGGTGCGCGCGGTCACGTAGCCCTCGGCCAACAACTGTTCGAAGGCGTACATCACCGTGTTGCGCGACAAGCCCAAATCTTTCGCCAGTTCGCGCGTGGTCGGCAGCCGGTTGCCGGCCCTGAGCGTGCCGTCGAGGATCAGCTCGCGCAGCAAGAGGTAGAGCTGGCGGTTCTTCGGCAGCGGCGCGTCGCGCTCGAGCTTCTGCAGCAACAGGTCGGTCAGCACGGCAAATTGGCTCCATCAAAAAAACAGAATCGGCTCTACGAACAAGGCCAAAGTTACCTTGTAATGACTCCCGACACCAGCCCCGCCAAGACAAGAGCGGACGGGCTGCCTCAAGGGAGAAACGGAATGAGCAACGCCAATTTGCAGGAACGGAAAAACGCCGCCACCCCGCGCGGGGTCGGCGTGATGTGCGACTTCTACGCCGCGCGCGCCGAGGGCGCCGAGCTGTGGGACGTCGAGGGCCGCCGCTTCATCGACTTCGCCGCCGGCATCGCGGTGCTGAACACCGGCCACCGCCACCCGAAGCTGGTCGCCGCGATCGAGGCGCAGCTGAAGGCCTTCACGCACACCGCCTACCAGATCGTGCCGTACGAGAGCTACGTGGCGCTGGCCGAAAAGATCAACGCGCGCGCGCCGATCGCCGGCGCCGCCAAGACCGCCTTCTTCACCACCGGCGCCGAAGCGGTCGAAAACGCGGTCAAGATCGCGCGCGCCGCCACCGGCCGCACCGGCCTGATCGCGTTCGCCGGCGGCTTCCACGGCCGCACCATGATGGGCATGGCGCTGACCGGCAAGGTGGCGCCGTACAAGGTCGGCTTCGGCCCCTTCCCGGGCGAGGTCTACCACGCGCCGTTCCCGAACGCCGCGCACGGCGTGACCGTCGACGCCGCGCTCGCCGCGCTGCACACGCTGTTCAAGGCCGACATCGACCCGGCGCGCGTCGCGGCGATCATCCTCGAACCGGTGCAGGGCGAAGGCGGCTTCAACGTCGCGCCGCCCGAATTCATGACCGCGCTGCGCGAGATCTGCGACCAACACGGCATCCTCCTGATCGCCGACGAGGTGCAGACCGGTTTCGCGCGCACCGGCAGCCTGTTCGCGATGGATCAGTACCCGGTCAAGGCCGACCTGATCACCATGGCCAAGTCGCTGGCCGGCGGCATGCCGCTGTCGGGCGTGGTCGGCCGCAAAGACGTCATGGACGCGCCGGCGCCCGGCGGCCTCGGCGGCACCTACGCCGGCAACCCGCTGGCGGTCGCGTCGGCGCTCGCCGTGCTCGAGGTGATCGACGAGGAAAAGCTGTGCGAGCGCGCCCGGGCGCTCGGCGACAAGCTGATTTCCTTCCTTAACGCGCGCCGCGACGCGGTGCCGCAGATCGCCGACGTGCGCGGCCTCGGTTCGATGGTCGCGGTCGAATTCAACGACGCCGCCGGCCAGCCGGACGCGAACTTCGCCAAGAAGGTGCAGCAGCACGCGCTGAATAACGGGCTGTTGCTGCTGACCTGCGGCACTTACGGCAACGTGATCCGCTTCCTCTACCCGCTGACGATTGCCGACGCGCTGTTCGACGAAGCGCTCGCCAAGCTCGACGCCGCCCTCAAACAATAATTCGCTCGCCCGGCCAACCTCGACCACAGGTTGGCCGAGCCCGGGAGCCCTGCCATGCAAAACCTCAAAGACCCGTCGCTGTTCCGCCAGCAGGCCTATATCGGCGGCGAATGGTGCGACGCGCTCGACGGCGCCCGCTTCGCCGTCACCAACCCGGCCACCGGCGAGCTGCTCGGCCATGTGCCGCGCATGGGCAAGACCGAGACCGAGCGCGCCGTCGCCGCCGCGAGCCAGGCCTTCGCCGCCTGGCGCGCGCAGCCGGCCAAGGCGCGCGCCGCCGTGCTGCGCCGCTGGTACGAGCTGATGCTGGCCAACGCCGACGACCTCGCGCGCATCATGACGCTCGAACAGGGCAAGCCCTTGGCCGAGGCCCGCGGCGAAGTCGCCTACGCGGCCAGTTTCATCGAATGGTTCGCCGAGGAGGCCAAGCGCGTCTACGGCGACACCATCCCGGCGCCGACCGCGGACAAGCGCCTTCTCGTCACCAAGGAGCCGATCGGCGTCACCGCCGCGATCACGCCGTGGAACTTCCCTGCCGCGATGATCACCCGCAAGGCCGCGCCGGCGCTGGCCGCCGGCTGCCCGATGGTGGTCAAGCCGGCCGAGCAGACGCCGTTCTCGGCGCTGGCGCTGGCGGTGTTGGCCGAGCGCGCCGGGCTGCCCAAGGGGCTGTTGAGCGTCGTCACCGGCGACGCGGCCGCGATCGGCGGCGTGCTGACCGCCAGCCCCGTGGTCAAGAAGCTGTCGTTCACCGGCTCGACCGAGATCGGCCGCCTCTTGATGCGCCAGAGCGCCGACACGATCAAGAAGCTGTCGCTCGAACTGGGCGGCAACGCGCCCTTCATCGTGTTCGACGACGCCGACCTCGACGCGGCGGTCGAGGGCGTGCTGGCGTCGAAGTTCCGCAACACCGGCCAGACCTGCGTATGCGCGAACCGCATCTACGTGCAGGCCGGCGTCTACGAACGCTTCGCCGACAAGCTGGTCGCCGCGGTCTCGCGGCTGACGGTCGGCAACGGCCTCGACGCGGCGAGCACGCAAGGCCCGCTGATCGACGAGGCGGCGCTGGCCAAGGTCGAGGACCACATCGCCGACGCGCGCGAAAAGGGCGCGACCGTGCTGCTGGGCGGCGCGCGCCACGCGCTGGGCGGCACCTTCTTCGCGCCGACCGTGCTGGCCGGCGTCACGCAGGCGATGAAGGTCGCGCGCGAGGAAACCTTCGGCCCGCTCGCGCCGCTGTTCCGCTTCGACACCGAAGAAGAAGCGATAGGCTACGCGAACGACACCGAGTTCGGCCTGGCCGCCTACTTCTTCAGCCGCGACATCGGCCGCGTCTGGCGCGTCGCCGAGGCGCTCGAGTACGGCATGGTCGGCGTCAACACCGGCCTGATCTCGAACGAGATGAGCCCCTTCGGCGGCGTCAAGCAGTCTGGCCTCGGTCGCGAGGGCTCGAAGTACGGCCTCGACGAGTACCTGGAGATCAAGTACCTCTGCATGGCCCTGTAAGCCGTTCCCGGCCCGGCGGCCGACCACGACCACAAGAGTCGGGCGGCCGCCGGGTCTTCATGTCGTGAAATAGAGAGAGAAACCAGCATGCGCGAACTCAACCAAGCCACCCTCAACCCGCCCGCCGGCGCCGCCGGCCACGACGAGGCGGGTTGCACCCTCGAAGTCAAGAAACTGACCTTCCTCGAAGGCGTCGCGATGATCGTCGGCACCAATATCGGCGCCGGCGTGCTGTCGATCGCCTTCGCCAGCCGCAAGGCGGGCTTCATGCCGCTGTTGTTCTGGCTGACGCTGGCCGGCGTCTTCACCACCATCTCGATGCTCTACGTCGCCGAGACCACGCTGCGCACGCGCGCGCACTTCCAGCTCTCGGGCCTCGCGAAGAAATACCTCGGCGGCTTCGGCGCCTGGCTGATCTTCGCGTCGGTCGCGGTCAACAGCGTCGGCGCGCTGATCGCCTACATGAGCGGCAGCGGCAAGATACTGTCCGCCTTCCTCGGCGTATCGCCAGAAACCGGCAGCCTGATCTTCTTCGTGCCGGCGGCGCTGGTGCTCTTTCTCGGCCTCAAGGCGATCGGCGCGGCCGAGAAGTGGATCTGCGCCGGCATGCTGGCGATGCTCGCGACGCTGATCGGCGCGACCGCCCTCTCCGGCCAGGCGGATCTCGCGCGCCTCGTCGACGGCAGCTGGATCTACATGATCCCGGTGTTCAACGTCGCGGTGTTCTGCTTCTCGGCGCAGTACATCGTGCCGGAGATGGCGCGCGGCTTCGAGCACGACCCGAAACAACTGCCGCGCGCCATCGTCACCGGCATGGGCATCACCTATCTGCTTCTGGCGCTGGTGCCGCTGTCGGTGATCGCGCTGACCGGCCTGTCGGGCCTGACCGAGGTCGCGACGCTGGCCTGGGGCCAGGCGCTCGGCGAGTGGGCCTTCTACACCGCCAACCTGTTCGCGCTGTGCGCGATGCTGACCTCGTACTGGGGCCTGGGCGGCAGCTTCCTGACCAATATCTTCGACAAGTTCCGCCTCGGCGCCGAATCGCGCACCGGCACCCGCCTCGCGGTGCTGGCCGTCGTCGCGCTGCCGCCGTTCGCGCTCGCCTACAGCGGCCTGGTCGGCTTCGTGAACGCGCTCTACTTCGCCGGCGCCTTCAGCGGCGTGATCCTGTCGATCCTGCCCATCCTGATGCTGCGCGCCGCGCGCCGCAGCGGCGACCACGCACCGGCCTGGCGCTGCGGCTGGATCGCCAACCCGCTGCTGCAGGGCGCGGTCGTCGCGATCTACCTGGCCAGCGCCGTCTACGCGATCGCCAGCGGCCTGGGCTTTTTGCCCGCCGGCTGGTAAGACCGGGCCTTCCTCGGCGGACCACCCGTTCTGCCCTTGCCCCCCGCCAGCGCGGGGGGCTTTTTTGCGTCCGGCGCCCGGGGGGGGGGGCCGTCGCTCCTCGCCGGCGCAAAAAAGCCCCGGACATGTCCGGGGCCCGGCCTCGCTCTGGAAGCGGCTCAGCGCTGCGTCGCCAGCCAGGCGGCGGTGTCGTCGAGCGCGCGCGCGAAACGGTCGAACAGCTCGTCGATGTCGGCCTCGCTCACCACCAGCGGCGGGCAGAAGGCGATGGTGTCGCCGCCCAGCGCGCGCACGATCAGGCCGTGCGCCTCGGCGCGCGCCTGGCAGTAGGCGGCGACGCCCAGCGCGGCCGCAAAGCCCCTGCGGCTTGCCTTGTCGGACACCAGCTCGACCGCGCCGATCAGGCCGACGCCGCGTGCCTCGCCGACCAGCGGGTGGTCGGCGAAGGCCCTGAGGCGCGACTGGAAGCGGTCCGCCACGGCGGCGGCGCGCTCGACGACGCGGCGCTGCTGCATCAATTCGAGGTTCTTCAGCGCGACCGCCGCGCACACCGGGTGGCCGCTGTAGGTGTAGCCGTGGCCGAACACGCCGAGATCCTTGCTGCCGGCCTCCAGCACCTCGTACATGCGGTCTGGGATCAGCACCGCGCTGATCGGCTGGTAGCCGGACGACAGCGCCTTGGCGAGCGACATCGTGTCCGGCCGCATGCCGAGCGTCTGCGAACCGAACCACCGGCCGGTGCGGCCGAAGCCGCAGATCACCTCGTCGTCGATCAGCAGGATGTCGTGACGCTCGAGCACCGCCTGGACCTTCTCGAAGTAGCCGGCCGGCGGCACGACCACGCCGCCGGCGCCCATCACCGGCTCGGCGATGAAGGCGGCGATGGTGTCGGCGCCTTCCTTCACGATCAGCGCTTCGAGTTCATCGGCGAGGCGGGTCGAGAATTCCTCTTCGGTCTCGCCGGGCAGGCCCTCGCGGTAGAAGTGCGGGCAGCGCACGCGGCGCACGTAGTCGAGCGGCAGGTCGAAACCCTTGTGGTTGACCGCCAGACCGGTCAGCGTCGCCGCGCCGAGCGTGACGCCGTGGTAGGCGCGCTCGCGCGCGATGATCTTTTTCTTCTCGGGGCGGCCGATCAGGTTGTTGTAGTACCAGATCAGCTTGATCTGCGTGTCGTTGGCGTCCGAGCCGGAATGGCCGAAGAACACCTTGCCGGCGGAAAACGGCGCCAGCTCCTTGAGCTTCTCGGCCAAGAGGATCGCCGGCTCGTGACTCTTGCTGCCGAACAGGTGCGAGTACGACAGCTTGCGCACCTGCTCGGCGGCGGCCTCGGCCAACTCGGGCACGCCGTAGCCGAGCGCGGCGCACCACAGCCCGGCCATGCCCTCGATGTAGCGGCGGCCCTCGCTGTCCCACACGTGGATGCCCTCGCCGCGCTCGATGATCAGCGGGCCTTGGGCGGCGTGGCGGCCGAGGTGGGTGGTCGGGTGCAACAGCGCGGCGCGGTCGCGCAGCGAGAGGTCGGCGGTGCTCATGGCGTGGTCTCCGGGGTGAACGTGCGGCTGCACGCGATGCCGTATTTCACACCCTATTGGCCCTTTTCATAAGAGCCATTAAAGCAAAATAGATAGTGCCAATCCGCTTTGCGAAAGCCGATGTCGCATCCGGACAAGCCGGGGCGCCGCGCGTCACGCCTGCGTCGCGAGGTAGCGCCGCTCCCACGGCGTGATCTCCGCCAGGAAGCTCTCGAGCTCGACCTCCTTGGCCGCGACGAAGGCGGCGACGAATTCGTCGCCGAACAGCGCGCGCGGGATGTCGCTCGCCGTCATCGCCGCGAGCGCGGCGTCGAGCGAGCGCGGCAGCGCGGTCGGCGCGTCGCAGAGGAAGACGTTGCCCTCGACCGGCGCGGACGGCGCGAGCCCGCGCTCGACGCCGTACAGGCCGGCGGCGAGGCTGGCGGCCAGCGCGAGGTAAGGGTTGGCGTCGCAGCCGGGCAGCCGGTTCTCGACGCGGCGCGCCTCGGGATCCGTCAGCGGCGCGCGCAAGCCCACCGAGCGGTTGTCCCAGCCCCACGCCAGGTTGACCGGCGCCGCCATATGGCGCGTGAAGCGGCGGTAGGAATTCACGTAAGGCGCCAGCAACGGCATCAGCGACGGCAGGCAGGCCTGCAGGCCGGCGAGGTAGTGGCCGAACAGCGCGCTCGGGCTGCCGTCGGCGTTGCTGAACAGATTGCGGCCGCCGCCGCTCTCGACGAGGCTCTGGTGGATGTGCATCGAGCTGCCCGGGAAGCCGGCGAGCGGCTTGGCCATGCACACGGCGTACAGCCCATGCGCGAGGCCGACTTCGCGCAACGCGTACTTGAACAGGAAGGCCTGGTCGGCCAGCGCGAGCGCGTCGCCGTGCCTGAGGTTGATCTCGAACTGGCTGGGTCCGAGTTCGTGCACGAAGGTGTCGCCGTCGATGCCGAGCGCGTCGAGGGCGTCGAGGGCGTCGTGCAAATCGTCGAAGAAGCCGGAAAACTCGTTCAACGCCGAGAAGCTGAACGCCGAGTGGCCGACCTCGCGCCGGCCGCAGCGCGCCGGCGGCGGCGTGAACGGCCGCTCCGGGTCGGGGTTGGCCGCGAACAGGTAGAATTCCAGCTCGGGCGCGACGATGGGCCGCCAGCCGCGCGCCGCGTAGCGCGCGAGCACGCCCTTGAGCACGTTGCGCGACGCGATCGCCGTGGGCTTGCCGTCGAGATCGCGGCCATCGTGGATCGCCAGCGCGCGGCGGCCTCCCGACCACGGCACCGGCCGCAGGCTCTCGTAGTCGGGCGCGAGCACCATGTCCGGGTCGCGCTCGCCGTAGAAGCGGTAATCGGGGAAATCGCCGACCACCGTGTGGATCGCCACCGCACGCGCGACGCGCAGCTCCTGGCCGGCGACGAACGCCGCCGCGGGCAGCGTCTTGCCGCGCGGGTAGCCGTTCAGGTCCGGCAGCAGGCACTCGACCTCGCGCACCGGGTGCGCGTCGAAAAAGGCCGCGACACGGCCCGGCAGCTTCGGTGGCTTCATCCGGCGCCCTCCTTCGGGTGCGGGTGGCGACGCGGCTGGCCCGCCCCGTCGCGGCCCGCCCGTCCAATTCGAAGGGTAGTACCAAACGGGGACGCCAGGGACGCCAGACAAGCGGGGCTTGGCGGGGGCGACGCGGGGAGGGACGGCGGATCGGGCACCGGAAAACGGGGGCGCCGGGCCGGCCGGCGCTCAGTCGCGCAGTTCGCGGCCGGTCAGCTTGAGGAACACGTCCTCGAGGTTGGCCGGGCGCCGCACGTAGCGCAGCCCCTCGGCGTCGAGCCGCTCCTCGAGGTCGACCAGGCCCTCGCCGTAGAAGAAGGCCGTCTCGCCGGAGACTTCGAGCCGCACGTCGGCCAGGCCGGCCGCGCGCGCCCACGGCACCGCGTTGTCGCCGTAGATCTCGATCACGTCGGGCTCGATGTGGCGGTCGATCAGCGCGCGCGGGCTGCCCTCGGCGATCAACTGGCCGTGGTCGACCACCGCGAGCCGGGTGGCGAGCCGCTCGGCCTCGTCCATGAAGTGGCTGGTCAGCACCAGCGTCTTGCCGGCCTGCATCAGCTGGCGCAGCCGCTCCCAGATCAGGTGCCGCGCCTGCGGGTCAAGGCCGGTGGTCGGCTCGTCGAGGAACAGGATGTCAGGGTCGTTGACCAACGCGCGCGCCAGCGTCAGCCGCCGCTTCATGCCGCCAGAGAGCTCGCCGACCTTGGCCTTCTCGCGGCCGGACAGGCCGGCGAATTCGAGCCAGTACGGCACCTTCTGCCATAGCTGCGCGTCGGGCAGGCCGAAGTAGCGCCCCCAGACGACCAGATTCTCGGCGACGGTGAAGTCGGGGTCGAGGTTGTCGAACTGCGGCACGACGCCGACGCGCGCCCTCGCCTCGCGCGCGCGCGCCGGCACCGGCTCGCCGACCAGCCAGATGCGCCCGCCGTCGGGCGCGACCAGGCCGAGCGCGAGCTTGAGCGTCGTCGTCTTGCCGGCGCCGTTCGGCCCCAACAGCGCGAAGCACTCGCCGCGCCGTACGTGGAAGGACAGCTTGTCGACCACCGTGCGGCCGTCGTAGCGTTTCTCGAGTTGTTCGACCTTGAGCACCGCTCCCCCATATTCTTGTCATGGCTTCCCCGGCGGAAGGCCAAGGGCTATCATAGCGTAATGCCGCGGCCGGACCGCTTTGTCCGGGCGCGGCATTGCATTTTTCGCAAGGCGTTTTTTGGAGAGTCCGATGTCCACCCTGCCCGCTATCACCGTATCCAGCCTCGACTACGCGCGCCTGTCCGCGCTCATCGACCGCACGCCGGCCAAGGAGGTGCCGGGCGTCACCGCGCTGGAAGCGGAGCTGGAGCGCGCCGACGTGCTCGAGCCGGCCGAAATGCCCGCCGGCGTGATCACGATGAACAGCCGCGCCACCGTCCGCGACGAGGCCAACGGCGAGGTGCGCACGCTGACGCTGGTCTACCCGCAAGACGCCGACCTTGCCGCCGGCAAGATCTCCATCCTCGCGCCGGTCGGCAGCGCGCTCCTGGGCCTGTCGGTCGGCCAGGCGATAGACTGGCCGCTGCCGACCGGCGGCACGACGCGCCTTGTCGTGCTGTCGGTCGACTGGCAGCCCGAGGCGGCCGGCGAACTGACGCTGTAAGCCTCGCGCTCCGCTCAAAAAGGCTCGGCCAACCTTTGAGGGTTGGCCGATTTGCCGGGCAAGCGCCGGGGGATCTGTGCCGCGCCGGCCCGAGCGGCGAGGCGGCGCGCCCCGCTACCAGCAGCGCTGGATCATTTTCGCCAGCGGCACCAGCTTGCCGTGGAAGAAGTGGCCGGTGCCGGGGAAGACGACGACCGGCAGGCCCTGCGGGCGCGCCCAGTCCATCACCGCCGACAGCGGGATCACCTCGTCCTCCTCGCCGTGGATCACCAGCGTGTCCGCCGGCACCTCGGGCGTCGGGATCGCGTACTTGCCGACCGCCACGCCCATCAGCAACAGCTTGTCCGCGTCGATGCGCGCGCGCGTGCGCGCGACGACGAAACCGCCGAAGGAGAAGCCGGCCAGCGCCAGCGGCAGCTCGCCGTGCACGCCTTTCGCGTAGTCGACCACCGCGATCACGTCGTCGACCTCGCCGGCGCCGTGGTCGTGCTCGCCGTCGCTGTCGCCGACGCCGCGCAGGTTCGGCAGGTAACAGGCGTAGCCCAGCTGCGACAGCGCCTTCGCGGCGGTCTGCACCACCTTGTTGGTGTTGGTGCCGCCTTGCAGCGGGTTCGGGTGGCAGATCACCGCGATGCCGCGGCTCTCGCCCTGCGCGGGCACGAAGAGGGTCGACAGCTTGCCGGCCGGGCCGGCGATGTCCAGGGAGTCGGGGCGTTTCAGCATCAGATCTTCAGCCTTTCCACCACGCGGCCGTTGAGCAGGTGTTCCGCGACGATCTCGTCCAGATCCTCTTCGTCGACGAAGCTGTACCAGGTTTCCTCCGGGTAGACGACCATCACCGGGCCGTCGTCGCAGCGGCCGAGACAGCCGGCCTTGTTGATGCGGACCTGGCCTTCGCCGGCAAGGCCGAGCGCCTTGACCTTGTCCTTCATTTTGCCGAGCAACTCGGGCGTGCCGAAGTTGGCGCAGCAGGCCTCGCCCTCGGCGCGCTGGTTGCAGCAGATGAACACGTGATGCTTGAAGTAAGACATTGATATTCCTCGGTTAACCGTCCGCGTCCGCCCAGCCGCTCGCGCCGTGCAGCGCGGCGTTCTCGAACTTCGCGTAGTGGCCGACGAAGGCCAGCCGCACCGTGCCGGTCGGGCCGTTGCGGTGCTTGCCGATGATCGCCTCCGCCAGCCCCTTGTCGGGCGAGTCGGCGTTGTAGTACTCGTCGCGGTACATGAAGATGATGATGTCGGCGTCCTGCTCGATGGCGCCAGACTCGCGAAGGTCGGACATCATCGGCCGCTTGTTCGGGCGCTGCTCGACCGCGCGCGACAGCTGCGACAGCGCGATCACCGGCACCTGCAGCTCCTTGGCCAAGCCCTTCAGGCCGCGCGAGATCTCGCCCAGTTCCGCCGTGCGGTTGTCGCCGCGGCCCGAGCCCGACATCAGCTGCAGGTAGTCGATCACGATCAGGCCCAGCTTGCCGCCGTGCTGGCGCGCCAGGCGCCGCGCGCGCGCGCGCAACTCGAGCGCGGTCAGCGCCGGCGTCTCGTCGATGTACATCGGCGCCTCGGACAGCTTGCCGATCGCGTAGGTCAGCTTCTGCCAGTCCTCGTCGCCGAGTTTGCCGGTCCTGAGCACGTGCTGGTCGAGCCGGCCGACCGAGCCCAACATCCGCATCACCAGCTGCGCGCCGCCCATTTCCATCGAGAACACCGCCACCGGCAGGCGGCTCTCGACCGCGACATGCTCGGCGATGTTCATCGAGAACGCGGTCTTGCCCATCGACGGACGGCCCGCGACGATGATCAGGTCGCCCGGCTGCAAGCCCGAGGTACGGGCGTCCAGGTCGATGAAGCCGGTCGGCACGCCGGTGACCTCGTCCGGGTTGTCGCGGCTGTACAGCATGTCGATGCGCTCGACGACCTCCTTCAACAGCGCCGGCATCTCGAGGAAACCCTGCTTGGACTTGGCGGTCGACTCGGCGATCTGGAACACCTTGCCCTCGGCCTCGTCCAGAAGCTGCGCGGCGTCGCGCCCCATCGGCGCGTACGCCGCCTCGGTGATCTCGGCGCCGACCTGCGCGAGCTGGCGCATGATCGAGCGCTCGCGCACGATCTCGGCGTAGCGGCGGATGTTGGCCGCCGACGGCGTGTTCTGCGCCAGCGTCGCCAGGTAGGCGAGCCCGCCGACGCTGGCCAGCTCGCCGTTCTGTTCGAGCGCCTCGGACACGGTCACCACGTCGGCCGGCCGCGACAGCTCGATCAGGCGCGCGATGTGGCGGAAGACCAGCCGATGGTCGTGACGGTAGAAGTCGGCCTCGGCCAGCACGTCGGCGATCTTGTCCCAGGCCTGGTTATCGAGCATCAGCCCGCCGAGCACCGACTGCTCGGCCTCGATCGAGTGCGGCGGCGTACGGATCGCGACGGTATCGTTGTCAAGCGACGGAATGGCTTCGTTCATGGTCAACCCGAATGACTGGGGCCGCGGAAAGGCGCGGCGTAAAACGCGGATTTTAGCAGTTTTAGGCGTGCTGGCCCGCGACAAAACCCGACGACCACGCCCACTGGAAGTTGTAGCCGCCGAGCCAGCCGGTCACGTCGACCACCTCGCCGACGAAGAACAGCCCCGGCACCGCCTTGGCCATCATCGTCTTGGACGACAGGCCGTCGGTGTCGACGCCGCCGCGCGTGACCTCGGCCTTCTTGTAGCCCTGCGTGCCGTTCGGCAGCAGCCGCCAGCGGTGCAGCGCCTCGGCCAAGCGCGCGGCCTGCTTGGGGTTCAGGTCCTTGACGCGGCCGGCGAAGCCCTCGGCGTCGAGCCAGGCCTCGGCCAACCTTTTCGGCCAGCCGGCGTCGGCGAGCCAGTTGGCGAGCTTCTGCTCGCTGCCGGCGGCGGCCGCGAGCAGTTCGACGGCCGAGCGGCCGGGCAACAGGTCGATGACGAGCGCCTCGCCGGGCCGCCAGTACGACGAAACCTGCAAAATCGCCGGACCCGACACGCCCTTGTGCGTGAACAGCGCCATCTCGCGAAAGCCGGCCTTGCCGGCCTTCGCCTCGACGTCGAGCGAGACGCCCGCCAGCGCCGCGAAGCGCGCCGCGTCGTCGGCGTGGAAGGTCAGCGGCACCAGCGCCGGCGCCAGTTCCGTGACGGCGAGGCCGAACTGTTCGGCCAGGCGGTAGCCGAGCGGCGTCGCGCCGATCTGCGGGATCGACAGTCCGCCGGTCGCGACGATCAGGCTCTCGCTCTCGAAGGCGCCGCGCGAGGTCGTCACACGGAAGCGCTCGCCCTTCCCGACCGATTCGACCGCGGTCGACATCAACCGCGTGACGCCGCCCAGACGGCACTCGGCGTCGAGCATGTCGATGATGCGCTGGCTCGAATCGTCGCAGAACAGTTGGCCGAGCGTCTTTTCGTGGTAGGGAATGCCGTGGCGCTCGACCAGCGCGATGAAGTCGTGCTGGGTGTACTGCGCCAGCGCCGAGCGGCAGAAATGCCGGTTCGCCGACAGGTAACAGTCCGGCCGGACGTTGAGGTTGGTGAAGTTGCACCGCCCGCCGCCGGAAATGCGGATCTTCTCGGCCAGCTTGGCCGCGTGGTCGATCAGCAGCACGCGGCGGCCGCGCTGGCCGGCGCTGGCCGCCGCCATCAGGCCGGCCGCCCCGGCGCCCAGCACGATCACGTCGTAAAATTCCATAACCTTATTACTTTACTGTTTTTGTCAACTATTGGCTTAGAACCGGCAATTCCATTACACTTTTCGCGCAGAGCACCTATGCTATCTGTTTCCACCTCAAGGAGAGCACAATGGAACACAAACTGCCCGAACTGCCGTACGCGCTGGACGCGCTGGCCCCGTACATCTCCAAGGAAACCCTGGAATACCACTACGGCAAGCACCACCAGACCTACGTCACCAACCTGAACAACCTGATCAAGGGCACCGAGTTCGAAAACGCCTCGCTGGAAGAGATCGTCAAGAAATCGTCCGGCGGCGTGTTCAACAACGCGGCCCAGGTATGGAACCACACCTTCTACTGGCTGGGCTTCGCCCCGAACGCCGCCGGCGAAGAGCGCGCTCCGAGCGGCGCGCTGGCCGACGCGATCAACGCCAAGTGGGGCTCGTTCGACGAGTTCAAGAAGGCCTTCAACGCCGTGGCCGCCGGCACCTTCGGTTCGGGCTGGGCCTGGCTGGTGAAGAACGCCGACGGTTCGCTGGACCTGGTGTCGACCTCGAACGCCGCCACCCCGCTGACCACCGACAAGACCCCGCTGCTGACCTGTGACGTGTGGGAACACGCCTACTACATCGACTACCGCAACAGCCGCCCGAACTACCTCGAGTCGTTCTGGAAGCTGGTGAACTGGGAGTTCGTGGCCAAGAACTTCGCCTGATAGGCGTCCCCGGCCAACAAAAAACGCGAAGCGAACGCTTCGCGTTTTTTTGCGCCCGCGCCGCCGGCAAGCGGCGGCGCGCACGGGCTTACTCGGCCGGCTGCTGGTTCACCGTCACCTTGTACTTCTCGCGCAGCAGGTTCAGGTAGCTGGTCGCCTGCGCGTTGGCGCTGACCTCGGCCAACAGCGCGGCGATCTGCGCACTCTCGTCGGCGCTGGCCGGTTGCGGCGCGCGCACCGACGCGACGTTGAACAGCGCAAACTCGCCGTTCGGGCGCTTGACGCCGGTGTAGGCCGGCACGCTCTTGGCCGGCACCGAGAACACCGCGCGCAGCTCGGCGACGCCCAGCGCGCCCGGCGCGCGGCGCGACACCTCGCCCGCGTCGGTCCACGCGAGTCCGGCGACCGGCTTGCCCGCCTTCAGATCCGCCAGCGCCGCCTTGCCGCGCGCCTCGGCCAACTTGGCGCCCTCGCGCGCGACCAGCTCGGCGCGGATCGCGTCCCTGACCTCGGCGAGCGGCTGGGCGCGCTCCGGGCGGTGCTCGACGGCGCGCACCACGACGATGGTGTTGTTGCCGACGTCGACCGGCTCGCTGTTCTGCTTCTTCTTGAGCACCTCGTCGCTGAAAGCGGCCTCGACCAGCTTCGGATGCGCGAACAGCGGCACCGCGACATTTTTGTCACCCTTGACCAGCCAGTCGGCGGTCTCGACCTTCAGGCCCAGCGCGTCGGCCGCCGGCTTGAGCGAAGCGCCGTGCTGGTAGACGAGGTCGGACAGCCGGTCGGCGTCGACGCGGAAGGCGGCGCCGGCCTTCTGGCGCTTGAGCCGCTCGACGGCCTCGGCGCGCGCGACCGCCGGGTCGGCCGACTTGACCGCCTCGAGCCTGATGATGTGGTAGCCGAACTCGGTCTCGACCACGTCGCTGATCTGGCCGGGCTGCATCCGGAACACCGCGTCGTCGAAGGGCTTGACCATCATGCCGCGCGTGAAGAAGCCCAGGTCGCCGCCGTTCGCGGCGCTGCCCGGATCCTGCGACCGCGCCTTCGCCAGCTCGGCGAACTTCGCCGGGTCGGCGCGCAGCGTCTTCAGCAGCGCCTCGGCCTCGGCCTTGACCTTGGCCTTGTCGGCCGGTTTGGCGTCCGGCGCGACCGTCAGCAAGATATGCGCGGCGCGGCGCTCCTCCTTGCTGCTGTCGGCGGCGGCGCGTTCACGCAAATACTTGTCGACCTCGGCGTCGCTGACCGTCTGGCGCGCGGCGACGGCGTCCTGCGACAGCACCAGGTATTCGAGTCTGACCGCCTCGGGCGCGTTGAAGCGCTTGCGGTTGGCGTCGTAGTAAGCCTTGAGCGCCGCGTCGTCGAGCCTGACCTCGGCGGCGAACGCCTCGGGCCGGAACAAGGCCATCTTGACCGCACGCGTCTCGCCCATCAGACGCGCGACCTGCTCGACCTGGGTTTTCGACACGAACTGGCCGTCGAGGAAGGGCAAGAGCTGCTCCTTGAGCAGCATGTCGCGCGCGATCTGCCCTTCGAAGGCCTGCGACGTCAGGTTGCGGCTGGCGAGGAACTCGCGGTAGCGCGCCTCGCTGAACTTGCCGTTTTCCTGCAGCACCGCCAGCCCGGCGATCGCCCGGCGCAGCGCTTCCGGCGTCGCAGTCAGCCCTTCGCGACGCCCCTCGGCCAACAACAATTCCTGGCGGATCAGGTTCTCGAGCGCGGCCTGGCGCGTCGCCGCGTCGGCGACTTCGCCTTCTAGCACGCGGTCCAGGTCCTGCTTGTAGATCTTCGCCTTGTCCACCTTGGCGAGGAAGGGGTCGTCCACGGCGGTGCTGTAGCTGCCGACGCCGAAACCGACGAAGGTCAGCGCGACAGCGCCGAGGATCACTTGCAGCGCGAGTTTGTTGTTATGAACGAAATCAAACATGGCGTAGGCGTAGACGGGCGATGGATAAGAAAAAAGGTGAACGCGACCGGTTCACCTTTTCGTATTCTGGCGGAGCGGACGGGACTCGAACCCGCGACCCCCGGCGTGACAGGCCGGTATTCTAACCAACTGAACTACCGCTCCAGATGTGGTGGGTGATACTGGACTCGAACCAGTGACCTCTGCCGTGTGAAGGCAGCGCTCTACCAACTGAGACTAATCACCCCTCGTCACCCGGCGAGTAGCTCGGGCAACGAAGGCGCATTATAGCGCGTCTTTCAGTGCTTTGCCAGCACGGAATTTCGGGGAACGCGCCGCCGGGATGGTGATGGATTCGCCGGTTTTCGGATTGCGGCCGGTACGCTCGGCACGTTCGCCGACGTAGAAAGTCCCGAAGCCCACCAGGGTCACGTCTTCGCCTTTTTTCAGCGAATCGGTCACCGCGGCGATGATGCCGTCGAGCGCTTTGGAGGCCGACGCTTTGGAAATATCGGCGTGTGCTGCGATAGCATCGATCAGTTCAGACTTGTTCACGGACAGTCCCCTTTCGTCGTTCTATTGGACTAGGTCATTCGGATAAGACGCTAGCTTTATAACAAGGCGAAAATCGCCATGTCAAGCGAGCCTCACGGTCAGCCCGCAAAGTACCAGACCGGCCGCAAACCCGCAACAGGCAAGGCTTTCACGCTCTTGACAAATGAATCAGTGCGTCCGTACCGGCACCGCTGCGGCGGGGTCCGCCGGCGGGGCCACGTCGACCGCGGCGGCCTCTTCGGACAGCGGCTCGGGCTGGCGCTCGAGCGCCAGCTTCAGCACTTCGTCTATCCACTTAACCGCATGAATTTCCAGCTTTTGTTTGATATTGGCCGGAATCTCGACGAGGTCCTTGACGTTGCCGACCGGGATCAGCACATGCTTGATGCCGCCGCGGTGCGCCGCCAGCAGCTTCTCCTTCAGACCGCCGATCGGCAGCACTTCGCCGCGCAGCGTGATCTCGCCGGTCATCGCGACGTCGGCGCGCACCGGAATGCCGGTCAGCGCCGACACGATGGCCGTCGTGATGCCGATGCCGGCGCTCGGACCGTCCTTCGGCGTCGCGCCCTCGGGCAGGTGGATGTGCATATCGAACTTCTCGTGGAAGTCCGGACGGATACCCAGCAGGCGCGCACGGCTGCGCACCACGCTCATCGCCGCCTGGATCGACTCCTGCATCACTTCGCCGAGCTGGCCGGTACGGATGATGCCGCCCTTGCCCGGCAGAGACACCGCCTCGACCGTCAGAAGCTCGCCACCGACCTCGGTCCACGCCAGGCCGGTCACCTGGCCGATGCGGTTCTCCGATTCGGCGACACCGTACTCGAAACGGCGCACGCCGAGATACTTCTCGAGGTTCTTGGCGTTGACGGTGACCTTGCCGGCCGGACGCGCCTTCTTGAGCGCCTGCTGCGTGACGACCTTGCGGCAGATCTTGGCGATCTCGCGGTCCAGGCTGCGCACGCCGGCCTCGCGGGTGTAGTAGCGCACGATGTCGCGGATCGCCGACTCCTGGATCGCGACCTCGTCCTCCTTGAGGCCGTTGGCCTGCATCTGCTTGGGCACCAGATACCGGGCGGCGATCGCGACCTTCTCATCTTCGGTGTAGCCGGACAAGCGGATGATCTCCATCCGGTCCAAGAGCGCCGGCGGAATGTTCAGCGAGTTGGCGGTCGCGACGAACATCACGTCGGACAGGTCGTACTCGACCTCGGCGTAATGGTCGACGAAGGAATGGTTCTGCTCCGGGTCGAGCACCTCGAGCAGCGCCGACGACGGGTCGCCGCGGAAATCGGCGCCGAGCTTGTCGACCTCGTCGAGCAGGAACAGCGGATTCTTGACGCCGACCTTGCTCATGTTCTGCAACACCTTGCCCGGCATCGAGCCGATATAGGTGCGGCGGTGACCGCGGATCTCGGCCTCGTCGCGCACGCCGCCGAGCGCCATGCGCACGAACTTGCGGTTGGTCGCGCGCGCGATCGACTGGCCGAGCGAGGTCTTGCCCACGCCGGGCGGGCCGACCAGGCACAGAATGGGCGCTTTGAGCTTGTCGACGCGCTGCTGCACCGCGAGGTACTCGAGGATGCGCTCCTTGATTTTCTCGAGACCGAAGTGGTCCTCGTCGAGAATGGCCTCGGCCAGGCCGATGTCCTTGCTGATCTTGGTCTTCTTCTTCCACGGCAGATCGAGCAGGATGTCGATGTAGTTGCGCACCACGGTGGCCTCGGCCGACATCGGCGACATCATCTTCAACTTCTTGAGCTCGGACAGCGCCTTCTCGCGCGCCTCCTTGCTCATGCCAGCGGCCTTGATGCGCTTCTCGAGCTCGTCAAGGTCGCTGGCCTCGTCGAGCTCGCCCAGCTCCTTCTGGATCGCCTTGACCTGCTCGTTCAGGTAGTAGTCGCGCTGACTCTTTTCCATCTGGCGCTTGACGCGGCCGCGGATGCGCTTTTCGACCTGCAGGATGTCGATCTCACCCTCGAGCTGCGACAGCAGGTGCTCGAGGCGACCCTTGACGTCGAACATCTCGAGCACAGCCTGCTTCTGCTCGAGCTTGAGCGGCAGGTGGGCACTGATCGTGTCGGCCATGCGGCCGGCGCGCTCGATACCCGACAGCGAAGTCAGGATCTCGGGAGGGATCTTCTTGTTCAGCTTGACGAATTGTTCGAACTGGGTCAGCAGCGCGCGGCGCATCGCCTCGATCTCGGTCGTGTCGTCGCCGTCGCTGGCCAGCGGCGCGGCGTCCGCGACGAAACAGCCGTTGTCCTCGCGCACCTCGTGCACGACGGCGCGCTGACGCCCCTCGACCAGCACCTTCACGGTGCCGTCGGGCAGCTTGAGCATCTGCAGCACGGAGGCGACCGTGCCGACCTTGTACAGATCGTCGGCCGACGGCTCGTCCTTGGCCGCCGAGCGCTGCGCCACGAGCAGGATCTGCTTGCCCTCGTCCATCGCGGCCTCGAGCGCCTTGATCGACTTGGCGCGGCCGACGAACAGCGGGATCACCATATGGGGGAAGACCACCACGTCGCGCAGCGGCAACAGCGGCAGCGTCGTGTCTTCGAGGAGTTCGGCGGGTTGCGTCATGTCATCTGACCTTGCGTGATGAATGGGGTTTGTTGTTGAAATGGGGCGACGCGACATTTATTCAAGCCACCCCATACTAATCCAGCGACCGGGCAAAAACAAAAACCGCCCGTGCGGGCGGTTTGTGAAACGCGACCAGACTTGCGCTCAGGCGGTCTGCTGCGTTGCGTCGTCCTCGCGATAGACCAGCAGCGGCTTGTCGCCCTTCTCGACCACCTTCTCGTCGACCACCACCTTTTCGACGCCCTCGAGCGACGGCAGTTCGTACATGGTGTCGAGCAGTGCGCGTTCGATGATCGAGCGCAGGCCGCGCGCGCCGGTCTTGCGCGCCAGCGCCTGCTTGGCGATCACGCGCAGCGCCGACGGGCGCACCTCGAGCTCGACGTTCTCCATCGAGAACAGCTTCTGGTACTGCTTGACCAGCGCGTTCTTCGGCTGCGTCAGGATGCTGACGAGCGCCTCCTCGTCGAGCTCCTCGAGCGTGGCAACCACCGGCAGGCGGCCGATCAGCTCGGGAATCAGGCCGAACTTGATGATGTCGCCCGGCTCGACTTCCTTGAACAGCGTCGAGACGCTCTTGCCGCCCTCCTTAGAAGCGACCTCGGCGCCGAAGCCGATGCCACCCTTCTCGGAGCGCTGGCGGATGATCTTATCGAGGCCGTCGAAAGCGCCGCCGCAGATGAACAGGATGTTGGTCGTATCGACCTGGATGAACTCCTGGTTCGGATGCTTGCGGCCGCCCTGCGGCGGCACCGAGGCGACCGTGCCCTCGATCAGCTTCAACAGCGCCTGCTGCACACCCTCGCCCGACACGTCGCGGGTGATCGACGGATTCTCGGACTTGCGCGAGATCTTGTCGATCTCGTCGAGGTAGACGATGCCGCGCTGCGCCTTCTCGGCGTCGTAGTCGCACTTCTGCAGGAGCTTCTGGATGATGTGCTCGACGTCCTCGCCGACGTAGCCGGCCTCGGTCAGCGTGGTCGCGTCGGCGATCACGAACGGCACATCCAGGAGCTTGGCCAACGTTTGCGCCAGCAGCGTCTTGCCCGAGCCGGTCGGCCCGATCAGGAGGATGTTGCTCTTGGCGAGCTCGACGTCATCCTTGGCCGACGGCGTGTACAGCCGCTTGTAGTGGTTGTACACCGCGACCGACAGCGTCTTCTTCGCCAGCTCCTGGCCGATGATGTGCTGGTCGAGCGCGGCGCGGATCTCTTGCGGCGTCGGCAGCGGCGGCGCCGAAGCGTCGCCCTCGCCCGTTGCCGCCGGCGTCGCCTGCTCGTCGCGGATGATGTCGTTGCACAGGTCGACGCACTCGTTGCAGATGTAGACCTGCGGGCCGGCGATCAGCCGCGTCACCTCGTGCTGGCTCTTGCCGCAGAAGGAGCAGAACAGCAGATTGTCGTTGCTTTGCTTGTCGGTCATGGACTTGCGTTCCTATCAGGCCTGCGCGTCCAGTCGGGACGCCAGCACCTTGTCGATCAGGCCGTAGGCTTGCGATTCCTCGGCCGACATGAAGTTGTCGCGATCGGTGTCGCGCTCGAGATCCTCGACCGGACGGCCGCAGTGTTCGGCCATCAGTTCGTTGAGCTTGCGCTTGATCTTGATCAGCTCGCGCGCGTGGATCTCGATATCGGAAGCCTGACCCGACAGCCCGCCCAGGAGCGGCTGGTGGATCATGATGCGGCTGTTCGGCAGCGCGAAGCGCTTGCCGCGGGTCCCGGCGGACAGCAGGAAGGCTCCCATGCTGGCGGCCTGCCCGATGCACAGCGTCGACACGTCCGGCTTGATGAATTTCATCGTGTCGTAGATCGACAGACCGGCGGTCACCGAGCCACCCGGCGAGTTGATGTAGAAGTAGATGTCCTTGTCCGGGTTCTCGGACTCGAGGAACAGCATCTGGGCCACCACCAGGTTGGCCGACTCGTCGGTGACGGGCCCGACCAGGAACACGATGCGTTCTTTCAACAGGCGCGAGTAGATGTCGTAGGCGCGTTCGCCACGACCGCTCTGCTCGACCACCATCGGCACCAGGCCCAGGGCCTGAGGGTCCATCATCGATTTCATCGGCCAACTCCGGTTAGCGGGTTATCAGGCTTGGTTGCCCATCAGCTCGTCGAACGGCAGGTCCTTTTCGCTCACCTTGGCCTTGCCGAGCACGAATTGCACCACGTTGTCTTCCAGCACCATCGAGGTCGGGCCTTCGAGGCGATCCGGGCTCTCGTAGTACCACTTCAGCACGTCTTCCGGCTGCTCGTAGCTCTCGGCGAATTCCTTGATCATCGCCTCGATCTGTTCCGGCTTGGCGTCCAGCTCGTTGGCCTTGACCACCTCGGCCAGGATCAGACCGAGCGCGACGCGGCGCTCGGCCTGCTTGGCGAACAGTTCGGCCGGCAGCGGCATGTCCTTGGCCTTGATGCCGCGCGCTTCGAGGTCGCGACGCGCCTGGTCCATCAGGCGACCCACTTCGAGTTCGACCAGCGCCTTCGGCAGGTCGATCTCGGTGACATCCAAGAGCGCCTGCATCACGTTTTCCTTGGTGCGGGCGCTCAGGCGGCGCTTCACTTCGCGCTCGATGTTCTTGCGGATTTCGGCGCGCATCTTCTCGACGTCGCCGTCCTCGATGCCGAGCTGCTTGGCGAACTCGGCGTCGACTTCCGGCAGCTGGGCTTCGGCCACGTTCTTGACGGTGATGGCGAACACGGCGTCTTTGCCGGCCAGTTCCTTGCTGTGGTACTCGGCCGGGAAGGACACGTTCACGTCGCGCGACTCGTCTTCCTTCATGCCCTTCACGCCGTTTTCGAAGTCGGCGAGCATCTGGCCCTGGCCGATCACGAACGGGAAGTTCTCGGCCGAACCGCCTTCGAAGGCGACGCCGTCGACGGTGCCCTTGAAGTCGATGATCACGCGGTCGCCGTCGGCGGCGGCGCGCTCGACGCGGGTGAAGCGGGTACGCTGCTTGCGCAGGATGTCGATGGTCTTGTCGACTTCGGCGTCGGTCACCGGGGTCACCGGCTTTTCGATTTCCTTGCCGGCCAGCTCGCCGACTTTCACTTCCGGGTACACCTCGAAGGTGGCGGCGAACTTGAACAGGTCGGCGTTATCTTCGTTCGACACCGACTCGAAGCGCGGGTAGCCGGCGACGCGCAGTTTCTGCTCGGCCACGGCGCGGTAGAAATTCTGCTGCACCTGCTCGCCCAGCACTTCCTCGCGCACCTGCGCGCCGTAGCTCTGCTCGACGATCTTGATCGGCGCCTTGCCCGGGCGGAAGCCCTGAATCTTGGCGGTGCGGGCGACGCGCTTGAGGCGCTCCACCACCTGAGCGTCGATATCGGCCATCGGCAGGACGATGTTCAGGCGACGCTCGAGGCCGCTCAAGGTTTCCAGCTGTGCTTGCATGTCAAATCCTTAAAACCAGTACTGAGGCGAATGTAATTGAGCTCGGGGCGCGCCGCCCCAGGCGACAGGCGGCAAGGCGCCACCAAGCTTCTAAAGGGCGCAGTATAACCGCCGACACGTTCTAAGCCAATGTTGCGCCCGGACGCGATGAATTCAAGCCTTCGATCAAAAGCCGCGCCGCCACCCGCGTGGCGCCATCTCTTTGGCGGCGGGCCCGCGACCGGGCATAGGGGGCAGGTGCCCTCGGCCCAGACCGCAGAACCGGAGGAATCACCCTGCCGGTGGAGGCGGCGAGTCACCGGCGCGGCCCTTGCGGCCGACCGCACGCCGACGTGAAAAGGCCCTGCAAAACGCAGGGCCGAACAAAAAAACCGGCGCCGTCTTTGCCGCGGCGCAACAACCGGCCCGCCACCGGGCAGAAACCCGGCCGGCCTCAATAGCCGTAGTAGCCTTTCGGCCCCATTCCCTTCATGGGCGGCTCGTCGGGCAGGACGATCCCGCGCGCCTTCGCCCTCTCCTTCATCATTTCATGATGCTCGCGACGGATTTTTTCCCGTTCCTCGACCGTTCGGGCTCCCTGCATCTTCGCCCTGAATTCGGCCTGCTCCTGCGGGCTCATCAACTGCGCCCCATAACCATGCTCCGGAGGGCGCCCATCCGGAGCCGGCGCGGCGCACGCGGCAAGGGAGAAGAGCGCCGCGAATACCAGGGGAAACCTCATGCCGCACCTCCTTATCACACCCAAACGTCACCCTCTTCGGTATAGCAAGTTGGCCGAGCGCCTTGCCCGGTGTTTTATCGCCGACCCGGATGCACCATGACTGCGCGCGGCATCGAGACGCCGCCCATGCCGTCGCCCTCCAGGGGCGTGCCTGGGGCAGCGCCCGCGCGCGGATGGGAGCCACCCTGCCGCGAAGCTTTCCGCGCAAAGAGCGCCCGCCACCGGCGCACAGACAAGCCAGCGAGTCGCCCCGCTCAGCGCCGTGCGACGATCCTGCGCCCGCTGGCGTCGATCAGCCGCAACTCGCCCGTCTCGCCGATCTCGAAACGGTTCACGCCCTGCAGGACGTCGAGGAAACGCCGCTCCTGATGCATCAACGCCGGCACACAAGCCATCAGCGTGCTCGCCGCCCGGCCAACGCTCAGCCCCTCGCCGCTCAACGCATAGCTCGCCGTGTAGCGATTGCACGACGCGCGGCCGTCCAGCCGGCCGTCGGCGCGGAAATTCAGCGTCACGCGCGAGCGGTCGACGATGCCGCCGCCGTCGATGTCCTCCACCACCCATTCGGCACCGCGTAACAGGACGGCCGGGTCGCCGCCGCAGCCTTGCAGGCGCCGACCGTCGACCGCCACGCTCACGGCCAGCGGGTAAGGCATGCCGCTCATGTCATCGTGGCAAACGCGCGGCGCGGCGGCCACCTCCAGCAGCCGACCGCCCACCGTCGCCGTATAGCGGCGCACGCCGTCGAGCGTCCGCGCCTTGGGCACAGCCCCCTCCAGCGGGCGCCCGCCCAGCTCGGAAAACCGCAACACCCGGTCGATCTCGAGCGACCAGAACGGTTCGTTGCCATGGGCGCGCAGCGTGACCGCGGCATCGCCCGTGGCGCAGGCGGACAGGGTCGCGCACAGCGCCAGCGGCGCGACGAGCCTCCATGCAAGCGGACGGCTCATGCGCCCTCCTTTCGCCACGGACGCGGCGCGGCCAGGTCGCCGGATGTCGAGCGACGCCAGAGTCGGCGTCGCGCAAAGAAAATCGCTGCTTTCGTCCATGGTTTCCTCCTCGTGTCGACCTGCACACCCAACCGATGCCGACCCCGCCCCGTCGCGGGGGCCGCCCGGCGGATGGCCCTGCCCCACGGTAGCCGAAACTGACGGCTTGCGGCCAGAGAGACTGGGACCGGCTTTCAGACGCCGGCCGCCCCCCCCCGACCGACTGCCCGCGGTGGCTCAAGCCCGGGCTGCCTCGGCGTGGCCGAACACGAAAGACTCGACATCGGGGCCGAGATTGCGCCAGGCCGCCTGGCTCATCTCGGTGACGAACAACTGGTCGTTGTCATCCATCTCGTCCCACAGCAACGCGGCGGCCTGCTCGGCGGTGTACTCGCTCCTGACGTACCACAAGTGCGGATTCAGGCGCACCCAGGCGCCGAGCGACTGCAGCTTTTCGACGATCAGTTCGTGCTTCTGACCGGGCGCCAGCAGGTCGTAAGAAATCGCCTCGAAAGAGATGATCAGGTCGCGCGGCATGTCTTCCTCCTGTTTTCGTGACAAATGCCAAAGGAATTTACCAGCTCCCTGTTGCAGACAGGTGGACGGCCGCGCCGAGGCTTGACCTCGCTCAAGTCCCGCGCTTAGAGCCGCTAACAAAACCGCTCGACAAAGCGTAAGCAGATCAAGGAACAAGCCAGCTTGAGCAAGGCGTAATGCGTGTCCAGCCGCCGCTCGA
>NZ_SLXG01000023.1 GCF_004345725.1 Crenobacter luteus | reverse complement strand
GGTTTGCAAGCGATGCGCGGTGTGCGAGCGATCCTCGACGCTGTCGCGATGCTTCCATTTGCGGATGGTATCGACGGTGACGTTGTAACGCGCAGCCAGTTCGACCAGCGTACCGGTAGCCTGGCGGATTTCCGCACGGATGGCCGGCGTGGTGCGGGCCTGCTGGTGAAGCTTGACGATCATCGGGACTCAGCCTGTAGCGTTTGCAGAAGCTTACCCAAACCCTCGCGGGCAAGGGTCAGTTTCCCGATGCGTTTGCATAGATGATCGTCCGGGATGCGACACCGCCGGCGATTCGCAAGGTCATCTACACAACCAACGCCATCGAGTCGGTGAACATGAGCTTGCGGAAATTGACCAAGAACCGGGGCTCGTTTCCGAGCGACGAGTCCTTGCTGAAGCTCTTCTACCTGGCACTGCGCAACATCAGCAAAAAATGGACCATGCCCATCCGGGATTGGAAGGCGGCCCTCACTCGCTTTACCATCCAGTTCGGGGAGCGGATTTCCCAAAACTGAGTTCAACCCCGTTTACACAAAAATTCGGACACGCCCGGAACTCACCCCACCCAGAATTACTCAACAAAGCCGCTGAAATCATGATTAGCAATAGCAACTTCTACAATAAGGTAACGATCAACACGTTGATCGCGGTATTCTCGACTGGGGTATCGATTTTTCTGGCCACCGCGATCGTGCCAGTGATCGTGTTTTCGCTGGGCACGGAGAACTGGGCGCGTTACGCCTTCTTCCTATTGTACGTGGCGGCGCTCCAGTGTGTGGAAGCTGCCTTGCAAGGCTATACGCTGCAGATGAAAGCAATTGCCAATTCGACCGGTGCCAGCTACGAATGGCGGCACGATCGTACCCTGCGAGCAGGCATGCTATGGCTTGCGCTCGCCGCGAGCCTTGCCGTTGCTGCCAACTACGCGTTCGAGGCTATCAGCGATGGCGACATGCGTGTGCTGATTAGCCTTGCGGTCGTAAATGTGTTTCCGCGCGCTTTCTGCGCGGTATTAAAAGGCAACATGCTGGGGCAGCAAAGTCAGACGCAATACTACTTCGTAACTACTGTTTTCAATGTCGGGCGTCCGTTGTTCCTGCTGCTCTGCCTGTGGGTGGCCGGAGTCCGTTCAGTGGTTACGCTGGCCCTGCTGTATGTATTGTTCAGCCTTTTCGAACTGATCGTACTATGGTGTCTGATCGGGAAGGTGCGTGCCGGGCAAGGTGTGCATGCACAGCAGGCCACTTGCGAACGCCAACTGCTGCCCGCGCTTATTGCCGCCAACCTGATGTCAACACTGTCGACCAATTTTGACAAGATTCTCGCATACGGCGCACTGAATTTGCGGATGCTAGGCGAGTACACCTTCGCGGCACAGATCGCTGCACTGCTGAACCTGTTCGTGAATTCGGCGGTGGCCGCTTTCAGTCCCCGTTTCCGCGAGCTTTACATTCAGCGCGACTACGAGCAGATCCGCCGCGTCTTCATGCTGCTTTCAGCCCTCAACAATTTCTTGGTCTTGGCTGCCGCAGTGCTGTTTCTGACAAACGGCGAATTTTTTCTCAGCGTGTTCAAGGGACTCATTGGCCGCGAAGCTTTGCTCGGCACTTTTGCGATCCTGGCGGGGGCGACCTTAGTCAGCAGCAACTTGTGGTTCCCGGGCGCCATCGCTACTTCCACAGGCAAGCCGCATTTCAGTGTGTTCACCAATATAGGGTTTATGGCAGGTTACCTGTGCTCGTTCCTCGTACTGCGCAACCGTTTTGGCGATTCCGTATTCGCCTTGTCGATGTTGTGTTCGGCAGTGGTGACCACAACAGCCGGGCTTGTGTATTTCAAGCTACACGTGCTGGACTTCAGCCTGTCTAGATATGGCTTGGTCGCGATGGCTTTGCCAGTACTGATTGTAGGCGTTACCTATGTCCTTCCAGCACTACTCATCAAGAACCATTTCAGTGGCGTGCTGCCGGGTCTGGCGTTCGCAGCTGCGTGGCTGGGTGCGCTGTTACCGGTGGCTTTCCACGGGCGGCATCTTCTTACGCCAGGACGGCAGCATGCCAATTAAATGCAGTCGGGTACTATCCCCTCACGCTATGAGAAGCGGTATGATGGCCTCGGCGGCTTTGTCTGAGCGCAGCGAGGAATACCGACGGACTCAGGTTGTGCCCTATCTGGTCACGGCGGTAGTGCATCTGGTCTCAAGCCTACCGGGGCTGAGCCCACTGTACCTAGTGTTCTCGCTGGTCGGCTTCCTATATTGGACGGTTAAGAAAAAGGACGAGCTTGCACTGTTGGTATTGCTGCTCGGTTCGTCGTTCTCCTATACCAGCTTAAATGTCTGGAACAACGGCGTAGTTCCAGGATTGCCGTTCCTGTTGCTGGGGGTATCGTTGCTGGTGACCCAGGTGCGGATTACGATGGCCGGCGTGGTAATCACGGCGTTATGCATCGTCGGGTTGTTCGCTCTCAGTGTGGGCAACGTATTCGAGGTCGGCATATCGCCCGTTATCGTCGATCTGCTGGTAATCGCGTCAGTCCCGTTGGCGGCGCTCCGTTTCCGCAAATTGTCTGAGCATCAGTTCTTTCTGGTATTATCGGCCTGCGCGCTGATTACGTTGGCAAAGATAAGCATTTTTGCTTTCGGAGGCATCGAAAACCCGAAGCTGTCGACCTACACAGAAGCGAAATTCCTAGACACTTTAGACGAGTTGACTGGTTTTTTCCTGGTGTTCGCACTGCTGTTGATGTCCGCACCGAACCGCTTGCGCTGGGTGATCATCGGCCTCTTCGGCGCTCTGGTATTTCATTACATCAGTTCGGATTACTGGCTCGGTTACTACGGTATCGGCTCACAGACATTGCTTGCAATATTCGTCTTTTTCATTTTTCTGTTAGTCCGCTTTCCGGTCGGCCTTGTCGCCATTGCAGGTGTAATGGTGTTTCTTATTCATCTTATGACGGCGCCTTTGGACGGTGCGGGCGACCTGAAGCTGCAGCAGCTGCTGTCGGTGCTAGATATCTTAGCGGGATCCAACATAGCCTTGCTGCCGCACAGCGTTCACGTTCGCGTGGCAGAAATAACAACTTTTTTTGACAGCGCCTGGTGGCATCAAGTGTTCGGTGGCGGGCTGGGTGGCTATATCAACCTGTCCGATGACTTTCCCAATTATTTGGGGCCGGACGACTATAGCGAGCAGCAAATCAATTCCGGAAAGATCACCACTCCCCATAACTTGGGTTACTTGATGATCAAGTTCGGCTATTCTGGCTTGGCACTGGCACTGGCGTTCCTAGTCTGGATCTATCGTCCGGCGCGGCGAATGACTGCGCTAAAATTTGCGTTATATATGACATTTGGCGTGTTTCTAATCCTCAACCTTGGCTACACGCTGAAGATTTCTTTCTTGCTCGGGGTGCTGTGGGTTGTGATCCGCAATTGCTACTGGCTTGAGAGGGTAAAGCTGCCACAGCCGGATGTAGACGAAAGCACAAGCAGGAGGAAAATTTGAATATAATGATTACCGGTATCGGTAGTATGGTCGGTACGCACATGACCGATTACCTGTACGAATGTGGGGGCCGCCCGGTCGGTCTGTACTTTAACTCGACAGCCCCCTTGTTTGATGTCGATCGGAACTGCCTGGGCGTAATTCACCGTTTAGCGGTGCAGAGCTACCCTGCAGCCTTGTGGCTGTGCCCGGCGGATACACTCGACATCAACCTAGTCGGTACCGTCAACGTGTGCGAGGTATGTCAGTGATGGTGGCCAGCAGATATATCGTAATTGGTGGCCATGGTTACCTTGGTGCCAAACTATACGCCTCGATTCCCGATGGAATCATCGGCTTGCGTACCGCATCGTCGCCGTCCGAAGGATTTCTTCGCTTGCGTCTCGAAGTCCGACAGGATGGCGCCGATCTGCCGATTAATGATGGTGATGTTGTCTTCTTAACTGCTGCCATTTCGGCACCAGATATCTGTGTCCGTGAGCACGACCGAGCATGGGCTGTAAACGTCACTGGTACAACAGAGCTCATAGAGAATGTGATTGCGCGTGGTGGCCGAGTAATTTTTTTCTCCAGCGACACAATCTATGGAGAGCATGTAGATGAATTCGAAGAGCGAGCCAGTTGCAATCCTGCCGGTGAATATGCAGTAATGAAGTATGAGGTTGAGCAACGTTTTGCCGGGAACCCTTCGTTTAAAGCGATTCGTCTTTCTTACGTGTATTCTCGCGAAGACAAGTTCAGTCGCTACCTAGCCGGGTGCGCGGAGCGAAACGAGGAAGCCGACCTGTTTCATCCGTTTTTTCGCGCTATCGTCCATAGGGATGACGTCGTCACTGGCGCATTGAAGCTAGCTGAGCGTTGGGATGAGATGCCCGAGCAGGTCATTAACTTCGGCGGCCCGAAAGTGATTTCAAGAATCGATTTTGCCGAATGCCTTCGCGAAGCTTACCTTCATGATCTGCGCTTCAAAGTAACGGAGCCTGGCCCCGATTTTTTCAAAAACCGACCTCGCGTCATTTCTATGATATCACCAGTTTTTGCCAGATTACTTGGGCGGCCCCCGCGCACACTTTGTGAGGCGGCTCGCCTAGAGTCTGCATCGTTTTCCAATTCTGAGAGAGTTTTATGACTAAAAGGATATTGATAACCGGGATTACAGGCCAAGTAGGCTCGCAGCTTGCCGATTATGTACTCGAACGCACATCGTACGACGTCGTCGGCATGATGCGATGGCAGGAACCGATGGATAACCTCTATCATCTGACTGACCGGATAAATCGCAAGGATCGCATCAGCCTGCACTACGCCGACTTGAATGACTACTCTGCTCTTGCGCGCATGCTTAAATCCACCCGACCGAATTACATCTCGCACTTGGCCGCGCAGTCGTACCCGAAGACATCATTTGATATTCCGATCGAGACACTACAGACCAACATCATCGGAACAGCCAATCTGCTTGAGGCCGTCCGCCAACAGAAGGAATCCGACGGCTATGACCCGGTCGTCCATATCTGCTCTTCGAGCGAAGTCTATGGGCGCGCCAAGCCCGGTATTCCGCTTGCGGAAGACACGCCCTTTCATGGTGCAAGCCCGTACAGCATTAGCAAGATCGGCACCGATTATCTGGGCCGCTTCTATGGCGAGGCGTACGGCCTACGTACTTTCGTGACCCGTATGGGCACGCACTCCGGCCCGCGACGGAGCGACGTGTTCTTCGAGAGCACCGTGGCGAAACAGATTGCGCTGATCGAGGCCGGCTACCAGGCGCCGGAGATTCGCGTCGGCAATCTCTCCAGCACTCGGACTTTTCAGGATGCGCGAGATGCCGTCCGGGCCTACTTCCTTTTGCTGGAAGCGAGCGCCCAGGGCAAGATCTCCTGTGGCGACTATTTCAACATCGCCGGCGAAGAGGCTTTCCAGCTGCCGGAAGTGATCGAGATTCTGCTTGGATTCAGCCGTCGCACTGACATCAAGGTCGTGACCGATCAAGACCGCCTGCGGCCGATCGATGCCGACTATCAGATGTTCGACAACACGAAGATTCGTGCGGCGATCGATTGGAGGCCAGAGATTCCTGCAAGAAAGATGTTTGAAGACCTGCTGAACCACTGGCGAAATGAAATCGCCAAGGGTCGCATTCCCTTGAATCGCTGATCGGGGAGATGCGATGCCCATTTTCCGCTCCCGCGCACCACTGCGCCTCGGACTGGCCGGTGGCGGCACTGACGTTTCGCCGTATTGCGACATGTATGGTGGCTATGTGCTGAATGCGGCCATTGACCGCTACGCCTATGCCGTGATCAAGACACTGGATGAGCCGGTGGTCCGCTTCATCGCCACCGACCAGCGTGTCGAGACGGTTGTACCGGTGCAAACGACCTTGCCGCTCGATGGTAAGCTCGATTTGCACAAGGCGGTGTACAACCACATCGTTCAAAATTTCAATGCCAGCAAGCCAATTCCGCTGGAATTGAGCACGTTCTGCGACGCCCCTGCTGGATCCGGGTTGGGTTCTTCCTCCACGCTGGTGGTGGCGATGATCCGCGCCTTCGCGGAACTGCTGAACTTGCCGCTGGACGACTACACCATCGCCCACATGGCCCATCAGATCGAGCGGGTGGACTGCGGGCTCCAAGGGGGCCGGCAGGATCAGTATTCGGCGACATTCGGCGGCTTCAACTTCATGGAGTTCTATAACGACGAGCGTGCCGTCATCAATCCGCTGCGCATCAAGAACTGGATTGTTTGCGAACTGGAGTCGTCTTTGGTGCTTTACTTCACCGGCGTTTCGCGAGAATCGGCGCACATCATCGCCGATCAGAGCAGCAATGTGAAATCCGGCGCTACAGATGCGTTGGAGGCGATGCATGGTATCAAGCGCGAGGCATTGGCGATGAAGGAATGTTTGTTGCGTGGGGACTTTGAGGGCCTAGTTGAGTCCATGCGCTTGGGCTGGGAAAATAAGAAACGCTCAGCCAAGACAGTATCTAATCCGCAAATCGATGCCATCTACGATGCAACCGTTCAGGCGGGAGCCTTGGCAGGGAAAGTTTCCGGTGCAGGGGGCGGCGGCTTCATGTGGTTCTTTGTGCCAGCAGAGAAGCGCATGGACGTGATCCGTACCCTGAATGGCTTTGGTGGGCAGGTGAGCAACTGCCACTTTACTAAATATGGCTCGCAAGCCTGGAGAATTGCATGAGAAGTTATATCACATCCCAGATTCAAGAAGCCCAACGGGTCATGTCAGCCATGTTAGCGGACGACACGCTGCTGGCACGCGTGGAGGCGGCTGCCGAGGCGTGTATTCATGCCATGAAGAGCGGCAACAAAATATTACTAGCCGGTAATGGCGGCAGCGCAGCGGACGCCCAGCACATTGCAGGTGAACTGGTGAGCCGTTTTGCCTTCGACCGCCCTGGCCTTCCGGCGGTCGCGCTAACCACCGATACCTCAATTTTGACCGCGATTGGCAACGACTACGGCTACGAGCGCCTGTTCGCGCGCCAGATCCAGTCGCACGCTCAGAAAGGCGATGTTTTCATCGCCTACTCGACGTCCGGCAAGTCGCCCAATATCCTGCTGGCGCTCCGAGAAGCGCGCGAGCGTGGCCTAGTATGCATTGGCCTGACGGGCAACCGCGGAGGACCGATGCCGGAACTGTGCGACCACATCCTGGAAGTGCCATCGGCCGATACGCCCAAGATCCAGGAGGGTCACCTCGTGCTGGGCCACACCCTGTGCGGGATGATCGAGAACGTCATCTTCGGAGCTACGGTTTGATGGAGGCAATCGTCTTAGCAGGAGGCAGGGGCACGCGCTTGCGTACAGTCGTGTCCGATTTACCCAAGCCAATGGCGCCGGTTGCGGGCCGGCCTTTCCTCGAGCTGCTACTACGTTCGCTGGCGGCTAAGGAATTTTCGCGCGTAATCCTTTCGACCGGATACATGGCCGAGAAGATATCCGGCTATTTCGGCTGCTGTTTTGCAGGCATTGAGCTCGACTACTCGGTGGAGAGCGAGCCACTTGGAACTGGGGGCGCAGTGTCCCAGGCGGCCCGGCTGGTGCGCGAAGATCATTTCTTCGTATTCAACGGCGATACCTTCCTCGACCTGGACGCGCGCGCCGTCGACGCCATGTGGCAGCGCGCGCGGGAGCCAGTGATTGTCGCGCGCGAGGTGGAGGATACTGAGCGCTACGGCCGTTTGGAAGCCGACCAGGGGCATGTGGTTCGTTTTGCTGAGAAGGACCTGGCCGGGCCGGGGCTAATCAACGCCGGATGTTACGTCTTTCACGCCGACCAGTTCGCAGGTGTCGAGCCTGGGGCGCGATTCTCGCTGGAGACCGATTTCCTCGCACCGCTGGTCGAGCGCGCGGCAGTCGCGCTGCACGTGGCAAGCGGCTTGTTCATCGACATTGGGGTTCCCAGTGATTACGCGCGGGCACAGCACCTACTGGCTGGGCTTGCATGATGCGCCGCGCCTTGTTTCTTGACCGGGACGGCGTGATTAATATCGATCACGCCTATGTCCATAAGCAGGAGTCCTTCGAATTCATCGACGGGATTTTCGAGCTTGCCAGGAAAGCGCGTGAATTCGGCTACCTCGTGATCGTGGTGACTAACCAGGCCGGGATTGGCCGCGGTTATTACAGCGAGGACGAGTTCCTGGTGCTGACGGAATGGATGAAAGCCCAGTTCGCAGCGCGCGGCGCGGACATCGACGCCGTTTACTTCTGTCCGGATCATCCGCTGCATGGCGTGGGCCGCTACCTGAGGGACAGCACGATGCGAAAGCCGGCCCCCGGGATGCTGTTGCAGGCGCGAGAAGAGTTCGGTATCGACATGTCTCTTTCTGTCATGGTGGGTGACAAGCGGACTGACATGCAGGCGGGTGCTGCGGCCGGTGTCGGCACGCTGCTATGGCTCAATCCGGATGAAGAAGGAGGTCCCGGAGAGCCGGTGTTCTCCCTGCAGCAAGTGGCGCACCGCTTGTCTCCCGCGCAAAGCCGCCCGGCGTCCTTGGCGTAACGAACGTACAGCGTGAATAATTTCATGAGCGATAACAAAGTTCTATTCGTAGACCTGCTGTACAGCGAACACGGTTCGTATGACGACGACTTCGAAGCAATTCGCCAGGCTTTGCCTGGGGTAGAGTGCGATTATCTGAAGTGCGATGTGCGTGATGGCATGGGTAGCGTGCTGCGCGCGCTGCGTAGTGCGTTGTTGTTCCGTTACGCCAAAGTGGTATTCCTTTCAGCCAAAGTCAACCAGCTTGCCATGCTGGCGCCCTTGGCTTTGTTGCGCAAGACTTATGCGATCTACCACTTCATGCCCAATTCACGGGTGCGCCTGCACTCGCGCCTGCTGCCAGTGTTATCCAAGTGCTTCCGCTTTGCGACCTATGCCGATGCCGTGTCGGACCTTTTCGGCAGTGTCGCCGGCGCCCGGCCGCCAGCACTCCCATCGCGTATCGTCGATAAGGCCGAAAGCGAGCGACTCCTACGCGAGAAGTTTTCTGGTGGGGCGGCGCTGCGGGTGCTGGTTCCCGGAGTGCGCCCTAGAGTACGCAAGTTCATAGACCCGCAGCGGCTGCTCGCGCAGCTGCAGCAGGCGACCGGCGCCCGCGAAATCCGCCTGTTCATTCAAGGCGAGCCCGTCGACGCCTTTGTCGATCATCCGAGCATCGAGATCGAGTTCGTCCGCAAAGGCATCCCAAAGGATGAATACGATGCACTGTATCGTAGCTGCCATGTGATCGCAGTCGAATTTGACGACAGCTACGAGGTACGCGCGTCCGGCGTGATCCTTGATGCAGCCGCGTCCGGCTGCCTGGTTCTGACCACCGAGCATGCTATTAACCACGGTTACGGCTTCCCCGATTCGATCCTTTGCGACATTGAACGCATCGGCGCGCTGATTGACCGGATCCGCTCGGGCGAGCCCTTGCAGCCGCTTGTCCCGGGCGTAGGAGTCAAGGAATTCAGCCAGCGCTGGCGCACATTTTTGAGCATCTAGGCATCTTTGATGCGCTGCCCCACGCCGTCTACTTAAGTACCTTTACATGTATATCCACGTACTATCGCCGTATCGTCGCCAATTTGCATACCCGTCGTTCTGGAAGTTGCTGGACCAGCTGTCGGCCGCGCATACAGTCCACAACCCGATCGACGCGGTGCGCGCAGGCTGGCTGCAGCGTGCATACGACACCAAGCTGAAACACCTGCTGCCCCTGCTGTTTTCTCTGTGGGCTGCGATCAGGGCGCGTAAGGCGCCAGACGCGATCATTACGTTCGGCTCCTACCAAGTACCGTTCGTGTTCCTTTTGCGGCTTATATTCCCGGGCGCTCACCTGATCACCTACCAGCCCGAGCTGTTCGAGTTCGACTCGGGCCTGCTGACCAAGGCGTTTCGCGTCTCGGCGCATCGCTACGACTTGTTTCTGGATGTCGAGCCGATGCGGCTGAAGCTGCGCAAGCGCTATTTCCCCAGAATGCGCGCCATGCATGCAGTAGTGCTGCCGAACTTCGACCATAAAGTGGAAGCCGAACAAGAGCGTGCCAAATCGCGGCGCGTGGTCTACGCTGGCGTGATCGACAGCGAAGTAAGCCTAGTGCGCATGTGCGCCCAGTTCAAGATCGGTACCGCCGACCTTGACTGTTATGTCACCAAATACTTGGACCAGCAGCCGCCGCAGGTTTTCAACTCGCTGCAACCGCGTCCGTTCCAGCAGATCGCCGAGCAGGGTTACGGGTATGGCTTGATCTGCTACCCATTCACCAATGGCGCTCGCGGCTCGCTGAACAACAAGTATTGCGCGCCTTCCAAGCTGTTTTCCTACTTGGCTTGGGGCATCGTCCCCGTTCACTACGGCCACCCTACCTTAAAGCGCTTTGTCAAAGCTGGCATATCGACCGATCGTGCGTTGGACCATGATGCCCCGGTAGCCGTGCAGGGGGCAAAGGTGCAGGCGCTGTTCCAGCAGATGGAAACTCAAATCGCCATCGCCACCGAGACCATCGCTGCCACCATAAGCCAATCCGCCACGGTCGTGCGCGCCGTGACAAAAATATGAACAGGGATTTATGAAAGTACTCACCGTTTTCGGAACCAGGCCTGAAGCCATCAAGATGGCTCCGCTGGTCCATGCACTGAACGACAGTCGGGATTTCGAATCGGCTGTGTGCGTGACTGCGCAGCACCGCCACATGCTGGACCAGGTGCTGGCCACCTTTGGCATCGTGCCCGACTACGACCTCGACCTGATGCGCCCGAACCAGAATCTGAACAGCCTTACTTCGGCCGTTCTGACGGAATTGCCCGCCGTGTTCAGCGCCAGCAAACCGGACGTGGTGCTGGTGCATGGCGACACCACCACGGCGTTTGCCGCATCCGTGGCCAGTTTCTACGCAAGTATTCCTGTCGGGCACGTGGAAGCGGGACTACGGTCATTCAATCTTTCCGCACCGTTTCCGGAAGAATTCAACCGCAAGGTCGCGAGCATCGTGGCTCAGTGGCATTTCGCGCCAACGCTGACCAGCCGCAAGAATCTGTTGAAAGAAGGCGTGCGTCCGGAATTGATCAGCGTGACTGGCAACACGGTGATCGACGCGCTCTTGTTGTCGCTCGAGCGCATCGAGCGCGACGCGAAGCGCCGCGCTGGCATCGTTGCGACACTCGATGCCCGGCTCGATTTCGACTGGCGGACCAAGCGCTTCGTGCTTGTCACTGGCCATCGCCGGGAAAATTTCGGCGAGGGCTTCCTCGACATCTGCCGCGCGCTGGGCGAACTGGCCCGCATGCACCCGGATGTGCATTTCGTCTATCCGGTCCACCTCAACCCGAGCGTTCGCGAGCCTGTGTTCCGCCTGCTCAGCGGCGTGCCAAATATTGCTCTGATCGAGCCAGTGGACTATGAGCCATTCATTTATCTCCTCAAGCATTGCCACGTAGTGCTGACCGACAGCGGAGGCATCCAGGAGGAGGCCCCGAGCCTTGGCAAGCCAGTTTTGGTGATGCGCGACGTGACCGAACGGCCCGAAGCGGTCGAGGCCGGTACCGTGCGGCTTGTCGGCTCCAGCGCCAGCCGTATCGTCCCGGCGCTGTCGGCCCTGCTGTCAGACGGCGCACTGTACGAGCAGATGTCCCGCGCGCACAACCCCTACGGTGACGGCAAGGCGTGCCGCCGCATCCTGCAAGCATTGCTCGCGGGGACCGCCAAGCCTTAGAGTCGCTAAGGAAGGTCTGAACAAGTCCTGCTCTACCGGGTAAACTGACTCCAATCAAACAGCATGTTCCGGACTCCACCATGCGCCAGCAAATGACCTTCACCGACCTCGAGCAGACTGCCAAGAAAAAGCAGACCCGCCGGGAAATCTTTCTGGCCGAGATGGAGCAGGTCATGCCGTGGACGGAACTGGAGGCAGTGATCGAGCCGGTTTACCCCAAGGCCGACCACGGACGTCGCCCTTATCCTTTGTCTTCCATGCTGCGCATCCACTGCCTGCAGCAGTGGTATGGCCTGTCCGACCTGGCGATGGGAGAAAGCTTGTACGAAATCGCCCCCATGCGGCGCTTCGCCGGCGTTGGCATCGACGCCATTCCCGACGAAACCACGCTGCTCAACTTCCGTCATTTGCTGGAGAAGCACCAATTGGCCCGCGCGCTGTTCGACGCCATCCACCGGTACCTCTCCGCCAAAGGTCTGCTGCTCAGGCAAGGCACCATCGTCGATGCCACCTTGATTCACGCCCCCAGCTCAACCAAGAACGCCAAAGGGGGGGCGCGATCCCGACATGCACCAGACCAAGAAGGGCAATCAGTGGTACTTCGGCATGAAAGCCCATATCGGCGTCGACGCCCAGTCCGGCCTGGTGCACCACGTCGCGGGAACGGCCGCCAACGTGGCGGATATTGTCATAGTCGACCAACTGTTGCATGGCGAAGAAAGCGATGTGTTTGGCGATGCCGGTTTCACCGGCATTCACAAACAGGCAGAGCCTCAACAGCGCTCGGTGAACTGGTAGGTCGCGATGCGACCGGGTCAACGCAAGGCATTGACGGATTCGCCCGATGATCGTTGGGCCGAGCAGGTGGAAACAGTCAAAGCCAAAATCCGGGCGAAAGTGGAACACCCATTCCGGGTGATTAAACGGCAGTTCGGCCATGTCAAGGTTCGCTACCAAGGTCTGGCCAAAAATACCGCGCAGCTGTTCACGCTGCTTGCCTTGGCCAATATCTGGATGGCCTGCAAGCGGCTGGCCAATCTGGCCTGAACAGCGCTGGCCGGTCTGCCCCGGCCCCGTCGCCGTGTCGGACAGGCAGGTCGCGGCAGCGGTGGCTGAACAGCGACCAAGCTCCCGGGTAGCTGATCAGTGAAAAGCGGACTTGTTCAGACCTTCCCTAACAAAACCTAATTTCCCCGCGAGCCGGTGCATGCCGGATCAAGACCTTACGGTTGCTCGATTGAGGTTTTGTTAGCAGCTCTTAATCAACCAGGAAAAAATCATGCGAGTACTTATTCTTGGAGCAACGGGAATGTTGGGCAGCACGTTGCTACGGCTGTTCCATGTGCATCCCGGCATAGAAGTGTTTGGCACGGTTCGCTCGCCATCGGCAAGAGAACTGCTGCCGCATGAGGTCCACGCTCAACTGGTGATCGGCGTCGATGTGGAGAACAACGAGCATCTGTTGCGCCTGATGGCGAGGGTGCGCCCGGATGCCGTCGTGAATTGCATCGGGCTGGTCAAACAGTTGTCGGAATCGGAATTGCCTCTGGCCGCCATTCCGATCAACGCGCTGTTACCACATCGGCTGGCCGAAATCTGTGGCTTATTTGGCGCCCGGCTCATACATATCAGTACCGATTGCGTTTTTTCCGGAAGAAAAGGTCTGTATACCGAAACCGATTTTGCGGACGCAGACGACCTTTATGGCAGAAGCAAGTATCTGGGCGAGGTTGATTACCCGCATGCAGTTACTTTGCGCACATCGATTATTGGGCATGAATTGAACGGTAGCCGCAGCCTGGTGTGCTGGTTTCTCGCGCAGCACGGGCAGGTTTCCGGTTTCAGACGCGCCACCTTCTCGGGACTGCCTACCGTGGAGCTAGGACGAGTCATATTGGAGCACGTTCTTCCAAATACAGACTTGCATGGCCTGTATCACGTGTCGGCAGAGCCGATCAACAAATTCGACTTATTGGCACTAATAGCGCAGCACTATGGGAAAAATATTAATATTATCCCCGAAGACGATTTTTTCATTGACCGCTCACTGGATTCCAGTCGCTTCAGGCAAGCTACTGGCTTCCAGCCAAAAGCATGGGATCAACTGGTCCAATCAATGAAAGAATTTGGTTAAAGTTGGGAAAAGGAAATTAGTGTGTTCGAAAACAAAATTTTACTAATCACTGGCGGAACTGGTTCATTTGGCAATGCTGTATTGCGGCGCTTCCTGAATTCTGATTTGAGCGAAATTCGCATCCTGAGTCGAGATGAAAAGAAACAGGATGACATGCGCAAGAAGTTTAATAATCCGAAATTGAAATTTTACATTGGGGATGTAAGAGATTATCGGTCTGTCTTGAGTGCCGTAAGAGGGGTCGACTTTATTTACCACGCTGCGGCCTTGAAACAAGTGCCTTCTTGTGAATTTCACCCAATGGAAGCTGTAAAAACCAATATATTGGGTACGGAAAATGTGCTTGAGGCGGCCATCAACTGCGGGGTAAAGCGCGTGGTCTGCTTAAGCACGGACAAGGCGGTATATCCCATCAATGCAATGGGAATCAGCAAGGCGATGATGGAAAAGGTTGTCGTTGCAAAATCTCGCTCATCTGCGGCCACCATCATCTGTGCAACCAGATACGGAAATGTAATGGCATCGCGTGGATCCGTTATTCCGCTGTTTACTAATCAAATCCGAGCAGGCCAGCCTCTAACTATTACCGATCCGAACATGACTCGTTTCATGATGACTTTGGATGATGCAGTGGATCTAGTGCTGTACGCATTCGAGCATGGAAAACCTGGTGAAATATTCGTACAAAAGGCACCCGCTGCAACGATTGAAACCCTCGCCAAGGCTCTGACAGGTCTGCTGGGGGCGTCCGATCATCCGATTAATGTTATTGGCACCCGTCATGGTGAGAAGTTATACGAGGCACTGCTTAGCCGAGAAGAAATGTTTGCCGCTGAGGACCTGGGAGGATACTACCGCGTACCACCAGATTTACGCGACTTGAACTACGGGAAATACGTCGAGCAGGGTGAGGTTAAGATCTCCGAGGCCATAGATTATAACTCTCACAACGCCACTCGACTCGACGTTAATGGCATGTGCGATTTGCTGATGAAGTTACGATTCATTCAGGCGCTTGTCAAAGGCGAAAATATTGAGCCAGAAGAATAAATCCATCAAGTGAAACCTGAATCTTCGCTATGAAAAAACTCAAAGTAATGACGGTGGTGGGTACGCGCCCGGAAATCATCCGGCTTTCCCGCGTCATGGCAAAATTGGATCAATTTTGTGATCACGTTATCGTGCACACAGGTCAGAATTACGACTACGAACTAAATCAAATTTTTTTTGATGATTTAGGGATAAGGAGCCCGGATCATTTTTTAAATGCTGCGGGGTCAAGTGCTGCCGAAACCATCGGAAACGTGATCGGAAATATCGATAAATTTCTTGTCAAGGAAAAGCCGGATGCATTGCTTGTGCTTGGGGATACCAATAGCTGTCTGTCAGTGATTCCAGCCAAACGTCGAAAGGTTCCAATTTTCCACATGGAAGCGGGGAACCGTTGCTTCGACATGCGGGTGCCGGAGGAAACCAACCGACGAATTGTGGACCACACGTCCGACGTCAACCTGACGTACAGCGACATTGCTCGCGAATGCCTCTTACGTGAAGGTTTGCCCCCAGACCTGATTATCAAGACAGGTAGCCCAATGGCTGAAGTCCTCGACCACTACCGAGACAGCATTGACCGGTCTGTTGCATTAGAACACCTGGGCCTTGAGTCGGGAAAATATTTCTTGGTCAGCTCGCATCGTGAAGAGAATGTCGACTCTGAAGTCAACTTCTCACGTCTGGTACATTTGCTGAACGCAGTGGCGAAGCATTATCAGTTGCCTGTCATCGTTTCAACCCATCCACGTACCCAAAAGCGCGTTCAGGCAATGGGCGTGACCTTTCACGAAAAGGTCAAACTCATGAAGCCCCTTGGCTTTACCGACTACGTCAGCCTGCAGCGCTCGGCAAAAGCTGTGCTGTCCGACAGCGGTACCATCAGTGAGGAATCTTCTATCCTGAATTTCCCCGCACTGAACTTGCGCGAAACACAGGAACGGCATGAAGCTTTCGAGGAGGCTTCAGTCATGATGGTCGGCCTAGATGTTGATCGGGTCATGCAGGGGCTTTCCATTCTCGAAACCCAACCTCGCGGGAAATCCAGGTTACTGCGCCAAGTGGCCGACTACAGCATGCCCAACGTCAGTGACAAAGTGGTGCGCATTATTCACAGCTATACGGACTATGTGAACCGTGTGGTGTGGAAGAAGTATTGAGCGGGTGCCTGATTGATGCGTCTTGTGCTGATTGCTGATACCTTCCCCCCTTTGCGCACGTCGGGTGCGGTGCAACTGCGCGATCTGTCGCGTGAATTTGCTAGGCAGGGCCATACCTTGACCGTGCTGTTGCCGAATGCTGACCAGCGTGAGCTGTGGAAACTGGAAGAGGTGGACGGGGTGCAAGTGGCCCGTTTGCGCGCCCCGCGTACCAAAGACATTGGCTATGTGCGCCGCACGCTGGGCGAGTGCCTGATGCCTTACGCCATGCTGAGGGCGTATTGCCAGAGTCCCTTGGCTGACGAGAGGTGGGGGGGCGTGATTTGGTATGCGCCTTCCATCTTTCATGGACCGCTGGCCCAGGCATTAAAACGACGGAGCGGCTGTAAGGGTTACCTGATCGTCCGCGATATCTTCCCGGAGTGGGCGGTGGACATGGGATTGATGGGCCGCGGCCTGCCTTACCGCTTTTTCGATGCAGTGGCGCGTTACCAGTACTCGGTGGCTGACACGATTGGCGTGCAGACGCCGGGTAACGAGGCGTATTTCATGCGCTGGAAGCAAGGCCTTGGACGCAAGCTGGAGGTGCTGCAAAACTGGCTGGACAAGCCCGCGCAGCGGCCTTGCTCCATCCGCATAGTCGATACGCCGCTGGCTGGACGAAAGGTCTTTGTGTATGCCGGCAACATGGGGGTGGCGCAGGGCATGGACATTGTGCTGGACTTGGCCGAGCGTTTTGCAGGGCGGCAGGATGTGGGCTTTGTGCTGGTTGGGCGTGGGCGCGATGCCAAACGCCTTGCGTCATCGGCTCAGAATCGAGGCCTGAACAACGTCTTGTTCTTTGACGAGATCGATCCAGATGAGATTCCTGATCTATACGCCCAGTGCAGCGTGGGCATCGTGGCGCTGGACCCGCGTCACAAGTCGCACAACATCCCTGGTAAGTTCCTGACCTACATGCAAAGCGGCTTACCGGTGTTGGCCAATGTGAATGCAGGCAACGACCTTGCCGACTTGATTCGTCGCGAGCAGATAGGGCGAGCTTGCGAGACGAACGACGTGAATGCGCTGGAAGCACTGGCTCTGGACCTGCTGGCACAGGTTGATCGCGATGCTGAGTTGCCCCAACGGTGCAAGCAGCTGTTCGAACGGCAGTTCTCCGTTGCGCAGGCCGTGCGGCAGATTGTGGCTGCCCTTGAGCAGGATGCATGACGGTATGAGCGCCCGCGTGTTGATTTGAGGTTTTTCGGGGTCTGGCGAACGTCTGCGGAAGTGAAATTATTTCCCGATACAGAACCTCGAAAAAATCACCCCCAGCAAATCGTCCGGCGTGAATTCGCCGGTGATCTCCGACAGCGCCGACTGCGCCATGCGCAGCTCCTCGGCCATCAGTTCGATCTGCTGGTAGGCGGCCTCGGCCGCGTCGAGGTGGGCGCGGGCGCGGCGTAGCGCGTCCAGGTGCCGCTCGCGCGCGAGGTACAGCCCTTCTTCGGCGCCGTGCCAGCCGATCGCCTGCAACAGCAGCGCGCGCAGTTCCGGCACGCCCGCCATCGTTCTGGCCGACAGGCGCACCGCCGGGCCGTTTTCCTCTTCGATCTGGCCGGCGGCTTCGCCGGAGAGGTCGACCTTGTTGTACACCGTGACGCGCGGCAGTGCCGGCGGCAGGCGCTCGAGCAGCGCCTCGACCGAGGCGGTGACGCCGCTGCGGCTGTCGACCAGCACCAGCGCGAGGTCGGCCTTGCCGACCGCCGCCCAAGTGCGCTCGATGCCGATCTTCTCGACCACGTCTTCCGTTTCCCTCAGCCCCGCGGTGTCGATCACGTGCACCGGCACGCCGTCGATCAGGATCTCCTCGCGCACCGTGTCGCGCGTGGTGCCGGCGATGTCGGTGACGATGGCGATCTCGTCGCCGGCCAGCGCGTTCATCAGACTCGATTTGCCGACGTTCGGCTCGCCGACCAGCACCACGTGCATGCCTTCGCGCAGGATCGCGCCCTGGCGCGCGTGGCCGAGCACGGCGTCGAGTTCGGCCCGGATGCGGTTGAGCTGGCCGCGCGCGTCGGCGGCCTCGAGGAAGTCGACGTCCTCCTCGGGGAAGTCGAGCGTCGCCTCGGTCAGCATCCTGAGCGTGATCAGGTGGTCGACCAGCTGGTGGATGTCGTGCGAGAACGCGCCCTTGAGCGACTTGAGCGCGCTTTTTGCCGCCGTGGCGCTTGAGGCGTCGATCAGGTCGGCGACGCTTTCGGCCTGCGCGAGGTCGAGCTTGTCGTTGAGGAAGGCGCGCTTGGTGAATTCGCCGGGCTCGGCCAAGCGCGCGCCCAGCTCGACGCAGCGCGACAGCAGCATCTGCATCACCACCGGGCCGCCGTGGCCCTGCAGTTCGAGCACGTCCTCGCCGGTGAAGCTGTTCGGGCCGGGGAAGTACAGCATGAGGCCGTTGTCGATCGGCTCGCCCGCCGCGTCGTAGAAGTCGGTGTAGGTCGCGTAGCGGGCTTTCGGCGTCTTGCCGCCGGAAATCGCCTGGGCGAACGGCAGCAGGGCGCGGCCGGAAACGCGGATGACGCCGACGCCGCCGCGACCGGGGGCGGTGGCGACGGCGGCGATGGTGGATTCGGGGTAGCGCAGCGGATTCATGCGCCAAGTATACCGCGCGGCATGAGGCCGGGGTTGGCCGAGCCCGGTGGGCGGTGGCCGGCGGCGCCGACGGGAGCCCGAACCGGCCGGTGTCGCGGCTTGCACCGGCGCCGGCTGGCCATTGCGCGTTGACGTTGGCCGAGCCCGGTGCGGCGCAAACAAAAACGCCCGTCGCGGGGACGGGCGTTTTCAGGGGAGCGGGGCCGCTCAGCTTTGCAGCGCGGCCTTGCGGGCCTGCTCGATCGAGCGGTTGACGTACCATTGCTGCGCGATCGACAGGATGTTGTTGACCAGCCAGTACAGCACCAGGCCCGACGCGAAGAAGAAGAACATCACCGAGAAGGCGATCGGCATGATCTTCATCATCTTCGCCTGCACCGGGTCGGCCGGCGGCGGGTTGAGGAAGGTCTGCAGGTACATGGTGACCGCCATCAGCGTCGGCAGCACGTAGTACGGGTCCGGGCGCGCGAGGTCGGTGATCCACAGCACCCACGGCGCCTGGCGCAGTTCGACCGACGCCAGCAGCGCCCAATAGAGGCCGATGAAGACCGGGATCTGCACCAGGATCGGCAGGCAGCCGCCGAGCGGGTTGATCTTTTCGGTCTTGTACATCTCCATCATCGCCTGTTGCATCTTCATGCGGTCGTCGCCGAACTGTTCCTTCAGGCGTTCCAGACGCGGCGCGAGCGCCTTCATCTTGGCCATCGAGCGGTAGGACGCGGCGTTGAGCGGGTAGAACACCGCCTTGACCAGCACGGTCAGCAGCACGATCGCCCAGCCCCAGTTGCCGACCAGCGCGTGCAGCTTGGTCAGCAGCCAGAACAGCGGCGAGGCGAAGATATGCACCCAGCCGTAGTCCTTGGTCAGCTCCAGGCCTTCGGCGGTCTTGACCAGGGTGTTGTACTCCTCGGGGCCGGCGTACAGCGGCACGGAAAGGCTCTTCGCGGCACCCGGCGCGATCGCCGGCAGGTCGACCAGCGTGGCGGCCGAGTACAGGCCGCCGTTTTCCTTCAGCTCGAAGCGGCAGGCCTTGTCGTTGGCGCACACGCTGGCGCCGCCTTCGGGCTTGAGCAGCCAGGCCGACACGAAGTAGTGCTGCACCATCGCCACCCAGCCGTTGTCGGCGTGCCGTGCGTAGTTGCCTTTGCCCTGGGCGACGTCCTCGAAGCTGACCTTCTGGAACTTGCCCTCGGCGGTGTAGACGGCCGGGCCGGTGAAGGTATGGGTCAGGCGGCTCTCGCCTTCCGGGACCTGGCCGTCGCGCAGCAGGCGGTAGTAGGCGGTCGCCGTCAGCGGCTTGCCGCTACCGTTGACAATGTCGTAGCGCACGTCGATGCGGTAGCTGCCCTTCTTGAAGACGTAGACCTTGGACACCTTGACGCCGCCCGCCTCCGGCGCGGTCAGGCGCACCTCGAGCGTGTCGCCGTTCAGCGTGTAGGCGCTCTTCTCGGCGCTGAACACGGTCTTGTGCGTCGGCAGCGCCGCCTCGGCGCCCGACATCAGCCCGGTCTGCGCGACGTAGACGCGGCCGCCCTTGTCGGTGAACAGCTCGAACGGCTTCTTCTCGTCGGTGGCCGAGTCGAAGGCCTTGAGCGTCAGCTGGCGCAGGTCGCCGCCGACGGTGTCGATCTCGGCGTCGATCAGGTCGGTGGACACCTTGATGCGCTGGCCGCTGCTGAGGCGGGCGGCGTCACCGCCCGGCGTCGCGGTCGCGGCCGGCGCGGTGGTCGGCGCGGTCTGCGTGGCCGCTACCGGCGGCGCCTTGGGCGCGAAGTAGTGGTCCCACAGCAGCAGGATGCCGAGGGATAGCGCGATGAAAAGAATGAGACGCTTGGAATCCATCTTCGTTAACCGGAAAGTTAGGGGACCGGGTCGTAGCCGCTGCCACCCCAGGGGTGACAGCGCGTCAGCCGCCGGATGGCCAGATAGCCGCCCTTGAGGGCGCCGTGTCGCCTGACCGCCTCGATCGCGTAGCTCGAACAGGTCGGCGCGAAGCGACACCGCGGCGCCAGCCACGGGCTGATCGCCACCTGGTAGAAACGGATCAAGAGGATGAGCAAGCGCGACATCGGGCTAGTTTAGCAAACAGCGCGGACAATGCCGTGACGGCGTCGTTGCGATTGTCGCGGCCGAATGCCAGCCGGGCGCGCACCACGAAGTCGCACGCCGGCAGTTCGGCCTGGTTGAGGCGGAACCATTCGCGCACGGTGCGCTTGATGTAGTTGCGGCGCACCGCCCGCTTGGCGACCTTCTTGCCGACCACCAGACCGAGCCGGGCGTGGCCCAGCGTGTTGGGGGCGGCGTAGACCTGGAAGAAGAGATTGCTGCGCGCGCCGCGCAAACGAAAAACGGATGAGAACTCATCCGTTTTCAGAAGCCGGTGCACTCGGCGGAAGCGGTAAGCCAAGGCTTACACGGCCAGGCGCTTGCGGCCCTTGGCGCGACGGGCGGCCAGAACGGCGCGGCCACCGCGGGTTTTGGAGCGCACGAGGAAGCCGTGGGTGCGCTTGCGACGGGTGACGGACGGCTGGTAAGTACGTTTCATGATTCGATTTCCTATTCCGGATGGGAAATAAACCCGTGATTACACAGGCAAAGTTGTCGGCTGTCAACCTGAATCGGGGGGCGCCGCCGCGCGGCGGGCGCCGTCTGTGGATAACTTGGCACAAACCCTGTAAAATGCGCGGGTTAACCACCCGCTTATCCGACGCGGTCGCCCGCCGGCTCCCCTGCCGCCGCGGCGCGGCCGGTCCGCCCTGCCGCCGTTCCGGCCCGCAGCGTCCCGAAGGGCGCGCGGGCCGGAGCCGCCGGGGCGAGCCTTTCTTCACGTTTTTGGGTACCGATGACCGATCGCGATCAATTCTGGCCGGCGTGCCTGGCACGCCTGGCCGGTGAGCTTTCCTCGCAGCAGTTCAATACCTGGATCAAGCCCTTGACGGCCGAGGCCGGCGAGGACGCGCTCGTGCTGTTCGCGCCCAACCGCTTCATCCTGCAGTTCATCAAGGACCGCTTCCTCGCCCGTATCGAGGAGCTGGCGGTCGAGCTGGTCGGCGAGTTGCCGATCGAGTTGCGCGTCGGCGCGCCGGGCAAGGCGCCGGCCGCGCCGGCGACGCCGCCGGCCCCCCGTCCGGCCGCCAGCGCCGCCGCCGGCAGCGCGATGCAGGCGCAGGCCAAGCAGGCGGCGGTCAAGGCGATCGGCGCCGGCCACGAGAGCACGCGGCTGAACCCGGCGTTCACCTTCGAGAGCCTGGTCACCGGCAAGGGCAACCAGCTGGCGCGCGCCGCCGCGCTGCAGATCGCCGAGAACCCGGGCGACGCGGCGTACAACCCGCTGTTCGTCTACGGCGGGGTGGGCCTCGGCAAGACCCACTTGATCCAGGCGATCGGCAACCATGTCTACCAGAAGAACCCGGCGGCCAAGATCCGCTACATCCACGCCGAACGCTACGTCGCCGACATCATGCGCGCCTACCAGCACAAGGCCTTCGACGAGTTCAAGCGCTACTACCACTCGCTCGACCTGCTGCTGATCGACGACATCCAGTTCTTCGCCGGCAAGAACCGCACGATGGAGGAGTTCTTCTACGCCTTCAACGCGCTCTTGGAGGGCGGCAAGCAGGTGATCATGACATGCGACACCTTCCCGCGCCACATCGAGGGCATGGACGAGCGGCTGATCTCGCGCTTCTCGTGGGGGCTGACGGTCGAGATCCAACCGCCCGAGCTCGAGATGCGCGTCGCGATCCTGATGAAGAAGGCCGAGGCCGACAACCTCAAGCTCGAGCACAACGTCGCCTTCTTCATCGCGCAGAACGTGCGCTCCAACGTGCGCGAGCTCGAGGGCGCGCTCAAGCGCGTGGTCGCCTACTCGCGCTTCTCCAACCAGCCGATCACGCTCGAGCTGGTCAAGGAAGCGCTCAAGGACATCCTCGCCGCCGGCAACCGCCAGGTCACCGTCGACGCGATCCAGAAGACGGTCGCCGAGTTCTACAAGATCAAGCTGTCGGACATGCACAGCAAGAAGCGTTCGCGCGACATCGCGCGCCCGCGCCAGATCGCGATGGCGCTGGCCAAGGAGCTGACGCCCTTGAGCCTGCCCAATATCGGCGACGCCTTCGGCGGCCGCGACCATACCACGGTGCTGCACGCGTGCAAGACCATCGCCGAGCTGCGCGGCAATGACGCGGATATGGCCAACGATTACGATACCCTTTTGCAGATGCTGCGTAACTGATCCAACCTGCCGGGCGGCCCGCCGGCCGTCCCGTCCCCGGGAGTTTTGAGCATGTTGATTTTGCAAGCCGAACGCGATGCCCTGCTGAAACCGCTGTTGGCGGTGACCGGCATCGTCGAGCGTCGCCACACCTTGCCCATCCTGTCGAATGTGCTCATCGAGAAGAAGGGCGGCGAGGTCGGCTTCCTCGCCACCGATCTGGAGATCCAGATCACCACGGCCAGCCCCGAGGCGCTGCCGGGCGAGGACTTCCGCCTGACCACCTCGGCCAAGAAGTTCGCCGACATCCTGCGCGCGATGCCGGCCGCCTCGACCGTCACGCTCGAGAAGGACGACGGCCGCCTGACGCTGAAGGCCGGCAAGAGCCGCTTCAACCTGCAGACGCTGCCGGCCGACGACTTCCCGCTCTTGTCGGCCAACGGCGCGGCGACCGCCGCCTTCCGCCTCGCGCAGAAGGACCTCAAGCGGCTGTTGTCGCAGGTGCAGTACGCGATGGCGGTGCAGGACATCCGCTACTACCTGAACGGCCTGTTGCTGCAGACCGACGGCGATACCGTGCGCCTGGTGTCGACCGACGGCCACCGGCTGGCGCTCGCGTCGGCCAAGCTCGACGCCGCGCTGCCGCGCGCCGAGGTGATCCTGCCCCGCAAGACCATCCTCGAACTCTACAAGCTGTTGGCCGATTCGGACGACGGCATCGACATCGAGCTGCTGGCCAGCCAGGTGCGCTTCTCGTTCGGCAGCACGGTGATCATCAGCAAGGTGGTCGACGGCAAGTTCCCCGACTTCAACCGCGTGATCCCGCTCGACAACGACAAGATCTTCCTGATCGACCGCGTCACGCTGCTGCAAGCGCTGCAGCGCGCCGCCATCCTCGCCAACGAGAAGTTCCGCGGCGTGCGCCTCGTGGTCGCGCCGGGGCGGATGTCGATCCTGTGTACCAACAGCGAGCAGGAGGAAGCCGAGGAAGAGCTGGAGATCGCCTACCAGGGCGGCGCGCTCGAGATCGGCTTCAACATCAACTACCTGCTGGACGTGCTGACCAACGTGCCGGCCGAGACGCTGCAGCTGGCGTTCGGCGACGCGAACCGCTCGGCCTTGTTCACCATCCCGGACAATCCCGACTTCAAGTACATCGTGATGCCGATGCGCATCTAGTCGGCCTCGGCCAACCTTGGGCACGCGCCAAGGTTGGCCGAACCCGACCCGACCGACGTGCAATCAGCAAGAGAAGGTTTATGAGCGAACAGCAGCAGGAATACGGCGCCGACAGCATCAAGGTCCTCAAGGGCCTCGACGCGGTCCGCAAGCGCCCGGGCATGTACATCGGCGATACGCAGGACGGTACCGGCCTGCACCACATGGTGTTCGAGGTGCTCGACAACGCGATCGACGAGGCGCTGGCCGGCCACGCCGACACCATCCGCGTCACCATCAACCCGGACAACTCGATCTCGGTCGAGGACAACGGTCGCGGCATCCCGACCGACATCCACCCGGAAGAGGGCCGTTCCGCCGCCGAAGTGATCATGACCATCCTGCACGCCGGCGGGAAGTTCGACTCCAACAGCTACAAGATCTCCGGCGGCCTGCACGGCGTCGGCGTGTCGGTGGTCAACGCGCTGTCCGACTGGCTGCGCCTGAAGATCTGGCGCGACGGCAAGGTGCACGAGATGGAGTTCCGCCGCGGCGACGCGGTCGCGCCCTTGACCGTCACCGGCCATACCAGCCACCGCGGCACCGAGGTGACCTTCCTCGCCAGCGAGGAAACCTTCGGGCGCGTCGAGTACCACTTCGACATCCTCGCCAAGCGCATCCGCGAGCTGTCGTTCCTGAACCAGGGTGTCGCGATCACGCTGATCGACAAGCGCGTCGGCCGCGAGGAGAACTTCGCGTTCTCCGGCGGCGTCGCCGGCTTCGTCGAGTACATGAACCGCAACAAGAGCGTGCTGCACCCCAAGGTGTTCTACGCGATCGGCGAGAGGGACGGCATGACCGCCGAGGTGGCGATGCAGTGGAACGACTCGTATCAGGAGTCGGTGCAGTGCTTCACCAACAACATCCCGCAGCGCGACGGCGGCAGCCACCTGACCGCGCTGCGCCAGGTGATGACGCGCACGCTGAACCAGTACATCGAGGAGTCGGAAGTCGCCAAGAAGGCCAAGGTCGACACCTCCGGCGACGACATGCGCGAGGGCCTGACCTGCGTGCTGTCGGTCAAGCTGCCCGACCCGAAATTCTCCAGCCAGACCAAGGATAAATTGGTCTCCAGCGAGATCGGCCCGGTGGTCAACGAGGTGGTCGGCGAGGCGCTGAGGAACTTCCTGCTCGAGAACCCGAACGACGCCAAGATCATCACCGGCAAGATCGTCGAGGCCGCGCGCGCGCGCGAGGCGGCGCGCAAGGCGCGCGAGATCACCCGCCGCAAGGGCGTGATGGACGGCCTCGGCCTGCCCGGCAAGCTGGCCGACTGCCAGGAAAAGGACCCGGCGCGCTCCGAGCTCTACCTGGTCGAGGGCGACTCCGCCGGCGGCTCGGCCAAGCAGGGCCGCGACCGCAAGTTCCAGGCCATCCTGCCCTTGAAGGGCAAGATCCTCAACGTCGAGCGCGCGCGCTTCGACAAGATGCTCGCCAGCCAGGAAGTCGCCACGCTGATCACCGCGCTCGGCTGCGGCATCGGCAAGGACGAGTACAGCCCGGACAAGCTGCGCTACCACCGCATCATCATCATGACCGACGCCGACGTCGACGGCGCGCACATCCGCACGCTGCTGCTGACCTTCTTCTACCGCCAGATGCCCGAGCTGGTCGAGCGCGGCCACATCTACATCGCGCAGCCGCCGCTGTACAAGCTCAAGCACGGCAAGACCGAGCAGTACCTGAAGGACGACTTCGAGCTCAACCAGTACCTGTTGAAGCTGGCGCTGGACAAGTCCGAGCTGGTGCCGGGCGAGGGCGCCGAGCCGCTGTCGGGCGAAACCTTGGCCGAGGTCGCGCGCCAGTACCTGCTGGCGCGCGCGGTGGTCGAGCGCGAGAGCCGCGTGGTTGACCCGGTGATCCTGAACGCGATGCTGGCGCTGGACGCGCTGTCGCTCGACACCGAGGGCGCCGCCAACGCGACGCTGGCGACGCTGAGCGCCGTGCTCGACGACCCGGCGATCAGCCTGACGCTGGTGCACGACGAGAAGAACGACGGCCACCTGCTGCGCATCAGCCGTCGCGTGCTCGGCAACGTGATGACCACCTACCTCGACCAGGATTTCCTCGAATCCGGCGACTACCAGACGCTGGTGAAGACCGCCGCCCTGCTCAAGGGCCTGCTCGGCGCCGGCGCCTTCGTCCGTCGCGGCGAAACCGTGCGGCCGGTCGCCGACTTCGGCGAGGCGCTCGACTGGATGTTGGCCGAGGTCAAGAAGAACACCAATATCCAGCGCTACAAGGGTCTCGGCGAGATGAACCCGGAGCAGCTGTGGGAAACCACCATGGACCCGACCGTGCGCCGCCTGTTGAAGGTGAAGATCGAGGACGCGATGGCCGCCGACGACGTGTTCACCACGCTGATGGGCGACAACGTCGAACCGCGCCGCGCCTTCATCGAGAGCAACGCGCTGATCGCGCGGAACATCGATGTGTGATGTTGTCGATTGGAAGGCGCCTTGCATTACAAAGATGCGCCAGCGCGTGAAAAGTGGTCTGTTCCGTGTCCAGGGCTAATCATAGAAACCCTTACGATCTATATGATTGTTGTACAATGTGACACTTGAATATTGCCCTGACAGGGGCTTGAGGGAGACTGTGCTATGAAACGTATCGCGACTCTGGCCTTGCTGGCCATGTTTGCTTCGAGCGGCGCGCTGGCCGCGCCTGGTGCTGGTACTGGCGCCACTGGTACTGGCGCCACTGGTACTGGCGCCACTGGTGCAGGCACCGCTGGTGCAGGCACCGCTGGTGCAGGCACCGCTGGTGCAGGTGCCGCTGGTGCAGGTGCCGCTGGTGCAGGTGCCGCTGCCGGCACCGGTCTGGCCGCCGCCGCCGTTGGCATCCCGGTGTCGCTGGGTGCGGTCGCCATCGGCGCAGCCGTCGCCGGCGCTCTGGCGCTGGCGGGTAACTCGAACGATTCGGGTTCCACGACCTCCCACGCGGCGACGTCTCACCACTGAGCCGCATGGCGAACCGGCTGAAGCGGCCGGCACAAGGGAGCCACCTCGCAGTGGCTTTCTTTTTTTTGACCGTCGAATTCGTATTGTTTTGTGAAAAAGCCTTCTTTATACCATTGTGCTTATCTAGTGGTGCCCGCGTGTTTGGCCGGCGGAGTGTGCGCCGCGCCCAGCCTGACCGGGCAGGAGGGTTACATCAATATGCCTAGCGCGCGGACCGGCGACGACGGCACGTGGAGCATAGGCTACAGCTTCGACCGCCCCTATAGCACCTTGTGGACCTCGGTGACGGTGCTGCCAGCGCTGCAGATGACCGGGCGCTACGTGGCGGTGATGGGCATCCCGGGCTTTTCGAACGAGGGCTACGGGGCGGGCTATGGCCGCTACAAGGACAAGGTTTTCGACGCGAAGCTGCAGCTGTGGCCGGAAGGCGAGCATCTGCCGGCCGTGGCGGTCGGGAAGACCGACCTGTTCGGCACCGAGCTCTTCAAGGGGGAGTATCTCGCGCTGAGCAAGCGCTTCGGCACTGTGGAGACGACGCTGGGCTACGGTCGCGGCCGTATCGACGGGCCGTTCGCCGGCGCGCGCTGGTCGCCGGCGGCCTTGCCTTCGTGGTCCCTGGTCGCCGAGTACGACGGCAACGACTACCGCAACGATTTCCGCGCCGCCGATACATTCGCCGCCGAGCGTAACCGTGGGGTGAAGGCGGGGCTCGAATACCGCTGGGGCTGGCTGTCGATGCAGCTTGCGCATCAGCGCAGCCATAACAGCGTCAACGCGATGGTGAATATCCCGACCAACGATCGCGAGTTCATCCCCAAGATCCACGAACCGGCGCCGTTTTCCCCCCGCGAACTTCCCGTTCGCCCCAGCGCCGGCGAGTGGCGTTCCAACCCGGCGCACGTCACAGGGCTGATCCGCGCGCTGGAAAAGCAGGACTACAAGCTGGTCTCGGCGGCTTACGAGCGCGGCACGCTGCACCTGCGGCTGACGAACAGCCGCATTTCCAACCTCGGCCGCGCGGTCGGCCGCGCAGCGAGGACGGCGCTCTACTTCATGCCCGTCGAGACGCGGACGTTGAAGATCACCTATACCGAACGCGATCTGCCGATCGCGACCTACGAGTTTTTCGACCTGCACCGGCTTGGCGACTACCTGAATGGCAAATCCGACCGGACGTCGTTCAACCAGTTCGTGCTGGTGCGCCCCGCCTCGGGCGACGACGCGGCGGCGCCGGCGAGGGAGGCGGGCGATGACTTGCGCACGGGTCTCGAGGACGACCCGGAACTGCAGGTTCTGCTGTCCGAGGACGGTGATTTCGTGCAGCTCAAGCAGCAGGACGCGCAGCTGAACCGCTTCAAGATCGCGCCCAAGCTCGGTTTCTTCTTCAACGACCCGAGCGGCGCGCTGCATTACGAGCTGAACGCGCTCGCCAACTTCGACCGCCGCCTGGGCCAGGGGCTTTATTTCAATTCCGCGCTGGGCGCAACGTTGGCCGAGAGCGTCAGCAATGTCACCCAGCCCTCGAACAGCCTGCTGCCGCACGTGCGCTCCGACGTCGCCGAATACAAGCGGGGCGGCCGGGTCAAGCTGTTCCGCGCCGTGCTGAACCAGTACTTCAAGCCGGCTTCCGACTGGTACGGCCGCGTATCGGGCGGCATCTACGAGGAAATGTTCTCCGGCGCGGGCGGGCAACTGCTCTACGCGCCGAGTGGCCGGCGCTGGGCCGTCGACCTCAGCGTCGACGCGCTGCGCCAGCGCGACTACAAGGGCTGGTTCGGCAATCTCGACTACAACACCGTCACCGCGCTGGCCGCGCTGCATTACCGCCTGCCCTACGGCGTGACCGGTACGGTCAGGGCCGGCCGTTTCCTCGCCAAGGACAGTGGCGCGCGGCTGGAGTTCAAGCGCCGCTTCCGCTCCGGTATCGAGGTCGGCGCCTGGTATACGCGCACAGACGGCAAGGACACCACCTCGCCCGGCACGCCGGCCGCGCCCTACCACGACCGCGGCATCTTCTTCAGCATCCCGCTCAACTCGATGCTGACCACCGATACCCGCTCGACCTCCGGCATCAGCCTGTCGCCGTGGACGCGCGACGTCGGCCAGATGGTGGCGAGCCCGGGCGACCTGTACGACATCGTCGAGTCGCCGCACCGCGACATGAATCTGTTCGACGGGCTGGGCAACCTGGCCGAGCGTCTGGACGAAGTCTCCCACCCCGCCAACACGCTGCCCATCGAACGCTTCAACCCGTGGCCCTCGGTGCGTCTGCGGCTCGACGACTCCGCCTCCGCGCTGCCGGAGTGGTCGCCCGCTGCCAAGGGGACCGCGCTGGCGGTCGGCGCCGTCGGCCTGGCCGCGCTCAGCGACAAGCGCTGGGACGCCTTCGTCAAGGACAGGCAGGACAACAAGCTGCTTGATGCCTGGGGCAAGGCTGGCAAGGTCGCTCCCTGGATCGGGGCGGGGCTGGCCGGCGCCGCGATGGCCTTCGGCGACGACCGGCTGCAGAACACCGGCTTCATTTCGCTGCAAGCCGCCGCGCTGGCGGGCGGTGGCAGCCTGCTGATGAAGCAGGCCGTCAACCGCGCCCGGCCCGAGGCGGGGTTCGGTCACTGGACGCGGCAGCGCGACGGCGAGGCCAAGACCGACAGTTCGTTCCCGTCCAACCATGCGGCGCTGGCCTTCGCGCTCGCGACGCCGTTCGCGTCGGAATACGACGCGCCGTGGCTGTACGGCGCGGCTGGGCTGGCGGCGCTGGGCCGCACCGCCGAACGCAAGCACTGGCTGTCGGACACGGTCGCCGGCGGCCTCGCCGGCTACGCGGCGGGCAAGTGGTTGTGGAAGGCGCAACGGCGCGAACAGCGCTACCAGGCCATGTTCAACGTCGGCCACGACCGGGTGGGCGTCAACGTGAGCGCACAGTATTGAGTTTTTCCGCACGCGGTGCGGATGCCGAAATCGACAAGGATTGTTTTTAGGACGTTTCCCATGCAGAAAAAAGCCATACCCCGTCAAGCGCTCGCGGTGCTGGCGCCCGCAGGCCTAGCCCTGCTGTTGTCGGCGGCCGTGCAGCCGGCCGCCGCGATCGAGATGAACCCTTTCCTGGCGCCGGGCTACGAGACCGACAGCGCATCGGGCCTGCCCAGCATCAACGGGCCACGGCAGCCGGCGGCCGCTACTGCGCAGGCCGCCGCGGCCGTGCCGCCGCTGAGCCGTGCCGAGATCGCCCAGAAGCAGCAGTCCGCCTTCGGCGCCTACGTCGAAACCGTGACCGGCCAGACCTTGCCGGTCTTCGGCAGCGAGCTGTTCCAGTCGGCGCCCAGAACCTTCACGCCACTGGAGGGCGTGCAGGTCAACGGCGACTACGTGCTCGGGCCGGGCGACGAAATCCAGATTCGCGGCTGGGGCATGGTCGACATCGACCTGACGGTTACGGTCGACCGCGCCGGCAGCATCTACCTGCCGCGCGTCGGCGCGGTCAAGGTGGCGGGCGTCAAGTACCGCGACCTGCAGGGCTACCTGAAAACCGCCGTCGGCCGGGTGTTCACCAACTTCGACCTCTCGGCCAGCGTGGCGCAGACGCGCGCCGTGCAGGTCTACGTCGTCGGCCACGCTGTGCGCCCCGGCACCTACACGCTCGGCGCGATGAGCTCGCTGCTCAACGCGCTGTTCAGTTCGGGCGGGCCGTCCGGCACCGGCTCGATGCGCAATATCCAGGTCAAGCGCGGCGGTGCCGTCGTCACCACCTTCGACCTGTACGACATGCTGGTGCACGGCGACAAGAGCAAGGACGTGTCGCTGCAGGACGGCGACGTGATCCACATTCCCGAAGTGGGACCGCTGGTGGCGCTGAGCGGCGACGTCAAGCGCCCGGCGATCTACGAACTCAAGGGTAGCAGCAGCATCGCCGACGTCGTCGAGTGGGCCGGCGGCCTCGAAGCGGCGGCCGAGCGCAAGGACGTAATTGTCGAGAAGAACAGTGGCAACCGCTACCAGACCGTCGCCGAGTTGCGCGGCGACAAGGACGCGCTGCGCCAGGCGCTCGGCCAACTTCCACTGGCGCCGTCCAACGTGATCCGCGTGTTCTCGCCCGGCGCAGTGCCGGTCGTCGCGCAGAAGCAGCGCGAATTCGTCCGCGTCGGCGGCGAGGCCGCGCAGACCGGCGTGTTCCAGATCGCCAAGGGCGAAACGCTGCGCGAGCTGGTCGCCCGCCTTGGCGGCGTGAACGAGGACGGCTACGTGTTCGCGACCCGAGTGACGCGCGACAGCGTGCGCCGCGCCCAGCAGGCCAAGCTCGACGAGATCGCCGACCGCTTCGAGCGCGAGATCGAGTCGATCGCCACCCAGCGCGTCGCCGGCACCACCGACAAGGACAACGTCGCCAACATTCAAGCCGAGGTCGAGCGCCAGCGCCGGCTCGCGCAGAAGATGCGCTCGGTGAAGGCGGACGGCCGCATCGTGCTCGAGCTCGAGGATGGCCGCGCCCAGGTCAAGAACCTGCCCGACCTGCCGCTGCAGGACGGCGACAGCGTCTACATTCCACGCCGGCCGGGCACCGTCGAGGTGCTGGGTGCCGTCTATCAGCAGAACTCCTTCATCTACAAGCCCGGCCGCACGGTCTCGGACTATCTCGCGATGGCGGGCGGCCCCAGCCAGACCGGCGACAAGGGCGAAATGTACGTGATCCGCGCCGACGGCACGGTCGACGCGACCGGCGGCTGGCTGGGTGGCGTTGGCGGTTCGCGCGTCAATCCGGGCGACACCGTCGTCGTGCCGGAGAAGATCGAGCGCTCGAGCTGGACGCAGAGCGTGAAGGAATGGACCACCATTCTCTACCAGTTCGGCCTCGGCGCAGCGGGTCTGAAAGTGCTCAAGGACTGAACGAGACGGCCCCGCGCAGGACGCGGGGCGACCGGGAAACACGATGAACGACATGCAAACGACCGAAAACAAGGCGAGCGGCCACCCAAGCGACGAGATCGACCTGCTCGACATCCTGATCGTGCTCGCCCGCCAGAAAAAATGGATCGCCGGCTGCACCATTGGTATCGGCGGCGCGGCGCTGGTAGCCAGCCTGCTGATGACGCCGATCTATACCTCTACCGCCAAGATCATGCCGCCGCAGCAGCAAAGCTCCGGCCTCGCCGCGATGATGGGGCAGCTGGGCGCGCTGGCCGGCGCGGCGGGGGGCATCGCCGGGCTCAAGAACCCGAACGACCTCTACGTGGGCATGCTGCAGAGCCAGACGGTGGCGGACAACCTGATCCAGCGTTTCAAGCTCAAGGAGCGATTCGAAACGGCGACCCAAGTTGATACCCGCAACCAACTGGCGACCAAGAGCAGCATCGCGGCTAGCAAGGATGGCTTGATCAGAGTCAGCGTTGACGACAAGGACCCGAAGTTCGCCGCCGAACTGGCCAACGCCTATGTCGACGAACTGGTCAAGCTCACGCAGACGCTGGCGGTGACCGATGCCGCGCGGCAGCGCCTGTTCTACGAAAAGCAGCTTCAGGCGACCAAGAACACGCTTGCCCAGGCCGAAGTCGCGCTCAAGCAGACGCAGGAAAAGACCGGCCTGCTGCAGCCGGACGGGCAGGTGCAGGCTATCATCGCCAACGTCGCGCAACTGCGCGCGACAATTGCAGCCAAGGAAGTCCAGCTGGCTGCGATGCGCAGCTTTGCCACGGAACAGAACCCCGACTACATCCGCACCCAGCAGGAAATCCAGGGCTTGAAAGCACAGCTGGTCAAGCTGGAACAGGGGCAACCCGAAGCGGGCGATTTCATAGTGCCCACAGGCAAAGTGCCGCAAACCGGGCTGGAGTACGTCCGCAAGCTGCGCGACGTGAAGTACTACGAGACCATGTTCGAACTGCTGGCCAAGCAGTATGAGCTGGCCAAGATTAATGAAGCCAAAGATAGCTCAATGATCCAGCTACTGGACAAGGCCACTCCGTCTGACAAGAAGTCCAAGCCTGAGCGGGCATTGATTACCTTGGTAGGTATTTTCATGGGCTTCTTTGTCGGCGTGCTGGGCGCTTTTGTTCGCGAGTCTTATTGGAAGAGTCGAAAAAATGGGTTCTTCACGGCATCGACGACAAGTGATTGATTGAAATGGCATTTCGCGATATGCTGTAGTCAAAAAATTCGTATAATGTCATAAAATTATGATTCTCAGTATATTGGTGGCATTGCTGACGTCTGTCTTCGTCGGCTGGCTCATCCTGCGCTCCTGCCATCTGCACGCCCGCTTCTCGATGGACCACGATACCGCCGGCGTCCAGAAATTCCACAGCCACGCGGTGCCCCGCATTGGCGGGGTGCTGCTGATGGCGGGCTTGCTGGTGGGTACGCTGGCGCTGGCGGTGCATCATGGTTCGGATCTGGCGCAGGGTCTGGTGTTGTGTTCGCTGCCGGTTTTCGCCTCGGGCATCGCGGAAGACCTGACCAAAAAGGTCGGCCCGCTGCCGCGCCTCCTGGCGGCCTTCGTCGCCGCCGCGTGCTCGTTCTTCTTGCTGGACGCCGGGGTCTACCGGCTGGACGTGCCGCTGCTCGATACGCTGCTGGCCTGGCACTGGCTGCCGGTATTGCTGTTCACCATGCTGGCGGTCGGCGGGGTCGCGCATTCGATCAACATCATCGACGGCTACAACGGCCTGTCGAGCGGGGTCGGCCTGATCATTTTCGCGGCCTACGCCTTCGTTTCCTGGCGGGTCGGCGACCAGGCCTTGCTGGGGGTCAGCCTGATCATGATGGCGGCGCTGGCGGGCTTCCTGTTCTGGAATTTCCCCCGTGGCAAGATCTTCGCCGGCGACGGCGGAGCCTACCTGGTCGGCTACATGATCGCGGTCGTCGGCGTGCTGCTGGTCAGGCGGCACGAGCAGGTGTCGGCGTGGTTTCCGCTTGTCTGCGTGGCCTACCCGGTGTTCGAGACGCTGTTCTCGATTTTCCGGCGCCGCTTCCTGCAGGCGCGTTCGGTCGGGCAGCCCGACGCGCTGCATCTGCACCAGATGGTCTACCGCCGGCTGGTCCGCTGGCGGGTCGGCTCCACGGAGACACAGCACAAGCTGTTTCGCAACGCGCTGACCTCGCCTTATATGTGGCTGGTTTCCATGGTGCCCGTCGTGCCGGCGGTTTTTCTGTTCGACTCGGCGAGTACCCTGTTCGCGATCTTCCTGTTGTTCGCGCTGAAGTACGTCTGGCTGTACTGGCGTCTGGTGCGTTTCCGTTCGCCGCGCTGGATGATCCTGTACCGCCCGCACAGCGCGAAGCGCGCGCGGCGTGCGCCATCCTTGCCCGTCTGAGCGCTTCGAGAAAAAGCCCGGTCCTCGCGACCGGGCTTTTTCGTTGGCGGCGTTACTGCGCCGTCCACCCCCCGTCCATATTCCACGCCGCGCCGCGGACTTCGGCGGCGGCGTCGCTGCACAGGAACAGCGCCAACGCGCCGAGCTGCGCCGGCGTGACGAAGGCGCCGGACGGTTGCTTCTCGGCCAGCAACGCGGCTTCGGCCGTCTCGACGGCGATCCCCTGCGCCCGGGCGCGCGCGGCGATCTGTTGTTCGACCAGCGGCGTCTTCACCCAGCCCGGGCAGATCGCGTTGCAGGTGACGCCGGTGCGCGCCGTCTCCAGCGCCACCGTCTTGCTCAGTCCGACCAGCCCGTGCTTGGCGGCGACGTAGGCCGATTTGTCGGCCGACGCGACCAGGCCGTGCACCGACGCGATGTTGACGATGCGGCCCCAGTTCCGGCTCTTCATATAAGGCAGCGCGAGCCGGATGGTGTGGAAGGCGGCGCTCAGGTTGAGCGCCAGCACCGCGTCCCAGCGCTCGACCGGGAAGGCGTCGATGGGCGCGACATGCTGGATGCCGGCGTTGTTGACGAGGATGTCGACGCCGCCGAATTCTTGCGCGGCGAAGGCCATCATGGCGGCGATCTGGTCGGGTTGGCCGAGGTCGGCGCCGTGGTGGCGTACCTTGGTGCCGTGGCGGTCGACGGCGGCGAGCGCGGCGTCGACGTCGCCGAAGCCGTTCAGCAGCACGTCGGCGCCGGCCTCGGCCAAGGTGGTGGCGATGCCGAGGCCGATGCCGCTGGTCGAGCCGGTGACGAGCGCGGTCTTGCCTTTGAGGATGGTCATGCTGTGCTCCTGCGGGCCGGCCGTCCGCTTGCGGTCGGCGTGGTGGGGGAGGGCGGCGCGTCGCGGGAATCGGATCGCCGCATAATGACGAAAGATTAGCATGCGGCCCGGCGCGTCCGGTGACGGGTTGGCCGAGCCTTGCCGCCGCCTTCAGGCTGGCGCGATGGGCAGCGTCAGCTTCGCGGAGAGTCCGCCGCCGGCGCGCGGCAGCAGCACGACGTCGCCGCCGTGGCCGCGCGCGATCGCGCGCGCGATCGCCAGCCCGAGCCCGCTGCCGCCGGTGTGGCGCGCGCGGCTGGCCTCGAGCCGCACGTAGGGTTCGAACACGCGCTCGCGGTCGGCGTCCGACAGGCCCGGGCCGCGGTCCTCCACGCGGATCGTCAAGGTATCGCCGTGTTCCTCGACCGCCACCTCGACGGCCGGCCCGCCGTAGCGGCGCGCGTTGTCGACCAGGTTCGCCAGGCACCTGCGCAGCGCCAGCGGCCGCGCGGTCAGCGGCGCGTTCGCCTGTCCGTGGCGTTCGACGGTCGCGCCGAGCGCCTCGGCGTCCTCGAGCACGCCGTCGATCAGCGCGTTGACGTTGACGCGCGCCGTCGGCTCGCTGCCGTTGCCGGCGCGCAGGAAGGCGAGCGTGTCGTCGATCAGCGCGTCCATTTCGGCCAGGTCCTTGTCGATGCCGGCCTTGTGCGGGCCGTCGGGCAGCGTCTCGAGCCGCAGCCGCACGCGGGTGATCGGCAGTCTCAGGTCGTGCGAGATGCCGGCGAGCATGTCGGCGCGGGTGGCGAGGTAGCGCTTCAGCTCGGTCTGCATCGCGTTGAAGGCGCGCGCCGCCTGCGCGACCTCGGCCGGGCCGGTCTCGGGCAGCGGCGGCTGGTCGAGGTTACGCGCCAGGCCGGTCGCCGCGTCGGAGAACAGCGCCAGCGGGCGGGTCAGCCGGCGCACCGCCCACGCCGACAGGAGCGTGACGCTAGTGCCGATCAGTGCGAGCCAGCCGAACAGCCGCAGCGGCGTATCGGGCTTGGGGCCGGGCAGGAAGTAGCGGAAGGTCAGCACGGTGCCGTCGGACAGCCGCGTCTGCGCGAGGATGCGCGTCAAGGGTGCGCCGCGCGGCTCGCGCCGTGGCGGCGCGTCGCCGTCGGGCGGAGGCGGCGGGGGCTCGGCCAAGTGCGTGGGCGCCGGCTCGAGCGACGGGCGGCGGTGGCGCTCCTCGCGCGCGACGCGCTGGATCGACAGCACCTGCAAGGGCGTCGCGTCGCCGAGCTTGTCGCGCAGCTTGGCGGCGAAGGCGGCCGCGTCCTCGTCGCTGCCGCGCGACGTCTGCCAGGGCTCGGCGGTGGACAGCCTGATCGGCGGCGCGTCGAGCACGCGCACCAGCCGCGCGCGGTCGTTCGGCGCGACGTCGTTCAACAGCGCGGTGATCTCGGCGATGCGCTGCGCCGCGTATTCGCTCCTCATCAGCCGGCCGAGTCGGATGCGCTCGTCGAGGTTGAGCCACATGCCGGCGAGGTTGGCGGCGATCAGTCCGGCCATCAGCGCCAAGAGGAGTTGGCCGAACAGCGTGCGCGGCAGCAGCTTCACGCGCGGCGCTCCACGTCGGCGGTCAGTACGTAGCCTTCGCTGCGTATCGTCTTGATCAGCGTCGGTTCGCGCGCGTCGTCGTTCAGGCGGCGGCGCAGCCGGCTGACCATCACGTCGATGGTGCGGTCGAGCGGGTCGGCGTCGCGGCCGGCGAGCGCCTCCATCAGCTGGTCGCGGCTGAGCACGCGCCTCGGGTGCTCGGCGAAGGCCTGCAGCAGCCGGAATTCGCCGGCCGACAGCGGCGTGACCACGCCGTCGGCGCCGGCCAGGTGGCGGGCGGACAAATCGAGCGTCCAGCCGGCGAACACGAGCGCGCGCGGCGCGGCGGCGTCGCCGGCCGTCTCCTGCGTGCGCCTGAGGATGCTCTTGATGCGCGCCAAGAGTTCGCGCGGGTTGAACGGCTTGGGCAGGTAGTCGTCGGCGCCCATCTCGAGGCCGATGATGCGGTCGAGCTCGTCGCCGCGCGCGGTCAGCATCAGCACCGGCAGGCGCGAGCGCGCCCGAAGGTCGCGGCACAGCGTCAGCCCGTCGGCGCCGGGCAGCATCACGTCGAGGATGACGAGGTCGAACGGCTCGCGCGCGAGCGCCGCCTGCATCGCGTCGCCGTCGCCGGCGTGGACGACGGCGTAGCCTTGTTGGCCGAGGTAGTCGGACAAGAGCGCGGACAGTTCGGGGTCGTCGTCGACGACCAGCAGCTTGTTTTGCACGGGGTGGCCCTTTCTGGATCCTTGTCTGCAAGGATACCCGCGCATCGCGCCTCGTTCCCGTGTGTAACGCGCCGTTGACGATTTTTTACACGCGATTTACAAAAAGCGGCGCACAGGACAAAGCCCATTCACATCGGCTTGCTTTAATACCTCCCAGATCGACAGCGATCGATCCCCCGTCAAATGCAGGAGGTACATCATGAAAGTCCCGTTTACCGTCCCCGTTTCCCGTGCGATCGGCGCGCTGACCCTCGGCGCGGTGCTCGCCGCTGTTTGCATGCCGGCGCTGAGCCAGCCGGGCCCGCATCCCGAAGGGATGAAGGCGCACCGCATGGTCGACGAGGCCGACCGTGTCGCCTTCGCGCAAAAGCGTCTCGACCGCCTCGCCGGCCGCCTCGAGCTCAAGGCCTCGCAGCAGGCGGCGTGGAAGGCCTACAGCCAGGTGGTGCTCGAGCAGGCGCGCCGCATGGCGCCGCCCAAGCCGGACGACAAGGCCGACGCGGCAGCCGTGCTGCGCGAGCGTGCCGAGCACATGAACCAGCGCGCGCGCCAGCTCGGCCAACTGGCCGACGCGACCGCCAAATTGTCCGCCGCGCTGAGCGCCGAGCAGCGCCAGGTGCTCGACGCCTCGGTGCGCGAGCACGGCCGCTTCCACCACCGCCACGGCGGCAAGCCCGGCGGCGAGCGCCCGTAAGCCGCCCGCGCCGGCCACGCCCGCGCCGTCCTTCCCCTCTCTCTCGGGGCGGCGCGGTACGCCGCCCGGGCGCCCCCTCGCCCGGGCGGGCCGTGGCCACAGGGCGAAGGCTCAGCGGCGGCGCAGCGCGACTTTGGGGTTGGCGTTGTCCCAGTTCGTGCCCAGGTCGACCAGCAGGGTGCCGCTGAGACTGACGATCTCGTTGCGGCTGATTTCGGCCGCCCCCTGCTTGCCGAACAGCACCACCTCGTCGCCGGCCTTCACGCCGGGAATGTCGGTGACGTCGACCATCGTGGTGTTCATCGAGACCCGACCCACTACCGGTGCCCGTTGGCCGTTCACCAGTACGTAGCCCTTGTTGCTGAGCGTGCGGCGATAGCCGTCCGAATAGCCCAGCGGCAGGTTGGCCGGCACCGAATCCCGCTTCAGGGTGAAGGTGCGGTCGTAGCCGACGGTGTTACCGGCCGGATAGCGGTTGACGGACGCGACCTTGGTCTTGAACGTCATCAGCGGACGGTACTGGGTGTAAGTCGGCACGGTGTCGCCGTACAGCGCGCCGCCCGGACGGACCATGTCGAGCCGGGACTCGGGCACCTCCAGCGTGGCGAAGGAGTTGGCCGCGTGCAGCAGCAGCTTGCGGCGGTCCAGCTTGGCTTCGCGGATCAGCCATTCCGATTCGGCGTTGAATGCCGCCAGCCCCTTGCGGACTTCGTCCTTATCCTCGACGGGGAAGTGGGTCATGATGCCGGCGATGCGCAATGGCAGCCGGGTCAGCGCCAGCGCGTCCTGCTTGCCCTGTTCGCTGCCCAGATCCAGCCCGTTGCGGCTCATGCCGGCCGAGTTCAGCCCCAGGTGCACCGTCAAGGTGCGGCGGTGCTGACGCGCGACGGTTGCGGCCTGACGGGCGAATTCGAGGCTGCCAACCAGTTCTTCCATGTCGTACTTCAGCGCCGCTTCCACTTCGGACAGCGTGGCGGTGCGGACGCGGATCAGCCGTCCCTTGAAGCCGCTGGCGCGCACGACGCGCGCTTCTTCGTTGCTGGCCACGGCGACGCAGGGCACGCCCAGCCGGATGACCGACGGCATCAGCAGTCCGATGCCGTGGCCGTAGGCGTCGGCCTTCATGACCGCGCACAGCTGCGACTTTCCGCCCAGTTCCGCCTGCAGGGTGCGGATATTGTGTTCGAACGCGGCCACGTCGATTTCCAGCCAGGCGTTATTGTTGTTGTCGTTCAGTACCGATTGGCCGTTATTCAGCGACTGTGGCGGTGCGGCATGCACCGGGGCTTGCAGCACGGCAAAACCCAGCGACAGGGCCAGCAGGGTACGGGTAAAGGTCATCTCGTTCTCCTTTGCAGTCCGGGGGTGTCCCGGTGCTTGTCATCGCCGTCCCGCTGGGGGGCTTTTGGCGGCCCGCGAGCGGAACGGCGCGGCCATGTTATGACGATAAAATTATTGCCGCCATCAGGTTTTTGACAATTTCATAAAACGTCATTTCCTGCCGTACCGGGCTGATCGGGTCTGCCGGGAGGATTGCGCCCGTGTGCGCCGGCAAGCTCGCGACGATCCGTCGCCCCCATGCTGCACGCGGGGCGGGCGGCTTTCGCTCCTGCACGGCGCCATGTCGGTGCCCGCTCCTGGCCCGGCCTATCCTGGCGGATGGACATCGCCTGTCGGGCCTGGAGGTTTTTGCGCGTCGCCTGCGTGGTAATCACGCCACGAAAGCTGTCCGAACGGCGGCCGGATGGCGCCGGAAGCGCGCGGTTGTGGCCGATGCACCACGGTTCTTATGCATGTTTTCTTATAAAAGTGGTCGCTTCACGCGAAGCAAAATGGCGAAAAGAAAATGGCCGATGTGGTAACGCATCGGCCATTTTCTTTACCTGGTTGGCGGAAATGTCGTTTCCATAATGTGGAAATCTTTTCCAAAGAAAGGCGGTGTCTTTTAGGAAAGATACATAAATATAAAAAATATCAATAAAACCTATGAGCGCGGCTTTTCAAGCTCCTTGCTAGTATCGGCAGCACAACAAAGCGGCAGGCATGGGACCCCGCGTCACTGACCCGCCACATTCAGCACCAAGGAGAGAAACTAGATGAAGCAACGCCACACCCTCAAGGCCGGTGTCCTTTTCGGCAGCGCCCTGCTGCTCGCCGCCGGTTCGGCTTCCGCCGCCACCTGGAGCGACACCTTTATCGGCTACCGCTACGGAACCGATTTCCACGAGCCGAACAACCCGGAAGACGTCCAGAAGCACGTCGTGCAGCTCGGCCACGCCAGCGGCTACGCCTACGGCAGCAACTTCTTCAACGTCGACGTGCTGATGTCGGACGACAAGGATCCGGCCAACGGCGCGACCCGCGGCGACGGCGGCAGCGGCGCGCAGGAAATCTACCTTGCCTACCGCACCCAGCTGCACCTGTCCAAGGTCACCGGCCAGAGCTTCGCGTTCGGCCCGGTCAAGGACCTCGCGCTCACCGGCGGCTTCGACCTGAACACCAAGAACACCGCGGTCGCTCCGAAAAAGCAGATGTTCGTGATCGGCCCGACGCTGAAGTTCGGCCTGCCGAACAACGGCTTCGCCGACTTCAGCGTGCTCTACCGCACCGAGAAGAACCGCAACAACTTGGCGCCGACGCAGAAAGACATCCGCTTCGACGACACCTACCAGCTGAGCCTGGCCTGGAAGGCACCGTTCCAGCTCGGTCCGGCACCGTTCAAGTTCCAGGGCTTCGCCGACTACATCGGCACCAAGGGCAACAACACCAAGCAGGAAATCCTGATGCGCGCCTCGCTGATGGCCGACGTCGGCCAACTGGTGGCGGGCAAGAAGGACACCGTCTACGCGGGCGTCGGCTACGAGTACTGGCACAACAAGTTCGGCAACAATCCGGGTACCGGCGCCCAGCCGGGGCTGGGTCTGAAGACCACCGCACCTACACTGAATCTGGAATGGCACCTGTAACACGCTAGCGTGCTCTTTAGGTAAGGCGAGAGCCGATACCTTCGGGCGCTTGAGGAAGGCCCGCCCACGGCCGACAGGACCCGCGGCAAGACGGGGGCTGCGGGGCGGGAGATGCAGCAGGAAAGTATGAGGAGATTCTTGTGAGTACCCAAAGCAATACCGTGAATACCGTGCACCCGGTCGACCAGGTGCTCCCGTGGGGCACGATGCTGCCGGTGGCGCTGCAGCACGTGATGGTGATGTACGCCGGTGCGATCGCCGTGCCCTTGATCGTCGGCGGCGCGATGAAGCTGTCGCCGGCCGAGATCGCCTACCTCGTCAACGCCGACCTGTTCGCGGCCGGCATCGTGACGCTGATCCAGTGTCTCGGCATCTGGAAGTTCGGCATCCGCATGCCGGTGATCATGGGCGTGACCTTCGCCGCCGTCGGCCCGATGGTCGCGATGGCCAACTCGGGTCTCGGTCTGACCCACATCTACGGCGCGGTGATCGCGTCGGGCCTGTTCACGGTGCTGGTGGCGCCGGTGTTCGGCAAGCTGGTGAGGTTCTTCCCGCCGGTGGTGACCGGCACCATCATCGCGGTGATCGGCATCACGCTGCTCAAGGTGGGCATCACCTGGGCCGGCGGCGGCGCCAAGGCGGCCGACTTCGGTTCCGCCCAGAACATCGGCATGGCGACGCTGGTGCTGGTGGTGATCCTTGCGATCAGCAAGTTCGGCCGCGGCTTCCTCGGCAACGTGTCGGTGCTGGTCGGCCTGATCGTCGGCTACCTGGTCGCGATGCCGCTGGGCATGGTGCACTTCGACCATGTGAACGAGGCGTCGTGGTTCAGCGCGATCATGCCGTTCCACTTCGGCCTGCCGCAGTTCGAAATCGGTTCGATCATCTCGCTGTCGCTGGTGATGATCGTGGTGATGGTCGAATCGACCGGCATGTTCCTCGCGCTCGGCGAGCTGTGCAAACGCAAGGTCGACGCCGAGGACATCTCGCGCGGTCTGCGTACCGACGGCATCGGTACCGTGATCGGCGGCGTGTTCAACACCTTCCCGTATACCTCGTTCTCGCAGAACATCGGCCTCGTCGGCATGACCGGCGTGCGCAGCCGCTGGGCGGTGGCGTGCTCGGGCGTGATCCTGCTGATCTTCGGCCTGTTCCCGAAAATGGGCGCCATCATCGCCTCGATCCCGCAGGCGGTGCTCGGCGGCGCGGGCATCTGCATGTTCGGCATGGTCGCCGCGACCGGCATCAAGATCCTGCAGCGCGTGAACTTCGAGAGCCGTACCAACCTGCTGATCGTCGCGATCAGCGTCGGCCTCGGCATGATCCCGATGCTGGCCCCGGACTTCTTCCACAGCCTGCCGTCGTGGACGGCTCCGCTGACCCACAGCGGCATCACGCTGGCCGCGGTCTCGGCGGTGCTGCTGAACGCCTTCTTCAACCGCGCGCAGACCGAAGAAGAGATCGAGAAAGAATTGATGCACAGCGCCCACAGCGCCGGTGCCGAATAAGTTCCCACGCAAACCTCCGCCTAATAGGCACCTCCGGCTGTAAAGCCGGAGGTTTTTTTTTGCCGGGCACCGACGGCGGACGTAGTTGACCGGATGCCCTGCGGAGAAATAGGGCGTTACCATGGGGGCTGGCGCGGTTTTGGCCGCCGAGCGAGAAAGAGGAACGATGTCTGGCAAGAAAACCTGGGAAGCACTCGACGTGCAGCACCTGAGGGTGCTGTACACGCTGCTGTCCGAACGCAATGTGTCGCGCGCCGCGCGCCGCCTCAATCTGTCGCAGCCGGCGGTCAGCATTGCACTCAAGCGCCTGCGCGAGATCTTCGGCGACCCGCTCCTGGTCCGGAGCCGCAACGGCATGACGCCGACCGACATCGGCGAGTCGCTCTTCCAGCCGGTCAAGAGCGCGCTCGACCAGCTCGAGAGCATCGTCGCGCACAACAGCGCCTTCGACCCGCAGCAGACCACGCGTACCTTCAACGTCGCGACGCCCGACTACCTGAGCCCCGAGCTGCTGCGCGACTTCATGGTCAACGTGCGCCAGAAGGCGCCCGACGCGCAGCTGGTGTTGCATTCGCTCGGCTACCGCTACGACTACGACCAGGGCCTCGAGAACGGCGAGCTCGACCTCGTGGTCGGCAACTGGTCGGAGCCGCCCGGCCACCTGCGGATGGCGCCGCTGCTGGACGACGACATCGTCTGCATGATGCGGCCCGACCACCCGGCGGCCAAGGACAGCCTGACGCTCGACGAATACCTCGCGCTCGACCACCTCGCGCCGACGCCGTACGCGGTCGGTCAGCGCGGCGTGATCGACACCTACCTGAAGAAGGAAAAGCTCAAGCGCAACGTCGTCGCGCGCGTGCCCTACTTCCAGCTCGCCCCCTACCTCGTCGCCGAGAGCGACATGGTGTTCACCTCGTCCCGCCTGTTCGCCGAGCACTACGCGCGCTTCTTGCCGCTCAAGCTCGTCGCGGTGCCGATCCAGTTTCCGCGCATGCACTACTACCTGTTGTGGCACGACCGCACCCACCATTCGAGCGACTGCCGCTGGCTGCGCGACCAGTTCCTGCTCGCCGCGCGCGAGCGCTTCCCCGCCGCCGGCTGAAGGCCAAAAAAAGGGGCCGGTCGCTGGACCGGCCCGAGAGGCTTTCACACAACACTACACGGAGAGGAGAAACTGCAATGAAGCGGGGTACTGCTGAATCAGACTGACCAGGCCGGCGGCGGTTCCCGCCGGACCGCTCAGAAACGCGCGGTCAGGCCGACGTTGTACAGGTTCATGTCGGTTTTCTGCGCGCCGTCGCCGACGTTCATGATGCGGTCGTAGCCGGCGCGCACGCCGACGCGGTCGGTCAGCTTGTAGCCGACGCCGACGCCCAGGCCCGGCGCCCAGTCGTTGGCGGTGCCCGAGACGCCGTTCACGGTCGCCTTGGTGTGCACGTAGTTGGCCGAGGCCGC
>NZ_SLXG01000022.1 GCF_004345725.1 Crenobacter luteus | reverse complement strand
CTTCGAGCGGCGGCTGGACACGCATTACGCCTTGCTCAAGCTGGCTTGTTCCTTGATCTGCTTACGCTTTGTCGAGCGGTTTTGTTAGCGGCTCTGAGTACAAACCAAAGGCATGGCCGTTGTCATCAAGATTCTTGAATTACACTTTCAAGCGCATCCGCTAGACTGAAAGCGTCAGGAACCGACACCCCCGGGAACGCGCGACCCGCCGCCCCGCCCGCCGCCGGAGGCCGCCATGCCCTACCAACGCATCCTCGTCCCAGTCGACGACAGCACCGTTTCTTCGCTCGCCATCGACCACGCCTGCATGCTGGTCAGGGAAATGAAGGGCACGCTGCGGCTCGTGCACGTGGTCGAGCTCGACCAGTTCGGCTGGCGGCGCAGCCACCCGCTCGGCGACGAGGAACGCCGCTCCTTGCGCGAGGCCGGCGACCGCGTGATGGAGCTGGCGACGCTGCGTGCGCTCAAGAACGGCGTCACGCCGCAGACGCACACGGTCAGCGCCTGGCGCGAGGCGCTGGTCGCCATGCTGGTCGACGAGGCGCGGCAGTGGGGGGCCGACCTGGTCGTGATGGGCACGCACGGCCGCACCGGCCTCGCCCATCTTCTGGTCGGCAGCATCGCCGAGGGGGTGCTGCGGCACAGCGCGGCGCCGGTGATGCTGATACGGCAGCACGGCTAGCCGCCGGCGACCGCCTGCCCGCGCGCGCCGTCCAGGCCGGCAGGGGCCGAAGACCGCGCGGGGCCGGGGCGACGAGAAATGAGAAAAGACAGGGGCGGCGCGCTCAATGCGCGCCGCCCCTGTCTTGTCGCCGTCTATTTCCGTCGACGCCGGTGGCGGCCGGGCTCAGACGGAAAAATCGGGATCGGAATCGTCCGTGTACTTGTCGTTCGCCGCGGCGATGCGGCGCGTGGCGGCCACCTGCTGGCTCCACGCGGCGGCCTCGGCACGGTCGGTCAACAGCCGCGCCGACCAGTAGGACAGGCCGCCCTGTCCTTCGTAACCCACATCCTGACCCCGCAGTGGTTCGCTGAGACTCAAGGCATCCATCTGCGCACCTCCCTTGTTATTTTTGGTGGACTCCGAAGATAGTGGCTGGAAAGCGACGTTTCCATAAGTAAGATTACCTATTTTGCTTAGTTTTTCACTGACGCAACGCAACAAACCCTCTGTTTTTACGGATTTTCCCCGAAACCGCATTGAAACGATCGTTCGCTCGATGGCATGGTTCATGCTTTTCGCTCCCGACACCCCGCTTCGCGCCCGCGGCGCGGGGCGCTAGAATGCGGGCCCGTCCATCGCCCGTCCGACTCCCGGAGACCCGCTTGAGCCATTACCGACGCATCGCCTGCCTCAGCACCGAGGCGGTCGAAACCCTCTACCTGCTCGGCACCGAAGACCGCGTCGCCGGCATTTCCGGCTTCACCGTCCACCCGCCCGAGGCGCGCCGCGACAAGCCGAAGATCAGCGGCTTCTCGAGCGCCCGGCTCGAGCGCATCCTCGCTGTCGAACCCGACCTCGTCGTCGCCTTCAGCGACATGCAGGCCGAGCTGGCCGCCGAGCTGATCCGCGCCGGTCTCGAGGTTCACGTATTCAACCAGCGCACGCTGTCCGGCGTGCTCGCGATGGTACGCGCGCTCGGCGCGCTGGTCGGCGCAGGCGAGCGCGCCGAGGCGCTGGCGGCCGAGCTGGCCGCGCGCATCGAGGCGGCGCGGGCGGACGCCGCCGCGCAGACGCGCAAACCGCGCGTCTACTTCGAGGAGTGGGATGCGCCGCTGATCAGCGGCGTCGGCTGGGTGTCCGAGCTGATCGCACTGGCCGGCGGCGTCGACGTGTTCGCCGACACCGCCCATCACTCGTCGGCGACCCGGCGCATCGTCGCCGACCCGGACGAGGTGGTGCGCCGTGCGCCCGACATCGTGATCGGTTCGTGGTGCGGCAAGAAATTCCGCCCGGAAAGGTTGGCCGAGCGCGCCGGCTGGTCGGCGATCCCCGCCGTGCGCGACGGCCGGGTGCTCGAGATCAAGTCGGCCGACATCCTGTCGCCGGGCCCCGCGGCCATCCTGCGCGGGTTGCCGCAGCTGCAGGCCGCCGTCGCCGCCTGGCGGGAGGCGCGATGACGACGCGCGACGAGGTGCCCTCGCCCTGCGTCAAGCTGTGCCGGCTCGACGACAGCGGCCGCGTCTGCGTCGGCTGCCGCCGCACGCTCGACGAGATCGCCAACTGGTCGACGTACAGCGCCGCGCAAAAGCGCGCGGTGCGGGCGCGGCTCGCTGCCGACGCGGCCTCGCCGCTGGCGCGCGAAAAGCGCTGCGAACGCTGCGGCGTCGCCTTCGGCTGCGGCAGCGGCGCGCGCGACGGCGGCTGCTGGTGCAACGAACTGCCGCAGGTGCTGCCGCTGGACGGCGCCGGCGGCGACTGCCTGTGCCCGTCGTGCCTGCGCGCTCACCTGGCCGGCGCCTACCGACAACGCGGCCTGACGCCGCCCTTTCCGGAGAGCCCCATGCATAAACTCGACGCCAGCGCCTACCCCGTGTCGCCGTGGAAGAACGGCGGCGGCAGCACCCGCCAGGTGCTGATCGAACCGGCCGACGCCAGCCTGGACGACTTCGCGCTGCGCATCAGCCTCGCCAGCGTCGCCAGCGACGGCCCGTTCTCGCGCTTCGACGGCGTCGACCGCACGCTCGCCATCGTCGACGGCGACGGCATCGCGCTGGACATCGACGACGGCGCCGAGCGCGCGACGCTGACCCCGACCAGCGCGCCGCTGGTCTTCGCCGGCGAACGGGCCATCGACAGCCGCCTCGTCGGCGCGCCGGTGCTCGACTTCAACGTGATGACGCGCCGCGCGCGCCTGCGCCACCGCGTCGAGGAGCTTTGCATCGACGCCGCGCTGACGCTGGCGCTGCCGAGCGGCGCGCTGCTGCTACTGGCCGACGGCGACGGCTGCGACATCGACGACGGCGCGGCGCGCGTGGCGCTCGGCCGGCTCGACGCGGTACGCTTCGACGCCGCCGCGACGGCGACGCTGACGCCGCGCGGCGCCTGCCGGCTGTTCCGCGTCGACGTGACGCCGGCCTGAGCCTCGGCCAACCGCGAAAGCAAAAACCCGCCGAATGGCGGGTTTTTTGTCGGCTGGGGCCGCTCAGAAGCGCTCGTAAGCGCACAGGTAGCGCCAGCAGCCTTCGGCGAGCTCACCTAACGCGAGCCGGCCGATGCGGATGCGCCGGATCGCGACCGGCTCGACGCCGGCCGCCTCGGCCAGGCGCCGCACGAGGCCGGCGCGATTCTCGCGCAGCACCAGGCGCAGCTGGCGGTCGCTCTGGCGGCTGAAGCGGAAGGCGGCGAGCGCCTTGCCGTCCAGTTCGCGCGTCGCGTTCAGCGCGGCGAGCGCACCGTCGGGCAGCGGCGCGGCCAGCGCGAGCAGGTACTCCTGCTCGTAGTCGGCGGCGTGCTTGCCGAGCTGGCGCGCGAGCTTCTCGTCCTGGGTCAGCACCGCCAGCCCGCCCGCCTCGTCGTCGAGCCAGCCGGCCTGGACGAGGTGCTGCTGATGGCGCCGCAGAAAGACCACGCCGGACTTGTCGCGCGCGTCGCGACGCGCCGGCAGCGCCCACAGGCCCGGCTCGGCCAAGTCGCCGCCGGCCGGCTTGTTCAGCAGCAGCGTGACCCGCTCCAGCCGCGCGCCGCCGGGCCGCGGCAACACCTCGACGCGCTGGCCGGGCCGCACCCGGCTACCGAGCACGTCGACCACCGCGTCGTCGACCTTGACGAGGCCGAGCTCGATCAGCTCGTCGGCTTCGCGGCGCGAGCAGCCGGCCAGTTCGCTGACGCGCTTGGACAGGCGGATTTCGGTGGACGGACTATCGGTCATCGTGCGCTTTCGGTCGGTTGCGGAATCGGAGCGCGATTATCGCCGCGTTTGCGCCCGACCTCAAACGCGGCGCGCGTTCAGCGTTCGGCTTCGTCACGACCGGCCTCGACGCGCGCCGGCTGCGCCGCCTTCACGCGCGCGTCCAGCGCGACCACCAGCGCGCCGGTGCCGAAGAAGCCGATCGCGAAAAAGACCGCGTTCAGCAGCACGCCGTCGTAGCCGAGCTGCGGCACGTTGAAGAAGGGATAGGGGTAGTGGCCGAACACGCTGCCGCGCAGCATCGTGTAGACGAAGTAACCGACCGGGAAAATCAGCCACACCAGCGCGTCGCGCCAGCGCAGCCGGGCCGGCGGCACGTAGCGGATCCAGTAGACGAAGTAGCCGAGCGGGATCACGTCGTGCAACAGCAGGTCGGCCAGCCACTGCAGACCGCTCGGGCTCCACAGGTGACGCAGCAGCAGCTCGTAGACGGCGCCGACGATGACGATGTAGGTCAGCGACGCCGAGCGTACGCCCGGCTGCTCGAGAAAGCGGCTGAGCGCCATGCCGGGCAGAAAGCGTGGCAAGGTCAGGCTGGCGGCGAGGAACAGATTGGTCAGGATGGTGAAGTAGCTGAAGAAGTTCAGCAGCGAGGACTGCCACGGCACGCCGTGCGCCAGACCGTCCACCACGTTGTGGTAGAGCTGGGTCGACAGCGCGAACCAGCCGGCCGTCAGAAGCGCGACTTCGAACAGGTCCCTCGTCGAATTCTTTTTCATCGCTAAACCCCGGCGACTTGACGAGAAACCGCGTCAGGGCAAGGCGGACCCGCTCGGCGCGGTGCGGATATCTATAAACATAGTCAAACGGCGCCACGCCGGCAGGGGGAATCGCCGGGCTTTCGACGATGCAAAAAGCCCCGCTTGCGCGGGGCTTTTTCTGCGTCGGGATCCGGCCGGATTACTGCGGCTGGATGTTCGAAGCCTGCAGGCCTTTCTGGCCCTGGGTCACTTCGAAGCTCACGCGCTGGCCTTCTTGCAGGGTTTTGAAGCCCTGGACGCGGATCTCGGAGAAGTGCGCGAACAGATCGTCGCCGCCTTCGTCCGGGGTGATGAAGCCAAAGCCTTTAGCGTCGTTGAACCACTTAACGATACCAGTTTTCATAATGAGTACTCCTTAATTAGGACAAATTGAGCAAAGCTCGGGGCGCAGTTAAATCAAGGAGGGGGTAGTGCAACTGAAGTACCGCTAAGGAACCACAAGTGAACAACGATCACACAACTTGAAAAACTTGCGAGACACGTTATACGGGACATTGACCGCGACGGCAACTGTTATTTTTCACCGCTCCGGCACGGACCGGGCGCAGGACAATGGACTTCCCCAATCGCCGCCGCCTTGGGCGATGCCCGATAGTGGGCAGCGCCGGCGTCTTCGCCGGCCTTGTTCCACCCTAGCCCCATGGAGCCTTCATCGTGCTCGATCATCCGCTACGCGACACCCTGGCCAGCGAAGTACACGCCCGCCCCTTTCTCCGTCTCGAAGGCTCGGCCCGCCTGTCGCACCTGGCGATCTACGACGCGGCCCGTCCCGAGCTGCACCACCGCCTGCTGTCCTCGCTGTGCGCGGCCTTCGGCACGGCCCCGCCGCCGCCCTCGGCCAACCATTTCACCGCGCGGCACGCGGAACTGCTGCTCAAGTGGGAACGCCACACCGAGTTCTCGAGCTTCACCTTCGTGCTCGAGCACGGCGGCGGCGAGCCGTTCTCCGACAACGCGATCGACCGCGTGCCGGCCGCCTGGCTGGCCGAGCTCGCCGGCACGCGCCTGGTCGCGCTGCACGCCGAGGTGGTCGAGCGCGCCGCCGCCGAGCGGGTGCGCGGTTCGCTTGCGCGCTGGTTCGCCGGCCCGGTGCTGGTCGGCAGCCGGGTGCTGACCGGCGGCGAGGTGTGGTGCGACTGGCATATCGGGCCGGACGGCTACTCGCGCTTCCTGGTGCTCGACCTCGACTTCCGCGAGGCGCAGGTCGGCCGGCTGCTGCAACGACTGTACGAGATCGAGACCTACCGGATGATGGCGCTGCTGGCGCTGCCGGTCGCGCGCGAGATGGCCGGCACCCTCGGCCAACTCGAGGCCGAGCTGGCCGCGATCATGGCGCGCATGGACGCCGACCGCGACGGCAGCGGCGACCCGGCGCTGCTGCAGCAACTGACCCGACTGGCGGCGCACGTGCAGGCGCTGGCGGCGCACAGCACGCGCTTCAACGCCTCGGGCGCCTACGACCGGCTGCTGTTCGCCCGCATCGCCGAGCTGCGCGAGGAGCGCATCGAGGGCGTGCCGACGATAGGCGAATTCATGGAGCGGCGGCTGTCGCCGGCGATGAACACCTGCCGCGCGGTGCAGGCGCGCCACGAAACACTGGCGACGCGGGTCGCGCGCGCGGTCGACCTGCTGCGCACGCGGGTGAACCTCGCGCAGGAGCGCCAGACCAACGCGCTCTTGCAGGGCATGAACCGTACCGCGCGCACCCAGCTGCAGATGCAGCACGCGGTCGAGGGGCTGTCGGTCGCGGCGATCTCCTACTACGTGCTGAGCCTGATCGCCGTCGCCTTCAAGGCGCTCAAGCAGGCCGGCCTGCCGGTCAGCCCCGAAATCGGCCAGGGCGTGCTGATCGTGCCGGTGGTACTCGGCGTCTACTTCGGCGTGCGCCGGCTGCACAAAACCTTCGCGGCCGGGGAGACGCACTGAGCGTGCGTCGGCGGGTTTGAATGCATGGTGACGCCGGCGGCTCGGCTAGGATGAAGCAGCGACATCGTCGTGGAGTCCGCCATGCACCAGGCCCAGTTTCCCCCGCCGGACGAGGACGGCGAAGCGCCACCGGCCGGCTTTTCCGGCCTGGTGCGCTACGACACGCCGATGGCGCCGCGCCGTGTCGACTACTACCTGTGCGGCGAGATACTCGGCCCCCACCTCTACACCGACCTGTTCTTCACGCTGCGCTCGGCCAACCCCGACGACGCGATCTTCCTGCACCTGAACACCCAGGGCGGCGACTTCGACTGCGGGCTGCAGATCGTCAACAACATGCTCGCCTCGCCGGCGCGCGTCGTCACCGTGCTCGAGGCGCGCGCCTACTCGATGGGCGCGCTGATCTTCCTCGCCGGCGACGAGCTCGTCGTCCACGACAACTGCCAGCTGATGTTCCACACCTACTCGGGCAGCTTCGCCGGCAAGGGCCACGAACAGCAGGCGCAGGCCCAGGCGCTGGCCTCGTGGTTCGAGAAGGTGCTGACCCGCCTGTGCAGCCCCTTCCTGAGCGCCGCCGAGATCGGCCGGGTGCTCAAGGGCAGCGACCTGTGGATGGACTCCGACGAGATCCGCCGCCGCCTGGGCCGGATCAGCCGCGCCGCGCAACAGGGGCAGCCGTCGCCGCGCAAACGCGCGGCCGACGAACACGATTGAGCGCGGCGCTCATGCCATGCGCAAGTGCGTCGCACCGGCCTACAATGGCAAGGCGGACGACCGCGCCCTGCCCCGCCCACCCGAGGAGCCCTCCATGAGTGCAGCCCTGCCCATCGCCAAGGCGGACGCCGAACTGGCCATCCTGCCGCGCATGGCCAACCGCCACGGCCTGGTGGCCGGCGCTACCGGCACCGGCAAGACCGTCACCCTGCGCGTGATGGCCGAGCAGTTTTCCCTGGCCGGCATCCCGGTCTTCATGGCCGACGTCAAGGGCGACCTCTCCGGCCTCGCCCGCGCCGGCGGCGACGCGGCCAAGGTCGCCGAACGCGTCGCCGAACTCGCGCCACCCGGCTTCGGCTACCGCGCGTTCCCGGTGGTGTTCTGGGACCTCTACGGCAAGGCCGGCCACCCGGTGCGCGCCACCGTCAGCGACATGGGGCCGCTCCTGTTCGCGCGGCTGCTCGGCCTGAACGACACGCAGGCCGGCGTGCTCACCATGGTGTTCCGCATCGCCGACGACAACGGCCTGTTGCTGCTCGACCTCAAGGACCTGCGCGCGATGCTGCAGCACGTCGGCGAGCACGCCGCCGAGTACAAGACCCGCTACGGCAACGTGTCGCCCGCCAGCGTCGGCGCGATCCAGCGCGGCCTGCTCGAACTGGAGAGCCAGGGCGCCGAAGCCTTCTTCGGCGAGCCGGCGCTCGCGCTTTCCGACCTGATGCGCTGCGACGCCGACGGCCGAGGCACGGTCAACATCCTGGTCGCCGACAAGCTGATCCACGCGCCCAAGTTGTACGCGACCTTCCTGTTGTGGCTGCTGGCCGAGCTGTTCGAGACGCTGCCCGAGGTCGGCGACCCGGACAAGCCGCGGCTGGTGTTCTTCTTCGACGAGGCCCACCTGCTGTTCGACGACGCACCGGCCGCGCTGCTCGACAAGATCGAGCAGGTGGTGAGGCTGGTGCGCTCCAAGGGCGTCGGCGTCTACTTCGTCACCCAGAACCCGGTCGACATCCCCGAGACGGTGCTCGGCCAACTCGGCAACCGCGTGCAGCACGCGCTGCGCGCCTTCACCCCGCGCGACCAGAAGGCGGTGCGCGCCGCCGCCCAGACCTTCCGCAGCAACCCGGCGCTCGACGTCGAGGCGGTCATCACCGAGCTGGGCGTCGGCGAGGCGCTGGTGTCCCTGCTGGACGACAAGGGCCGGCCCGGCGTCGTCGAGCGCGCCTTCGTCTACCCGCCGCAAAGCCGGCTCGCGCCGCTCGACGACGCCGAACGCGCCGAGCTCGTGCGCGCCTCGCCGCTCGCCGGCCGCTACGAGGCCGTGCTCGACCGCGACAGCGCCTACGAGATGCTCGAACGCCGCGCCGGCGAGGCAACGCTGCCGCCGACCGAGGACGGCGGCCGTGCCGAACGCGCGCCGGCGCGACAGTCCGACAGCCTGATCGAGGCCTTCGGCAAGAGCCTGCTGCGCGCCGCCGGCTCGACCATAGGCCGGCAACTGATCCGCGGCGTGCTCGGCTCGCTGCTGTCGGGCGACAGCAAGCGCCGGCGCTGAACGCCGACGCCCGGCTCAGTAGTCGACCTTGCCGCGCAGGGCCTTGATCTGGCCGCGGCTGGTCTTGCCGGCGAGGCGCCGCTGCCGGGCGCCGAAGGTCGGCTTGGTCGCCCGCCTCGCCTTGGGCACGTGCGCCGCCGCGTCGACCATCGCCTGCAGCCGCGCCAGCGCGTCGGCGCGGTTCTGCTCGCGGGTGCGGAACTGCTGGGCCTTGATGACGACCACGCCGTCCTTGCTCACCCGCTGGTCGCCCAGCGCCAGCAGCCGCGCCTTCACCGCCTCGGGCAACGACGACGCGCGCACGTCGAAACGCAGGTGGACCGCCGTCGATACCTTGTTGACGTGCTGGCCGCCGGCGCCCTGCGCGCGGATGGCGCCGAATTCGACTTCTTCTTCACGGATCACGGGCGACGCGGTCATGACGGGGAAATTCTCCGGAAAAACGGCCAAGTCCCGCCGCCACGGACGGCGGCATGGCGAGGGGCACCGCGCTGCCAACACCGCTGCGGCGACTTTTCGGCCTCGGGGCAATGGTAGCCCAGATCACGCCGGCCGGGAAAAGAACGACGCCACCGCGAAACGGCCGCGAAGGCGGGCAAGCCGTGCCCCGGACCATTTCGTGCCCAGGCGGGCTTGAAATGCGCGCCGGCGTCGCCATCTGCGCAAGACAACCGCCCGCGTCTTGCGCGGGCCCACTCACCCCGAACAGGAAATGCTCATGGCCATCACCGTCAACGGCGTCGAAATCACCGAAGCTCAAGTCCAGGCCGAAATGGACAACCACGCCGACACCCCGAGCCCGCGCGACGCCGCCGTCCAGCAGCTGGTGCTGCACCAGCTGCTGCTGGAAAAGGCCAAGGAAGAAGGCTTCGACACCAGCAACGAAGGCCGCGCCATCGGCGAATTGCTCGACAAGACGCTGCAGTTCACCCCGGTCGACGAAGACGCCGCGCGCGCCTTCTACGACCAGCACCCGGAGCAGTTCACCCAGGGCGACAGCGCCGTCGCCAGCCACATCCTGTTCCCGCTGGGCCAGGGCGACGAGCTGTCGAACAGACTCGCCCGCGCCAAGGCCGAGGGCGTGCTGGCCGAAGTGCAGGCCGACCCGACCCGCTTCGCCGACCTCGCCCGCGAGCACTCGACCTGCCCGTCCGGCAAACAGGGCGGCGACCTCGGCCAGTTCGGCCGCGGCCAGATGGTGCCGGAATTCGAACAGGCGGTATTCGGCAGCGACGCCGGCGAGATCGTGCCGACGCTGGTCGAGACCCAGTTCGGCTACCACATCATCCAGGTCAACGCGCGTCAGGAAGGCGGCAAGGTCGCCTTCGAGGACATCAAGGACCGCCTGCAGCAGTACCTGAACCAGATGGCCAGCCGCCAGGCGATGCACGAATACCTGTCGAAACTGGTCAGCGCGGCCAAGATCGAAGGCTACGCGATGCCGGGGCTGTAAGCCCGCGCCGCGGTCGGACGCAAAAAAACCGGGCCTTGTGCCCGGTTTTCGTTTGTCCGCGTCACGGTTGGCCGAGGCGTGCGCGGGCGCCGCGCAGCCACGCCGACAGGCCTTGCGACCGGCGCTTACAGCCTGAAGCGGCCGAAGGCGGCGTCCATCCTGCCGGCCGCGTCGGCCAGCGTCGCGAGCGTGGCGCTCACCCCCTGCAAGGCGGCGTCGTTCTGGCCGACCGTGCCGTTGATCGTCTCGCTGCTCGCGGCGATCTGGCGCGTCGCCGCCTGCTGCTCGCCGGTCGCGGCGACGATCGCGTCCATCCTGTCCTTCACGCAGGCCATCGCCGCGCGCAGCCGCGCCAGGCTGGCCTCGGCCTCGTGCGTCAGCGCGACGCCCTCGTCGACCTGGCCGACCGCCGCGCCGACGTCGCCGACCGCGCGGCCGGTGTCGTCACGGATTGCGCCGACCATGCCGGCGATCTCGCGCGTCGCCTCGGCGGTCCGCTCGGCCAACTTGCGCACCTCGTCGGCGACCACGGCGAAGCCGCGTCCCGACTCGCCGGCGCGCGCCGCCTCGATCGCCGCGTTCAGCGCCAGCAGATTGGTCTGGTCGGCGATGTCGCGGATGGTGACGGTGATGCCGGAAATGCCCTGCGAGCGTTCGTCCAGCTGCGCGAGCATGGTCTCCAGACCGCGCACCGAACGCGCGACGTCGGCCATGTGTCCGGTCAGGCGATACAACTTGGCCGAGCCGGCGTCCAGCTCGGCGCCGCTGTCCCTGACCCGCTCGTCGGCGGCGCGCGCGCCCTCGACGATGTTCTCGACGCCGGCGCCCAACTGTGCGAGCGCGACGGCGTTGGCCGAGGACACGCCCGACAAGCGGCGCGCGCGCTCGGCTGCGCCGGCGACGTCGCGCTCCGCCTCACGCACGCCGCCGACCACGCCGCTGGCCTCGCGCCGCAGCTCGACGAAAAGGCCGTGCAGGTGCGCGACGAAACGGTTGAAGGCGCGCGCGGTCTCGGCGATTTCGTCGCGGCCGCCCTCGTCGAGACGGCGCGTCAGGTCGGCCTCGCCATGCGCGATCTCGACCATCGCCTCGCGCAGATGGACGAGACCGCCGAGCAGGCGGCCGATCGCCCAGCCCGCCAGCGGCACCAGCAGCAGCAGCGCGATGGCCGACAGGCCGGCGATGCCGTAGAGCAGCGTGGAAAGGGGCGCGAGCGCCGCGTCCTTGGCGGTGACGATGCCGACCAGCCAGTCGGTGCCGGCGATCGGCCGCAGCGAAACCAGCATCCGGGTGCCGGCGACGTCGGCCTCGTCGACGCCGCCGACCTTCGCCAGCGCCGCCAGCCGCGCGGCGTCGAGCGACGGCGCGACGGCGGTCAGCGGCTTGAGCGTCAGCGCGGCGTCCGGGTGGGCGATCACCGTGCCGGCGCGGTTGACGATGAAGGTGTAGCCGCCGCCGCGCACCGGCAGCGACAGCACCGACTTGACCAGCGCGTCGACGAACACGTCGGCGCCGATCACGCCGGCGAAGGCACCGCCGGCGTCGAACGGCGCGGCGACGGTGACGATGAGCTTCTTGCTGTCGGCGTCGACGTAGGGCTCGGTGATCACGGCGCGGCCCGCCTGGCGCGCCGCAAGGAACCACGGCCGCTCGACGACCTTGAAGTCGGCCGGCGGCACCCAGTCGTCCGACCAGACCGAGCGGCCGTCGGCGTAGCCGATGTAGTCGACCATGAAGCCGCCGGCGCGCGCCGCCTGCTTGAGCTCGCCGAGCACCTCGTCGCGCGCGGCGAAGCCGCGCTGCGCGTCGATCTGGCGCTTCTTCTCGCCCAGCCACGTCTCGACCACCGCGCTCTGGCCGCGCAGCGCGGAGGTGAATTCGTGCTCCAGCCCCGCGACGATCTCGCGCCGCATCTGGCTGAACGCCAGCCACAACAGCATCAGCACGAACAGCGCCAGGAGCGCCACGTTGAGCACGATCAAGCGACTGCGAAGCGACTTCATCCCCGACCCCTCCGTCCACGAATGCGGGCCATTAGAGCCGCGGCGCGACGGGGCGGCAAGGCACCCATCCGGAATCTGTAAGCGCGGTTCGCGAATTCGAACGGAATGACGCGGCGACTGTCGGCAAAGCGCCACGGCCGTCGCGGATGATCGGCCCGCCGTTGGTTCGGTAACGGAACGGCGGACTCAGCCCGGCAGCAACGCCTCCTCGCCGTCCTCGTCGTCGCCGCGCAGCGCCGGCGACAGCTGCTTGTTCGCCTTGACGCCGAGCTTGCGCAGCCGTTCGGCGCGGTTGACGAGGTTGCCGCTGCCGCTGACGAGCTGCTTCATCGCGGTCGCGTAGCTGTCCTGCGTGCTCGCCAGCTGCTTGCCGAGCTTTTCCAGCGTCTCGACGAAGCCGACGAACTTGTCGTACATCGCGCCACTCTGGCGCGCGATCTCGATCGCGTTCTGGTTCTGCTGCTCGTAGCGCCAGATGCTGGCCACGGTGCGCAGCGTCGCCAGCAAGGTGCTCGGGCCGACGATGACGATGCGCTTGTCGAAAGCCTCGGTGAACAGGTCCATGTCGCGCTGCACGGCGGTCAGGTAGGCCGGCTCGACCGGCACGAACATGAACACGAAGTCGATGCTGGTGAGGCCGTACAGGTCCTGGTAGCGCTTTTCCGACAGCGTGCGGATATGCGCGCGCAGCGCGGCGATGTGCGACTTGATCTCGGCCTCGCGCGTCGCGTCGTCGTCGGCGGCGGTGTAGCGCACGTAGGCGTTCAGCGACACTTTCGAGTCGACCACCAGGTGCTTGCCCTCGGGCAGGTGGATCACCACGTCGGGCTGGTAGCGCTTGAGGCCGCCGTCGTCGGTCTCGAGCACGTCAGAATGCTGCACGTCGTACTCGCGACCGCGCGCCAGGCCCGAGTGTTCGAGCACCTTCTCGAGCACCATCTCGCCCCAGGCGCCCTGCGACTTGCTGCTCGCGCCGGTCAGCGCGCGCGTCAGCGCGACCGCGTCGTCGCCGAGGCGGGTGTTCAGTTCCTGCAGGCGCTTGAGCTCGGTCTCGAGCGTCAGCCTCTCCTTCGAATCCTTGTCGTAGGTGTCCTGCACCAGACGGCCGAACTGCTGGATCTTCTCGCCCAGCGGGTTCAGGAGTTGGCCGAGGTTGTTCTGGTTCTGCTCGGTGAAACGCTTCGACTTTTCCTCGAAGATCTCGTTGGCGAGCGTCTTGAACTGGTTCGACAAGGCCTCGCGCGCCTCGATCAGCATCGCGAGCTTCTCGTCGGCGGCCAGGCGCTCCTGTTCGAGCCGCGTCGCCAGTTCCTGCTCGCGCGCGGTCAGCCGCGTGATGTCGTCCGACAGCGTCGCCGCGTGCGCGCGCGCGTTCGCGAGATCAAGCTGCAGCGCCTCGAGCTGGCGCCCCTGCTCGGCGCTGGCGGCGAGCCGGCTGGCGGTGTCGCGCAATTCGGCGTGGAGCCTGGCGATCGCCGCGTCGCGCTCGGCCAACTGCGCGTCGAGCGCCGGCACGCGCTGCGCGGCGGCCTCGAGTTGGCCGAGCCTTTGCTGCTGCTCGGCCAGGGTGCGGCGCTGCAGGGCGAGCTCGGCCTGCAAGGCGCGCTCGCGCTCGCGCGCCTCGTCGAGCGCGCGCGCGGCGGCGGCGATCTCGGCGTTCAGGCGCGAGGCCTCGGCCACGCCTTCGCCGCGACCGCGCTCGAAGGCGGTGTCGGCGCGGCTTTTCAGCAACAGCCAGACGATCAGCGCGCCAAGCGCCAAGCCCAGCAGGGCGACCAGAATCATGCCCACCATCAGTGCCCCCCCTCTCCGGCCGGCAGCCAGTGTTCGATATAAAGCTGCAGCTCCTTGCGGCCCTGCCATTCGTTGGCGACCACCTGGTAGACCGCGTCGACCGCGTCCGGCAGCCAGTCGGCCTGGTTGAAACGCATCGCCTCGTACTCGACGCCGTCCTTTTCCAGCCGCAGCTTCAAGTGCTTGTCGCCGACCAGGCGCTGCTGGACGACGCGGAAGCGGTCGTGGAAGGTCGGCGGTGGAAAGCCCTGGCCCCACACCTGTGCGCCGAGCTCCTCGGCGACCGGCAGTTGCAGCTCGCGCCCGCCGAGGCTGCCGTCGGTCTCGAAGGTGCGCGTCAGCTGGTTTTCCGTCAGCCACTCGCGCGCGACCGCCTCGAAGGCGTCGCGAAAGGCCGAAAAGTCGGCCTCGGCGACGGTCAGCCCGGCGGCCATCGCGTGGCCGCCGAACTTGAGGATCAGCCCCGGGTGGCGCTTGTAGACGAGGTCGAGCGCGTCCCTGAGGTGAAAACCCGGGATCGAGCGGCCCGAGCCCTTGATCTCGCCGTCGTCGCCGGGCGCGAACACGATGGACGGGCGGTGGAAGCGCTCCTTCAAGCGCGAGGCGACGATGCCGACCACACCCTGGTGCCAGTCGTCGCGGTAAAGCGCGAGGCTGTGGCGGCCGGCCGCATCGACGCCCGACAGCACCGCGAGCGCCTCGTCCTGCATGCCCTGCTCGATCGAGCGCCGCTCGCGGTTCAGGCGGTCGAGCTCCTGCGCCAGCCGCATCGCCTCCTCGTCGTTCTTCGCCAGCAGGCAGGCGATGCCGAGGCTCATGTCGTCGAGCCGGCCGGCGGCGTTCAGCCGCGGGCCGAGCGTGAAACCGAGGTCGAACGTCGTCGCCTTGTAGGCGGCGCGGCCGGCGACGCGGAACAGCGCTGCGATGCCCGGCCGCATCCGGCCGGCGCGCATGCGGCGCAGGCCCTGCTCGACGAGGATACGGTTGTTCTGGTCGAGCCTGACCACGTCGGCGACGGTGCCGAGCGCGACGAGGTCGAGCAATTCGGCGAGGTTCGGTTCGGGTTTGTCCGCGAACGCGCCGCGCGCGCGCAGCTCGGCGCGGAGCGCCATCAGCACGTAGAACATCACGCCGACGCCGGCGAGGTTCTTGGACGGGAAGTCGCAGCCGGGCTGGTTCGGGTTGACGATCAGCGCCGCCGGCAGCGTATCGCCCGGCAGGTGGTGGTCGGTAACCAGCACCTCTATGCCCAGTTCGCGCGCGCGCTCGACGCCGGCGACGCTGGCGATGCCGTTGTCGACGGTGACGATGATGTCGGGCCGCTGTGTCGCGGCGAGGTCGACGATCTCGGGCGTCAGGCCGTAACCGTATTCGAAGCGGTTGGGCACGATGAAGTCGACCGTCGCGCCGAGCGCCGATAGCCCCTCGAGCGCGACGGTGCACGCGGTCGCGCCGTCGGCGTCGTAGTCGGCGACCACCAGCAGCTTCTCGCGCTTTTCGATCGCCTCGGCCAACCTTTGCGCCATCGCGGCGACGTTCTTCAGGGCCTGGTACGGCAGCAGCGCCTTGAGCGCGGTGTCGAGCTCGCAGGCTTCGGCGATGCCGCGCGCGGCGAACAGGCGCGCCATCAGCGGCGAGAAGCCGGCGGCGGCGAGATTCTGGGCGACCGTGGCGGGCACGGCGCGGGCAACGATTCGGGACATGGCTCAGTCGCTCGGGAAAAGGGTGGCGAGCGCGCGCGGACGGCGCCAGGCCTTCCAGGTCGACAACGGCGTCACCGTCGCGGTGAAGCCGGCGTCGCCGTGGCAGACCAGGTTCAGCTCGCCGAGCCGGCGCGCGCGCAGCGCGGCCAAGAGCGGCGCGAACCAGCGCTCCTCGAGCGCCTCGAGCGCCTCGCGCCAGCCGTAGACGTCGCGGTACTGCGCGGCCGCCTGCGCGGCGTCGACCATCACCAGCACGCGGTCGGCGCCGCCGGCCGCCTCGGCAAGCGCCGCGTAGTCGAACGGCGCCGCGTCGACGCGAACGCCGGCGCGGCGCGCGTAGTCCTGCCACAAGGGATGGTCGGCCAGCACCAGGCCGGCGCGGCTGCTCGGCTCGCCCTCGTCGCCCTCGCCCCACAGCCACACGGTGTTGACCGCCGGCTCGCCGCGTTCTTCGCGCGCGTCGTTGACCGGGTGGGTGTAGAGCAGCATCTGCAATTCGTTGAGGAAGCGGCTCCACTTGAGGCCGGCGTCGCCGCCCGGCAGGTGGGCGTTGACGTCCTCGCCGACCACGTCGTCAAGCGGCGTGAACGTGGCGCCGCTGGCCTCCGGCATGGAGACGAACCAGCGCCCCGACTCGGCGGCGTGAAAGACCAGCCCGTCCTCGGCGAAGTGCGCGTTGAGCGCGGCGACGAGCGCGTCGGCCTCGGCCCGGTCGATCGCGAGGATGCCGACGTCGGCCAGCGTCGCGCGGTCGCGGTCGATGCGCAGGTGGCCCGGCTCGGCCAGCAGCCAGCTGCGGCCGGACACGGCGAGGCCGGCCGCCTCGGCGGCGCGGCGCGCCGGCGCGATGGCGCGCAGGCCGAAGGCGATCGCGGTCAGCTCGGAGAAGGTCGCCGGCGTCGGGTCGAGCGCGCCGCGGCCGAGCAAGGTCGACAGCGCCGGCAGTTCGAGGCCGCGCGCGACCTCGGCGGCGGTGTGGGGGTCGGGCCAGGCGAGGCCGGGGACGAACAGGGACAGTTGCATGACCGGAAACGGGTGAGGGAAACGGGAAAACGCGCTCGGCCAACCTCGCCGCGGCAAAGGTTGGCCGAGCGCCGGGTCGCGGGACGGTCAGGCCAGCGTGACGCGCGCGAACTTGCGCTTGCCGACCTGCAGCACGACGGTGGCGCCGGCGACGAGCTTGAGCGCCTTGTCGTCGACCTTCTCGCCGTCGACCTTGACGCCGCCCTGCTGGATCATGCGCAGCGCCTCGGAGGTCGAGGCGACCAGGTCGGCTTTCTTGAGCACGTTGCCGATCGCCAGACCCTCGGCGCCGACGGCGACGGTGACTTCGGGCATCTCGTCCGGGATCGCGTTCTTCTGGAAGCGCGCCTGGAAGTCGGCCAACGCCGCGTCGGCGGCCGCCTGGTCGTGGAAGCGGGCGACCAGCTCCATCGCCAGCTCGATCTTCACGTCGCGCGGGTTGCGGCCTTCGGCGACCTGCGCCTTCAGCGCGGCGATCTCGGCCAGCGACTTCGTCGACACCAGTTCGTAGTAGCGCCACATCAGCGTGTCGGAGATCGACATCACCTTGCCGAAGATCTCGCTGGCCGGCTCGGCGATGCCGATGTAGTTGCCGAGCGACTTCGACATCTTGTTGACGCCGTCCAGGCCTTCGAGCAGCGGCATCATGATGACGCACTGCGGCTTCTGGCCCGCCTGCTCCTGCAGCGCGCGGCCCATCAGGAGATTGAACTTCTGGTCGGTGCCACCGAGCTCGATGTCGGCCTGCAGCGCGACCGAGTCGTAGCCCTGCATCAGCGGGTACATGAACTCGTGGATCGCGATCGGCTGGTGCTCGGCGAAACGCTTCTTGAAGTCGTCGCGCTCGAGCATGCGCGCCACCGTGGTGCTGGCGGCCAGCTTCAGCATGCCGGCGGCGCCCAGTTCGGAAAGCCACTTCGAGTTGAAGCAGATCTCGGTTTTTCCCGGGTCGAGGATCTTGTACACCTGCTCGGTGTAGGTCCTGGCGTTCTGCTGCACCTGCTCGGCGGTCAGCGGCGGGCGGGTGGTGTTCTTGCCGGTCGGGTCGCCGATCATGCCGGTGAAGTCGCCGATCAGGAACATGATTTTGTGGCCGAGGTCCTGCAGCTGACGCAGCTTGGTCAGCACCACGGTGTGACCGAGGTGCAGGTCGGGCGCGGTCGGGTCGAAGCCGGCCTTCACGCGCAGCGGACGGCCTTCCTTCAGCTTGGCGACCAGTTCGGCCTCGATCAGCAGCTCTTCGGCGCCGCGCTTGATGACGGCGAGCGCCTCGTCAATCGTGATTTCGGGATTCAATCGTTTCTTCCTTGCCGACCCGGCGCCGCGCGGCGGCCTCGCGCGGTTGCGCCGCGCGCATTACATCCGGGTATGTGATTGTTTTATATCGAAAAATTGGCGAAAACCGCCCAGCTTCTGCTAGCATGCGTGCTTTCGCCCGGAACTTATGCCGGCGCGGGGCGCCCCAATCGCCCGCCCGCATACATTGTCACGGCCCTGGCGGCCCGAACCTGGAACAGTCCGGCCGACCGCGCCCCGCGCGGCCGGCCGTTTGGAAAGCATGAATTATCGCAAACTGATCACGATCCCGCAAAAATGCCTGGCGCGCGCGCGCGGGCACCGCCTGAGCTGGCTCGGCGTCGTCGCCGCGCTGCCGCTGTTCGGCATGGTGACCGCCTTCGCCATCGCCCCGGGCGAGGACAAGCCCGTCCCGGTCGAAATCGAGTCGGTGGTCCAGCAACTGGCGCTGCCGCCGCTGACCTCGGCCGACAGCCAGACCCGCTACTGGCGCGAGGAGGCGGTGGTGCGCGGCGACACGCTGGCCCGCCTGCTGAACCGCCTCGGCGTCGGCGACGAGGAGGCGCGGCGCTTCCTCGCCTCCAGCCCGCTGTCGCGCGAGCTGCTCAAGCTCAAGACCGGCGCGACGTTGTCGGTCGAAACCAACGACGCCGGCGAGCTGTTCGGCCTGCGCTTTCTGAACGACGACGAGAACGGCGAACAGGTGCTGGTCGTCGCCGAGAAGGTCGGCGGCGAATGGCGCGCCCGCGCCGGCGAGGTCGACGCGGTCGCGCAGCCGACGATGAAGTCGCTGACGATCACCGGCGGCGTCACCGCCGCGCTGATCGACGCCCAGGTACCGGCCGAGGTGCGCGCGCAACTGGCCGAGATCTTCTCCGACCGCTTCGAGCTCGCCGACCTCAGACGCGGCGACCGCATCGCCGTCGTCTACGAGACCATGCTCTACCAGGGCGCGCCGGTCGCCTTCGGCAACGTGCTCGCCGCCGAGGTGACGCGCGGCGAGCGCGTCGACGACGCCTACTACTTCGCGCACGACAGCGAGTCGGGCGCCTACTACGACCGCGACGGCACGCCGCTGAAGAAGGGCTTCGGCCTGCAGCCGGTCGACGGCGCGCGGATCAGCTCGGGCTTCGGCCTGCGCCGCCATCCCATCCTGAACTCGCTGCGCCTGCACGCCGGCGTCGACTACGCCGCGCCGACCGGCACGCCGATCCGCGCGCCGGCCGACGGCGTCGTCACCACCGCCGAGACGCAGAACGGCTACGGCAACGTCGTGATGGTCCGCCACAACGGCAAGCTGACCACCGTCTACGGCCACCTGAGTCGCTTCGCCGCCGGCGTGCGCGAGGGCAAGACCGTCAGGGCCGGCGACCTGATCGGCTACGTCGGCAGCACCGGCCGCTCGACCGGCCCGCACCTGCACTTCGAGGTGCGGGTCAACAACCAGCCGGTCGACCCCGCCTCGGCCGCGCTGCCGAGCCCGGGCCTGACACCGGCGCAAAAGCTCGCCTTCCGCGAAAAGAGCGCCGAACTGTCGAACCGGCTCGCGCTGCTGCGCGCGATCCCGGTCAACGTCGCCCAGCTCGACTGAGCCCGGCGCCGTCCACGAACGCCCGGCCCAGGCCGGGCGTTCGCGCTGCCGAAAGCGCGCGCACCGGCCTTTCGGGCATAATGGCCGGATGCAAAACCTGACCGATTCCCGCGACGGCGCGCTCTGCGTCGGCCTGATGTCGGGCACCAGCCTCGACGGCGTCGACGCGGTGCTGATGCGTTTTTCCGACACCGCCCCGCCCGCCTTCGTCGCCGAGGCGACGCTGCCCTACCCGGCCGAGGTCCGCGACGCGGTGCTCGCGCTGCAGGCGGTCGACGGCAACGAGCTCGACCGCGCCGCGCGGCTGGGCAACCGGCTCGCCGAGCTGTACGCCGCCACCGTCGACGCGCTGCTGGCGACGGCCGGCGTCGCGCGCGACGCCGTCGCCGTCGTCGGCTGCCACGGCCAGACCATCCGCCACGCGCCCGAGAAGGGCTACACGCTGCAGATCGGCAACCTGGCGAGGTTGGCCGAGCTGTGCGGCATCGACGTCGCCGGCGACTTTCGCAGCCGCGACGTCGCCGCCGGCGGCCACGGCGCGCCCTTGGTGCCGGCCTTCCACGAGGCGCTGTTCGGCCACCCCGACGAGGCGCGCGCCATTCTCAACGTCGGCGGCATCGCCAACCTGAGCCGGCTGTCGCCCGGCGCGCCGGTGATCGGCTTCGACACCGGCCCCGGCAATATGCTGATGGACGCCTGGACGCGCGAGCAGCTCGGCCGCGACTTCGACGCCGACGGCGCCTGGGCCGCCAGCGGCCGCGTCGACGCGGCGCTGCTGGCGGCGCTGTTGGCCGAGCCCTATTTTGCCGCGCCGCCGCCCAAGAGCACCGGTCGCGACCTGTTCGACCTGGCCTGGCTCCAGCGCCACCTCGCCGGCCGGGAGGCGCTCTCGCCCGCCGACGTGCAGGCGACACTGCTCGAATTGACCGCGACGACGATCGCCGACGCGCTCGTGCGCCACGCGCCGGCCACCGTCGAGCTCTACGTGTGCGGCGGCGGCGCGCGCAACGGCGCACTGATGAAAAGGTTGGCCGAGCGGCTGCCCGCGCTGCGCATCGACGTCACCGACGCGCTCGGCCTCGACTCGCAGCAGGTCGAGGCCGCCGCCTTCGCCTGGCTGGGCTGGCGTTTGCTGCAGCGCAAAAGCGGCAACCTGCCGGCGGTGACCGGCGCGGCCGGGCCGCGCGTGCTCGGCGCGCTGTATCCGCGCTGAACCGGTCGCCAGCCGTTATAATCCCCGCCTGTCATAGCCTGAAGTCCTGCAATGCGTCTTTTCAAACGTAAGGCCGCGGTCAAGAACAATGCTGCGCCGCTTCCACCGCGGCTCACCGCCCTGCTGCGCGAGGCCTGGTGGCTGCTGATGGCGGTCGCCGCGATCTACTTGGTGCTGGTGCTGGCGAGCTTCTCGCCGCTGGACCCGTCGTGGTCGCACAGCTCGTCCGACCCGACGGTGCGCAACTACGGCGGCCGCTTCGGCGCCTGGCTGGCCGACCTGCTGCTCTACCTGTTCGGCTACTCGGCCTGGTGGCTGGTGAGCTTCTGCGTGGTCGCGATCGGCTGGGGCTACCGCCGCATCGAGACGCTCGGCCTCAAGGTCAACCCGGTCACCGTCGTCGCCTCGGTCGGCTTTTTCCTTCTGCTGCTCGGTTCGGCCAGCCTCGAGGCGGTCTGGCTCGGCGGCAAGGCGCTCGCGCTGCCGCTGTCGGCCGGCGGTCTGTTCGGCCGCTTCGTCGGCGGCGGCTTCGAGACCGCCTTCGGCGTCACCGGCGCCACGCTGCTGTTGACCGTGCTCGGCGCGATCGGCTTCTCGCTGTTCTCCGGCGTGTCGTGGCTGGACGTCATGGAACGGCTGGGCGGCCTGATCGAGGACAAGGCGCTCGCCGCCTGGCAGTCCTGGCGGGCGCGCAAGGAGCGCGAGACCGGCCGTGAGCTCAAGCCCGAGACCGGAAAGAAGAAAGCCGAGCAGCCGTCGCCGCCGTGGCTCGACACGCCGTCCAAGCCCGAACCGGCGGCCAAACCCGCGGCGCCGCCCAAGGCCGAGCCGCCGGTGCTCGACGTAGCGCTGTCGCCCAAGCCGCCCAGGCCGGTACAGACCTCGCTGTTCGCCGACCCGGAAAGCGGCGAGCTGCCGGGCCTCGCACTGCTGGAGCCGGCCAAGGAACAGGGCGAGGTGGTATCGGCCGACACGGTCGAGTACACCTCGCGGCTGATCGAAAAGAAGCTCGCCGACTTCGGCGTCGAGGTGAAGGTGGTCGCCGCCTACCCTGGCCCTGTCATCACCCGCTACGAGATCGAACCGGCGGTCGGCGTCAAGGGCGCGCAGATCGTCAACCTGATGAAGGACCTGGCGCGCGCGCTGTCCCTGGTCAGCATCCGCGTCGTCGAGACCATCCCCGGCAAGACCTATATGGGCCTCGAGCTGCCCAACCCGAAGCGGCAGATCGTCCGGCTGTCGGAGATCGTCGGCTCGGAGAGCTACCAGGCGATGGGCTCGCGCCTGGCGATGGCGCTGGGCAAGGACATCGCCGGGGCGCCGGTCTCGGCCGACCTCGCCAAGATGCCGCACGTGCTGGTCGCCGGCACCACCGGCTCGGGCAAGTCGGTCGCGATCAACGCGATGATCTTGAGCCTGCTGTACAAGGCGACGCCGGCCGAGGTACGGCTGATCATGGTCGACCCGAAGATGCTCGAACTGTCGGTCTACGAGGGCATCCCGCACCTGTTGGCGCCGGTGGTCACCGACATGAAGCACGCCGCCAACGCGCTCAACTGGTGCGTGGCCGAGATGGAAAAGCGCTACCGGCTGATGTCCAAGCTCGGCGTGCGCAACCTCGCCGGCTACAACCAGAAGATTCGCGACGCCGACAAGGCCGGCGAGAAGATCCCGAACCCGTTCAGCCTGACGCCGGACGAGCCCGAGCCGCTCGCGACGCTGCCCTTGATCGTCGTCGTCATCGACGAGCTGGCCGACCTGATGATGGTCGCCGGCAAGAAGATCGAGGAGCTGATCGCGCGCCTGGCGCAGAAGGCGCGCGCCGCCGGCATCCATCTGATCCTGGCCACGCAGCGCCCGTCGGTCGACGTGATCACCGGCCTGATCAAGGCCAACATCCCGACCCGCATCGCCTTCCAGGTGTCGAGCAAGATCGACTCGCGCACCATCCTCGACCAGATGGGCGCCGAGAGCCTGCTCGGCCAGGGCGACATGCTCTATCTGCCGCCGGGCACCGGCTACCCCTTGCGCGTGCACGGCGCCTTCGTCGCCGACGACGAGGTGCACAAGGTGGTCGAACACCTCAAGACCACCGGCGAGCCCGACTACGTCGAAGGCATCCTGACCGGCGGCGCCGGCGACGACGGCGCGGGCGGCGGCGAATTCGGCACGGCCGGCGACGGCGACGCCGAAACCGACGCGCTGTACGACGACGCGGTCGCCGTCGTGCTCAAGACGCGCAAGGCGTCGATCTCGTCGGTGCAGCGCCACCTGCGCATCGGCTACAACCGCGCCGCGCGGCTGATCGAGCAGATGGAGGCCGCCGGCCTCGTGTCGCCGATGGAGAGCAACGGCAACCGCACCGTGCTCGTCCCCGCGCGCGAGGAATGACCGCCGGGGTTGGCCGAGCCTTGTCAGGGACTCGGCCAACCCCGGCATTGACTTTTCTGCCGACCCCGCTACGCTGGTCGGCGTTTCTTTGTCCACGACAAAACATGCCCTACCTCACCGAACCCGAATTCCGCCACGACCGGCCGGCGCGCACCGGCGTGCTGCTCGTCAACCTCGGCACGCCCGAGGCGCCGACCGCGAAGGCGCTGCGCCCGTATCTGAAGGAGTTCCTGTCCGACCGCCGCGTGATCGAGATTCCGCGCGCGGTCTGGTGGTTCGTGCTCAACGGCGTCATCCTCAACGTCCGCCCGAAGAAAAGCGCCGAGAAGTACGCCACCATCTGGCAGACCGAAGGCTCGCCGCTCTTGGTGCACACGCGCGAGCAGACCCGGCTGCTCGCCGAGCAGCTCGGCCAGCGCGGCCACGGCGACCTCGTCGTCGACTTCGCGATGCGCTACGGCGCGCCGTCGGTCGAGAGCGTGATCCAGACCATGCGCGCGCGAGGCGTCGACCGTCTCGTCGTGCTGCCGCTCTACCCGCAGTACGCCGCCTCGTCGAGCGGCACCGCGCTCGACGCGGTGTTCCGCACGCTGATGAAGCTGCGCAACATGCCCGAAATACGCACCGTGCGCCACTTCCACGACCACCCCGGCTATATCGCGGCGCTGGCTCGCAAGATCCGTGCGCACTGGCAGGCGCACGGCCGCCCGGACAAGCTGGTGATGAGCTTTCACGGCGTGCCGCGCTTCACGCTCGACAAGGGCGACCCCTACCACTGCGAGTGCCACGTCACCGGCCGGCTGTTGGCCGAGGCGCTCGGCCTGTCGCGCGACGACTACGCGGTCTGCTTCCAGAGCCGCTTCGGCCGCGCCGAATGGCTCAAGCCCTACGCCTTCGACGTGCTGCGCGAACTGGGCCGCGCCAGGACGCGCCGCGTCGACGTCGTCTGCCCGGGCTTCGTGTCCGACTGCCTCGAAACGCTTGAGGAGATCGCCGTCGAAGGCAAGGAAGTATTCCTGACCGCCGGCGGCGGCGACTACCGCTACATCGACTGCCTGAACGAGGCGCCGGATGCGATCGCGATGCTGGCCGACATCGTCGAGGCGCAGCTGGCCGGCTGGACGCGCGCGCAGCCCGATACGGCCGCGCGGCTCGCGCGCGCACGCGCGCTGGGTGCGGCAGGATGACAACACGCTGAAAGCGCGGCACCCGAGCGGCGCGAGGCCCGCGTTGACAGTCTTCTCATGCCCTACCAATAATCAAATCGCGTTTCGGCGCGATTTTTTTATCGCCGCCGCGTCGAATAACGATTCCTACGAAGTCGCAAACCAGGGGAAACACATGAAGAAGATCGCGCAACTGAGCCTTTTCGCCGCCGCCGCTCTCGCCCTCGCGGCCTGCGGAAAGCAAAACCAACCAGCCGGCGGCGATGCCTCCGCGCCGCAGGCCGACGCCAACGGCGATCTCGTCGTGAAGATCGGCCAGGTCTCGCCGATGACCGGCCCGATCGCCCACTTCGGCAAGGACAACGAGCGCGGCGCCATCCTCGCGATCGACGAACTGAACGCCGAGGGCGTCGAAATCGGCGGCAAGAAGGTGAAGTTCCAGCTGATGTCCGAAGACGACCAGTCCGACCCGAAAATCGGCACCCAGGTCGCGCAGCGGCTGGTCGACGCCAAGGTCGTCGCCGTCGTCGGCCACCTGAACTCGGGCACCACCATCCCGGCGTCGAAGATCTACGCCGACGCCGGCATCCCGCAGATTTCCCCGTCGGCGACCAACCCGGCCTACACCCAGCAAGGCTTCAAGACCGCCTTCCGCGTGATCGGCAACGACGTGCAGCAGGGCAAGGCGCTCGGCGAATTCGCCGTCGACGGCCTCAAGGCCAAGAGGATCGCGATCATCGACGACCGCACCGCCTACGGCCAGGGCCTGGCCGACGAGTTCGAGAAATCGGTCAAGGCCAAGGGCGGCCAGGTGATCAAGCGCGAGTTCACCACCAACACCGCCACCGACTTCAACGCCATCCTCACCTCGCTGAAGGCCGCCAACCCCGACCTGGTGTTCTACGGCGGCATGGATGCGCAAGGCGGACCGATGGCCAAGCAGATGAAACGCCTCGGCCTCAAGGCCAAGCTGCTGGGCGGCGACGGCATCCAGACGCCGGAGTTCATGAAGCTGGCCGGCGACGCGGCCGAAGGCCAGTACGCGTCCAGCCCGGGCATGCCGAAGGAAAAGCTGCCGGGCTTCGCCGACTTCAACCGGCGCTTCCAGGCCAAGTTCAACGACGAGATCCAGCTGTACGCGCCGTACGAGTACGACGCGGTACGCGTGCTCGTCGAGGCGATGAAGCGCGCCGGCTCGACCGATCCGAAGGCCTTCCTGCCCGAAGTCGGCAAGACCGACTACAACGGCGTGACCGGTCGCATCCAGTTCGACGAAAAGGGAGACATCAAGAACGGCGCGGTCACCGTCTACCAGGCCAAGGGCGGCAAATGGGAGGTGATCAGCACGGTCGGCGGCCCGGCCGCAGCCCAGTAAGCCCTTTCACCGCTCACGTGAACGGCGCCTGCGGGCGCCGTTTTTTCTTGCCGGCACGCCCCCGGCGACGGCGCCGATTCTCATTTTCCAATGCCACGAACCGGCAAAACCTTCAAAAGTTCGCCACGATGCGCTGCTTTCCTGCGAAAGGCTTGACCGGCCACGGCGAAAGGGATAAAAAGTCGTCATGCGTCCACGGTGTCGATTGTATACAAGCGACACCGTGCCCGGCCGCGACGCCCACCCCGCGCCCGCGCGCCGACCGACCATGCGTGCCACAAGCACCACATGGGCATGGCCCTGACGACCCGATTACAGACAGCTTGCGTCTTAAACGAACAAGGGCAATTCCATGCAGTTCTTCCGCTACACCCTCATCGCCGCCGGCGTCGCCGCGCTGGCCGCGTGCAACAAGGCCGCCGATAGCGCCGAGGCGCCGAAACAGGCCGCCCAGGGCGGCGAAATCGTCGTCAAGATTGGCTCGGCCAACCCGCTGACCGGCCCGTTCGCCCACTGGGGTCGCGACAGCGACAACGGCGTCAAGCTCGCCGTCGACGAGGCCAACGCCGAAGGGCTGACTCTCGACGGCAAACAGGCCAAGTTCGAGGTCGTCTCCGAAGACGACCAGGCCGACCCCAAGGTCGCCACCCAGGTCGCGCAGCGCTTCGTCGACGCCGGCGTGGCCGGCGTGGTCGGTCACCTGACCTCGGGCGCCACCATCCCGGCCTCGCGCATCTATTCCGACGCCGGCATCCCGATGGTCGCCGCCTCGGTCACCAGCCCGAAATTCACCCAGCAGGGCTACAACAATACCTATCGCATCATCGCCAACGACGCGCAGCAGGGCGAGGCGCTGGCCAGGTTCGCGACCGCGTCGCTGAACGCCAAAAAGATCGCGGTGATCGACGACCGCACCACCTACGGCCAGGGCCTGGCCGACGACTTCGCCAAGGCGGTCGAAGCAGCCGGCGGCAAGGTGGTCAAACGCGAGTACACCACCAACAACGCGACCGACTTCATGGCCATCCTGACGTCGATCAAGGGCGAGCAGCCCGACCTGGTGTTCTACGGCGGCATGGACGCGCAGGCCGGCCCGATGGTCAAGCAGATGGCCAAGGTCGGCCTGAAGGCCGCCTTCATGGGCGCCGACGGCATCAATACCGCCGAGTTCGTCAAGCTGTCCGGCAAGGACGGCGAGAACGCCTACGCGTCGAGCGCCGGCGCGCCCAAGGACCAGATGCCGGGCTTCGCGTCGTTCAACGAGAAGTTCAAGACCAAGTTCGGCGCCGAGATCCAGGCCTACGCACCGTACACCTACGACGCAACCCGCGTGCTGATCGACGCGATGAAGCGCGCCGGCTCGGCCGACCCGAAGAAATACCTGCCGGAACTGGCCAAGACCAAGTTCGACGGCGTGACCGGTCCGATCGAGTTCGACGCCAAGGGCGACATCAAGAACGGCACCGTGGCGCTGTACCAGCTCAAGGCCGGCAAGTGGGAAACCGTCGGCGCGCCGGCGGCCAAGACCGACGCCTCGGCCGCAAAGTAAGCCGGAAAGAAACAAGGTTGGCCGAGCCCCGGCCGACCTTGGACGCAAAAGGCCGCGCAACGCGGCCTTTTGCTTCAGGCATCCCGGATCCAAGGACAGCCCCCCGGACGACAGACACAAAAAAGGCACCCCGCAGGGTGCCCTTTTCCATCGGTCAGCCGACCGCCTCAGGCGTTCTTGCTCTTGCGACGCTCGTGCTCCTGCAGGAAGCGCTTGCGCAGACGGATGTTTTTCGGCGTGATCTCGACGATCTCGTCGTCGTCGATGAACTCGACCGCCGATTCCAGCGTCAGCTTGATCGGGGTGGTCAGGCGCACCGCTTCGTCGGTACCGGAGGCGCGGACGTTGGTCAGCTTCTTGCCCTTGAGCGGGTTCACCACCAGGTCGTTGTCGCGGCTGTGAATGCCGATGATCATGCCCTCGTACAGCTTGTCGCCCGGCGACACGAACATGCGGCCGCGGTCTTCCAGGTTCCACAGCGCGTAGGCGACGGCTTCGCCGGTTTCCTGCGAGATCAGCACGCCGTTGTGACGGCCCGGCATGTCGGCTTTCACCGGCGCGTAGTCGTCGAACACGTGGCTCATCAGACCGGTGCCGCGGGTCATGGTCAGGAAGTCGCCCTGGAAACCGATCAGGCCGCGAGCCGGGATGTGGTACTCGAGGCGGGTACGGCCCTGGCCGTCCGACTCCATATTGGTCAGCTCGCCGCGGCGGCGGCCGAGTTCTTCCATCACGGCGCCCTGGTGACCGTCTTCGAGGTCGATGGTCAGGTTCTCGTACGGCTCGCACTTGACGCCGTCGATGTCCTTGAACACGACGCGCGGCTTGCCGACCGCGAGCTCGAAGCCTTCACGGCGCATGTTTTCCAAGAGGATGGTCAGGTGCAGCTCGCCACGACCGGAGACGCGGAACACGTCGGCGTCTTCGGTGTCTTCGACGCGCAGCGCGACGTTGGTCAGCAGCTCCTTGGTCAGGCGGTCGCGGATCTGGCGGCTGGTGACGAACTTGCCCTCGGTGCCGGCCAGCGGCGAGGTATTGACCATGAAGTCCATCGTCAGCGTCGGTTCGTCGACCGACAGCACCGGCAGGCCGACCGGCGCGTCGCGGTCGCAGATGGTCACGCCGATGCCGATGTCGTCCAGGCCCGAGATGATGACGATGTCTCCGGCTTCGGCCTCCTCGACCGGCACGCGCTCCAGGCCCTTGAAGCCGAGTACCTGGTTGATGCGGCCCTGTGCGACCTGGTCTTCATGGTTCATCACGACGACAACCTGGCCCGGCTTGATGCGGCCGTTCAGGATGCGGCCGAGGCCGAGGCGACCGGTGTAGGTCGAGTAGTCGAGCGCCGAGATCTGCAGCTGCAGCGGCGCCTCCGGATCGCCCGACGGGGTCGGCACGTGCTTGAGCACGGTGTCGAACAGCGGCCGCATGTTGTCGGATTCGTCGGCCAGTTCGTACTTGGCGAAGCCGGACAGGCCCGAGGCGTAGATGATCGGGAAGTCGAGCTGCTCGTCGGTGGCGCCGAGCTTGTCGAACAGGTCGAAGGTCTGGTCGACCACCCAGTCCGGGCGCGCGCCCGGACGGTCGATCTTGTTGATCACGACGATCGGGCGCAGGCCAAGCGCCAGCGCCTTCTTGGTCACGAAGCGGGTCTGCGGCATCGGGCCTTCGACCGCGTCGACCAGCAGCACCACGCCGTCGACCATGCCCAGCACGCGCTCCACCTCGCCGCCGAAGTCGGCGTGGCCCGGGGTGTCGACGATGTTGATGTGCACGCCTTCGTACTCGATGGCGGTGTTCTTGGCGAGGATGGTGATGCCACGCTCTCGTTCGAGATCGTTGCTGTCCATCACGCGCTCGTCGACTTGCTGGTTCTCGCGGAAGGTGCCGCTCTGTTTCAGCAATTGGTCGACCAGGGTGGTTTTGCCGTGGTCGACGTGGGCAATGATGGCGATGTTGCGGATTTGACGGGTCATGGTGCGCTTTGTGGGCGGAGAGAAAAATCGCGAGATTCTATCATGGTTTGCACGAAGTCACGAAGCCCTGCGCGCCGCGCCGCCCCGCTTGGGCCGTTTCGGCCGTTTCGGTACACTTCGCCCGTTTCGATCTGGAGAATCCCCATGTACGACTGGAACGCCCTGTGGCACGAACACGCCGGCTTCCGCGCCGGGCTCGACCTGGCGCACGCCGACCTCAACGCGCTCGAAGCCTCGTTGTCGGCGTCGCTGTTCAAGCCGGCGCGCGACGACAAGGACGTGGCGGTCTACGAGACCGGCGACCGCTTCATCCTGCTGGGCCACCAGGACGGCCTGCAGATGCTCGAGGTGGCCAAGCACGCGCTGTTCGACCTGACGCTGCGCGTGGTGGTCGACGACGAGGGCCAGGGCATGGCGCCGCCCTACCTCGAGGCGCTGATCGACAACCTCGCGACCGGCGAATCGGGCGAATGGCGCGGTTCGCTGACGCTGAACCCGGACGGCATCGCGCTCGTCAACGGCCAGGTACTGTCGCCCGAACTGCTGCCCGACATGCTGTTCCCGGAGCTGGCCTTCACGCAGACGCCGCACTTTCGCGACCAGTTGGCCGAGCGCTGGCGCGAGGAGCTGAGCGCCGAGTTGCCGATGGTCGAGGCCGCGCTCGGCGGCGGCGCAGCGGCTGAGGCGGACGCCGACCTGTCGCCGGCGCGCATGCAGCAGATCTACGACCGCTACGCCGAAATGGTGCGTCGCGAACAGGCGACGCTGTCGCGCATTTTCAGCGACGCCGAGCTCAAACTGGTCGCCGCCGCGCTCCACGGGGTCGGCTTCGAATCGGCGGCCTCCTGCCGTGGCCTGTGGCTGGTGGTCGAAGCGCAACTAATCGACGCCGAACCGGACCGCGAGTTCGGGGTCGACGCGCGAGCGTTGCTCGACAAGATGAAGGGGCTGAGCTATGCGCAGGAGATCGCGCTGATCGAAGGGCTGGCCGGCTGAGGCGCAAAGAAAAACGGGCGGCCGAGGCCGCCCCAATCCCATCCATACCAAGTCGGAAGTCGCCTCCCAACGCCGCCACTATATGCCATCGGTATCATCCTGTCATCACCCGGCAAGATGGTTTTATGTGAAGATTTTGTTTTTGCGCACAAGTCGCGTTGTTTGGTTTAAATTCCTTACGCCATAAACAGGTTTTTACTGAACAATCACCTCCCGTCGATCCGGACCCGGCTCGCCGAGGGCGTAAAAGAAATGCGGCCAAGGCAAGCCGCGCCGGACCACCCGAAGCCAGCCAGGCTCACACCCCACAGCAGCGCAAGCAACACGGCCGGCGACGCGTGCTACACCGGAACCGGGCCGATCCTCCCGCCCCCCCTGTCGACACCCATAAAGTTTCATATGAAGCAAATCACATCGAACAGGCACTTCACTGCCGCCTTCGCGGGACGCATCCGCAGCCCAAAACCGGGCACGCTAGCGGAACGGAAAGTCGAGCGGCGGGGCCCGCCCGTCGACGAGCTCGGCCAGGGCAGCCCCCGAGCCGCACGCCATCGTCCAGCCCAGGGTACCGTGACCGGTATTGACCCAGAGGTTGGGATAGCCGAGGCGCCCGATGGCCGGAACGCCAGACGGCATCACCGGCCTGAGCCCGCACCAGAACTGCGGCGGGCCGTCGGGGTTCAAGTCAGGGAACAACATCCTCGTGCGGTGGATCAGCGCGTCGCAGCGGATGGGATTGAGGCCGAGGTCGAAGCCGGTGAACTCGGCGGTCCCCGCGACGCGCAGCCGCTGGCCCAGACGCGAAAAAACCAGTTTGTGGCCGTCGTCGGTGAGGCTGACGGTCGGCGCGACACTGTCGTCGGACAACGGGATGGTCGCCGAGTAGCCCTTGGCGGGATAGACGGGCAGCGAAACGCCGAGCGGCGCCAGCAACAAGGGGCTGTAGCTCCCCAGCGCGACGACGTAGGCGTCGGCGACATGGCGCCTGCCGTCGGCCGTCACGACCGCGGCGATCCGCCCGCCTTCGGCCTCGATGCGCAGGGCAGCCTGGCCGAGCTCGAATTCCACCCCGGCCCGCCGGCAATGACCGGCCAGGCCCTCGGTGAAACGGCGGGCGTCGCCCGACTCGTCCTCCGGCGTATAGTCGCCGCCGACCAGCCTGTCGCGGGCGAGCGCCAGCGCAGGCTCTATCTTCACGCACTCGTCGGCGGACACCGCCCGCCGGTCGCAGCCGTGTTCGCGCAGGACGGCCGCCGCACGGGTCGCCCTGTCGAACTCGTTGCGGTCCGTGTAGACGTGCAGGATGCCGCGCTGCAGCTGGTCGTAGTCGAGCGACAGTTCGCGGCGCAGCTCGCCAAGGCAGCGCCGGCTGTAGAGCGCCAGCTCGACGATGCGGCGGATGTTCTCCCGGGTCCGCCCCGGCGTGCACTCGCGCAGGAAGCGCAGCGTCCAGCCCAACAGGCGCGGGTCGGCCCGCAGCCGGAACAGCAGCGGCGCGTCTTCCTTGCCGAGCCAGCGCAAGGCCTTGAGCGGCGTGTGCGGGTTGGCCCAGGGCTCGGCGTGCGACACCGATATCTGACCGCCGTTGGCGAAGCTCGTCTCCCTCGCCGGCGCGTCCCTGCGGTCGATCACCGTCACCTCGTGGCCGTTGCGTGACAGATACCAGGCCGACGCGACGCCCACCACGCCGGCCCCCAGAACGATAATCCTCATACCTCCCCCCCCTTCTTCCGGAACGGCCCCGGCGCGGCCACCCCTGCGGGCGGCTCAATCGTCCGGCGCTTGCTTGACCCTCGTTTGCGCGTCCGCCTCGATGGCGGCGATGGCGGCGGCGGCGCGGCGCAAGGCCGGCAGGTGACGCGCCGCCTCGCCCGCCTTCAGCCGCATCACCGGCGCCTGCAGCGCCAGACCCAGGTTCGACGGGCCGCCGTCCGCCGCCGGCACCAGCACCCCGACGCACACCAGTCCCGGCAGAAACTCCTCGTCGTCCAGCGCGTAACCGTCCCGACCCACCCGCGCGATCTCCGCCTCCAGCGCCTCGGGCGCGGTCAGCGTCCGCTCGGTGTAGCGCGCCAGCGGCGCGTGCGCCAGCAGCCGCCGCCGCTGCGCCGCGCTCAGCTGCGCCAGGAACAGCTTGCCGGTCGCCGAACAGTGCGCCGGCACCCGCGACCCCGGATGCAGGTAGAAGCGCAGCGGCGCCGCCGTCTCCACCCGGTCCAGGTACAGCACCTCGCCGCCCGAGAAGGCGGTCAGGTTGCAGCTCTCGCCGACCTCCTCGACCAGCTGGCGCAGCACCGCGTGCCGCGCGCCGTGCGCGGTGTCGTTCAGCAGCAGCGTCTCCGCCAGCCGCCGCAGCCGCAGCCCGGTACCGTACTGCCGACCGTCGCCGTCGCGCTGCAGCATGCCGGCCGATTCCAGCTGCTGCAGCATGCGGTGCAGCGTCGGCTTCGGCAGCCCGGTCTCCTCGACCAGCTCCTGCAGCGTGAACAGCCGGTCCTTGCCGGCGATCACCTCCAGCAGCGCGAACAGCCGCAGCGTCGGCGTGTCGCCGTCCAGTTTCGCGTCGCCCCGGCTCGGGCGCGTGTCGTCGTTCATGTTGGCCTCATCTTAGTCGAGTTTCACTTTTAGATACAAATTGTACCGTTTATTGAAATTTATTGTTGACCGGCGCGCGACTTCGCCCTACATTGCCAGTCAAGCAACACTTTCCGGAACGATTGGTTCCGTTTTATTGACGCAACGGAGACGCCCCCATGAGCGATCGCAACACCGCCGCCGCCAGCGGCCCGCAAACGATGACCCCCTCGGAAGCCTTCGTCGAAACCCTGGCCGCCAACGGCGTGACCGAGATGTTCGGCATCATGGGCTCCGCCTTCATGGACGCGATGGACATCTTCGCCCCCGCCGGCATCCGCCTGATCCCGGTGGTCCACGAACAGGGCGCCGGCCACATGGCCGACGGCTACGCCCGCGTCTCCGGCCGCCACGGCGTGGTGATCGGCCAGAACGGCCCCGGCATCTCCAACTGCGTGACCTCGATCGCCGCCGCCTACTGGGCGCACAGCCCGGTGGTGATCGTCACCCCGGAAGCCGGCACCACCGGCATCGGCCTCGGCGGCTTCCAGGAAGCCAAACAGCTGCCGATGTTCCAGGAATTCACCAAGTACCAGGGACACGTCACCCATCCTGCCCGCATGGCCGAGTTCACCGCGCGCTGCTTCGACCGCGCGATGGCCGAGATGGGCCCGACCCAGCTCAACATCCCGCGCGACTACTTCTACGGCGAGATCAAGGCCGAGATCCCGCAGCCGCGCCGCCTCGACCGCGGCGCCGGCGGCGAAGCCAGCCTCAACGAGGCGGCCGAGCTGCTGGCCAACGCCCGGTTCCCGGTGATCATCTCCGGCGGCGGCGTAGTGATGGCCGACGCCGTCGAGGAATGCAAGGCCTTGGCCGAGCGCCTCGGCGCGCCGGTGGTCAACAGCTACCTGCACAACGACTCCTTCCCGGCCAGCCACCCGCTGTGGTGCGGCCCGCTCGGTTACCAGGGCTCCAAGGCGGCGATGAAGCTGATCGCGCGCGCCGACGTGGTGGTCGCGCTCGGCTCCCGCCTCGGCCCGTTCGGCACCCTGCCGCAGCACGGCCTCGACTACTGGCCGAAGCACGCCAAGATCATCCAGATCGACGCCGACCACAAGATGCTCGGCCTGGTGAAGAAGATCTCGGTCGGCATCTGCGGCGACGCCAAGGCGGCCGCCGTCGCCCTCACCCAGCGCCTCGCCAACCGCACCCTCGCCTGCGACGCCAGCCGCGAAGCGCGCGCCGACGTCATCGCCACCGAGAAGGCCGCCTGGGAGCAGGAACTGGACGAGTGGACCCACGAGCGCGACGCGTTCAGCCTCGACATGATCGAGGAGCAAAAGCGCGAACGCACCTTCAACGGCGGACACTACCTGCACCCGCGCCAGGTGCTGCGCGAACTCGAGAAGGCGATGCCCGACGACGTCATGGTGTCCACCGACATCGGCAACATCAATTCGGTCGCCAACAGCTACCTGCGCTTCGAGAAACCGCGCAGCTTCTTCGCCGCCATGAGCTGGGGCAACTGCGGCTACGCCTTCCCCACCATCATCGGCGCCAAGGTCGCCGCGCCGCACCGCCCGGCCGTCTCCTACGCCGGCGACGGCGCCTGGGGCATGAGCCTGATGGAAACCCTCACCTGCGTGCGCCACAACATCCCGGTCACCGCCGTGGTGTTCCACAACCGCCAGTGGGGCGCCGAGAAGAAGAACCAGGTCGACTTCTACAACCGCCGCTTCGTCGCCGGCGAACTCGACAACCCCAGCTTCGCCCAAATCGCCCGCGCCATGGGCGCCGAGGGCATCGTCGTCGACCGCCTCGAGGACGTCGGACCCGCGCTGAAAAAAGCCATCGACCTGCAGATGAACCACGGCAAAACCTGCATCGTCGAGATCCTCTGCACCCGCGAACTCGGCGACCCCTTCCGCCGCGACGCCCTCGCCAAACCCACCCGACTGCTCGACAAGTACAAGGACTACGTCTGAGCCAATGCCGGGCCGGGGGCGGCCTTGTCCGCACCCGGCCCGGGCCGCGACCGGTCCGCAGAGACCGCGCGGCCTGCCCCACTCTTCGAGGAGCGAATACCATGAAAGCGATCAACCGCATCGTCGAGCGCGCCCGGGCAAGGCCCTTGCGCATCGTGCTGTGCGAAGGTGAGGACAAGCGCATCCTGCGCGCGGCCGAACGCGCGAACCGCGAAGGGATAGCGCGCATCGTCATCGTCGGCAAGGAGGAGGCGATCCGGCGCGAGGCGCAGACGGCCGGCGTCAAGCTGAACGGCATCGAGCTGGTCGACCCGGCCACCTCGGCGCTCGCGCCCTCGTTCGCGCACAAGCTGTTCGCGCTGCGCCAGAAGAAGGGCATGACGCTCGACGAGGCCAGGCGCGAGGCGCTCAAGCCGCTGTGCTTCGCCAACCTGATGGTGACGCTCGGCCACGCCGACGGCTCGGTCGCCGGCGCCGTCCACCCCACCGCCGACGTCGTGCGCCACGCGATCCAGATCATCGGCGTCGACCCGGCGTTCAAGCTGGTCTCGAGCTTCTTCCTGATGATGCTGTGCGAGCCCTTCCACACGCTCAAGGGCGGGCTGATTTTTTCCGACTGCGGCCTCGTCGTCGAGCCCGACGCGCAGGAGCTGTCCGAGATCGCGATGGCGGCGGCCGACAGTGCCCAAAGCCTGCTGATGGACGAGCCGCGCGTCGCGATGCTGTCGTTCTCGACCAGCGGCAGCGCCCGGCACGCGGCGGTCGACAAGGTGGTCGACGCGACCCGGCGCGTCAGGGCGCAGCGCCCCGGCCTCGCGATCGACGGCGACGTGCAACTGGACGCGGCCATCGTCGCCGAGATCGCCGAGCGCAAGGTCGAGAACTCGGCGGTGAACGGCCGCGCCAACGTGCTCGTCTTCCCCAACCTCGAGGCCGGCAACATCGGCTACAAGTTGGCCGAGCGCGTCGGCGGCGCGAAGGCGATCGGCCCGCTGCTGCAGGGCTTGCGGAAACCGGCCAACGACCTGTCGCGCGGCTGCAGCGCCGACGACGTGTTCCACGTCATCGCGGTGACCGTGGTCCAGGCGCAGGCCGCGCGCGCCGCCGGCTTGACGCGATGAGCGCCGACACGCTGCTGCCCTTTCTCGCGCTGATGGCGGTCGCGAGCTATTTCCAGACCGTCACCGGCTTCGGGCTCGGCATGATCGTAATGGGCGCGACCAGCAGCCTGGGCCTCGCGCCGCTCGCCTCGGTCGCGGCCGTGGTCAGCCTGGTGACGCTGGCCAACAGCGCCGTCGCGCTGCCCGGCCGGCTGCACCACGTCGACTGGCGCGCGGTGCGCGCGGCGAGCGCCGGCATCCTGCCGTCCATCGTCGCCGGCGTGCTGCTGCTCGACTACCTGTCGAACGCGGCCGCCGACCTGCTGCAACTGCTGCTCGGCGCGGTGATCGTCTACGGCGGGCTGAGCGCCGCGCTGCGCCCGGCGCCGCTCGCGCGGCGGTCCGGCGACGGCAGCTTCTTCGTCAGCGGCGTGTTCGGCGGCCTGCTCAGCGGCCTGTTCGGCGTCTCCGGCCCGCCGCTGATCTTCCAGTTCTACCGCCAGCCGATGAGCCTGCTCGAGATCCGCTGCGTGCTGATCCTGATCTTCACCGTCACCTCGAGCACGCGCACGCTGTTCACCGCCTGGCAGGGCCAGTTGACCGCCGATATCTGGTGGCAAAGCGCGCTGGCCGTGCCGGCGGTGGCGCTGGCCACCGTCGCCGGCCGGCGCTGGCCGCCGCCCTTCTCGGCGCCGACGACCCGCCGCCTCGCCTTCGCCACGCTGATCCTGATCGGCTGCCACCTGATGCTGCCCACGCTGCTGCGCTGGGCGCAGGCGGCGGCCGGCGCCTAGCGGACCCCACCGTAAGGATGCCCCGATGAAGATTTCGCACAAGGTCGGCCTCGCCGCCGCCACCGTCCTGCTGCTCTCGTGCGGCCTGCTGTCGCTGTGGCAGGTCCACGAGGTGCGCGCGAGCCTGCGCGAGCAGGCCGAGGCCAACATCCGCGAGAGCGGCGCCACGCTCGCGCGCCAGATCGAGCACTGGCTGAACGCCCGGCTCGCGCTGGTCGACATGGTGTCGCAGACCGTAGACGCCGACTTCGGCGACGCGCAGATCCAGCGCGCCTTCGAACGCCCGCTGCTCGGACAGTCCTTCCTGCTCGTGTTCGGCGGGCTAGAGCGCGACGGCGCGCGGATCACCAACACCCCGTCGTGGAACCCGCCCGGCTGGGACGCTCGCACGCGTCCGTGGTACCGGCTGGCCCGGGAAAGCAAGCACGCGGTACTGACCGCGCCCTACCCCGACGTGGCCACCGGCCAGATCCTGATCTCGGCCGTCGGCAAGCTCAGCGACCGCGGCCGCTTCATGGGCGCCTTCGGCGGCGACCTGAGCCTGAAGGCCGTTTCCGACGCGGTCAACACGCTGAATTTCAATGGCGCCGGCTACGCCTTCCTGATGGCGCGCGACGGCGCGATCATCGCCCACCCGGACGCCAAGCGCTTCGGCCAACCCTACGCCGGCCTGTTCGGCGGCCAGAGGCCCGCCCTCGAGCGCGCGCCGCGCGTCGTCGACGTCGGCCAGACGCGCCTCATCGTCTCCTTCGTGCCGCTGTCGGGCGTCAAGGGCGTCGACTGGTACGTCGGCGTGGTGCTCGACGAAGCCGCGGTGATGCGCGAGGCCGACGCGCTCAGCACGCGCGCCGCCGTCGGCACCGCGGCCGGCGTGCTGCTCAGCCTCCTGATCCTGGCCGCACTCGTCGCCCGCCAGCTCAGGCCGCTGTCGCGGCTGCGCGATTCGCTGCGCGAACTCAACCAGGGCGGCGGCGACCTGAGCCGCCGCCTGCCCGAGAACGGCCGCGACGAGATCGCCGGACTGTCGGCCGAGTTCAACCGCATGCTGGAGTCGCTGCAATCGCTGATCGGCGACGTCGCGGCGCGCGCCCGGGCCGTACGCGCCGCCAGCAGCCAGAGCGCGCAGGAGGCGGAACACGCGGCCGCGCAATTGCACGAGCAGATGGGCGAGATCGACCGGCTCGCCGCGGCGATGGCGGCGATGAGCGCCACCGCCCTCGAGGTCGCGCGGCACGCGGGCGAGGCCGCCGAGGCCGCCGTCTCGGCCAGGGCCGAAACCGAGACGGGCGCGGCCGTCGTCGCGCGCACCGCCACGGCGGTCGGCCTGCTGGCCGAGGAAACGGCCGACACCCGCCGCGCCATCGTCGAGCTGTCCCGACAGAGCCGCGACATCGAAACCATACTGACCACCATCACCGGCATCGCCGACCAGACCAACCTGCTGGCGCTGAACGCGTCGATCGAGGCGGCGCGCGCCGGCGAGGCCGGACGCGGCTTCGCGGTCGTCGCCGACGAGGTGCGCGCGCTGGCCTCGCTCACCCAGTCTTCCACGCACGAGATCCGCGGCATGATCGAACAGCTGCAGCAAGGTGTGGGCCTGGCCGAGGCGCGCATGCGGGCGACTAGCGAGGCGGCAGCCGGCGGCGCCGCCGAGGCGGACTCGGCGAAGGCGTCGCTGAGCCGGACGCGCGAGGCGATGGACCGCATCGACACGCTGAACCGGCAGATCGCCGAACTGGCGCGCGGACAAAGCGCGGCGGCCGGCGAGATCGACCGCAACACCCGGCACATCCGCGACATCGGCCACGCGCTCGACGAGGGGGCGCGGCAACAGGCCGGGCACTGCGCGGCGGTCGCCGAACAGGTAGAGCAGCAGGACGAAAGGCTGAGCCGCTTCGCCCTCTGAACCGGGCAAAACAAGACGCCGACCGGCTTGCCCGGTCGGCGTCTTTGCGTGCGAGAGCCACGCTTCAGCGCCGGGCGGCGGAGCCGATCAGCCGCACGAGGTCGCCGAACAGCGCCGCGTCGAGCGGCCGCGACAGGTCGACCGCCAGACTGCGCCGGTAGTAGGGCGAGAGGTCGAGCCCGACGCCGACGGCGACGATGCCGACGTCGCGCGCCGCCTCGTGGCGGGCGACCACCGCCTTCAGGTGGTTGTCGAGGTAGAAGGGGTCGTTGGCCTGGCCGGTCGCGCCGTCCATCGGGCTGCCGTCGGAAACGACGACCAGCAGGCGGCGCGCCTCGCCGCGCGCGAGCAACCGCCCGCACGCCCATTCGACCGCCTCGCCGTCGACGCCCTCGCGGAACAGGTCGGCCTTCAGCAAGGCGGCGATGTCGGCGCGGGCGCGCCGCCAGCGCCGGTCGGCGTCCTTGAACACCATGTGGCAGAGCTCGTTGAGCCGCCCCGGCTCGGCGGGACGGCCGCGCGCCAGCCAGTCGGCGCGCGCGCGGCCGCCGTTCCAGGCGCCGGTGGTGAAGCCGAGCACCTCGGTCGTCGCGCCGGCCGCCTCGAGCGCGCGCACCAGCACGTCGATCAGCGCCGCCACCGGCTCGATAGACGCCTTCATCGAACCCGAACAGTCGACGAGGAAGCCGACGACGCAGTCGGCCCGAGGCGTGCAACGCTCCTGGCGGAACACGCGCCGCTCGGCCGGCGAGCCGACGATCTGTGCGAGGCGCGCGCCGTCTATCCGCCCCTCCTCCTCGCCGAAGGACCAGCCGTCGCGCGCCGGCCGCGCGAGCGCCGCCGCCAGCGCGCACGCGAGCCGGGCGGGGTTGAGTCCGAGCCCGGCGATGCGCCGGTCGAGACGTTCGCGGTACTCGCGCAGCAGCGCGGCGCGCACCAGCTGGCCGGCGTCGACCTCGCGGTCGTAGCGCGTGGTGTAGACGCGGTAGCCCTGCGCCGACGCGTTGAGCACGCGGCTGCGGCCACTCGGCGCGACGGGGAAAACGTCGGCTGCCTCGTCGTCGAAGTCGAGCAGCAGCGCGAAGCCCGCCCGCGCGCCGCCCTCCTCGTCGTCGCCGTCCTCCCGCCCGCCGGCGGCGCGCGCCTCGCGCACGCTCTGGCCGACGACGCGCGCCAGTTCGAGCGCGTGGACGGCGAAGGCCGACTGCTCGCCCCGGCAACGCCGCAGGCCAGCCAGAGAGGCGCCGATGGCCGGCACGATGGCCGCGCGCGTCGCCTCTATCGTGTCCTCGGTGTCCTCGAGCACCGGCCAGCCGGTCAGCCGCGACCACGCGACCTGCGACACCGTGTAGAGCAGGATGCCCAGCTGTCCCTCGAGCAGGCCGCTGCGGGCGAAGTCGCGCGACCAGGCCTCGAAACGGTGGCGCAGATTCGCCGCCAGCCCAGGCATCGCCGGCGGCAGCCGGCTCTCGCAGCGCAGTTGCTCCAAGAGCTCGAAGACCAGGCGCTCGACCGGATCCTGCGGGCACAGGCTCCGGTGCAGTACCGGGTCGGAATGCAGCAGCCGCAACGCCGACGCGTCGGCGGCGCCGCGCAGCGACGCGAGGTCGTCGACGTCCGGATCGGTGTGCAGGTGGGGCGCGAAAAGCGGCAGGGGCGCGAGCTCGCGGCACAGCCGGCCACCGCGGTAGTGCAGCGCCGCGTCGCCGGTCAGCGCACGCACCGACGCCGCGCACAACGCCGCGAGCCGCTGCCGCCGGCCTTGCCCGGCGGCGCTCACGACAGCGCTCCGGGCGACGCGACCGCGCCCAGCTCGCGGCCGAAGCAGCGCTGGAAATATTCGGCGACGACGGGGCGCTCGGCCTCGTCGCACTTGTTGAGGAAGGTCAGCCGGAAGGCGAGCGCCGGGTCGCGGAAGATCTGGCAGTTCTCCGCCCAGGTGATCACGGTGCGCGGCGACATCAGGGTCGACACGTCGCCCGCCGCGAAGCCCTTGCGGGTCAGTTCGGCCAAGGCCACCATCGCGTCGACCCGGGCGCGGCCGGTCTCGTCGGCCAGCTCGGGCACGCGCGCGAGCACGATCTGGGCCTCCGCCTCGCGCGGCAGGTAGTCCAGCGTCGCGACGATATTCCAGCGGTCGATCTGCGCGTGGTTCAGCGTCTGCGTGCCGTGGTACAGGCCGTTGAGGTTGCCGAGCCCGACGGTGTTGGCCGTGGCGAACAGCCGGAAATAGGGGTGCGGGCGGATCACCCGGTTCTGGTCGAGCAGCGTGAACCTGCCGTCGCGCTCGAGGATGCGCTGGATCACGAACATCACGTCGGGCCGGCCGGCGTCGTACTCGTCGAAGATCAGCGCGACCGGGCGCTGCAGCGCCCACGGCACGATACCCTCCTGGAATTCGGTCAGCTGGCGGCCGTCGCGCACGACGATCGCGTCGCGGCCGACGAGGTCGAGCCGGCTGATGTGGCCGTCGAGGTTGACGCGCACGCAGGGCCAGTTGAGCCGCGCGGCGACCTGCTCGATATGGGTCGACTTGCCGGTGCCGTGCAGGCCCTGGACCATCACGCGGCGGTCGCGGGTGAAGCCGGACAGGATGGCCAGCGTCACCTCGGGGTCGAAGCGGTAGGCGTCGTCGACCTCGGGCACATGGTCGTCGCGCTCGGAAAAAGCCGGGACCATCAGCTCGGTGTCGACGCCGAACAGCTCGCGCGCGGAGACCAGCTTGTCGGGCCGGCCGTATGGGTTCTCTGTCACATCCCTCTCCTTTTGCCGCCGGGCTCGCGCCTCGGCCAAGCTTTGCGGCGGGCGGGTCGGCGCCCGCCGCGCCAAATGGAGAAGGACGCAAGAACGCTAGTCCTCCTCCCCTTTATTCAGTCGGCCACCGTCCGCCTCGATGGCGGCGATGGCGGCGATGGCGGCGGCGGCGCGGCGCAAGGCCGGCAGGTGACGCGCCGCCTCGCCCGCCTTCAGCCGCATCACCGGCGCCTGCAGCGCCAGACCCAGGTTCGACGGGCCGCCGTCCGCCGCCGGCACCAGCACCCCGACGCACACCAGTCCCGGCAGAAACTCCTCGTCGTCCAGCGCGTAACCGTCCCGACCCACCCGCGCGATCTCCGCCTCCAGCGCCTCGGGCGCGGTCAGCGTCCGCTCGGTGTAGCGCGCCAGCGGCGCGTGCGCCAGCAGCCGCCGCCGCTGCGCCGCGCTCAGCTGCGCCAGGAACAGCTTGCCGGTCGCCGAACAGTGCGCCGGCACCCGCGACCCCGGATGCAGGTAGAAGCGCAGCGGCGCCGCCGTCTCCACCCGGTCCAGGTACAGCACCTCGCCGCCCGAGAAGGCGGTCAGGTTGCAGCTCTCGCCGACCTCCTCGACCAGCTGGCGCAGCACCGCGTGCCGCGCGCCGTGCGCGGTGTCGTTCAGCAGCAGCGTCTCCGCCAGCCGCCGCAGCCGCAGCCCGGTACCGTACTGCCGACCGTCGCCGTCGCGCTGCAGCATGCCGGCCGATTCCAGCTGCTGCAGCATGCGGTGCAGCGTCGGCTTCGGCAGCCCGGTCTCCTCGACCAGCTCCTGCAGCGTGAACAGCCGGTCCTTGCCGGCGATCACCTCCAGCAGCGCGAACAGCCGCAGCGTCGGCGTGTCGCCGTCCAGTTTCGCGTCGCCCCGGCTCGGGCGCGTGTCGTCGTTCATGTTGGCCTCATCTTAGTCGAGTTTCACTTTTAGATACAAATTGTACCGTTTATTGAAATTTATTGTTGACCGGCGCGCGACTTCGCCCTACATTGCCAGTCAAGCAACACTTTCCGGAACGATTGGTTCCGTTTTATTGACGCAACGGAGACGCCCCCATGAGCGATCGCAACACCGCCGCCGCCAGCGGCCCGCAAACGATGACCCCCTCGGAAGCCTTCGTCGAAACCCTGGCCGCCAACGGCGTGACCGAGATGTTCGGCATCATGGGCTCCGCCTTCATGGACGCGATGGACATCTTCGCCCCCGCCGGCATCCGCCTGATCCCGGTGGTCCACGAACAGGGCGCCGGCCACATGGCCGACGGCTACGCCCGCGTCTCCGGCCGCCACGGCGTGGTGATCGGCCAGAACGGCCCCGGCATCTCCAACTGCGTGACCTCGATCGCCGCCGCCTACTGGGCGCACAGCCCGGTGGTGATCGTCACCCCGGAAGCCGGCACCACCGGCATCGGCCTCGGCGGCTTCCAGGAAGCCAAACAGCTGCCGATGTTCCAGGAATTCACCAAGTACCAGGGACACGTCACCCATCCTGCCCGCATGGCCGAGTTCACCGCGCGCTGCTTCGACCGCGCGATGGCCGAGATGGGCCCGACCCAGCTCAACATCCCGCGCGACTACTTCTACGGCGAGATCAAGGCCGAGATCCCGCAGCCGCGCCGCCTCGACCGCGGCGCCGGCGGCGAAGCCAGCCTCAACGAGGCGGCCGAGCTGCTGGCCAACGCCCGGTTCCCGGTGATCATCTCCGGCGGCGGCGTAGTGATGGCCGACGCCGTCGAGGAATGCAAGGCCTTGGCCGAGCGCCTCGGCGCGCCGGTGGTCAACAGCTACCTGCACAACGACTCCTTCCCGGCCAGCCACCCGCTGTGGTGCGGCCCGCTCGGTTACCAGGGCTCCAAGGCGGCGATGAAGCTGATCGCGCGCGCCGACGTGGTGGTCGCGCTCGGCTCCCGCCTCGGCCCGTTCGGCACCCTGCCGCAGCACGGCCTCGACTACTGGCCGAAGCACGCCAAGATCATCCAGATCGACGCCGACCACAAGATGCTCGGCCTGGTGAAGAAGATCTCGGTCGGCATCTGCGGCGACGCCAAGGCGGCCGCCGTCGCCCTCACCCAGCGCCTCGCCAACCGCACCCTCGCCTGCGACGCCAGCCGCGAAGCGCGCGCCGACGTCATCGCCACCGAGAAGGCCGCCTGGGAGCAGGAACTGGACGAGTGGACCCACGAGCGCGACGCGTTCAGCCTCGACATGATCGAGGAGCAAAAGCGCGAACGCACCTTCAACGGCGGACACTACCTGCACCCGCGCCAGGTGCTGCGCGAACTCGAGAAGGCGATGCCCGACGACGTCATGGTGTCCACCGACATCGGCAACATCAATTCGGTCGCCAACAGCTACCTGCGCTTCGAGAAACCGCGCAGCTTCTTCGCCGCCATGAGCTGGGGCAACTGCGGCTACGCCTTCCCCACCATCATCGGCGCCAAGGTCGCCGCGCCGCACCGCCCGGCCGTCTCCTACGCCGGCGACGGCGCCTGGGGCATGAGCCTGATGGAAACCCTCACCTGCGTGCGCCACAACATCCCGGTCACCGCCGTGGTGTTCCACAACCGCCAGTGGGGCGCCGAGAAGAAGAACCAGGTCGACTTCTACAACCGCCGCTTCGTCGCCGGCGAACTCGACAACCCCAGCTTCGCCCAAATCGCCCGCGCCATGGGCGCCGAGGGCATCGTCGTCGACCGCCTCGAGGACGTCGGACCCGCGCTGAAAAAAGCCATCGACCTGCAGATGAACCACGGCAAAACCTGCATCGTCGAGATCCTCTGCACCCGCGAACTCGGCGACCCCTTCCGCCGCGACGCCCTCGCCAAACCCACCCGACTGCTCGACAAGTACAAGGACTACGTCTGAGCCAATGCCGCCCCTGACGGGCGGCAAGCGCCGCCTCCCGGCCCGCCCGGGAGGCGCAAGGCGACGCCTTTTCGGTGACCCCACGCCCCGGAGCCCGACGACATGTTTTCCCAACTCGCCCTTCCCTTCCCGTCCGTGCTGACGCGGACACGCAGCCTGCTGCCGGGCTTCATGCTCTGCGGCGTCATCGCCGTGGCCGCCACCTTCGTCTCCGAGCACTACGGCGGCCCGCAATTCCTCTACGCGCTCCTGATCGGCATTGCCTTCCACTTCCTGTCCGACACCGAGAAATGCCTGCCCGGCATCGAGGTTTCGGCCAAGAAGCTGGTGCGTTTCGGCGTCGCCCTCCTGGGCGCGCGCATCGTCGCCAGCGACGTGAGCGCGCTCGGCCTCGCCGGCGTCGGCGCGCTGATCGGCGCGGTCGCGCTGACCATAGGCTTCGGCCTCCTGATGGCGCGCGTGCTCGGCCTGCCGTCCATGCTCGGCCTGCTCTCGGGCGGCGGCACCGGCATCTGCGGCATTTCGGCCACGCTGGCGATCTCGTCGACGCTGCCGGCGACGCGGGAGAACGAGCGCTACACCCTCCTGACCGCGATCGGCGTCGCGATCTTCTCGACCGTGGCGATGGTGCTCTACCCGCTGATCGTCAAGGCCGCCGGCCTCACGACCGCCGAGGCCGGGCTGTTCCTCGGCGGCTCGATCCACGACGTCGCGCAGGTGGTCGGAGCCGGCCTGATCATCTCGCCCGAGGTGGGCGACGCCGCGACGCTGTCCAAGATGTTCCGCGTGGCGATGTTGATGCCGGTCGTCATGATCCTCGCGCTGACCTTCCACGCCGAGCGCCAGAAAACCGCGACGGGTGGCGCCAAGGCCCCCATCCTGCCGCTCTTTCTCGTGGTATTCGCCGCGCTGGCCACGCTCAACAGCGTCGGCTGGCTGCCGCCCGCCGTCGTCGAGGCCAGCTCCACGCTGTCGCGCTGGTGCCTGGTGATCTCGATCGCCGCGCTCGGCATCAAGACCTCGCTCGAGAAGTTGGCCGAGCTGGGCTGGAAACCCATCGTGCTGATGTCGAGCGAAGCCGCCTTCGTCGCCGGCTACATGCTGCTGGTCGTCTACCTGAGCCGCAGCCTCACCGCCTGAACCCGAGGATTCGCCATGAACGCCCCGACCAACCTGAATACCGAAATGGTGGTGGACAGCGCCGCCATCCAGCCGCTGCCCAACTCGCGCAAGATCTACGTCGAGGGTTCGCGCCCCGACATCCGCGT
>NZ_SLXG01000021.1 GCF_004345725.1 Crenobacter luteus | reverse complement strand
TACTGCACGTACGGCGAGTACAGCAGCCGCGGCGTCGCCAGCTCGCGACTGAGCACGCGCACGCGCGCCGCCTCGTCGAGCGCGCCGTATTCCTCGAGACCGGCGCGCGCGAACAGCTCGGCCACCACCCCGGCGTGGATCGCCGCGTGCTGGCGCAAATCGACCGGCATCAGGTAGAAGCCGAACACGTCGACCGCGCGCATCAGCCGGCCGAGCCGGCCCTCGGCCAGCAGGCCGCTGCCGTGCGCGGCCAGCGACGCCGCCAGCAGCGACAGGTCGGCGAGGAAGGCGCGCTGGTCGGCGTACGGCTCGGCGGCCGGGTAGCGGCCGGACAGCGGCAGGCCGAGCGCGCGCGCGCTGCCGGCCAGCCGCGCCTCGATGGTCGCCAGCGCCAGCCGGTACGGCTCCTCGCGGCGGCTCTCGGCCACGTCCGGCGACGCCTCGGCCAACCTTTGCACGCCGTCGCTGACCGCGACGCGGCGCGCCGACAGCGACAGCTCGCGGTACAGCCCGGCCAGCTCGCCGAAGTAGTGGCCGAACGCCACCTCGGCCTGGCGCGTGAACGCGGCGCGCAGCACCGTGGCGTCGACGTTGGGGTTGCCGTCGCGGTCGCCGCCGATCCAGCTGCCGACGCGCAGGAAGGACGGCAGCGCGACCTTCTCGCCGTAGACCGCCTCGATGCGCCGCTCGAGCTGCTGGTAGAGGCGCGGCAGCGCGGTGAAGAAGGTCAGGCCGTGGTAGGCGACGCCGTTCTCGATCTCGTCGCGCACCGTCAGCTTGAAATGGCGGATCTCGGAGGTCTGCCACAGCCGCAGCAGCACGCGCTTGAGGCGGTCGGACAGCTCGGCCTCCTCGTCGCGCGTCAGGTCGGCGCGCTGCAGGTGCGACAACGCGCGGCGCACCGCGCGCTGCGCGTCGAGCACGCTCTGGCGCTGCACCTCGGTCGGGTGCGCGGTCAGCACCGGCGCGACCTCGAACCCGGCGAAGGCCGACTTCAGGCGGTCCAGGCCGACGCCGTCCTGCCGGAGCCGGATCAGCACCCGCTCGACGCTCCCGCGGCCGGGCGCCGCGCCGGCGCGACGCCCGGCGCGCGCCAGCCGCGTGGCGTGCAGGTCTTCGGCGATATTGAACAGCTGGCTGTAAAAGCCGCAGGCGCGCACCAGCGTGCCGACCGTCTCCGGCTCGAACCCGGCCGGCGCCGCGTCGGCGCCGTCGGACGCGATGGGAATCTCGCGCAGACGGCGGCACAGCGACTCGCCCTCCTCCTCGCTAAGCACCTCCTCGAGCAAGGCGTCCAGACGGGCGACGTCGCTCCTGAACGGCGCGTCGCGATCGTGTTCTTCGGCTTCCGGCATCATTGGGCTTTCCCTTCGTCGATGTGATTGTTGTCGTTCGCCCGGCCCACGCACGGGCGGCGGCGTCACGCGCCGCAAAAAGTAGTTTTACTACCAACTCAATCGTCAAAACAAGGACACATCGCGCTTTTATCAAAAAAACGCCGAAAAACCATGACAAAAGCCGTCACAAAGACACCATAAATTTAGTAGTTTTACTACAACATACCGCGATAAAAAACCAAGCCGCCCACGCGGGGCGGCTTGTCGGCGGGCCTTGCCGGCGCCACGACTCAGCGGCGCAGCTCCTGCGCGCTGTCGCGCCGGTAGGCGTCCTCGGCCTCGCGCAGGCAAAGCTCGCGCTGGTAGCGGCTCATATTGTTGCAGTCGAGCTTGGCGGCGACATACCGCTCGGCCGCCGAACTGGCGCGCGGCTCCCCGCCGGCGAACGCGCCCGCCGCCAGCGCCATGCCGACGACCAGCCACCACGACGAACGACCCATGGCGACTCCTTCCGTTTCACGCTGATTCCGACCGTCGCGGCCGGCAGACCGGCCCGCGACCCCGCGACACGCGGCGACGTAACCGTCGCTCTCGCTTGCGACATAGGCATCCTCCTTGGCAACGGGCTCCGCCCGGACGGGGCGGGTCAACCCTATTGGCCCACTATAGAGAACGCCGCGCGGCCGCGCAGGGCGACGCGAAAAGACGGGGCGGCGGATGGCCCCGCGCGCTCGCCGCGTCAAAGCGCGCGCCGCTGCCGTACGGTGCCGACGAAATCGGCGCGCTCATGCCCCCTCTTCGCGAACGTCACCTCGCGGCCCTCGGCGGCGCTGACGCAGCCGGCCTCGATCACGCGCATCACCGCGATCGCCTCGTCGGCGCTCACCGGGTTGGCCGAGCCGGCGCGGATCGCGTCGCGCAGCGCCGCGTAATAGGCCGGATAGTCGCCGCGACGGGTCGGCACCGTTTCGTAGACCGGCGCGCCGTCCCGCCAGCGGGTCAGCGTGCCGTGGCGCGCGTCGCGGCCCCAGTCGGCGCCGCCGGGCGCGCGGCCGGCCTTGAGCGCGGCCTCCTGCCCGTCGAGCCCGTGCTTGACGAAGCTCGCGTCGCTGCCGTGCACCGCGAAGCGCGCGCCCGGCTCGGCCATCAAGGCGCTGGCCGACAGCACCACCTGCAGCCGCGGGTAGCGCAACAGCGCGCGAAAGGCGTCGTCGACCTTTGCGCCGTCGCGCACCGTCTCGCGCGACAGGAACACGCCGTCGGGCGGGCCGAAGAGCTGCAGCGCCTGGTCGATGAGGTGCGGGCCGAGGTCGTACCACAGCCCGGTGCCGGCGCTGTCGGCGCTCTCGCGCCAGCGCACCGGCACCTGCGGGCGATAGCGGTCGAAGCGCGATTCGAAGGCGACGACGCGGCCGAGCCGGCCGGCGTCGATCAGCGCCTTCACCGTCAGGAAGTCGGCGTCCCAGCGGCGGTTGTGGAACACCGACAGCACCCGGCCGGCTTGTCGCGCGGCCTCGGCCAAGGTTTCGGCCTCGGCGACGGTGACGGTGAACGGCTTGTCGACGACGACGTGCTTGCCGGCTGCCAGCGCCGCCAGCGCGAGCGGAAAGTGGCTGTCGTTCGGCGTCGGGATCACGACGAGCTCGACGTCGTCGCGCGCCATCAGCGCCTCGGCCGAGGACTCGACGGCGAGGCCGGGAAAGTCGGCGTGCACCTTCGCGGCGTCGCGACTGCTGGCGGCGACGAGTTCGAGCCCCTCGGTCGCGGCGATCAAGGGCGCGTGGAAGGTCTTGGCCGAGGCGCCGTAGCCGACGAGGCCGACGCGGACGGGTTCCTGCATGGTCTTCCTTTCAGGACGAAAAAGCCCCGCTAAGCGGGGCCGTTGATACGGAGCGGTTTCAGCGCTTGGCCGCGGCCGGCGCCGGCGCGGCGCCGTAGTCCGGGTTATGGCCACGGGCACCGTAGTAGACGATGTACAGGTAGCAGAGCAGCGGGACGGCGAACGAGTACAGGAGGCCGATGCGGTCGGCGAAGAAGGCCTGCACCAAGGGCACCAGCGCGCCGCCGACGATCGCCATGCACAAGACACCCGAGCCTTCGCTGGTGAATTTGCCCAGGCCCTCGAGCGCCAGCGAGAAGATGGTCGGGAACATGATCGAGTTAAAGAGGCCGATCGCGATCAGCGCCCACATCGCCGCCTTGCCGCCGGCGCCCATCGCCAGCGCGATCAGCGCGGCGTTCATCAGCGCGTTGAAGGCGAGCATGTGGCCCGGCCGGATCCAGCGCATCAGCACGCCGCCGATGAAGCGGCCGATCATCGCGCCGGTCCAGTAGATCGCCAGGTACTTGCCGGCGGCCTCGGACGTGAGGCCGGCGATCTCGGGCTGCTCCATCAGGCTGACGAGGAAGCTGCCGATCGACACCTCGGCGCCGACGTAGACGAAGATACCGAGCGCGCCGAGCACCAGGTGGCGGTAGCCCCACACGCTGTCGTGCGGCTGCGCGAGCGGCCGCTCGGGCTGCGCCTCGGCGGCGCCAGCGGCCGAATCCCTGATCGCCGGCAGCTTGAGCAGCGCGAACACGACGGCGATCGTGAACAACACACCGGCGAGGATCAGGTAAGGCGTCTGCACCGACGCGGCCTCGTTCGCGGTGTAGGCGGCCAGCTGCTCGGGCGACAGCGCCTTCATCTCGTCGGCCGACTTGATCGCCACCGACAGGATCAGCACCGAGCCGAGCAAGGGGCCGACCGCGGTGCCCAGCGAGTTGAACGCCTGCGTCAGGTTCAGGCGGCTCGACGCGGTCTCGGGTTGGCCGAGCAGCGTCACGTAGGGGTTGGCCGCGACCTGCAGCAGCGTGATGCCCGAGGCGAGGATGAACAGCGCGGCCAGGAAGAAGGGATAGGAGCGCACGCTCGCCGCCGGGTAGAACAACAGGCAGCCGACGCCGGCGACGACGAGGCCGATCACGATGCCCTGCTTGTAGCCGACCTTCTCGACCAGGTAGCCCGACGGGAAGGACATCACGAAGTAGGCGGTGAAGAAGCTGAACTGGATCAGCGCCGCCTGGACGAAGCTGAGGTCGAAGATCGCCTTCATGTGCGGGATCAGGATGTCGTTCAGCGAGGTGATCAGCCCCCACATGAAGAACAGCGAGGTCAGCACCGCCAGGGGCTGGGTATAGTTTTGACTTGCCATCTGCTTGGACATGTTTCTCTCCGTGCAATCGGAACGGCCTGTGGTTTTGTAATGCGGCCGCCGCGGTGATCGGCGCGCGACGCGCGCCCCGGTTTCGGCGCCGCCCGCCTCAGGCGGCGCGGCCCTGTCTGGCGACGCCTTCCATCGCCGCCGCGACTTCGGCCGCGTCGCCCAGGTAGTAGCGCGCGGTCGGTTTCAGATCGGTGTCGAGCTCGTACACCAGCGGCACACCGGTCGGGATGTTGACGTCGACGATGGCCTCGTCGGACAGCCCGTCGAGGTACTTGACCAGCGCGCGCAGGCTGTTGCCGTGCGCGACGATCAGCGTGCTCTTGCCGGCGCGGATCGTCGGCACGATGGCCTCGTGCCAGTACGGCAGGAAGCGCTCGACGGTGTCCTTCAGGCATTCGGCGCGCGGGAACTCGGCCGGCGCCAGATCGGCGTAGCGCGGATCGTCGAGCCCGAGGCGCGCGTCGCCGTCCTCGAGCGGCGGCGGCGGCACGTCGTAGGAGCGGCGCCAGGCGGTGACCTGTTCCTCGCCGAATTCGGCGGCGGTTTCGGCCTTGTTCAGCCCCTGCAGCGCGCCGTAGTGGCGTTCGTTCAGACGCCAGCTGTGCTCGACCGGAATCCACTCGCGCTCGAGCTCCTCCTGCACCAGCCACAGCGTGTGGATGGCGCGCTTGAGCATCGAGGTGTAGGCGATGTCGAAGGCGAAGCCGGCCTCGCGCAACTGGCGGCCGGCGCGGCGCGCCTCGGCGCGGCCGCGTTCGGTCAAGGCGACGTCGGTCCAGCCGGTGAAGCGGTTCTCGAGGTTCCAGACCGATTCGCCGTGACGCAGCAAAACGAGTTTGTACATGATGCAAAGCCCCTGCCCCGGCGCGGATCGGGTCGATCGGCCGCGGCGTGATGATCGTGCGTGTTCCCGATGAAAAAAGCGGCCGCCCGCGAACGGGCGGCCCAACTCAGGTGCTCACAGAATGAAACGGGTGTTGATGAAGTTGCTCTCGTTCGACTGCACGATCGCGTCCAGGAGCTTCTTGCTCGCGTCGGTTTCCTTGGTCGCCACCATCGAGCGGATCGAGAAGGCGCGCAGCGCGTCGTGCACCGACAGCGTGCCCTCGGCCGAGTCCTTGCGGCCGGCGAACGGGAACACGTCCGGACCGCGCTGGCACTGGCAGTTGAGGTTGACGCGGCACACCTGGTTGACGAGCGGGTCGACCAGCGCGGCGATCTGGTGCGGGTCGGAGCCGAACAGGCTGACCTGCTGGCCGTAGTCGGAGCTGATCACGTAGTCGAGCGCGTCCTCGATGTCCTCGAACGGCGCGACCGGCACCACCGGGCCGAACTGCTCCTCGCGGTAGAGCTTCATGCCTTCGCTGACCGGGAACACCACGGCGGGCTTGAACAGCGTCTGGGCCACCTCGCCGCCGCCCTCGTTGATCACGCGCGCGCCACGGGCCTTGGCGTCTTCGATGCATTCGGTCAGATACGCGCACTTTTCGGTGTCCGGGAGCGGCGTGATCATCACGCCCTTCTCCCACGGCATGCCGATCTTCAGCGCGTTGACCGCCTCGGAGAAACGGCGCAGGAATGCTTCGGCGATCGACTGGTGCACCAGGATCATCTTGATCGCGGTGCAGCGCTGGCCGTTGAACGACAGGCTGCCTGCGATGCATTCCTTCACGGCCAGGTCGAGGTCGGCGTCCGGCAGGATGATCGCGGCGTTCTTGGCGTCGAGGCCGAGCACCGCGCGCAGGCGGTTGGACTTCGGGTGCGCCTTTTTCAGCTGGTCGGCGACGCGGCTGGAGCCGATCAGCGCCAGCACGTTGATCTTGCCGCTGCCCATCAGGTAGGGCACCAGCTCCGAGCCCTTGCCGTAGATCGTGTTGACCACGCCGGCCGGGAAGGCGCTGCGGAAGGCTTCGAGCATCGGGTAGTACAAGAGCGCGCCGAACTTCGGCGGCTTGATCACCACCACGTTGCCCATGATCAGGGCCGGGATCAGCGTGGTGAAGGTTTCGTTCAGCGGGTAGTTGTACGGGCCCAGGCACAGCGTGACGCCCAGCGGCGAGCGGCGGATCTGGCCGATGGTGCCGTCGACGATCTGGAAGCGCGAGTTGTCGTTGTCGAGCTTCTTGAGCGCGTCGATGGTGTCCTTGATGTAGACGATGGTGCGGTCGAATTCCTTCTCGGAATCCGGCAGGCTCTTGCCGATCTCCCACATCAGGAGGTTCACGATCTCGCTGCGCTTGGCGAGGATCTGGCGGGTGAAATCCTCGACGCAGGCGATGCGCTGGGCGACCGACATGGTCGGCCATTCGCCGCGACCGTTGTCGTAGGCGGCCACCGCGGCGTCGAGCGCCTCGTCGGCCTCGGCCTTGCCGGTCACCGGCAGGCTGCCGATCTCGACGCGCTCGAGTGCGCCGTCGCCACCCTGGGTGAGCATCGGCGAGTAGACCGGGCGGGTCTCGCCGTTCCAGATCTTGAGCTGGCCGTTCACCAGCAGGCTTTTCTGGTGCAGCGGCGCGAGAATCTGGCGTTCGCCGGGAATGTCGCTGTAGCGCGGAAACAGCGCCTTGAGCGCGTCGTTGGTTTTCATCCTTGCAGTCCTTTGTGTGATCCCGTCATTGCGATGACTGTTCTGGTTGCTATCAGTGGGCGGCCGAGAGCGGGCCGGCCTCGAGCCGGACGCCCTCGCGGTCGAGGATCTCGCCGCCCCGGGTGACTTCGGTATCGATTACATCCCGCGTCGCGCTAAGGACGCGGAAACGCAGCCGGCCGCCGTCGACCAGCAGCGCATCGCCCGGACGCGCCGCCTCGAACAGTTCGGGGTGCGGCAACGCGACGCGGGTCGCGTCGCCCTGGGCAGGGTTGCGGTCGAAACGGAAGCGCGCGCCGGCGACGAGGTCGGCGAAACCGTCGCCGAACTTCCAGACGCGCGGCGCCGGGGCCGGCTCGCGGCGGTCGAAGGCGGCGGACGGGGAAGCGCAGTGTTTGAGCATGGGGGTGTCCTCTATTTCTTCGTGACCCGCGGCGGTGCTCAGCGCGCCAGCGCGCTCGCCTCGCGGGCCAGACGGGTGATGGTCGCCCAGTCGCGCGCGTCGACGGCCGCCTCGGGCGTCAGCCACGAGCCGCCGACGCACATCACGTTCGGCAGCGCGAGATACTCGGGCGCGTTGGCCAGGTTGATGCCGCCGGTCGGGCAGAATTTCAGCTGCGGCAGCGGGCCGGCCAGCGCCTTCAGAAGCGCGCGGCCACCGACCGCCTCGGCCGGGAACAGCTTCTGCACCGAAAAGCCCTGCTCGGCCGCCCACATCGCCTCGCTCGGCGTCGCCACGCCGGGCAGGAAGGGCACGTCGATATCGCGCGCGGCGGCGGCGAGGTCGGGCGTCAGCCCCGGGCTGATCGCGAAGCGCGCGCCGGCCGCAAGCGAAGCCTCGAGCTGGGCCGGCGTCAGCACCGTGCCGACGCCGACGATGGCGTCGGGCACCTCGGCGCCGATCGCGCGGATCGCGTCGAGCGCGGCGTCCGAGCGCAGCGTCACCTCGAGCGAGCGGATGCCGCCCTCGACCAGCGCGCGCGCCAGATCGACCGCCGTGTCCAGTTCCTTGATCACGATTACCGGCATCACCGGGCTTTGCTGCAACAAGGTCAGTGCGTCCATCTGTGTCTTACTCCTGCCAATCGGGAAGTCGGAACGAACCGGCGCCAGCCTCGGCGGCGTCGGCGTTGAGGCGGAAAACCGAGAAGAGCTCGCGGCCCACGCCGTGCTGGTTGGCCGAGAGGTCGGCCACCGCCACCTCGCGCGCCGCCCAGTCGGCCTCCGGCACGAGCACGGCCAGCTCGCCGGTCTCGGCGTTCACGCGCACGAGGTCGCCGTCGCGCACGCGGGCGATATCGCCGCCTGCGGCGGCCTCGGGGCTGACGTGGATCGCCGCCGGCACCTTGCCGGACGCGCCGGACATGCGGCCGTCGGTCACCAGCGCGACCTTGAAGCCCTGCTCCTGCAGCACCGACAGCGCCGGCGTCAGCTTGTGCAATTCGGGCATGCCGTTGGCGCGCGGGCCCTGGAAGCGGATCACCGCGACGAAGTCGCGTTCGAGCTCGCCGCGCTTGAAGGCGGCCAAGAGATCGTCCTGGTGGTCGAACACCAGCGCCGGCGCCTCGACGACGCGGTGCTCGGGCTTGACCGCCGAGACCTTGATCACGGCTCGGCCAACGTTGCCGGTCAGGAGCTTCAGGCCGCCGTCGGCGCTGAACGGGCGCGAGGCCGGGCGCAGCACGTCCTCGTCGAGCGAGGTCGCGCTCGCCTCGCGCCAGGCGAGCACGCCGTCGTCGAGGAAGGGCTCGCGGGTGTAGTGGCGCAGGCCGTCGCCGGCGGCGGTCTTGACGTCCTCGTGCAAGAGGCCGGCGTCCAGCAGCTCGCGGATCACGAAGCCCATGCCGCCGGCGGCGTGGAAGTGGTTCACGTCGGCCTTGCCGTTCGGGTAGACGCGCGCCAGCAGCGGTACGACGGCCGACAAGTCGGAGAAGTCGTCCCAGTTGATCTGGATGCCGGCCGAGCGCGCGATGGCGACCAGGTGCAGCGTGTGGTTGGTCGAGCCGCCGGTGGCGTGCAGGCCGACGATGGCGTTGACGATCGCCTTTTCGGAAATCACTTCGGCGACCGGCGTGAACGCCTGGCCCTGCGCCGAGATCGCGGCGGCGCGACGCGCGGCCTCGCGCGTCAGCGCCTCGCGCAGCGGCGTGTTCGGATGGACGAAGGCGGAGCCCGGCAGGTGCAGGCCCATGATCTCCATCAGCATCTGGTTCGAGTTGGCGGTGCCGTAGAAGGTGCAGGTGCCCGGGCCGTGGTAGGACTTCGACTCGGCTTCGAGCAGTTCCTCGCGGCCGATCTTGCCCTGCGCGAACAGCTGGCGGGTCTTGGCCTTCTCGTCGTTGGACATGCCGGTGGTCATCGGGCCGGCCGGCACGAACACCGCCGGCAGGTGGCCGAAGGTCAGCGCGCCGATCATCAGGCCCGGCACGATCTTGTCGCACACGCCTAGGTAGAGCGCGGCGTCGAACATCTGGTGCGAGAGCGCGACCGCGGTCGACATCGCGATCACGTCGCGGCTGAACAGCGAGAGTTCCATGCCGGCCTGGCCCTGGGTCACGCCGTCGCACATCGCCGGCACACCGCCGGCGAACTGCGCGGTGGCGCCGGCGTCGTGCGCCGCCTGCTTGATCCACGCCGGATAGGCCTCGAGCGGCTGGTGGGCCGACAGCATGTCGTTGTAGGCCGACACGATCGCGAGGTTGGGCTTGGCCACCTCCTTCAAGAGAATCTTGTCGCCGGCCGGCATCGCGGCGATGGCGTGCGCAAGATTGGTACAGCCGAGCTGGCTGCGCTCCACCTTCTGGCGGTAAGCCTGGCGGGTGCGGGCGAGGTAGGCGTCGCGGGTCGGGCGGCTGCGCTCGATGATGCGGGCCGTCACTTCGGCCAGAACGGGGTGAAGCGCCATGGCGGTCATCCTGTGGGTCGGGTTCGTCGTTGCGTCGAATAGTAGTTTTACTACAATCAAAACGCAACACGAAAACCGGATCTCGCCGCGCCACACCATCTCGAAAAGATATTTTTTATTTATTTATCAGTTATTTGCTTATTTTGTCCACGCGATAGTACTGGTAATCCCTCATAAAAAACGGTGGCTCCATCACGATTAGGCGCTGGTTCGTATTGCGTAATATAACTACAATCCGCTCACACCCCACACAACACTGGAAGATTTGGAGGAGTCCCATGGCGACCACGCCGGCTTTCGACATGGTGCTGTTCGGCGGCACCGGCGACCTGGTGATGCGCAAGCTGCTGCCCTCGCTCTATCAGGCGCACAAGGCCGAGCTGCTTCACCCCGAAGGGCGCATCGTCGCGCTCGGCCGCAGCGACATCGGCCGCGACGCCTACCTCGCGCAGATGGACGCGCAGGCCCGGCCGCACGTGAAGAACGATTTCGACGCGGCCGCCTGGGCCTCCTTCGTCGCACGCATCGACTTCCTGAAGCTCGACGCCGCCGACGCCGCCGACTTCGCGGCGCTGGCCGCGCACCTCGGCCAACGCTCCGGTCGCGTCACCGTCTGTTATCTGGCGACCGCGCCGCAGCTGTTCTCGACCCTCTGCGAGCAGCTGGCCGCGGTCGGCCTCAACCACCCGCAGGTGCGCGTGGTGCTCGAAAAGCCGCTCGGCCACGACCTGGCGTCGTCGAACGACATCAACGCCGCCGTCGCGCGCTTCTTCAATGAAGACCAGCTGTACCGGATCGACCACTACCTCGGCAAGGAATCGGTGCAGAACCTGATGGCGATCCGCTTCGGCAACGCGCTGTTCGAGCCGCTGTGGCGGCGCGAATGGGTCGACAACGTGCAGATCTCGATCGCCGAGGACCTCGGCGTCGAGGCGCGCGGCGACTTCTACGACAAGACCGGCGCCTTGCGCGACATGGTGCAAAACCACCTGCTGCAACTGTTGTGCATCGTCGCGATGGAGCCGCCGGCCAGCCTGACCGCCAACGAGATCCGCGACGAGAAACTGAAAGTGCTCAAGGCGCTCAAGCCGTTCAGCGCCGAGGACGTCGCCAACAAGACGGTGCGCGCGCAGTACAAGGCCGGCGCGGCCGGCGGCCGCCCGGTGGTCGGCTACCACGAGGAGGCGAACATCCCGGCCGACAGCCGCACCGAAACCTTCGTCGCGCTCAAGGCCGAGATCTCCAACTGGCGCTGGGCCGGCGTGCCCTTCTTCCTGCGCACCGGCAAGCGCATGGCCGAGCGCGTCGCCGAGATCGTGATCAACTTCCGCGACGTGCCGCACACGCTGTTCCCGAACCCGAGCGGCCAGTCCTTCGCCAACCGGCTGGTGATCCGCCTGCAGCCGGACGAGAGCATCCGCCTCTACTTCCTCGCCAAGGAACCGGGCGACGGCATGCGCCTGCAGCCGACCTATTTGAACCTCGACTTCCAGTCGATGTTCAAGGTGCGCCGCGCCGACGCCTACGAACGCCTGCTGCTCGACGTGATCCGCGGCGACCTGTCGCTGTTCATGCGCCGCGACGAGTTGGCCGAGGCCTGGCGCTGGGTCGAACCTATCCTGGAAACCTGGGCGACGAGCCCGGTGCCGCCCAAGAGCTACACCGCCGGCACCTGGGGCCCGGCGGCCTCCAGCGCCCTGCTCTCGCGCGACGGCGCCGCCTGGCACGAGGAAGTGTGAAATGTGGATTGCCTGCAAGAACGGCGACGAGCACGTCGCCCGGCTGGCCGAGGCCATCGTCGCCGGCCTGGGCCAGGCGCTGGCCGAGAAGGGCCGGGCGCGCCTCGCGGTGTCGGGCGGCAAGTCGCCGGTGCCGCTCTTTAAAACCTTGGCCGAGGCCGACCTTGACTGGTCGCGCGTGACCGTCACACTGGTCGACGAGCGCTTCGTGCCGGCCGACCACCCGGACAGCAACGAGCGTCTGGTGCGCGAGCACCTCTTGACCGGCCGTGCCGCCGCCGCGCGCTTCGCCGGCCTCGTCGCCGACCCGGCCGACCTCGAAGCCTCGGTCGCCGCCGCGAACCGGTCGTACCAGGCGATCGACGTCGTCGTGCTCGGCATGGGCGAGGACGGTCACACCGCCTCGCTGTTCCCCGCCGCGCCGGAACTGGCGGCCGGGCTCGACCCGGCCAACCCCAACGCCTACCTCGCGGTGACGCCGCCCGCGGCGCCGCACGCGCGCATCAGCCTGACGCTGGCGGCGCTGTTGTCGGCGGGACGGCTGATCCTCGCGATCGCCGGCGAGACCAAGAAACAGGTGTTCGAGGCCGCCTCGGCCAACCTTTCGGCCGCGCTGCCGATCAGCGCGCTCATCCACCAGACGAAAGTGCCCTTCGATGCTTACTGGACCCGCTGACTTCCCGCGCCTGATCGCCGACATCGGCGGCACCAACGCCCGCTTCGCGCTCGAGACCGCGCCCGGCGTGCTGGACAGGATCGAGGTGCTCGCCTGCGCCGACTACCCGACGATGGAAATGGCCATCCGCACCTACCTCGCCGACGCCGGCGAAGCGGCGGTGCGCCACGCGTCTATCGGCATCGCCAACCCGGTCACCGGCGACTGGGTGCAGATGACCAACCACCACTGGGCCTACTCGATCGAGGCGACCCGCCTCGCGCTCGGCCTCGACACCCTGCTCGTCATCAACGACTTCACCGCGCTGGCGCTGTCGCTGCCGCACCTGCCCGGGCACGAACTGGTGCGCGTCGGCGGCGGCGAGGCGCTGGCGGGCGCGCCGCTGGCCCTGCTCGGCGCCGGCACCGGGCTGGGCGTTTCCGGCCTCGTGCCGACGCCGGGCGGCGCGCCGGTCGCGCTGGCCGGCGAAGGCGGCCACGCCAGCTTCGCGCCCTTCGACGAGCGCGAGCTGGAGATCTGGCGCTTCGCGCGCGCGCGCTTCGGCCACGTGTCGATGGAGCGCATGCTGTCCGGCCCGGGCCTGAAGCTGATCTACGAGGCGCTGAGCCACATCGCCGGCGAAAGCTGGGAGCCGAAGACCGCGTCGCAGATCAGCGCCGAAGGCGTCGGCGGCGAATGCGTGCGCTGCCGCGAGGCGATCGACACGTTTACCGCTATACTCGGCACCGCCGCGGCCAACCTGGCGCTGACGCTGGGCGCGCGCGGCGGCGTGTACATCGGCGGCGGCATCGTGCCCAAGCTCGGCGACTATTTCGCCCGTTCGCCGTTCCGCGCCCGCTTCGAGGACAAGGGCCGCTTCTCGGCCTACCTCGCGGCGATCCCGGTTTACGTCATCACCAGCCCATGGCCGGCCCTGACAGGAGCGGCGGCCGCGCTGGCCGCACACCTGGACGGGTAATCCATGCTTGATCGCATCAAAAGCCAGCTCGACCTCTTCTCCTCGGCGGAACGGAAGGTGGCCGAGCTGGTGCTCTCGCAACCGAACGCCTTCATCCAGGCGGCGGTCGCCGACATCGCGCGCGACGCCGGCGTCAGCCAGCCGACGGTGATCCGCTTCTGCCGCTCGCTCGGCTGCGCGGGCCTGTCCGACTTCAAGCTCAAGCTTGCCGGCAGCCTCGTCAACGGCGTGCCCTACGTGCATTCGAGCGTCGGCCCCGAGGACCCGACCTCGGAACTGGCCGCCAAGGTGTTCGACAACACCGTCTCGGCGCTGATCAAGTGCCGCAACGAGGTCAACTCGGCCGCGCTCGACGACGCGATAGCCCTGCTCGCCCACGCGCGCCGCATCGAATTCTACGGGCTCGGCAACTCCGGCATCATCGCCGCCGACGCGCAGCACAAGTTCTTCCGCTTCGACATCCCCACCGTCGCCTACGCCGACAACCACGTCCAGGCGATGGCCGCCTCCTTGCTCGGCCCCGACGACGTGCTGGTCGCGATCTCGAACTCCGGCCGCACGATAGAACTCCTGGACGCGGTCGAGATCGCGCTGGCCGGCGGCTGCAAGGTGGTCGCGATCACCTCGTCGAATTCGCCGCTGTCCAAGCTCGCCACCGTCACGCTGTTGGCCGACACGCAGGAGGACAGCGAAACCTACAGCCCGATGATCTCGCGCATCGTCCACCTGGTACTGATCGACGTACTCGCCGTCGGCGTCGCGCTCAAGCGCGGCCCCGGGCTCGCGCGCACGCTGGAAAAGACCAAGCGCAGCCTCAAGGGCCGCCGGCGCAGCCTCGACGCCTGAGGCGCCCGCCTTCCCCGTCGGAAAAAGACTAGCGCCGCGCCGGCCACAGGGGCGGTGGATCGAGCGCCGGATCGGGCTGCGCGCCGTCCGGCAGCCCGGCTGCGTCGCCCGGCATCGCCCCGACGGCGCGTGAGCCGGCCTCGAGCCGCGCCAGATTGGCCAGGATGTCCACCCTGTCCGGCGCGATCCGGACCGCGCGGTAGAGCAACAGCCGCGCGCCTGCGGCGTCGCCGGCCTCGAGTAGCCGCAAGGCCAGCGCGTTGATGGCCGCCGGGTCGTGAGGCGTCTTCCAGTACTGCGCCCGGGCCTCTTCCAGCGACGCCGGCTCGGCCGCGGCGGTGGGCAAGGCCGCCAGCGCGGCCAGCAGCGAGCCGAGCACGCAGCAGGGAGGGAAGGTTTTCATGATGCGCGACCTCAAAAGCTCGAATACGGTTGCAGCGGCTCCGGCGGGAAGGGCAGCGGGCTGGCCGGCGGCGCAAAGCTGTAGCGCAGGTAGAGGCCGACGCGGCCGGGCTGGTAGAACTCGGAATAGTCGAGCTCGACGCGGCCACCCAGCACCCACTTGGGCGCCAACTGGTACTCGAAGAGGCCGCCGAGCGAGGCACCGCTGCCCCAGCCGGAGCTGCCGGCGTAGACCGGGTTGCCGGCCGCGCGCTGTCGCTCCGGATCGTTCGGGAAGAAGGGCGCATCCTTCTCACGCGAATTCGACACCGACACCGAGCCGCGCAGCACATAGCTCAGGCGCTCGCCGCGGCCGGCGTAGCTGACCGGCAGCGACAGCGAATTGTAGCGCTGCGGGCTGTAGTAACCGCCGTGACCGAGGGTGAATTCGGACAGGTTCTCCCGGAACCAGAAGTTGATGCTGTTCAGGCCGACCGTCATCCTTGCGGTGGGGGCGTCGACGACACGCCAGTAGATCCCCGCCATCGCCGTCAGCCGGTCGTTGTCCTTCACGTTCCGGCCGTCCAGCCAGTGATAGCCGAAGTTGGACCAGACCCCGAACGCGCCGCCACGGTCGTAACCCAGGCCGAAGGCGGCGCCGGTCGCGCGCACCCCGCCCCAGGTCTGGCCGCTGGCCGGATCGGTCGTGCCGGCGTAGGTCAGCACCGAGCTGGTCAGCGGGCGGCGCGACGCGTCGACGCTGTAATAGAGTTGTCCGAGATCGCCCGAGTAGCGGACACCGCCGACCACGTCCTCGACCGCGAAGCCGATCGGCGTGGTGCCGACGTCGGCACGCCAGCGGACGTTTTCGTAGCCGACGCCGAAGGCGACGCCGGTGGCGCGCTGCTCGCCGGCCCGCGCCGCGCAGGCGCGGCGGGCGGCCTCGTCGCCGCACAGCAGGATGGAGCCGAAGCGGTCGCGGCTGTAGCCGTCGTCGGGCGACAGCGTGCCGACCGACATCGTCACCGGCTCGGCCCTCAGGAAGACTCGCCCCTCGTCGCGCGCCGGGATGGTCACCACGAGCGGTGCCTGCGCCATCCGCAGCGAGGACTGACCGGCGGTACCCGACTTGCGTCCCGTCAGCTCGATCCCGGTCTGGACGCCGCCGGTACGGCGGTCGAGCAGCTCGGCGTAGGCCTCGTGCAGCGCGACGCGGTCGGCCGTCTCGGAGGCGACGGGAAGCAGCGGCCCTGCTCCGAGCGAGGGCAGCGCGTCTCCCGCGTCGGCCGCCACCGCCGCCCCACCCGGCAGCATGGACCACGGCCGACTCGCCAGCGGCACCTCGCCGAACGGCGTCGCAGCCGGCGCGGACGCCAGACCGTTGCGGTAGCGGCGCAGCGCGAGGTCGGGCAGGTTATCGCGGCGCGCCTGCCGTGCCGCGTAGGCCCACAGGCGCGGCGTCGGCGCGGCGGCCCCGGCCAGTCGGACGAGTGCGGCCCGCGCCGCGTCAGCCTCACCCATCGCCTCCAGCCTGTCGATGACGCGCAGCCGGAAGTCAACCGAACGCCCCGGCGCCTCGGCCAGCAACTGCTCGATGCCGGAGCGCGCGGCCTCGAGCCGACCGCTCAGGCGATCAAGGTCGACCCGCAGCAGTCGAACCTCATCGTCACCCGGCGCGCGACGTTGCGCCGCGTCCAGCCTGCTCGCCGCGTCGGGCCAGCGCGCCTGGGCGATATCGATCGCGGCAAGCTCGCGCAGCAGGCGCGCGTCGTTCGGCGCCTCGGCCAACGCCGTCTCCAGCACGACGCGCGCGCCGTCCTGGTCGCCGTCGCGGTACAACCGCTCAGCCTTGCGCGCGGCCAGCGCCGCCAGCAGGCCGGCCCGCGCCTCGGCGTCCTCCCGGGCCAGCCCCTCGGCCGGCAGCCGCGCCAGCAGTGCGCGCACCTCGTCGTCGCGGTCCATGTCGAGCAGCAGGTCGGCGTGGCGCAGCGTAGACGCCGGCGTCGGCTGGCTCGTGCTCAGCCGGGCCGACAGCGCAAGCGCACGCTCGGGACGGCCGAGCGCGAGCCAGCCGCGTGCCAACCCGGCCATCGCTTCCGCGTCGCCGGCCAGTTGTCGCTCGGCCTCGTCGAGACGCTGCCCGGCCCGCGCCGGCCGGCCAGCGGCGAGCTCGGCGCTGGCCAGACGCAGCGTTTCGCGCAGCCAGAGACGGCGCTGCAGGGCCTGCATGCCGTCGCTTCGCTGTACGGGTGCGACGCGCTGCAGCGCGTCCAGCGCCGCCCTGTCCTGCCCAATCCGGGCACCGAACAGCGCGTAGGCGTAGAGCGCCTCGCCATCGGCACCGGGTGCGTCGGCCAGTTCGCGCAGCAGGCGCTCGCCGCGCACCGCCTCCCCGGCAGCGACGTGGGCGTTGGCCAGCGCAAAGCGGTGCCATGGGTCTTGCGGCTCTGCCGCGACCGCGCGCTGCAGCGCGGCGATCGCCTCTTCGTGACGCCCGGCGGCGAGCAGCCGCTCGGCGCGCTCGCGCTCGACGCGCGCCTGCGCGGCGGCGTAGGCGCGGCCGAAAGCCTTGCGCCGCGCGGGCGCGAGGGACGAGAGCAGGCGCTCCGCCTCCTCCGCTCCACCAGCCGCCAGCGACAGCTCGACCAGACCCGCGAGCGCAGCGCCGCTGCCGGGATCCATCTTCAGCGCGGTCCGGTAGGCAGCGCTCGCTCCCGAGCGCTCGCCGCGCCGGGCCAGCAGCCGGCCCTCGGCGACCTTCAGGTCGACCGAGCGCGGTTTGATGCGGGCGGCCTCGGCCAACATCGCCCAAGCCTTGTCGAGTTCGCCGGCCGCCTCGGCGCGCTCGGCGAGCTGGAGCTGCCGCGCAAGGCGCGCATTAGCGATGCGCGCCTGCCACGCGGCCTTGTCGGAGTCCTTTGCTGCGGCCTGACGGTAAAGGTCGATCGCCTCGTCGTAGCGCCCCTGCTTCTCGCGCAGCCGGCCGTAGCCGCCGAGAACATCAGGCTCGCCGCCGTAGCGCGTGCGCGCCCGATCGAGCTTGGCCTCCGCCTCGGCCAGGCGGTTCTGGTCGAGCAGGGCTGCGGCGTCGAGCCGGGCTCGGTAGGCAGGATCGGCCAGCAGCGCGCGCAGCTTCGCCGCCTCTCCTTCGAGGGCAGCCAGATGGTCTTTGACCGCGTCGTCGTCCGGCACCTCGCGCAGATAGGCGACGAAAGCGCCACGCTGCATCGAGTCCAGCCTTTCCTGCAGCAACGCCCGGCGCCAGACACCCAGCGCCTGGCTGCGGCTGTCGGGATGGACGCTAAGGGTCTTGAGTTCGGCGAAGAGCTTCGCCGGAGCCGGCGGCTTGTCCAGGTACAGCTCGGCCAGCGCGAGCCGGTAGCGTCGGTTATCCGGAAAGTCGCGCACCAGCGCGGACAGGCCGGCGTGCGCGCGCGCCCAGCCGTTCCGCTCGCTGCGCGCAACCAGACGCCAGTACTCGAGCGCCATCTCGCCCTCGGGCGGCCGGCCGCGGTAGAGCGCGTCGAAGGCCGCGATCGCCGCGTCGACCTTGCCGCTGCGCGCCAGTGCGCGTGCGGCCAACAGGCGGGACTGGTCGGCGCCGGCCAGCAGGCGATGCTGCTGCTCGACGCGCGCGATGCCCTGGTGGCCGGGGTGAAGCCGCTTGAGCCGGGCAAGCGTCGCTGCTGCCTCCGCACGCCGCATGGTCCGCAACTGCAAAAGCGCGAGCTGGGCCAGACCATCCGGGTGGTCGGGTGCGATGCGCAGCAGCTTGTCTAGCGCCTGCTGTGCCAAGTCGTGGCGGTCCAGGCTCTGCCACCGCCGCGCCTGCGACAGCAGCGCTTCGGCCGGATCGACCGCGGCGTGGACGGCCGGCGCCGCCAGCGCGCCGAGGATCAGGAACGGGGCAAGGCGGGACATGCACTCTCCCAGCGCGGCCGGACTTCACCGTACCGGTTGAAGGCGTAGCGCTGCTGCTGCCAGCCTAGGCCGAACAACGACAGCACATGCTCGTAGTAGTTGCGCGGGCGCTCCGACAGCGGCTTGGCCGCCAGGCGGGTCAACTGTTCGTCGACGGCGTTCTTGCGCCCCAACGCGGAAAGGAAAGGCAGTAGCGCCACCGAAAAGCCCACCGGCCCGGCTTCACCGGCGTGGCCGCCGACGGTGTCGACCTCGACCGGCGGCGCGCCCCGCCTGTCGACCAGGTCCGCCATCGGCGCCAGCCGGCCGAGCAGGCGCGCGCGCGCCGGATGGTCAGGCGCCAGCATCCCGGCCCACAGGTAGACGCGGATGGCGTCGAAGCTGCCGACCGCCCGGGTTTTGGTGTCGGGGACAAAACCTTTTCCCGCCCGGTAGCCGGCCCAGTCGGGCGCGAAGCCCTTGGGCGCGCTGCCGACGATCAGCGCCTCGGAACTGGCCGCGAGCCGGCTCCACTTCGATGCGGGCAGCGCGCGGCCCATCCGGTCGACCAGTTGCAGGGGCACGTAGCTCGGATTAAGGCGCCACAGCGTCGGCTCGGGGTGAAAGCCCATCGGCGCCGGCAGCAGCGTCGGCCCAAGCCCCGGCAACTCGGCACTCTCCTCGCGCAGGATACGCTGGCCGAGGAGCTTGCCCAGCGCGGCGTAACGCGGCTCCTGCCACAGGCGGCCGGCCTCGATCAGGCTGTAGGCGATCCACAGGTCGGCATCGGAGGCGCTGTTGCCGTCTATCACCCCCCAGCTACCGTCGGCGTGCCGCCCCCACTGCCAGGCGGGCAGGCGCACGGTCAGGTCGCCACCGGCCAGATTGTCGCGGGTCCAGTCCAGGATGCGCGCGAACGCCTCCCGGTCGTTACCGACCAGCGCAAAGAACAGTCCGTACGACTGCCCTTCTGAGGTCGTCTGCATATTCTCCATGCTGCGGTCTATCACCCGGCCGCCATCGGACAGGAAGCGCTGCTTGAAGACGTTCCAGTCGGGCCAGTCGCCGCAGGGCGCAGCCCGAACCGCGCCGGCCAGCGATAGCGCCAGCGCGGCCAGCGCAAGCTTGTTCAGGCGTGTCATGACTCAGTCCTCTAGGCGGCGCGCGGCAACCGCCTTGAGCAGGCGCAGGATCGCGAAGGCGAAGGTGCAAACCGCCAGGATGGCCATCAGCGCCAGCAGGATGGGCCGCTCCGACAGGTAGAACCACACCCAGGTCCACAAGGGCAGCTTGCCGACCTGGTAGGTGGGGCCGACGAGCTGGCTGTCGACCTGGCCGGCGCGGATCAGCACGGCGCTGCCGTACATGCGGGCGATCCTGGCGTCGTCCCCAAGCGCGTCGAGCGCCTCGCCGAGCGCGGCCGGCTCCGAGCCGGTCACGACGACGACGCTGCGCCCCGGGCTGTACGGCGACTCGAAGCCGAGCAGCGCAGCGAGCCGGCCCTGAGCGCGGATCTCGGCCTGGCCGCGCACGGCGGTATCGGCGGGCGTATCGGGCCCGTGCCAGCCGGCAGTCTGCCGGAAGAAACGGTCGCCGTCGGCGACGCGCCGCGCCGCGCCGTCGATCACGGTCGGCAGGCGGTCGCGCCAGCCCGCCAGCAGCGGCTGCTGCGCGGCAGCGCCGATCACCAGCAGGTCGGCGTCCTTGGCCGAGCCGATCTGCGCCGGAGCGATCAGCCGGTAGCGCAGCGCCGGATAGCCGGTCGATTCGCCCATCCGGCCCAGCAGGGTCAACAGCGTTTCGACGTCCTGCGCCGACGGCGTCGCCGGCAGCACCAGCACACTGTCCGAGAGGTCGGCATACCGGGTGAACGGGTAACCGGAATTGGCGAAGAAGCCGAGGTTGGGCATCGTCGCGAAGTGCGGGTAGCCGCTGAAGTCGATCTCCGAGTCCGGATCGATCGCCGCGCGGAAGTTGTCGTTGACGGTACCGTTGCAGTTGCCCTCTTTCTGCAGCTCGAACGCGTACTGGAACTGAAGCTGGTTGCGGCTGCCGACGCGGAAGGCAGGCAGCAGCACCTCGTTGGCAGCGCCGAACAGCCCGTCCCCTAGCAGCGGCAGGCGCAGCGACGACTGCTCGCCGCCCTGCCCCGCCGGGCGCAGGCCGAAGCTCTGCACGAAGTTGCCGTTGACTCCCACCGACAGCTGCGAGCCGTCGGACTTTGCCGGCGCGGTGTAGCGGAATTTCAGTCCGATCGGGATGCCGCGGCTGCGCCAGGTGAAGAGATCGGCCGGCACACGCAGGTTGACGCGGATCGGGTCGGGTAGCTGGCCGGCGACCTCCAGCTCCTGCGGAGCGGTCACCAACTCGCCGAACTTGGTCGGCCGGTCGAGCCGCACCCAGTTGGGCGCGTCATAGGGCTGGCGCGGCGCGTCGAGGCTGACCCGTCCGATCGTCACCTTCTGGCCGGTCATCGCGGCCTGGCCGAGCACCAGCGCGTCGGCGGCCTGCTTCAGGTCCTTGTCATCGCGCCCCAGCACCAGCAGCAGCTTGCGCTCCGGCTGCGCCGGGTGGGAAACGACGGCGACCGTCGGCGCGCCGACCGGCGGATAGCTGGCGAGAAAGGCCGGACGCTCGCCGTTGGTGGCGAACACCACCGCGTGCTGGCGGTCGGGCAGGCCACCCAAGTAGGCGGGGAAGCGCGCGCCGCGCCACTGCGCCGCCGCACCGAACCACGACGACAGCACGCCGGCCGCCCGCAGGGTGCCGAACGACGGCCGCTCGCCAAACACGAAGGGCAGCGTCAGCCGGCCGAAGTCGCGACGGTCGAAGAATGGCTCAGGGAAGCGAGACAGGTCGTCGACCAGCGGCAACGACTGCGCGACGAGCGTCAGCTCGCTGGCGTTGCTGATCTGCGCCCACAGGCTGCTGTGCGCCGGATCCTCGCACTGCTGGGTGTAGTGGCCGACCAGCTGGAACTGCAGCCGGTTGAAGTCGGCCAGCAGACGCGCATCCAGCGGCAGCTCGGCCTCCTGCTGCACGCCGCCGCGCTCCTTGGGCAGCGGCAGCACCGCGACCACCTCGTCGTTGAGCAGCACCTTGACGTGCGAGAGCTCGGCCAACATCGACGGCGAATAGGTGTAGCGCAGCTTGAGCCGGGCCTGCGTGATCACCTCGTCGGCGCGACTGCCGAAGTTGACCCCGGCGACGCCGTTTCCGCCCCTGAGGCTGAGCGGCGACGACGCGCCGAGCTGGCGGAAGCTCAGCGTCCGCTCGGCGACCGGCGGCTGGGCCGAGGCCGGCGCACGCTCCGCCGCGGCGCCGGGGACGGGGGAGGCGCCGGACAACGGGGCGGCGGCCAGCGGAGCGGCCAACGCCATGGCCAGCAAGGAAAGTAGCACGGGGCGCTTCATGAATGTCCTTCTAGGGGGAAAACCGGCTGGCGGGGAAGCAGGCTGGCGACGCGGCGCGCGGCCCGGCTCCAGCGGGCGCGCCGCGGGCTCGTCGACTCGAGCCCCTGCGCGAGGAGCAGGCGGTAGCCCGTCCAGCCGAGACGGAAGATGTCGCGCAGGCCATCGACGGCGCTTCGCTCGGGCTGGCGTTCTTCGTCGCGCAGCCAGGCGTCGGCGCGCGCGAACGTGCATTGCACGAGGTCCATTTCCTGCTCGAGCGTGAGGCCGGCGAAGCGCAGGCTCAGACGCGTGCCGCGGACGAAGACGGTTCGGCACGGAAAGGCGAAGCTGCGGCCGCTGCGGCGCATCGACACGGAGAGCGGGGAGTCCGGCGCCAGCTTCAAGGGCTGCGGGAGTTCGATAGCCATGCCGCCCTCTGAGTAATCGATCGTATGGCAAGGCAGACACTTGCCGTCGGGCAGGTGCAGAGTCAGCGGCAGCCGCGCTGGGATGCGATGCGCTACCCGGACCTGGCGAGCCTCCTTGGCCACCGCCAGCGCGGCGCCGAGCAGGAACAGGTTGTAGCCGGTCCAGGCCATGTTCACCAGCACGGTGCCGACCTCATCGGCCGGCCCGGTCGCCAGGCGATAGACGCCCGCCAGCACGCCGACGACGTTCAGCAGCATCAGCACCAGGTAGGGCTTGGTGATGCCCCAGTCGAAATAGCTCTGTTCGACCAGCCCGCCCTTGGCGGTGACGTTGAACTTGCCCAGCTTCGGAAACAGCAGCGCGATCGTGGTCGGCAGCGTGATGTACCAGGCCAGCACCGTCTCGTAAATCTCGCCCCAGAACGAGCGGCGGAAGCGGCCGTGCATCCGCGAGTTGGTCAGGGTCGCAAACACCATGTGCGGCAGCACGTAGAGCAGGATCGCCAGCGCCGGCGCATAGATGGTGTAGGCATGCAGCAGCAGGAAGGCCAGCGGCGCGGTCAGGAAGACGACGCGCGGCACGCCGTACAGGAAGTGCAGCATGGCGTTGCTGTAGCAGAGCCGCTGCGCCAGCGACAGCCCGCGGCCGAACAGCGGGTTGTCGGTGCGGAAGATCTGCGTCATGCCGCGCGCCCAGCGGATGCGCTGGCCGATGTGCGCCGACAGGCTCTCGGTCGCAAGGCCGGCGGCCTGCACGACATTGAGGTAGGCCGAGTGGTAGCCGCGCCGGTGCAGTTTTAGCGAGGTGTGCGCGTCCTCGGTGACCGTCTCGACCGCGATGCCGCCGATCTCCTCCAGCGGCCCGCGGCGCAGCACCGCGCACGAGCCGCAGAAAAAGGTGGCGTTCCACAGGTCGTTGCCGTCCTGCACCCGACCGTAGAACAGCTCGCCCTCGTTCGGCACCTTGCGGAAGGTCTGCAAGTTGCGCTCGAACGGGTCGGGCGAGAAGAAATGGTGCGGTGTCTGCACCAGCGCCAGTCGCTCGTCCTTCAAAAAACCGCCCATCGCCACCTGCAGGAAAGATCGCGCCGGGATGTGGTCGCAGTCGAAGATCGCGACGTACTCGCCGTCGGTCAGCGTCAGCGCATGGTTGATATTGCCCGCCTTCGCATGGTCGTGCCGCTCGCGGGCGATGTAGCCGACGCCGGCCTCGGCGGCGAAACGCCGCACTTCTTCGCGACCGCCGTCGTCGAGGATGTAAACCCCGAGCCTGTCGCGGGGCCAGTCGATCGCGCGGGCGGCGAGCACGGTCGGCTTCAGCACGCGCAGCGGTTCGTTGTAGGTCGGGATGAACACGTCGACGCTCGGCCAACGCGAGCTGTCAGCCGGCAGTGCGACGACCCGGCGGCGCAGCATCCACGAGGCCTGGAAGAACCCGAGCAGTAGCACCAGCCACGCGTAGAGCTCGGCGCCGAGCAGGATGAGGCTCGCGATCAGGTTCGCCATCGTATCGTCGTTGATCGTCGCGCTCACCCGCCACCACATATAGCGGGTGGACACAGTGATCGAGAACACGATCAGGATCAGCGTCGGCACCGGGCCGGGCAAGCGATTCACCCAGAGCGCGACGGCGAACAGCAGCAGAACGAACAACGCCTGCGACGCGACGCCAAACGGGGTGCTGATGCACACCACCGCCAGTAGCAGCGCCAGCGCGTAGCTGGCGTAGCGCACCAAGCGGTGGTCCCACAGAGGATGCAACGCAGCGTGCTCGACCCCAGCCCGCAGACGGTCTGGCCCGAAGAGCCCGGGAAAGCGCCGCTGCACCGTCAGCGCAACCCGGCCGGCGCGGTCACGCGCCCGTTGCGCCGCTGCGCGCGACCAGTCCAGCCACGTCGAGCCAGCCTTGCTCCGGCCTTGCGGCGAGCGCACCGTCAGCAGCCACAGGCACTGCAGCGCAACGCGCACCAAGTCGGCGGGGCCGGGGCGGTCGAAATTCACGTGCGGGAAATAGCAGCGGCTCCGCCTTGCCCATGCGCGCCAGCCATCGGCGGGCGGCACGAAGAACAAGCTGAGCAGCAGCGCGACGAGGGAGCGGGCGTCGTCGGGGTGACGCACCCAGCCGCAGGCCAGCAGGCAACGGGTCAGGCGCGCGCTCATCTCCCCTCCGTCCCAGCCGCCAGTCGCACGGCCAGCCAAGCCGCCAGTTGCAGGAAGTCGTCCACCGCCTGGCTGTAGGGCGCGTAGTCGGGCAGCAGCTGCTGCATGGCCAGCGCCTCGCGCACCGCCTCATCGCGGCAGACCGGCAGCGGCGCCAAGCGCTCGGCCAAGGTTTCACGCAGCAGCAGTTCGACGTCGCGGTCGAGCTGTCGACTAGGATCGAAGCCGTTTAGCACGAAGAGTAACCTGTCCGGCCCGATCCCGTGGCGGCGCAGCTCGACCTCGAGCGGGCGCAGCAGACCGCACGAGACAGGCTCCGGTGCCAGCACGACCAGCACCCGGTCGGCGGCGGCCATCGCCTGGCTGCGCGCGGGACCTGGTACGCCCGGCGTGTCCAGCAGCAGGCGGCAGGCGGCAGGCAGCGCCAGCCGCTCCAGCTCGCCGGCCAGCCAGCGGGCATCGTAGAGCGCAGCCGGGACCTCGTCCGGCGCCGAGGCACCGTGGGGAACGAACAGGATGCCGCCCGGCGTCCGCCACGCGGCCTCGCTCCAATCGTCGCCCGCGGCGAGGCGACCGAACCAACCGTCCCGCTCGCTCCAGTCCTGGCCGAAGTGCAGACGCAGCAGATTGCGGCGACACAGGTCGAGCGCCAGCACCGGCTGCGCCTGCCTCGCCCAAACCGCCGCAAGCCCGGCTGCCACCGTCGTGCAGCCAACGCCGCCCTTGATTCCCGTTATTGCGAGTATCGACACATCGCCCCTTTCAGGCCGGCAGCGCGCCGGCTTCCTGCCGCTCGGGCTCGGACGGCGCCCCGGCGCTGATCGAGCGCAGCAATGGCCAGCGCTGGCAGGCCGCCTCGGCGGCCTCGCTCAGGCGCAGTTCGTGGAAACGAAAGTCGGGCTGATACAAATGAACGCACAAGCGCTCGATGTCTTCTTGCATGATGTTGTTCTTGTTTGGCCAAGGGCCCGCGAAGCTGGGCGGCGACAGCCTCAGGGGCGCGGACTCGTGAGCACACGCCCCGCGACAAAACGCGAATTTCCGGGATAATCTGTTGTGTGAACACCCAAGGCCGGCTCGACTGCCCGCCCACCCAGCCCCCAGAAGCAATTCGTTTAACCAAAATTAAAAAGCACTTGCAAATCGTACCAAAATTTCGTGAAATGGAATAGTACAAAAGAATATTTTTTGCCCAATGTTAAGTTAAAAAGCATAGAAACCTTCCCTTCAAAATCCCATCCTGACAACACCGCACACGCGAAGGACCCAGCGCCCTGCTTCCAGCACGGCGCTCCCGATATGCAAACTCCACAAACGCTTGGGATTGCCGGACTCGACACAACCGCTTCCGGCCTCGAGGACGGCGCCGTCTACCTGCTGGCGAGCGAATCGCCGCCGCTGGTACGCGCCCTGCTATTCGGCAACCTTCCGGCTGGCGTCGGACGCCCCTTGCTGCTCGTCAGCCGGGCAGACCCGGCGATGCTGCCCGACACGGCAGGGCTGGACGCCCGCCTCGAAGCCGGCAGCGCGGCACTGCTCGCGCCGCGTGAGTCGCGCGCCGCCCCCCCCGGCCGCCTGGTGCGGCAGTTGGCCGAGCTCGCCACCTACCGGCGCCGGCTAAAACCGGCAGACGGCCCGATGCTGCTTGCGCTCGACGATGCCGAGTCCTACCTGCCGCTGGACGACGGCATCGCGGCCCAACACCGGCTACAGCACCTGCTGCGCTGGACCGCGACGACCGGCCACACCCTGTTGCTGCTATTCGCCGCGCAACGCCTCGACCTGCTGCAACTGACGCTGCTCGAACGGCTCGGCGGCGACTGCGCCGGCTTAGCCATCGGCCAGGCCGTACGGCGGGGCCACTACACCTGGCAGATCCGGCACTGGAAAGGGTGGACCGGCGAGGCAGCCGACCTCTTCCCGCTGACGCAGGCACCAGACGGCCGGCTGCACGTCGCGGCGTCACCCTCGGCCGACGTCGCCCCGCCTCCCTCCGTCGCCCACGACCGGCTTAGGGTTCTGGCGACGCGCGCCAGCCTGCCCGACAGCCTGGCGCCGCCGCCCAACTGGCAACTGTTCGACAACCGCGCCGCCCTGCTGGACGCTGCCGCCGACGCCGTCGCGGCCACCGTGCTGTTTGACTCGGCCGACAACACCGGGCTGCCTGAGATGGTGCACAGGTTACGCCTGCGCTGCGGCAGACAACTGAAGATCCTAGTCCGGGAGATCGGCAACAGCCGGCTGCGTCACAGCGACGAGCAACTTCTGCTCAACCTGGGGGCCAACGCGGTCCTGCCCGCCGAACTGGGATTCAACAGCGTGCTCAGCCTGACCGACTCGCTGCAGCAGGCCGTCTTCCACGGACCGCTCGACGGGGAGCACAACGCCTTGTTCGCGGCAAGCCTCCCCGAAAGCGACCGCGGCTACCTGCCTCCCGCGCGCTTCGCCGCCGCGGTCAGCGCCGTCGTCGAGCGCAGTCGCACCATCGGCATCCACAACGCGTGGATCCGCCTGAAGCCCGCCCCAGGCATCCGCCCGCTCGACGCGCTGCGACTGTGCCGCTTCAAGCGTGCCGGCGACCTATGCTGCGCCGACGGGGAGCATGTCTACCTCTTCCTGTTCGCCTGCCGCAACAGCGACGTCGACACGGCTCTGCACCACTTGTTCCGGCTCCCGCTCGGGGAACTGTTCGTGGACGAGGTGCGCAGCCTTGATCCGGACAGTATCCGGCAAGCCCTCAAACGCTTCCGTCTCCAGGACGGCTTCGCCCGACTGGACGACCTGAGCGGTGCCATCCACGAACAACAAACGACGCCGCAGCCAGCGCGCCTTGCCCCACGGCGCGAAACGCCACAGCAGCTGCCCGAACGCATTTCGCTACCGCGTCGCCCCGGCTCTATCGCGGATACCTCGCCATGCTGAACCCAGAACTGAGCGCCCAGCAGTTCCTGCTGCTGTTCACCGCCGTCGCCAGCCTGATCGCTGGCTATCTGCTACACGCCCGGCTACTACCCTGGCTGCGCTCCCTGCTGAGGGCGAAGCACGGCAGGCTGCGCCACTTCGAAATCCACCCTTATCAGAACCGGGCGACGGCACGACACGACAAGTGCTCAGGCGCCCCACAACGCAAACCATGACCACGCCCTCGCTCGACCTTCCCGGCACCCCGGCGCCCCGCTCTGGCGGACTCGGCGTCTGGAGCCTCTATTTCGTCATCAAATTGCTGCTGTTCTGGCAGGGCCTGATCGCCTTCCATCCTCTGCCCAACCTCGCCTTCGCGCTGCTACTGCTCCTGCCCGTCGCGGGACGACTCCGGCGGCGGCTGCGCCACGGGCTGGCGGCGGCGGCGGCCATCGCGCTCCTTTACCACGATGCATTCCTGCCGCCTTTCATGCAGCTGCTCGAGCAGCTCAAGGTGATGCAGGGATTCAGCGCCGGCTATCTGCTCGAACTGGCCGGTCGCGTGGTCAAGCCTGGCGCGATCGCCTTCCTGATCGCGCTTGCGGCGGGCTACGCGCTAGTTTCCCGCTACCTGCGCGTGGGAACCCTGGTGATGATGGCCATGCTGTGGGTCTGCGGCTCGCAGCTGTGGTCCGCCTACCGTCCGCCACCCGCTACCGCCCCCGCAGGGCAGGCTGCTCCGGGCGAAGGCCGGGCGGTCCAGTCGCTCGACGACAAGCTCGAAGCGTTCTACAAGGACGAAGGACAACGCCGTGTGGCCTTCGGCGGGCCGCTGGCCGACCCAGGCTTCGACATCCTGCTGATCCACGTCTGCTCGCTCGCGTGGGACGACCTGCGCACGGTCGAACTCGACCACCATCCACTGCTGTCGCGCTTCGATATCCTGTTCACCCGCTTCAACACGGCTACGGCCTACAGCGGCCCGGCCGCGCTGCGTGTGCTGCGCGCCAACTGCGGTCAGCCGAGCCACAAGGGGCTTTACGAACCTGCCCCACCACAGTGCTTCCTGTTCGAAGAGCTGGCCAGGATAGGCTTCAAGACCGAACTGGCGCTCAACCACGACGGCCACTTCGACGGCTTCCTGAAATTGATCCGCCAAGAGGGGCGCCTGAACTTGCCGATGATGCCGCTCAAGGGACTGAAGGTCGCGATGACTTCATTCGACAATTCGCCGATTTACGATGACCAAGCGGTGCTCGAACGCTGGCTGGAACAGCGACAAGCCGGCGGCGCCCCGCACGTGGCCGCCTTCTACAACACCATCAGCCTGCATGACGGCAACCGCGTGGTCGGCGCGAGCCACTTGAACAGCCAGGACAGCTACCGCATGCGTGCCAAGCAGCTGTTCGACGACCTCGACCGCTTCATCGACCGGCTGGAACAAGAGCAGCGGAAAGTGATCCTCGTGATGGTGCCCGAACACGGTGCCGCCCTGCGGGGCGAAAAGCTCCAATTCTCCGGGCTACGCGAGATTCCGACCCCGGCCATCACCATGGTGCCGGCAGCGATCAAGGTCGTCGGTGCGGGTAGAGCGGTAAGCCAGGTCAGGGTCGAGCAACCGGCCAGCTATACCGCGGTGTCGGCCATCCTCGCGAAGATGGCCCGTCAGAGTCCCTTCGGCAGCGACTATCAGCCGGCAGCCTATCTGGACGGACTGCCATCCACCCCTTACGTGGCCGAAACGGCGAGTACCGTCGTGATGCAGAACGGCACGCGCTTCATGCTGCGCCAGCAGGGTGCGGACTGGATGGACTATCCGGTCGACTCAGGCAAGTACGGTCTCTAGAGCATGTTCTGAACGATGTTCATGGCATCGTTCAGGTGGGTCAGCATGAGGCAGGCAAAGGCCAGAAAGTGAAGTCCCGCCAGCGTTTCCGGCAAGCGCTCGTAATCACGCGCCAGGCGCCGAAAGCGGGCCGCCCAGCCGAAGCTACGCTCTACGACCCAGCGTCGCGGCAGCAGCACAAAGCCGCGCTTGGCTTCGGGCAGCTTGACCACCTCGAGTTCGATGCCGTGTTCACGGGCGGCAGCGGCGGGATGCGCTCCGGTATAGCCTTGGTCGATATAGACCAGGGTGACGGTTTGATCGCTCACGTCCTGGATAGCTTCGGCCAAACGGCCGACCTGATCGCGATCCTGGGCATTGGCCGGGGTGACATGCAGGGCCAGCAGATGGCCGAGCGTATCGACGGCCAGGTGGACTTTCGAACCCTTCTTGCGCTTGGCACCGTCGTACCCCGCCCGGCTGCCACTGCTGGGCGTCGATTGCAGCGTGCGGCTATCCAGGATGGCGGCAGATGGATGCGGCGGCCGCCCGTCAGCCACAGCAGCATACGCAGATCGTGCACGATGGCCTCGAAACAGCCGGCCTTGAACCAGCGCTGCATCTGCTGATGCACCCGCGACCACGGCGGCAGATCGTTGGGCAACATCCGCCACGGGCAACCAGTACGCACCACGTAGCGCAGTGCATTGAAGACTTCGCGCAGATCGTGGCGGCGCTGGCCGGCATCGAGCGGGAACAGGATCAGGTAAGGAGCGACGAAGGCCCATTCTTCATCGCTGACATCAGTCGGATACGGTTTGCGATTGGCCATGGTTGTTGAATCTTACGGCTATGGCATCGTTCAGAACATGCTCTAGATCGATGAGGCCAGCCTCGGGCAACTCCACCGATCGCGGCAAGCTCGGCAACAACGGGGGACAGTTACGACAACGCGTTGGCCGAGGCGATCAATGGCTTGTACAAGGCGGAGGCCATTCACCGGCGCGGGCCGCGGAAAATCTGGCGGTGCGGGAGCGGGCGACGCTGTCATGGGTGGCGCGTGGTTCAATCACCAGCGTGTGCTGGCGTCGATCGATTACACTCCACCGGCGGGGAGGCCGAAGCAAACTACTACCGCAGCATGAGCGAGCAGGCCGTACTGGCTTGACCCACACAAGCCTGTCTCCGCAAAACTCAGGATGATCCAAGGCGACGCGCCCGACGGCGCGTCGCCTCGTCCTCTTCCTGCTACACGGTCAGCGGCTGAACTGGCTCAAACCGAGGAAAGGCTGCAAACCGACCTTGTCGCCCTTGGCGCCAACCGCAGGCAGACACGTCATCAGGTCGATCGCCTGGCCCGTCGTGCCGTTCTGCGCCACTGCGGTCGAGCCGCCTTTGTGGCCGTCCGGCACGCACAGCGACGGGTGATCGAACGGCGCCTTGCGGTAGCGCACCCGGTCGTCCGACAGCGCCAGCAGGAAGGCGACCAGATCCTGCTTCTCGTACTCGGAGAGGCCGAGCCGCTGGATGTCCGGATCGAGATCGTCCTTGTTGGCGTTGGCGAAGTCGCCGCCGCGGTTATAGAAGTCGACGACCTGCATCAGCGTCGCCATACCCCCGTTGTGGAAGAACGGCCCGGTGAACTCGACGTTGCGCAGGGTCGGCGTCTTGAACGCGCCGTTGACGGCGGTGCGCTCGCCCGGCTGCGGCACCGGCTCCTTCTGCGGGTCGAAACCATTGCCGAGCAGGTCGAACTTGCCCTGCTGCGCCATCAGGGTTTCGGACAGCGGGTTGCCGAACGGGTCGGTTCCACCCACGCCGAGGTCTTCCTGGGTCGGCCGCACGCCGATATTGTAGAAGCCGTTGTCGTAGACAGCGACGCCCCCATTGCCCATCACCATCCGTTCGATCCGCTGATTGATCACGTTGGCGAACGACGCGTTGGTGAACTCCGGCCCGCTGTGGCAGTTGATGCAACGGCCCTTGCCCTGGAACAGCGCCATCCCGCGCAACTGCTGGTCGGTCAGCGCGGTTGTGTCGCCGTCGGCGTAACGGTCGAACGGCGAGTCGTCCGACACCAGCGTGGCTTCGTACAATTGCACCGCCAGGCCGAAGAACAACGCAAAGTTGGCTTCCATCTGCGTGGCGATCAGGTTGGGCATCAGCTTCTGCACGCCGGTGCCCTTGACCACGTCCATGCTCTTGGCGTCGAGCAGGCTCTGGCCGGAAATGCTGAGCGGCAAGGTCGACGACCAGTACTCCGAGCGGAAGGCCTTGCGGATCAGCGCCGAATACGTCGGCCTCATCAGCGCGTAACCGCCCAGCACGCTGTCGCTGGACGAAATCGTCTGGCTGTTGAGGATATTCTGCGGCAGCAGCCGTTTGCCAAGATGCACGAAGGCGCGAGCCTCGCAGCTCATCTCGAAGCCGCTCAAAGGCGGGCCATCGGCCTGCGACGCCAGCGACGACGACGGCAGCGCGAGCTTCACCTTTTTGGGCACGCCGCCCTCGACCCGCCAGACCATCGCGGCGGGGTTGCGCAGACCGAAGGGGTCGCCGCCGTTGAAGACGTTGTTGGCCCGGCCGTCCCAGAAATTGCGGAAGTTGAACACGGCGTTGATGACGGTCGGCGCGTTGCGCGGCTCGACGCGCCGGGTGTTTACGCCGTTGATGTTGAAGCCCAGGCCACCGTGGAACACGGCGTCGTTGACGTTGCCGCAACTATCGGGCATGCCGTTGGAGCTGATGATGCCGTTGAACGAGGTGCCGAACACGCCCTGCGAGGACACCACGTCGTTGGCGTCGGCGATCTTCGTATCGACGTCGTTGACGTCGGCAAACTTGGTCAACGGAAAGTCGCCGGGCGTGAGCGTGTAGTTCGGGCCGGCCAGCGCGCCACCGACCTGGAAGGTCTTGTCGCCGGCCAAGAGACCGGGGTTGATCTGGTTGGTAATGCGATTGTCCGCCCCCGCCTGGAAGTGACAGCTGGCACAGGCGGTCTTGCTGTCGCTCCCCACCCTCACGTCCCAGAACAGCGCCTTGCCCAGTTCGATCGCGGCTTGCTTATCCTGGATCAGCGCCGCCAGTTGCTGATTATTCGGCCCCGGCACGGTCACCCCTTTCAGCGAACCGATTGGACGCGGGGGTTCGTTGGGCGGCACATCCTCGGCGTACAGCTTCTGGACGAGCACCGTGACCAGCCCCGTCGCCACCCCGAGCAGCGCGACCTTGCTCCAGCCAGACTGCCCGCGCAACCCGCTTGCGAGAGGACGCCGGCGACCCGATGGCCGCCGCTCCTCGCCCCGACCTCCGACCGCTTTCGCGCCGTCAGTCATTCCATGTCGATACTTTTCCATCTTCCCACCCTCCCTGCACTGAACGGCTCGGTGTGCCGCCAAACGCGATGCCATTTTTTTAGAGACTTGCTGTAGGCACCGGAGAGCCGGGGGAGCGGATTCAGTGCCTTTTCAATCCGGGGCAAAAATCAATACCCATTTCGCGTGCAAATGAAAATTTGAATCAAAATTCAGATTTGACTGCGTTTTTATGCAAGCCGCCGCTTATCAAAACCCCCAGCAACAAAAACAGATCGTTATATTTTTTTCGCATACCATGCAGCACCGACAAGCTTCCTTATGCCTTTTGAAAGCCATACAAACTCAACTATGGACAGAAAATATTCAAATTCAAGAGCAGAGCAAGACCAACCCCAAACACATGACAAAAACATAACACAATAAACAATTTCTATTTTGACTTTAAACCGATGGCTGCTAAGTTGCGATTAGGATTGCACGGGAGCAGAGTCATGAAAGCAAGGATGGCTGCCTGGCAAGCCGGCATGGCGACAACGCTCGCCTTGTCGTGCGTTGCCCCGGCCGTGGCCGACGTCTATCGCTCGGAACGGCCGGATGGACTGCTGGAGTTCACGAGTCAGGCACACGACTCGAGCTACCAGCTTTACCTGCGCGACGCGCCTCCCGCTCAGCCATCCCGCGTTGCGAAACGCGGGAAAATCGGCGACGCACCTTCCGGTCGCAAACATGAGGTTCACGCCCTGATCGAGAAGTTTTCGCGCAAGCACGCGGTAGATTCAGCGCTCGTGCGCGCGGTCGTCGAGGTCGAATCCAAAGGCAACATCCGGGCCGTCTCGCCCAAGGGAGCCATCGGTGCGATGCAGCTGATGCCGGCGACGGCGGCGATGTACGGCGTCACGGATGCGACGGATCCGGCCCAGAACATCGAGGCGGGAATACTGCACCTGAAATACTTGCTGTCGTTGCACAAGGGCAACCTGCCCCTGACGCTGGCCGCCTACAACGCGGGAGAAGGGACCGTTTCCAGGTATTCGAAACGAATACCTCCATACCGGGAAACCATGCTCTATGTAGCGGCGGTTTTGGCGCGCTTGCAATCCAATAATCTTGAGTGAATAAATAGATCGATCATGAACTATATAAATGACATGCGCAGCCGGGACTTTCCGGCAACGGCGCAGCGTCATCGGCGTGGCGGGTTTACGCTGCTGGAGCTGCTTATCGTGATCGTGATCATCGGGATGCTCGCCGCCTACGTGGGCCCGAAATATTTCTCGCAACTCGGGAAGTCGGAGCGCACCGTAGCCCAGGCCCAGATAGAAGCCTTCGGCAAGGCGCTGGATAGCTATCGGCTCGATGTGGGTCGTTATCCGAGCACGGAGGAAGGGCTGGGCGCCCTGCTGGTCAGGCCGGCCGACACCCAGGAATGGCGCGGGCCTTATTTGAAGAAAACCATTCCCCTCGACCCATGGGGACATCCGTACCAATACGCCGGCCCCGACAGCGCAGGAGAGATCCGCCTGATGTCCTACGGCAAGGACGGCAAGCCCGGAGGCACGGAAGACAATGCCGATATAGGCAACTAGCTGGTATCGGCGTACCGAGCGGCGACGAGCAAGACAACAAGCCGCCCCACGCTCATCGACATCAAGGGAGGCTCGCCATGCGGTACGAGGTGCGCGCACTGTCGCCCGACCACCTGATGGTGGAGCTGACCATCGACGCCTGCGACGAAGTCGATGCCCGCAGCCAGATCGCTGCGCAGGGACTCTACCCGACCGTGATCGCACAGGCGGCCCCGGCCTTCGCCACACGCTCCCGACACCCGGAGGGACGGCAAGGACGCCTTTCCCTGACGCTGTTCAGCCAGGAGCTTCTCGCCCTGCTCGACGCCGGGCTCAGTCTGGTTGAAAGCCTGCAAGCACTGCTGGAAAAGGAAAGCAACGCCGGTACGCGCGCCGTTCTCGCTCGCCTGCTGACCGGGCTGCGCGAAGGCCGGCGCTTCTCGGCTGTACTGGCCGAACAACCGGCCCTGTTCCCCCCGCTCTACATCGGCATCGTCACGGCGGCCGAAGGCACGAGCGACCTGCCCCGCTCGCTCGGCCGCTACATCGAGTACCGCCAGCGCCTAGAGAGCGTGCGCGGCAAGCTCGTCAGCGCCTCGATCTATCCGCTGATCCTGTTCGCCGTCGGCACCGGCGTCTGCACCTTCCTGATCGCCTACGTCGTGCCGCGCTTTGCGGAAGTCTACCAAGGCTCGGGGCGCGACATGCCGTGGCTGTCGGAGATGCTGCTCGGTTGGGGACGCTTCCTCTCGGCCAATGGCGGCACCGTCTTTCCGCTCGCAGCGCTCGGCCTGCTGCTGGCCGCGTGGGGCCTGCACCGTCTGGTCGCACAAGAAGGCTGGGCGGCGCTGCTGGTTCGCGTACCGGGCCTGGCTGCGCGGATCCGCATCGTCGAGTTGTCTCGCCTGTACCTGACCCTGGGCATGCTGCTCGAGGGCGGCATCAGCGTCGTCGCAGCGATCGACACGGTAGAGGGCATCGTCTCGGCCAGGCTGCGCGAACGGCTGAAAGCCGCCCGGCGTCTGATCGAATCGGGCCTGCCACTGTCGCAGGCCTTCGACGAACACGGGCTTTGCACGCCGATCTCGCTGCGAATGCTGCGCGTCGGCGAGCACACCGGCGAGCTGGGGCGGATGCTGACGCAATCGGCAGCGTTCTACGACGGCGAAATCGGCCGCTGGATCGACCGTTTCATGCGCACCTTCGAGCCCGTGCTGATGGCGATCATCGGCGTGATCGTCGGTGCCATCGTCGTGCTGCTCTATATGCCGATCTTCGACCTGGCGGGAGGACTGTCATGAACCCACCACTCACCGCCCCGGCGATCATCGACGCGGAGCTGCTGCGGCGCGCTCGCGAGGCTGCGGTCGTGTCGCGCCGTCAGGTGATCACCGAGCTGGAAACGCTGGCAGGACTCGATGCACGCGAGCTGGTCACGGCGATGGCGGCGTCGTTCGAACTGCCGATCTTCGAGACCGCCCAGATGCTCAGCCTGCAACCGGCCTTCGATCTGTTACCGCTGCCGCAGGCGATGCAACGGCATTGCGTGCTGCTGCGCGACGCGAACGGCCTTTTGTTCGGCGTGATCGTCGACCCCTTCGACGCCGACCTGCAGACCTGGCTCGACGCCCGCGCACGCGCGCCGGTGCAGTACGTGCTCGCGCTGCTGGCCGACATCCAGGCTTATCTGGCAAAGCAGGAGTCGTCGGCCCGCACGGTCGACACGCTGATCGGTCATCTCGACGAAGGCTCCCACACCGGCCGCACCGCAGCGGTGCTGTCGTTCGCCTCGGTATCCGAAGCCGCCAGCCCGGCGGTGAAACTGGTCAACTCGACGCTCTACGACGCGCTCAAGGTCGGCGCTTCCGACGTTCACCTGGAAAGCACGCCGCAAGGCCTGGCGGTCAAGTACCGGATCGACGGCGTGCTCGACCACGCGACCTCGGCCAACGGCGTCGAGCTCGCGCAACAGGCGATCTCGCGGCTCAAGGTGTTGGCCGAGCTCGACATCGCCGAGCGTCGTGTGCCGCAGGACGGCAGCTTCCGCGTCGAGGCCAACGGCAGAGAGATCGACCTGCGTCTGTCCATCATGCCGAGCATCCATGGCGAGGACGCGGTCATCCGCGTGCTCGACAAGCAGGCGATGATTGAAGCCTACGGCGAACTGAACCTGGAATCGCTCGGCTTCGATCCCGCTTCGCTCGGCAGTCTGCGCGCCTTGGCCGAAGAGGCCTACGGCATGCTGCTGGTCACCGGACCGACCGGTTCGGGCAAGACCACCACGCTCTACGCCGCGCTGACCGAAATCCACAACGGCCGCGACAAGATCATCACCATCGAGGACCCGGTCGAATACCAGTTGCCCGGCATCCTGCAGATCCCGGTCAACGAGAAGAAAGGCCTGAGCTTCGCCAAGGGCCTGCGCTCCATCCTGCGCCACGACCCGGACAAGATCATGGTCGGCGAGATCCGCGACCGCGAAACGGCCGAAATCGCCGTGCAATCGGCGCTGACCGGCCACCTCGTGCTGACCACGGTGCACGCCAACAACGTGTTCGACGTGTTCGGCCGCTTCACCCACATGGGCATCGACCCCTACGCCTTCGTTTCGGCACTCAACGGCATCTGGGCCCAGCGCCTCGTGCGACTCAACTGCCCGCGCTGCGCCGCCCCCTATACCCCGGACGATGCGGAACTGGCTCGCGTCCAGCTGTCGCGCGCGGACGTCGCCGACTACCGCTTCATGGCCGGAAAGGGCTGCGGCGATTGTCGCGGCACCGGCTACAGCCGGCGCCGTGCGGTCGCCGAAATCCTGATCCTCAACGACGAGCTCAGGGAGCTGATCGTCGACAAACGGCCCATCCGCCTGATCAAGGAAGCCGCGCGGCGCAACGGCACCCGCAGCCTGCGCGAGGCTGCGCTCGAACTGGTGCGGCGCGGCGAGACCACCATCGAAGAAATCAAACGGGTGACCCTCCATGCCTGACTCGCTCCTGATCGAGCTCACGCCCGACACGATCCGCCTGAGCCGCCTCGAAGGCTGGTGGCGACAGCGCGTCACCGCCCTGGGCGAGACCGCACTCGGCCCCCTCGGCCAACAGGGCCTGGCCGACGCGCTGGGCGGCTTGCTCGACGAACACCGTTGTGTGCGCCGGCGTACCGCCGTCGTCGTCTCCGACACGCTGGCAAGGCTGTTCATGGTCGAACCGCCGCGCAACGCCGCGCGGCCGGGCGACTGCAAGGCGGCCGCCGAGCTGCGCTTTCACGCGCTCTACGGCGACAACGCGGCGGCGTGGGTCCTGCGCGCCGACTGGGATGCGCGCCACCCGTTCCTCGCCGGCGCCCTGCCGTGCGAGCTGCTCGACGGGCTGCGACAAGCCGCGTCCGCACACAAACTCGCGCTGACGCGCGTACAACCGCATTTCGTCGCGCAATGGAACCGCTGGCGACGCCGGCTGAAAGGCGACGCCTGGTTCGGCTGCGCCCACGCCGGGGTGCTGACGCTAGGCCTCGTCGCAAAAGGCCGGCTGCTGGAAGTCCGCAGCCTGCATATCCCGGCCGAGGCGGCACACGACGCGCAATGGCTCGACAAGCAACTCGCCCGCGTCGCGCTGCGCTCGGCGCTGACGGCGCCGCCCCGCATCCAGCTGTGCGGCACGATACCCATGACCTGGCTGGAAAACAGTCCGGACGGCGTGACCCGCGACTGGCTCGACCCGGTCCCGCCGGCAGCCGACACGCCGGCCGACGAGGCGGCGGCCGGCGCGCTGGCCCGCGAAGGAGTCAGGTCATGAAGGCACTGTGCATCGACTTCGCCCACGACGGCCCACCCCGCCCGTCCGGAACGAGCCGGCTGTTCGGCCTTGTCGGCGCGGCGCTGTGTCTTGGCGCGGGCCTCGCCGCCTTCGACGCTCAGCAGCGGCTTAACAGCCAGTCGGCCAAACTGCAGGCCCTGCACGAACGGCTCGCCGCGCGCGAGCACCCGGCCCCGCCGCAACGCGCCCCCGCCATTGCGGCAGAACAGGCCCGGGCGATCAACGACGTCGTCGCGCGGCTGAATCTGCCGTGGAGCGACGTGTTCCGCGCCGTCGAGTCGGCGACGCCGGACAGCATCGCCTTGCTGTCGCTCGAACCTGACGCCGCGCAGCATGCGGTCAAGGGCTTGGCCGAGGCAAAGAACAGCGTCGACATGCTGGACTACATCGAGCGGATGGGGCGCGAATCTTTCTTCGACTCCGTCGTGCTCAGCAAACACGAAGTCAACGAACAGGACCCGAACCGGCCGCTGCGCTTCCAGTTTCTCGCCACCTGGGAAAGGAGCCAACCATGAAGCTGCCGTCTCTCCGCATACGGCTACTGCAGGCAAGGCTCGCTGTGGCTCGACTAGGCTGGAGCGCCCCGCTTGCCGGCCTGGCCTGCCTGGCCGGCGCCGCTTGCTGGCTATGGTGGCTGCCGGCGCAACAGGCGCGGGCAACGGAACAGAGCGCAACGATCGCCCGACTCGAACGGGCGCTCAAAACGCCAGCCAAGCCCGCGCCGGCACCCGAGCCCTCGCCCGCCCAGGCCCGGCTCGCCGCGTTTCATGCCACGTTGGGCGAACACGGGCAAAACGGGGCGTCGCTGCGCACCATGTTCGAACTCGCGCGCGAAAGCGGGCTGACATTGTCGCAAGGCGACTACAACAGTCAGTCCAACCGCAACAGCAGAACCGACGCCTACCGGGTCGTGCTGCCGGTCGTCGGCAGCTACGCGGCCATCCGCCGCTTCTGCGAAACGACCCTGCTGGCCATCCCCTTCGCCTCGCTCGACGAAATCAGTTTCAAGCGCTCCACCGTCGGCAGCCCAGTGCTCGAAGCCCGCCTGCGCTTCACCCTGCACCTGAAGCAGGCTTCGGCCAACGTCGGCGGGCCGGCCCCCCATCGGGACAGCACATCATGAGACCGCGCCGCCTCCTGTTCGGCTCGCTGTTGCTGACCAGCATCTGGCTGGCCCTGTTCGGGGACAAGACGCCCGTATCGGACGACACGCCACAGCAGGGCAGCGCCCACGCCTCCGCGCTGCCGACGCCCGCGCCGCGCAGCACCGGCCCCGGCGAGCCCTTCATCATGGCGCTACAACCGCGCGAGCGCCTGATCAGTCTGGCGGACACAGAGGACAAGACGCCGCTGTTCCGCGCCCACGACTGGACGCCGCCGCCACCGCCGCCGCCAAAAATCAAGCCGGGGCCGCCACCCAGGCCGACGGCACCACCATTGCCGTTCACCTACCTGGGCAAGAAGGAGGAGAACGGGCAATGGGAGGCCTTCCTGGCCCGGGGCGACGACGTGTTCGTCGTCAGGGAACAGACCGTCATCGACGGCCAGTATCTGGTCACGTCGTTGACCCCCCAGGTCCTGACCCTGACCTACCTACCGCTACAACAAGAGCACAAGCTCATTCTGGGAGGAGCGGACTGATGTTTGATCAAGGGGAATTCCCACACGTACGGCAACGGACGATGCACACGCTCGCCATCGGCCTCCTTGCCTTTCTTTGCCTGCTGCTGAGCGGTTGCGCCGCACAGATGGCCTACCGGGAAGGCAAGCAATTGGTCGCGAAGGGACGGGTCGAGGAAGGCATCGCCAAATTCCAGGAGGCGCTGTCCCACGAGCCGCGCAAGCCGGAATACAAGGCGGCCTATATACAGACGCGCGAAACGGCGGTCAGGAACTATCTCGAACAGGCCGACCGCGAGCTGTCCGCCGGACGAGTCGAGTCGGCCGAAACGCTGTACAAGCGCACCCTCGCCATCGACGCCTCCAATGCCCGTGCCCTGGCCGGTCTGCGCGCGATCGACGTCGGCCAACGCCACACACGCCTCGTGTCCGAGGCCGAAACGGCGCTCCGGAAAAAGGATATCGACGGAGCGCAGTTCAAACTCAACACCGTCCTGTCCGAGGCGCCCGCGCATCCCGGGGCGCTCGCGCTGCAGCGCCAGATCGCCGAGCGCAAGCAGCGCCTGCTGCCCGAGTCGGGCCTGTCCGCCGCGTACAAAAGGCCGATCTCGATCGAGTTTCGCGACGTGCCGATCAAGCAGATCTTCGAGGTGCTCTCGCGCAGCTCCGGCCTGAACTTCATTTTCGACAAGGACGTGAAGACCGACCAGCGCACGACGGTGTATTTGAAGAACAGCACCATCGAATCGGTTGTGTACTTCGTACTGCTGACCAACCAGCTCGAACAGCAAGTGCTGAACCCGAACACCATCCTCATCTACCCGAACAACGAAAACAAATCCAAGGTCTACCAGGACATGACGGTGCGGTCCTTTTTCCTGACCAATGCCGACGCCCGGATCGTCGCCAATACGCTCAAAACCATCGTCAAGGCGCGCGACGTCGTGGTCGACGAGAAGCTCAACATGCTGATCATGCGCGACAGCCCCGACGCGATCAGGCTCGCGTCCAAGCTGGTCGCGCTGCACGACGCGCCGGAGCCGGAGGTCATGCTGGAGGTCGAAATCCTCGAGATCAAGCGTAGCCGGCTGCTGGAGCTGGGCATAGACTGGCCCGACAGCATCAGCCTGTCTCCCCTGGCATCCAGCGCCGGCGGCGCGCTGACCCTGCGCGACCTGCGCAACCTCAACAGCGGCGGCATCGGCGCCAGTGTCGGCCCCGTCACCGTCAACGCCCGCAAGTTCGACACCGACGCCAAGATCCTCGCCAACCCGCGCATCCGCGCGCGCAACCGGGAAAAAGCGAAGATCCTGATCGGCGAGCGCGTGCCGAACATCACCACGACCTCGACCGCCACCGGCTTCGCGTCCGAGTCGATCAACTACATCGACGTCGGCCTGAAGCTCGACGTCGAACCAATGGTCCGTCTCGACGACGACGTGGAAATCAAGATCGCGCTCGAAGTCAGCAACATCGTCGGCCAACTGCAGACCAAGGCCGGCACAGTGGCGTACCAGATCGGCACGCGTAACGCGAGCACCGTGCTGCGGATGCGGAACGGCGAGAACCAGGTGCTCGCCGGCCTGATCAACAACGAGGACCGGCGCAACGCCAACAAGATTCCGGGACTCGGCGAACTGCCACTGCTCGGCCGACTGTTCGGCAGTACCGCCGACGACAGCCAGAAGACCGAAATCGTACTGTCGATCACGCCGCACCTGATCCGCAATATCGAACGTCCGGAGTCCTCGCTGTCCGAGTTCCAGTCCGGTACCGAAAGCAGCCTGCGGCTGCGCCCCGACGGTGCCATGACTGCGGACGAGACGCCGGCCTCGCCCCCTCCCTCGACCCCGCTCCCGGCGCCTGCTGCGGAACAAGCAAGCGACGTCCGGCTTAGCTGGGAGGGTGCGGACAAGCTCGCGGTCGGCGAGCGGTTCACGCTGCAATTGCGCATGGAATCGGCGCAGCCGGTGACCAGTCTGCCGCTGGCGATCTCTTACGACCCCAAGGTGCTGCAGGCCAGCGGCGTCGCCGAGGGGGACTTTCTCGCCAAAGGCGGCGCGGCGACCCGTTTCACCAGCAAGGTCGATCCGGGCGGACAGATCCTGATTACCGGTACACGGCAAGGGGATGGCGGCGCAACGGGCAGCGGCAACATCGCCAGCGTCAGCTTCCGCGCGCTGGCGCCGACCGAGTCGACATCCGTCTCGCTGTTGACCATCGCGCCGGTGGGCGTTGGCGGACGCAGCCTCGCTCCACAGAATCCTGGCCCGCATCAGCTGCGGATCGGGCACAGCCAAGGCCAGAGCGGAGCCGAAGATGAAGAAGCGCCGAGCGAACGATGACGCCAGGACATCGCCGCGCGCGACCGGGGCGCATCGGGGCTTCACCCTGATCGAGCTGCTGGTGACCCTCGCGATCCTCGGCGTCCTCGCCAGCTTGGCCCTGCCCGTTGCCCAGATCGCCGTGCAGCGCCAGCAGGAACAGGAGCTCAGACGTGCGCTGCGCGAAATCCGCAGCGCCCTCGACGCCTACAAGCTCGCCAGCGACGAAGGTCGCATCGCCAAGGACGGCGGCAGCTCCGGCTACCCGCGCAGCTTGGAACTGCTGGTCGAGGGCGTACCCGACCAACGCAGCCCCAGCCGCGCCAAGCTCTACTTCCTGCGCCGCCTGCCCCGCGACCCGATGTCGGACGCGACACACCGTGACGAAGCGGCGACCTGGGGCAAACGCAGCTACGCGAGCGACGCCGCCGCACCGATGGAAGGCGACGATGTCTTCGACGTGTACTCGCGCTCGAGCCGCGTCGGCCTGAACGGCGTGCCCTACAACAAATGGTGACCATGATGGCAACCTTCCCCCCGCCCAGTCATCTCCCGCCCCCCCGCCGTGGCTTCACGCTGATCGAGCTGCTGGTCGTTCTCGCCATCGTCGCCTTGCTGCTGACGCTGGCGGTCCCGCGCTACTTCCAGAGCGTGGACGTCGCGCGCGAAAACGTCCTCGTCGAAAACCTGCGCACGACCCGCGATTCGATAGACAAGTTCTACGGTGACACAGGACGCTATCCGGACTCGCTGGAAGAACTGGTCGAGCGCAGATACCTGCGCACCCTGCCCTACGACCCGGTGACCGAGAGCACCCGCACCTGGACCCTTGTCCCGCCCGATGACGTTGACAAGGGTCGCGTCTACGACCTGCACAGCGGCGCATCGGGCAACGGCCGCAGCGGCATCCCGTTCGCGGAACGCTGATATGCCCACACCGCAATACCCGCAGCGCGGCTTCACCTACCTCGGCCTGCTCATCCTGGTCGCACTGATCGGCATGACGGCGACCGCCACCCTGCAACTGGGCGCCGTCGTTGCACGCCGCGATGCCGAGGCCGAACTGCTGGCGATAGGCGAGGAATTCCGCGCGGCTTTTCTTAGCTATGCGAACGCAACGCCGGCCGGGCAGACGCGTTACCCGGCACGCCTGGAGGAACTGCTCAAGGACACCCGCTTCCCCAGGCCGGTACGGCATCTACGCAGAATCTACGTCGACCCTGTCAGCGGCAAGGAAGAATGGGGCGTCGTCGAAGCCCCGGGCGGGAACGGCATTATCGGGGTCTACAGCCTCGCAGAAGGACGACCGATCAAGACCGCAAACTTCAAGTCCCACGATCTGGATCTCGTCGGCAAGACCTCTTACCGTGACTGGAAATTCACGCTACCGGCAGACGCACTCACGCCCGCCGGCCCTCTTGCCGCAAGACAGGAATAGCCCAACGCTGACTCGAGTCCGATCAAGTGCGTACTGCAGGCTCGTGGCGGATCAAGGCCGGGGAGAAGGGGGGACAGGGAAGCGGGGAAAGCGCGTCCGTGCGCGAAAATGCCCCGTGTACTGCATTCGGCCGTTCGGCCAACGTCCGGGACTGGACAGATACTCTGGTAACGAAAATGGAAAAGGGGTCGGCTAAAGCTGACCCCCTTTTTCCATTTATTACTGGTGCCGTTGAAGTGAATCGAACACTCGACCTACTGATTACGAATCAGTTGCTCTACCAACTGAGCTACAACGGCAGTCCAACTTGGTAAAAAAGCCCTGACGAATTCATCCTCATCAAGGCTTTTCTGAATCTGGTCGGGGTGAGAGGATTCGAACCTCCGGCCTCTACGTCCCGAACGTAGCGCTCTACCAGGCTAAGCTACACCCCGAATTTTTATTCGCTGCGAATTCCGGAAAATTTAATTTATTTTCTGTCATTTTGCAAGCTTTAATTTGAAAGACTGGTCGGAGTGAGAGGATTCGAACCTCCGGCCTCTACGTCCCGAACGTAGCGCTCTACCAGGCTAAGCTACACTCCGATTCTTTCAAAATTCACCAAAACGACATGTCGTGCCGTACTCTGCTTATGCGGTACAATCTGCGTTTCAGAGGACGGGCATTATCTACCAAATATGTGGTTTAAGCAACTATCTTTTTATCGCATCGATCCCGGCGCCGTCGCCGACACCCAAACCTTGGCCGAGGCACTCGCCAAACGGCCCTTCCACCGCTGCGGCGGGCTCGACTGGTCGAGCGTCGGCTGGGTTCCGCCGGTGCAGAGCGGCGAGGAGCTGGTGTTCGCCGCGCGCGACGCGTGGCTGATCGCGCTCAAGCGCGAGGAGAAAGTGCTGCCGGGCGCGGTGGTACGCGACTTCGTCGACGCCCGCGTCGCCGAGATCGAAGACAAGGAGCTGCGCAAGGTCGGCCGCAAGGAAAAGCAGGCGCTCAAGGAACAGGTCACCGACGAGCTGCTGCCGCGCGCCTTCACCAAGACCGGCCGCACCACCGCCTACTTCGACCACGCGCGCGGCTGGCTGATGGTCGACACCGGCACCGCCAGCCGCGCCGAGACGCTGATCGCGGAAATCCGCGAGGGAATCGCCGGTTTCCCGGCCCGCCTGCCCAAGACGCAGTTGTCGCCGGCGACCGCGATGACCGCGTGGCTGGCCGACGGCGCGGTCGGCAGCGGTTTCACGCTCGACAGCGAGTGCGAGCTGAAGGCGCCGGGCGACAACGGCGCGGTGGTGCGCGTGACGCGCATGGACTTGACCTGCGACGAAATTCGCCAGCACATCGAGAGCGGCAAGCAGGTGACGCGGCTGGGGCTGACCTGGAACGACAAGATCAGTTTCGTGCTGACCGACACGCTGCAACTGAAGCGCCTCCAGTTCCTCGACGTGCTGCAGGAGGAGGCCAGCCAGGCCGGCGACGACATGGCGACGCTGCTCGAGGCGACCTTCATGCTGATGAGCGCCGAGCTCGGCGAGCTGGTCGACGCGCTGGTCGAGCAATTGGGCGGGCTGATCGAGACATAAGCAAAGCCGCGGCGCCGCACAGACTCCTAATAAGTTCTACAATCAAATCAGCACGATATGGGGCTCGGCCAACCTGTGGCCGGGCCCCGCGTGCTAGAAAGGAGGTGTGTGATGAAGACGCAAACCCAACCCGCCCTGTTCATCTCGCACGGCGCCCCGCTCTTGGCGCTCGAAACCGGCCCCGACGCCGAACACCTGCGCACCCTCGGGTGCTCGCTGCCGAAACCCACCGCGATCCTGATCGTGTCCGCCCACTGGGCGACGCGCAGCCTGGTGATCAACCAGACGCCGCAACCGGCGACCTGGCATGATTTCTCGGGCTTTCCCCCGGCGCTCTACGACATTCGCTATCCGGCCAGGAGCGACCTCGCCCTTGCCAGCCGGTTGCCTGCCCTGCTGTCCGAGGCGGGCTTCGAATGCCAGGTCAGCCACGACAGGCCGCTGGACCACGGCGCATGGGTGCCGCTGTCGCTGATGTATCCGGACGCCGACGTACCGCTGGTCGCCTTGTCGCTACCGCTGTCGCTCGGCGCCAAGGGCTTGCTGCGGCTTGGCGCGGCGCTGTCCTTCCTGCGACAACAAGGGGTCCTGATCATCGGATCGGGAGGGTATATCCATAATCTGTGGGCAATGGAAAGCGATGGCGCCCAGCCGGCCGAGTGGGCCGACGCCTTCGCCCGCTGGGCCGACGCGCGGCTGCATGCGCGCGAGGACGACGTCCTCGCCGACTGGCAGCAGAACGCGCCGCACGCCAAGCAGAATCATCCGACGCCCGAACACTTTCTGCCGTTGTTCGTCGCGCTCGGTGCGGCGAGCAAGGGCAGCACGCCGGTGAAGCTGTACGACAACTGGCGCTACGGATCGCTGTCGATGGCATGCTGGCGGTTCGACTAAGAGCCGCTAACAAAACCGCTCGACAAAGCGTAAGCAGATCAAGGCACAAGCCAGCTTGAGCAAGGCGTAATGCGTGTCCAGCCGCCGCTCGAAGCGAATGCGCAGCTTGCCGAGCGCGGCAAACCAGGCGTGGGTACGTT
>NZ_SLXG01000020.1 GCF_004345725.1 Crenobacter luteus | reverse complement strand
GTCGATGCAGGCCCGGCTCCAGTCGATCTGGTCGCATTGCCGCAGTTGGGTCAACAGCGCCAGATGCAGGCGGTCCCAGACGCCTTGGGCTTGCCAGTCACGCAGGCGTCGCCAGCAGGTCATGCCGCTGCCGAAGCCCAGTTCTTGCGGTAGGTCCTCCTCCCACGGGATCCCGGTGGTGAGCACGAACAGGATGCCGTTCAACGCCGCCCGGTCATCCAGGCGGGGACGCCCGCCCCGTCGTGAACGGGGCGGGCTGGGCAGCAACGGTTGCAACGATTTCCACAGTTTCTGGCTGACGACACTTCGCCTCATGCCGACCAGATGGGGCCTCGCGTGCTCAGCATCAAGGAGGTTTTGTTAGCGACTCTCAGCCGGTAGCGTTTGCAGAAGCTTACCCAAACCCTCGCGGGCAAGGGTCAGTTTCCCGATGCGTTTGCACAGATGATCGTCCGGGATGCAACATCTAGTCCCGGACGATTCACAATTCACTGGGACGATTCAACAAAAATAGCCTTGATTATATAATCAAGGCTCTCGCAAAGAAAAACACACTACAGATTACATCGAGTATGGTGCTCTAAGCGTCAACTGCACATCCGGTGCATCGTCTGTCACCCCAACCCCCAAGGAAATATTAGCCGTTTCCCTGCTATTAAACTTATAGGAAAAACCAAACACCAAGGAGCCAACCTGAACGGTTGACGCACCATCTGGTGTTTTATTGTCTATTTTTGACTTCAGCACAAAAGCATGGTCATAACCAATACTAAATGATGCCTTTTCATTAATACCAAATCCCATACCAAAGTTAAAACTCAATATATCACCAGGATCTACTGTTCCGACACTGTCGCCCGAGGCAGAAATCTGCTTGTCAACTTTCTTTTTAATATTCCATTGATAAGCAGCCCTGCCATAAAAAACAGCCGGATCACTTGGAATAACAACCCCGATAGAAGGCTGAACCGCCCAAAAACCAGACCCTGTTGGTATTTCTTTCTGCAGACTGTCATCACCATATTCGACATCAAATGGCCCTTTACCTGTCGGGGCGACTGCCCTAAGACCTGCGATGTAATAAGCCCCACCATCCAATGGATCGTTCAACTGATAGCGAAAACCAAACTCGACATCACCCAACCCGCTCCCTCTGGTATTAAAAGTTTCATCAGCCGGCGCCCCTTGATTAACTGGCCTAGATCTATCTCTATCCCACTGCCAGACATAAGGAATCCGCCCCTCCACTTCTAACCGATTGGTCACACCATAACGCCCCTCAAGCGAGGCGACTATTGAGTTTCGCGTCAGCGACCGAAGGTCGATTAGGCCGACTGTGATTGCCGGGACGATGGTATAGCCCAAGATAGAAATTCGATTCGATGAAGAGGTCGAAAACTGGAGCGACGGATCAAATAGAAAAGTACCCTTAGGGGTAAGAACGCCAGGCCGCTCAAAAGACATGGCGATATCTTTCACCTTATCAGGCACACTAACCCCATCTGCCTGATTGCTGCCGCTTGCAGCCGCTTTATCGGAAACCATCAGCTCTGTTTCATTTTGAGCCAGAATGATTGGAAAATTTTCATGACCGGCCGATTCTTTTACCCAAGGGCTTTTCTCTGCGGCCATGGCCGTACCGCCCGCCAAAGCGCTTGCCGCCACAACGAGCGAAGCCAATGGTTTTGCCTGGACCCGAAGCATATTTCTCATACATCCCCCTTAAAAAAATCAAACGCAACAGACAAACCACTGACTTGACCAACTCCCAAAACCGCTTTCTACTTCTGCAACTCCAATTTATTCATCATCCGATACAACGTGGACCTCGAAAGGCCAAGCTGCCTTGCCGTGGCCGTTACGTTTTGTTTATTCAAGTTGAGAACCTGACTAATCATGTCTTTTTCGAGGCGATCTCGAGCTTCGTCGAGACAAACGGCTTCTTGGGAGCATTTTTCGCCAATACGGCCGTCCAGGCCCAAGTCTTCTGGCTTGATCAAGCGGCTTTCACTCATCACCATCGCACTTCTCACCCTATTGATCAGTTCCCTTACATTGCCCGGCCAACCATAGTTGCGAATTGCCTTCATGGCTTTTGCGCTGAACCCTTGTACTGCGGCATTTTTTTCGGAATAAAACTGATCAAAGCACCACTTTGCCAACAACTCGACATCATCGCCCCTATCCCTCAGGGCAGGCACATTCAAACGCAAAACATTCAATCTGTAATACAGGTCTTCCCTGAACTTTCTATCCGCAACAGCCGCCTCCAGATCGACATGGGTTGCCGCGATCACCCGCACATCGACATTGAACCGCTGTGTCGACCCTACCCGCTCGATCGTTTTTTCCTGCAGGAACCTCAGCAGGTTGACCTGGAGGTCATGCGGCAAGTCTCCTATCTCATCGAGGAAAATGGTTCCTCCGTCTGCCGACTCGATCAAGCCGATCTTCCGTTGATGAGCCCCGGTAAATGCCCCCTTTTCATGACCGAACAACTCGGTCTGGACAAGGTGGGCGGGGATCGCACCGCAGTTCACGGCGATAAAGGCCCCCTTTGCGCGCCCGGAATTATTGTGGACAGCCCTGGCGACCAACTCCTTACCGGTACCGCTTTCGCCGTGGATCAGTACCGGAGCTTCGCTCGCGCTGACTTTCTCAAGGCTGGCAAACAACTTCTGCATGGCAGGACTGCTTCCCACCATATTGAATTGATTCGGGATGATAGTTTTTTTGGCATGTCGCAGACGCAACTCGGCACGCCCGTGCGCATGTCCAAGCGTAATTGCTAAACGCGACGCATCGAGTGGAAGGGTATGAAAGTCGTAGCAGTGATTGGAGATGAAATTGCCGATCTGCCCGGTCCCCAAGTTGGACCTTTCGACCAAGGCGATCCACTCCATGGTACCAGCCGTCGAGTGGATGTCTTCGAGCGCGTAGAACAACTCGGCACCGTTTTGATCCAGTTGCAGCAGACCGACCACCGGGCGCGTCGCCTCACCGATACCGGCGACGGCTTCGCCGACGGTTTCTGCGGCGATTACCCGCCAGCCCGGGAGCACTTGTCGCAGTTGCGCAGCGACCCCGGCACACTGCTGACCGAGTACGAGAACATCACGCTGACCCACGCTGCCACCCCTAAATTTGCGTCCCGCGCATTTCCGGGACGCGAGGCATGGAGACCATGACTTGGTTTGCCATACCCCGCGTTCTGCAGCAGATTTGCTCTACCGTCACCCTGCCCGCGCGGCTGCCTCACAATCGAAGATTCGGCGTCAAGACCGAAACGTTCGAGGGCAGGACATTGCCCTCAATTGCCGAGACCGACGCCCGTCGGAAGTATGCGACAAGACGTGTTCACGGCCTCTTAGAGCCGCTAACAAAACCTCAATCGAGCAACCGTAAGGTCTTGATCCGGCATGCACCGGCTCGCGGGGAAAGTAGGTTTTGTTAGCGGCTCTTAAGAGCAGGATGGTTCATGCCAGAAGTGAAATCAAGGAAATAGACAAGCTATGCGTCAAGCCTTGATTACATTGGAAAAATTTCAAGAATATCTTGCGAAAGGCGGTCAACCGAGAGGCATAGTCGACCCGGGGGACATGCTTATGTATAGAGGATAACTTCTAGCTGCGCGACGTCGATTCGGGCACGAGCAATGCCGACAGCGGGAGGTGATCGGACAGGCTCGCCCACGGCAAGCCCTGATGGACTTGGGCGCTCACGGCCGAGAGCCCCCGCACGTAGATGCGGTCGAGCGGCAACACCGGCAGCCGCGCCGGATAGCTGCGGGCATGGCGGCCGTAGAGCGACTCGAACACCTCGGTCATGCCCAGCTCGCCGGCCAGAATGGCACTGATCTCGCCCCGCCAGTCGTTGAAGTCGCCGGCGACGATCAGCGCCGTATCGTCAGGGATGGCATGGTCGATGTAGTGGCGCAACTTGACGATCTGTTTGCGTCTATCGTGCGCCAGCAGGTTCAGGTGGACGCACAGCGCGGCCACCCGGACCGGCCAGCCGGACAGTTGCAGGTCGCAGTGCAGCAGTCCGCGCTGCTCGAGGCGGTTGACCGACATGTCGACGTTGCAGCGCGTGCTGAGCGGGTAGCGCGACAGGATGGCGTTGCCGTGGTGGCCGTGGTTATAGGAGGCGTTGAGGCCGTAGGCGACCTTGTGGGCGAGCTTGCGCGCCAGGTAATGGTGCTGTCCTTCCTGGGGCCAGTCGGCGAAGCGCAGCGAACGCAGCATGTTCTTGCCCTGCACTTCCTGCAGGAAGACCACGTCGGGTTCGAGGTTGGACAGGCAGTGGGCGATGCGGGGCAGTTGCACGCGCCGGTTCAGCGGCGACATGCCCTTGTGCATATTGAGCGTGGTGATGTTCAGCGGGCGCATACCGACACCCGCGCCGGCAGGCGGGCGATCGCGTCGGCATTGGACGGCGAGAACACCCGGTCGAGCGCCTCGCGCCAGGGCAGCCACTGGTAGGCGACATGCTCGCCCGGCGCCAGGGTGACCGGCAACCGCGACGGCACCCGCAGGCCGAATACATGTTCGACGTTGTGGGTCGTCCCCGGCGCGTAGCGGGCACGCCAGTGGTCGAAGATCTCGTAGGTATTGGTATAGCGCCAGTCCTCGAGCAGGTAGCGCGAGGCGTCCAGACCGGTTTCTTCATAGAGCTCGCGCCGCGCGGTCTCGGCCAGCGTTTCCTCGCCCTCGCGGCTGCCGGTTACCGACTGCCAGTAGCCGGCCTTGTCGGCGCGCTCGATCAGCAGCACGTCGAGCTGGGGCGTGTAGATCACCACCAGGACGGAAACGGGTTGCTTGTAGCTCATGCCGCCTCCCCGTCCGCCTTGAGCTGGCGCACCGCGTCCTCGCCGAGCACCGCGACCCGGTTCGCGAGCTCGACCGCCGACTTGACGCCCATCTTGTCGAACACCCGCGCGCGGTGAACCTCGACCGTCTTCATGCTGATCGCCAGCGCGTCGGCGATCTGCTTGTTCAGCTTGCCGGCCAGCACCAGCGCCATCACCTGGCGCTCGCGCTCGGTCAGCGAGGCGAGCGCGTCCGCGACGCCGGCGAGACGCCGGTGCTTGTCGCGCGCCGCCGCGTCCTGCGCGATGCAGGTCTCGACGAGACCGAGCAGGCGCGCGTTGTCGAATGGCTTCTCGAGGAAGTCGGCCGCACCGAGCTTGAGCGCCGACACCGCGTGCGGTACGTCGCCGTGCGCGGTCAGCATGATCACCGGCGGCGCGTAAGGCAGCTCGGCCAACCTTTCGAGCAGCATGATGCCGCTCATGCCGGTCAGCCTCAGGTCGAGCACCAGGCACTGGTAAAGGTCGGGCACGGCGGCGTCGAGGAAGGCCTCGGCGCTGTCGTAGCCGTCGGCGGCGTAGCCGTGGTCTTCGAGCAACCACAGCAGGGCGTCGCGGACCGCCGCGTCGTCGTCGATGATCGCCAGTCTGTGCGGCACGTCTACTCTCCGGGTCGTAACCCTGCGGCGGTCTCGGCCGCCGTCGGCAGGGGATTGAGGATGCGCACCTCGCGCTGCGGGAACGGCATCTGGACGCCGTGCTGCTTGAAGCTGCGCCAGATCGCCAGGTTCAGCTCCGACTTCAGGCCCATGAAGCCGTTCTCGGGGTCGGCAACCCAGAAACCCAGGTCGAGCGCGATACCGTTGTCACCGAACAGCGTCACGTTGGCCGAGGGGGCCGGATCCTTCAGCAGGCGCGGATGGTCGGCGGCGGCGGCACGCATCAGCGCCAGCGCGAGGTCGAGGTCGGTGTCGTAGGCCACCTGCACTTGCAGGCTAGTCCAGATCGCCTTGTCCGAGTAGGACTGGTTGATCACCGTGTTGGCGATCAGCGTGTCGTTCGGCACCAGCGCCTCGGAGCCGTCCAGCCCCTTGAGCACCACGTAACGCGCGGTGATCTGCGACACGTAGCCGACGCGGTTGTCGACCATCAGCCGGTCGCCGATGCGGATCGAGCGGTCGAGCAGGATGATGAAGCCGGACACGTAGTTGCTGGCGATCTTCTGCAGACCGAAGCCGAGGCCGACGCCGAGCGCGCCGCCGAACACCGACAGCACGGTCAGGTCGATGCCGACGACGGGCAGCGCGATCAGCACCGCCGCGATGATCAGGATGGTGCGCGCGAGCTTGGAGAACACGATGCGCAGGTTCAGGTCGATCTCGCCGATGCGCATCAGCCGCTGGTCGACCAGGCGGCCCACCCACATCGCGCCGACCAGGATCACCGCGACCCACAGGATGGCGGTGATCACCATCAGCAGGTCGAGCCGCGACTTGCCGACGGTGAGGTGCACCGACTCGAGCCAGTCGATCACCAGACTGTCGGCGCCGATCGCCCAGGTGATGAACACCACCCACAGCACCGCCGACAGCGACTGCTCGCTGCCGCGCTCGAACTTGCCCGCCGGAAAGGCCTGGCGCAGCATGGCCGCCAGCACGCGGATCGCCGCCAGCCAGAACAGCATCGCCGACGCCACCGGCAGCACGTGCGCCGGCCGCGCCAGCGCCAGCACCCACACGCTGGCCGCGCCGATCACCAGCACCTGGGCGACCAGCGGCATCACGACGCGGAAGCCGACGTAGGGCAGGAAGCGGTCGAAGCGCTCCGGGTGGGCGGCGAACACGCGATGGTAGACCGCGCGCGCCGCCAGCCAGCCCAGGCCGAAGCAGGCCAGCGCGATGCCCAGTTCGGTCAGACCCCACTGCGTGCGCAGCGCCTGCCACAGCACGTCGACAGACCATTCGTCACGACGAAATAACAACAAAGTCGCGTCTCCGTATCGATAGTAAAGGAACAGGTTGGCCGAGCCGGCTCAGTCGTCGTCTTCCGACAGGCCCGCCTCGGTGAGCCTCAGCACGCGGCCGGTGCGGGCGGCCAGCTCGGGGTCGTGGGTGACGATGACCAGCGCGGTGCCGAGGCCGTGGTTCAGCTCCAGCATCAGCTCGAACACCGCCTCGGCGTTGCCGCGGTCGAGGTTGCCGGTCGGCTCGTCGGCCAAAAGGCAGGCCGGCCGCGTCACCAGCGCGCGCGCGATCGCCGCACGCTGGCGCTCGCCACCCGACAGCTCGCCCGGCTTGTGCTCGAGCCGCGCGCCGAGGCCGACGCGCGCCAGCATCTGGCTGGCGGCCTCGGCCGCCTCGCCGCGCGGCTGGCGCCGGATCAGGAGCGGCATCATCACGTTCTCGAGCGCGGAGAATTCGGGCAACAGGTGGTGGAACTGGTAGACGAAGCCGAGGTGGTGGTTGCGCAGCTGGCCGCGGCGCTTTTCCGACACGGCGAACAGGTTCTCGCCGGCCAGCTCTACCCTGCCCTGCGTCGGCGTATCCAGCCCGCCCAAGAGGTGCAAGAGCGTGCTCTTGCCGGAGCCGGACGCGCCGACCACCGCCAGCGTATCGCCCTTGTCGACGCGCAGGTCGATACCGGCCAGCACCTTGAGCGCACGCCGTCCCTCCTCGTAGCTCTTGGCGAGGTCGAAGGCTTCCAGCACGGTGTTCGGCTTACTCATAGCGCAGCGCCTCCGCCGGTTGCAGGCGCGCGGCGTGCCAGCTCGGGTACAGGGTGGCGAGGAAGGACAGCGCCAGCGAGATCAGCGCGATGGTCGTCACGTCGCCCGACAGCACCTGCGACGGCAGGTGGTCGATCAGGTAGACGTCGCCCGAGATCAGCCGGGTGCCGAGCACGCGCTCGATCGCCGGCACGATCACGTCGAGGTTCAGCGCGACGAGCACGCCGCCGGCGACGCCCGACAGCGTGCCGAGGATGCCCGAGACCGAGCCCTGGATCACGAAGATCTTCATGATGCTGGCCGGGCTGGCGCCGAGCGTGCGCAGGATCGCGATGTCGGCCCGCTTGTCGGTGACCACCATCACCAGCGTCGACACCAGGTTGAACGCGGCGACGGCGACGATCAGCGTCAGGATGATGAACATCATCCGCTTCTCGATCTGCACCGCGCGGAAGTAGTTGGCGTTCATGTCGGTCCAGTCGGTCGCGGTCGCCTCCGGCGGCAGCTTGCCGGCAAAGCGCGCCTTCAGCTCGGGCGCCAGCATCGGGTCGGACAGCTTGAGCCGCACGCCCGACACCGCGTCGCCCATGCGGAACAAGAGCTGCGCGTCGCGCAGGTCGACCATCGCCAGCGACGAATCGAACTCGAACATGTCGACCTTGAACACGCCGACCACGGTGAACTGCTTGAGCCGCGGCATCAGGCCGGCCGGCGTCACGTTGCCCTGCGGCGTCAGGAGCGTCACCTTGTCGCCGACCGCCACGCCCAGCTGGCGCGCCAGCTCGACGCCGAGCACGATGCCGAAGCCGCCGGGCTTCAGGTCGGACAGCCGGCCGGCCAGCATCTTGTGGCCGACCTCGACCACCTGGTCTTCGCGCGCCGGCTCGACACCGCGCACCAGCGCGCCGCGCACCACGCCGCGCGAGGTCAGCAGACCCTGCGCGTTGACGAAGGGGGCGACCGCGCGCACCTCGGGTTCACGCTCGGCCAACTTCGCGTAGGCCGGCCAGTCGGGCAGGCGCGCATCGTAGCTGCTGATTTCCAGGTGGGACGCGACGCCGAGGATGCGGCCGCGGATTTCCTTCTGGAAGCCGTTCATCACCGACAGCACGATGATCAGCGCGGCGACGCCGAGCGCGATGCCGAGCACCGACACCAGCGAGATGAAGGAAATGAAGCCGTTGCTGCGGCGAGCGCGCAGGTATCTCAAGCCGATGAAGGCCTCGAACGGGAGGGTCATGCGGGCCTTTGGGTCAGGGTTGGTAGGGATTTTCGAGACGCTGCATCAACTGGACCAGGAAGTCGCGCACCTGGCTCTCGTCGCAGCCCATCAGGATCGCGTCCTCGAACGCGTCCTGCGCCAGTTGCGCCAGCTCCTCGAGGTTTTCGCGCATCACCTTGATCTTTTCCACGCAGGCGACGGTGTTGCCCTGCGGATCGCGCCAGACCGGCATGTCGAGATTGCTGCTCATCGTGTTTGCACTTCAAAACGGCGATGCCCGCGCATCGCGGGCATCGCGGGTTGATCCGGGAACCGCTAGCCGCGGTCCTTCTGCTGGGTCGGGCGTTTTTCCGACGCGTCCTTGCGCTTGGCCTTCGGCGGCTCGGTGGCCTCGGCCTTGCGGCGGCCGCGCGTTTCCTCGTCGCGCGATTTCTTGTTGCGCTCGTCGGCGCGGCGTTCGACCGCCGCCTTGGGCGCCGGGCAGTCGCGACCGCGCGGGCACTTGGCCTGCGTCTCGACCTCGACGCGACGGTAGCGGCCGCGCGCCGGCGCCTCCTCCTCCCGCTGGGCCACCGCACGGCGCGGCTCGGTAGCGCGCACGCTCGCCGCCGCACGCTGCGGCTTGTCGGCGGGGGGGCGATCGGTCAACTCCGCGGCCAGGTTGGCCGAGCCGCGCTGCACGCGGCGCGCGCCGTTGTAGCGCTGCACCCAGTAGTCGATCCCCATGCTGGTGATCTCGACGCTCTTGCCGCTGCGCGGCGAATGGATGAAGCGGCCGTTGCCCATGTAGATGCCGACGTGCGAAAACGCAAAACCGCGCGTATTGAAAAAGACCAGGTCGCCGGGCACAAGTTCGCCCCGGTCGACCGGCTTTCCGACGCGCGCCATCTCGGCGGCGGTGCGCGGCAGGTTCACGCGCAGCGACTTCTTGAACACATACTGGATGAAGCCGCTGCAGTCGAGGCCAGAATCGGGCGTGCTGCCGCCGAAGCGGTAGGCGACGCCGATCAGGCTCATCGCCTGCAGCAGCAAGTCACCCACCGCTTCTTCTCCGGGCGAGGCGAACTTGGCGATCGGGTCGTCGTCGCCCTGCGAGCGCTCCGGCGCCGCGTGGGCGAAGGCCGTGAACGCGACCAGCAGCATGGCGAATAGGCGCAGGTGCAATTTCATGGACTGCACTCTAACGAACGAGGCTAGGCGTGTAAAGCCGACAAGCCGGCGTGTTATGCTGCTGTCAGACCCCGCGCCCGCGGGGCGATAGACGGAATGACTGGCGACGGAATCCTCCATGCTCCGCGAAACCCTGATCGCCATGCGCGACCTGCCGCGACTGAAGGAAATCAGCGGCATCCTGATCCGCCACGGCCTGGGCGAGTTCACCCAGCGGCTCGGCCTGCCGCGCGCGCTGGAGAAGGCCGGCGAATGGCTGCACCTGGCGCAGCCTTCGGAAGCCGAGGCGGCGCTGCCGACGCCGGTGCGCGTCCGGCTCGCCTTCGAAGAACTCGGCCCGACCTTCATCAAGCTCGGCCAGATCCTGTCGACGCGCGTCGACGTCTTCGGCCCGGAGTGGATCGCCGAATTCGAAAAGCTACAAAGCCGCGTGCCGCCGATTCCGCCGGGCGACGTCCCGCGCCTGCTGACCGGCGCGCTCGGCCAACCCGTCGAGGCGGTCTTTCGCCGTTTCGACGCCGCACCGATCGGCTCGGCGTCGATCGCGCAGGTGCACCGCGCCGAGCTGCTCGACGGCACCGTGGTCGCGGTCAAGCTGCGCCGCCCCGGCATCGTCGACAAGGTCGAGGCCGACCTGCGCATCCTCAGCCACATCGCGCACCTGGTCGAGCTCGAATTCCCCGACAGCCGCCGCTACCAGCCGACCGAGATCGTCGAGCAGTTCACCCGCTCGCTGCGGCGCGAGCTCGACCTCGCGGTCGAGGCGCGCAATATGGAGCGCTTCGGCCGCGACTTCGCCGGCGACCCCGACATCACCGTACCGCGCGTCTACTGGGCCTGCACCAACGCGGCGATCAACGTGCAGGACTATATCGACGGCCTGCCGGCGACCCAGCAGGGCGAGGCCCGCGCCGCCGGGCTCGACCCGGTGCGGCTGGCACAACGCGGCGCCGACGCGGTGCTGCGCATGATCCTCGTCAACGGCTTCTTCCACGCCGACCCGCACCCGGGCAACGTGTTCTTCCTGCCCGAGAACCGGCTCGCCTTCATCGACTTCGGCATGGTCGGCCGTTTGAGCCACGCGCGGCGCGACGAGATCGTCGACCTGTTGGCGGCGCTGGCCGACCGCGACGAGCGCGCGATGCTCGACGTACTGATCGAATGGACCGGCACGAGCCCGGTCGACGAGCAGAAGTTCGCCTACGACATCGGCGAGCTGATGTTCGCCTACGAGCACGTGCCGCTGAAAAACCTCAACCTCAGCCAGCTGATCAACGACATCATGGCGCTGGTGCGCGAGCACTCGATCGTGCTGCCGTCGGAGTTGACGCTGCTGTTCAAGGCGCTGATCACGCTAGAAGGGCTGGGCCGCCAGCTCGACCCGAACTTCCAGCTGGTCGACCACATCACCCCCTTCGTGCGCGAACTGATGGTCGCGCGCTACCACCCGAAGGCGCTGCTGCAGCGCGGCAAGCACACGCTGGCCGAGACGGTGTCGATGCTCGCCTCGCTGCCGCGCGACCTGATCCGCATCGGCAAGGACGTACGGCACGGCAAGTTCCGCGTCAACCTCGACCTCAAGCGCCTCGACCAGTTCGGCCATCAGCTCGACAAGAGCGCCAACCGGTTGACGATGGGCATCGTCACCGGCTGCCTGATCATCGGCTCGTCGATCGTGATGACGGTCGACGCCGGTCCCAAGCTGTTCGGCCTGCCCTTCTTCGGCTTTCTCGGCTTCATGGTCGCCTTCTTCAACAGCCTGTGGCTGATATGGTCGATCTGGCGCGCCGGCAAGGAGTGGACATGAGACCATCCCGACGAGCGACGCTGGCCGCTGCGCTGATCGCGCTGACGCTCGGCCAGGCCGCACAGGCGATCGAGGTGATCGCGCTGTCGTGGCGCGACGCGCAGGACGTCGCCGACGCGCTCGCGCCGCACCTGCGGCCGGGCGAAACGGCCAGCGCGCTCGACGACAAGCTGATCGTCGACGTGCCGCCGGCGCGCGCCGCCGAGCTGCGCCGCCTGGTCGCGACGCTCGACGTGCGGCCGGCCTCGCTGCTGGTCGAGGTCGAGACCGACAGCCGCCGCGCCGGCGGTGCGGCCAGCATAGACTGGGGCGGCCGACGCAGCGGCAGCGCCACCGGCTCCGGCGACGACAGCGGCGTCGACCTGCGCGCCGAAGGCCGCGACCGTCGCACCGCAAGCCGCCAGACGCTGCGCCTGCTCGACAACCGCAGCGGCTATATCGCGATCGGCGACAGCCGGCCGATGCCGTGGCGGCTGTACGGCCCGCACGGCCCGGTCGGCGGCGTCGAGTACCGCGACGCAATCCGCGGCTTTCACGTACGGCCGCGCCTCATCGGCGGCGACCGCGTGCGGGTCGACATCGCGACCCGCGACGACGCCTTCCGCGGCCGCTCGCAGGAACGCGCGCGGCTGGCGACCACCGTCGAGGGCCGGCTCGGCGAGTGGATCTTGCTCGGCGGCGTCGGCGCCGCACGCGACGGCGGCGCGGTCGCACTGTTCGGCGCCGGGGCCACGCACGAGCGCCTCGAGCGCGCCTTCCGGCTGCGCGTCACCCGCCTGCCCTGAGCTCCTCCGCGCCCCTCCCCGCACCCACTTCATCGCCCGAGCAGACGGGCAAAAGGCCGTTTGCTTATCAAAGGCCTGGCCTGGGTGCGTACGCTGTGGCTTTTCAAGCCTCTTGTCATGAGATTTTGCCGTAGCGCGCGTCACGACGCTTGTCGATGCAAATGATAGTAATTATCATTGATATCACTTAGCACCGATCTCACCAGGAGCAGCCCATGAAAGCCATGCTGGTTGGCGCCGATCAACTCGGCAACATCCCCGACGTGCTGAACGGCTTCGGCATCGACATCCATCGTCACCTGACCGGGCGCAACAGCTCGCATCAGCGCAAGGTCGACCGCCTGCCGGCGGGTACCGACCTGTTGATCCTGTTCACCGACTTCCTCGGCCACAACGTGATGAAGCACTTTCGCGAGCTGGCCAACGCCGAGAACATCCGCTTCATCGCCTGCCGCCGCTCGGTGTGTGCGTTGAAACAGTCGCTCGAAGGCTGCGGCCTCGGCGACGGCGTGCGCTGCGCGAGCTGCCCGAACGCGGCCGCGGCGAAGCGGAAAAACCGCAAATAGGCGCCGCGACGCGCAAACGACGTTGGCCGAGCCTCATCGAGGGCTCGGCCAACGTCGTTGTCAGTTTGAAAATGGCCGCGGTCGAATGCAGCGCTCAGGACTCGCCGTTGCCGGCGCGGCGCGCGGCGCGCCGGATCAGCCCCAGCTGGCGCGAAAAGGCGCGGCAGTCGCGGCACAGCAGCAGGTGAAAGCGCAGCTGGCACGCCTCCCGCACGGTGAGCGGGCGGTCGAGCGCGGCGGAAATCAGCCGGCTCGCCGCGCGGCAATGGATGATCATCGCACCTCCCCTCCCGGCCAACGCGTCGAAAAGCACTCGCGCAAGCTCATGCGCGCGCGGTACAGCAGCACCGAACAGTGGGTCGCGCTGATCTCCATCTGCTGACAGATGTCGGCGATCTCCAGCCCCATCAGCTCGCGCATCACGAACACCATCGCGGTGCGACGCGGCATCGCCTGCGAGCAGCGCTCGAACACCGTCCAGAATTCGCGCGCGATCAGCGCCTCCTCCGGCCGGCCCCAGGCCCTGACCGGCTCGCGCCAGCGGCCACGGGCGTCGAACAGGCCGTCGAAGTCCGCGTCGTCGATCTCGTCCGGCAAGGGCTCGAAGCGCTCGTCGCGCTTTTTCGCGCGCAAGGCGTCGAGCAGCTTGTGGCGCAGGATCGAAGTCAGCCAGGTGCGCAGACTTGACGCGCCCTTGAAGCTCGCCAGCGATTCGAGCGCCGCCAGCAGCGTCTCCTGCACCACCTCCTCGGCGGCCGCGCGGTCGCGCAACTGGGCGAGCGCGTAGCGCAGCAGGTAGTCGCGCTCGGCCTCGATCATCTCCGGTGTCGCCATGCCCCCTCCCCGCGCCCGGGCGTGCCCGGCGTTTGCACGATGCCGCCAGGCTGCAGACGCTAGCCGCGGCAGTAGTCGACCGCCTCGGCCAACCTTTCGACGGCGATCACTTCCATGCCGTCGATCGGCTGGCGCGGCCGGTTGGCGGCAGGCACGATCGCGCGCGTGAAGCCGAGCTTGGCCGCCTCCTTGAGCCTTTCCTGGCCGCGCGCGACCGGGCGCACCTCGCCGGACAGGCCGATCTCGCCGAACACCACCAGCTTGTCCGGCAGGGGCTGGTCGCGCAGCGACGACACCATCGCCAGCACCACCGCCAGGTCGGCCGCCGGCTCGCCGATCTTGACGCCGCCGACCGCGTTGAGGAACACGTCCTGGTCGAACACCGCGACGCCGGCGTGGCGGTGCAGCACCGCCATCAGCATCGCCAGCCGGTTCTGTTCGAGCCCGACCGCCAGCCGCTTGGGCTGGAAGCCGTGCGCGTCGTCGACCAGCGCCTGCACCTCGACCAACAGCGGCCGCGAGCCCTCCTGCGTGACCAGCACGCAGGAACCGGGCACGTCGTCGCGGTAGGAGGACAGGAAGATCGCCGACGGGTTGGACACGCCCTTGAGGCCGCGCTCGGTCATCGCGAACACGCCCAGCTCGTTGGCGGCGCCGAAGCGGTTCTTGATCGCGCGGACCATCCGGTAGCTCGAATGCGCGTCGCCCTCGAAGTAGAGCACGGTGTCGACGATGTGTTCGAGCACGCGCGGGCCGGCGATCGCGCCTTCCTTGGTGACGTGGCCGACCAGCAGGATGGTCGTGCCGCTCTGCTTGGCGACGCGCGTCAGTTGCGCCGCGCACTCGCGCACCTGGCTGACCGAGCCGGGCGCCGAAGTCACCGCCTCGGTGTACAGCGTCTGGATCGAGTCGATCACCGCCACCTCGGGCGCCTCGGCCTGCAAGGTGGCGAGGATCGCCTCCATGCGGATCTCGGCCAACAGGTGCACGCGGCCCGGGTCGACCGCCAGCCGGCTCGCGCGCAGCGCGATCTGCTGCGGCGACTCCTCGCCCGACACGTAGAGCACCTTCTTCGTCGCGCCGAGGCTGGAGAGCGCCTGCAACAGCAGCGTCGACTTGCCGATGCCCGGGTCGCCGCCGAGCAGGATCACCGCGCCCCGCACGATGCCGCCGCCGAGCACGCGGTCGAGCTCGTCGATGCCGGACGGCGTGCGCGGCAGCTCCTCCGCCTGCACCTCGGACAGCCGTTGCACCGGGCTGGCGGCGGCGGTCCAGGTCTGGAAGCGCGAGTTGGCCGAGGGCGGCGCGACCGTGGTCTCGGTCAGCGTGTTCCACGCGCCGCAGTGCGGGCACTGGCCTTGCCACTTCGGGCTCTGCCCACCGCACTCGCCGCAGCTGTAGACGGTCTTGATCCTGGCCATGGCGTCAGCTGCTGGCCGCGGCCCTGGCGGCCGCCGGCGCGTCGTTCAGCTCGTTGATCAGGTTCAGCAGGCGGCCCTGCTCGCTCGCGTCGCCGTCCGGCGCGCGCGTCTTGGCGCGGATCGCCGACAGCACCGCTTCGACCTGCGGGTCGGTCTGCGCCGCCTTGTCGGCGGCCTCGTCGCTCAGCGGCGCACGCGGCGCGGCCGACGGCGCCGGCTTGCTGGGCGGCGCCGAAGCCGCGTCCTTGACCGCGGGCGGCGGCGCGGCGGGCGCCATCGTCTCGAGCTTGTGCTTTTCCATGTATTCGTGCATTTCGCGCCAGCCGGCGTAGATCTGCGCCTTGTCGGCGTCCGGGTTCAACTGGTAGCAAGCCTCGAGCGAGCGACCGGTCTGGCGGCAGGCGGCGCCGATCGCCTTGTTGGCCTCGTGGCTGAGGCCGGTGACGTTGTTGAACCAGTTACAGCCGGCCAAGAGGCCCAGCAGCGGCCACCACAGTGCGTAACGCATGTCGCCTCCTTAACGCTTCTCGCACGCCGCGCCCGTCAGTCCCGCCGCGGGCGCAGGTCCAGTTCGACGATCCGGCCGCTTTGCCCGGCGCTTTCCGGCCCGAGCCAGTGCGCCAGGTGCGGCAGCAGGTCGGCGATCGCGCCGCGCTCGCTCCGGGCCTCGCCCGGGTGGGTACGCGTGCGCAACGGCGAATCGATCGGGCCCGGCACCAGCAGGTTCACGCGCAGGTTCGGCCACCCGTCCCACTCGTTGGCGGCCACCTGCGTCAGGTAGACGAGGCCGGCCTTGGACGCGCCGAACGCGCCCCAGAACGGGCCGGCCTTCAGGCCGTGCGTCTCGCCGACGAACAGCACCGACGCGTCCGGCGCCGCCTTCAACAGCGGCAGGCAGGCGCGCGTCAGCGCGAACGGCGCGACGGTGTTGATGCGGTACTGATTCATCCACTCGTCGATGCGCTGGTCGACCAGCGGCGACGCCGCGTAGAAATGGTTGGCCGAGTGCAGGATGCCGTCCAGACGCCCCAGCGTCTGCTTGATCTGCATCGCGAGGTTCATGAATTCGTCGTCGCTGGCGGTCAACAGGTCGAGCGCGATCGCCACCGGCTCGGGGCCGCCGGCGGCGACGATTGCGTCGTACACCGCCTCGAGATTGCGCTGGCTGCGCGCCAAGAGCACCACGGTCGCGCCGCGGCGGGCGAAGTCGAGCGCCGCCGCGCGGCCGACGCCCTGCGTCGCGCCGGTGACGAGGATCACGCGGCCGTCGAGCCGGTTCGCGCCAAATTCTTTATCGTTCATGCACTTAAGCCCAAGTCGTCGATCAGGGCGCGGGCGGCGGTCACGCCGCTTTGCACCGCGCCTTCCAGCGTGGCCGGGTACTCCGGATGCATCCAGTCTCCGGCCAGGTAAGCGTATTGTATCGCGAGCCGCACGTCCGGGCGGCACCGGCCGGGCTCGGCGGCGAAGGTGGCGCGCTTTTCGGCGATCACGCGCGCCTGCAAGGGTTGGCCGAGCGTCGGGTCGACGCCGCGCAGGTCGGCCAGCACGCGCGCGACGACCTCGCCGTGCGCGGCCTCGGCCAACTCGCCGGCCGCGCTGACCACGGCGGCAAGCCAGCCGGCGTCGCCGGTCAGCGCGCCCTTGTCGAACAGCCAGTGCGCGGTGCCGCGCGCCAGCCCGGTGATCGGGGACGGCAGGCGCGGCGCGCGCGCGAAACGCAGGTATACGGTGTATATCGGCTCGAAACGCCAACGCTTGACCTCGTCGTGCCACGGCAAGGGCACGGTCAGCTTCACCGCGTGGTAGGGCGCGACCGCCAGCACCGCCGCGTCGAACGCCTCGCCGTCGACCGTCACGCCGCCGGCTCGCGCGTCGAGCCGGCCGACGCGCCGACCGAGCCGGAGCGTCGCGCCCCGCTCCGCCAGCCAGCGCAACGCCGGCGTCGGGAACAGGCGGGAGAGGTCGGTTCGGGGCAGCAGCAGCTCGCCGTCGGCGCGGCTGGCGCCGAGGCTGTCGCGCAGCATCGCCGCGCAGGCTGCCATCGACGCGCGCGCCAGCGGCGTGTTCATGCCGGAGAGCACCAGCGGCCGCCAGAAGGTGTCGATGAGCCGCGCGGGTTGGCCGAGCGCGGCCAGCCACTCGGCGACGGTCAGCGCGTCGTCCACCCGCCAGTTGTCTTTCTTGAGCGACGACAAGGCGAGCGCGAGCGCGAGCTTGTCGCGCCAGCGCCAGCCGCGCGCGAACGCCAGCCCCGCCGCCAGGTGCCACGGCGCCGGCAGGCCCGGGCAGCGCATCGCGACGCCGTCGGCCTGCCGCCACTGCAGCGGCAGGCGCAGCAAGACCGCGTCCGGGTCGATGCCGACCGCGCGCATCAAGCGCAGGCATTCGCGGTAGGCGCCGATCAGGATGTGCTGGCCGTTGTCGAGCGCGACGCCGTCGGCGTCGACGGCGCGCGCCCTGCCCCCCGCGACGCGACCGGCCTCGAACACCGTCAGCTCGGCCAGCGGCGCGAGCTCGACCGCGGCGGCCAGCCCCGCCCAGCCGGCGCCGATCACGGCGACACGCGGCCGGCTCACGCCTTGTAGCCGAAGGTCGCCGTCTTCCAGGCGAGCCACAATTTGCGCAGCGGCGTCAGCGACAGGCGCTGGTTGAGCACCTTGGCCGGGCCGTCGAGCTTGATCTCGGCCAGGGTCGCGCGGTAAATCGCCGCCATCACGAGGCCGACCTTCTGCGGCTTGCGGTCCACCGCCGGCAGCAGCTCCCACGCGCGCCGGTAGTAGTCCTCGGCGCGCTCGATCTGGAACGCCATCAGCGCCTTGAACGCGTCGGTCTCGCGGTAGTGCTGGATGTCGGCGGCCGGCACGTTGAAGCGCTCGAGCTCGTCGACCGGCAGGTAGATGCGGCCGCGGCGCGCGTCCTCGCCGACGTCGCGGATGATGTTGGTCAGCTGGAAGGCGATGCCGAGCTCGTGCGCGTACTTGAGCGTCTGGCGGTCGCTGTAGCCGAAGATCTGCGCCGACAGCTGGCCGACCACGCCGGCGACGCGGTGGCAGTACAGCAAGAGGTCGGCAAAGCTCGCGTAGCGCGCGTAGTCGAGGTCCATCTCCATGCCGTCGACGATCTCGAGGAACCACGCCTCGGGCAGGTCGAAAGCCTCGATATGCGGCGCCAGCGCGCGCGTCACCGGATGGTTGGGGCTACCGGTGTAAAGCCTCGACAATTCCAGCCGCCACCAGGCGAGCTTGGCGCGCGCCACCGCCTCGTCCTTGCACTCGTCGACGACGTCGTCAACCTCGCGGCAATACGCGTACAGCGCGGTCAGCGCGCGCCGCTGCGGCTCGGGCAGGAAGCGGAAGCTGTAATAGAAACTGGAGCCGCTCCGGGCGGCCTTGTCCTCGCAGTACTCGTCTGGCGTCACGCGCCACTCCTTGTCTCTTGTTGCGGTTGCGTCGGACCGCGCCTATTTCGCCCGCACGGCGCGCCACACGATGTAGCCCCAGTCGCGCCAGGTGAGCACGGGGCGTTGGCCGAACACGTCGCCGCCCGATTCGTGCAGTTTTTTCAGGATGCGCTCGCCGCCGAGCACGATCATGCGCAGTTCGAAGCCGATGCGGCCCTTGAGCTTGCGCCCCAGCGGCGCGCCGGCGGCCAGCATCGCGCGGGCGCGCTCGATCTCTTTCAGCATCAGCGCGCGCCACAGCCCGCCGGTATCGCCGGCGGCGATCTGCTCCTCGCGGATGCGGAATTTGGCCAGGTCGTCCTGCGGCAGGTAGACGCGCCCCTTCTTCCAGTCGATCGCGACGTCCTGCCAGAAGTTGATCAGCTGCAAGGCGGTGCAGATGCCGTCGCTCATCGCGACGCTCTTCGGATCGGTCTCGCCGTAAAGCGCCAGCATCAGCCGGCCGACCGGGTTGGCCGAGCGGCGGCAGTAGTCGACCAGCTCGGCGAAGTTCGCGTAGCGCGTCTTCACCACGTCCTGGCGGAACGCCGACAGCAGATCGTAAAAGGGCTGCAGCGGCAGCCGGTGCGCGGCGATCGCATCGGCCAGCTCGCGCATCAGCGCGGTCTGCGGCACCTCGCCCCGTCCGATGCGGTCGAGCTCGGCCGACAGGGCGGAAAGCTCGGCCAACCTTTGCTCCGTCGTCGCGTCGCCCTCGTCGGCGATGTCGTCGGCGGTGCGCGCGAAGCGGTAGATCGCGTGCACCGGACGGCGCAACCGGCGCGGCAAGGCGAGCGAGCCGACCGGGAAGTTCTCGTAATGGCCGACGCCCATCGTCAAAACCCCAAAACCCGAAGCCGGCCATTATAACCGAGCCGGCCTTCATATTTTTTGCAAAACCCCCTTTACAAGCCCGAAATCGCTCCCTATAATCCGCCTCCACTTGCGAAACAGACCGTAACGCAAATGCCCGTGGGGGTATAGCTCAGCTGGGAGAGCGCTTGCATGGCATGCAAGAGGTCAGCGGTTCGATCCCGCTTACCTCCACCACCGGATTTGACGCGGCAGGCAGTGACGAAGCCTGGCGCGGTGAAGTAAGTTTTGACGTGTCCCCATCGTCTAGAGGCCTAGGACACTACCCTTTCACGGTAGGTACCGGGGTTCGAATCCCCGTGGGGACGCCAACAAGTTTCGTGGGGCTATAGCTCAGCTGGGAGAGCGCTTGCATGGCATGCAAGAGGTCAGCGGTTCGATCCCGCTTAGCTCCACCACCGTTTCTCGAAAGAGAAGCACGACGTCCCCATCGTCTAGAGGCCTAGGACACTACCCTTTCACGGTAGGTACCGGGGTTCGAATCCCCGTGGGGACGCCAGCGCACCCGTAGCTCAGTTGGATAGAGTATCTGGCTACGAACCAGAGGGTCGGGCGTTCGAATCGCTCCGGGTGCGCCACAATCAGTCCCTATAGTTTAGCGGTTAGAACACCGCCCTTTCACGGCGGTAGCCGGGGTTCGATTCCCCGTGGGGACGCCAACTTCAACGAAAAAGCCAGCGCATGCGCTGGCTTTTTCGCATCCGCCATCCCCGCCGGCGCGCTCATCGCGCCGCGCCGTCCGCCTTGTCCGCCGCCCCATGCCCGGCAGCGCCCGACTCGGCGACGAAGTAGACGTTGCGCGTCTGCCGCGTGTGCTCGGCTTCGGCCCACATCAGACCGGCCAACACCAGAAGGCATAGCGGCGGCAGCAGCACCGCCACCAGGAGCGCGCGCCGCTCCCATCTCATGTGCATGAAGACCGCGACGATCAACCCCGCCTTGGCGAGCATGAAGGCGACGATCAAGGCCCAGCGCAGCACGCCGCCGACGTGGAAATAGTCGACCAGGTAAGAGAGCGTGCTGAGCACGAACAGCAGCCCCCACACCTTCAGGTAGACGCCGATCGGGTGCTGCTGGCCGTGGCCGCCCGCCGACGGGGATAGCGCGTCCATCGCCCCTCCCTCACCACAGATAGAAAAACGCGAAGATGAACACCCAGACGAGGTCGACGAAGTGCCAGTAGAGTCCGGCGATCTCGACGCCCTGCCCGCCGTCGGCCGCCGCCGCGCCCCGCGTCAGCAGCCGGATCGCGACGACGAGCAGGTAGAGCACGCCCGCCGACACGTGCAGGCCGTGAAAACCGGTGATGGTGAAGAAGGCCGCGCCAAACTGCGGCGCGCCGAGCGGGTTGCCCCACGGACGGATGCCTTCCTCGACGATCAGCTTGCTCCATTCGAAAGCCTGCATGCCGACGAAGGACGCGCCGAGCGCGGCGGTGAGCAACACCAGCATACCGGCCTCGCGCCGCCGGCCGAGCGCGGCGGCGCGCACCGCCATCGCCATCGTGCCGCTGCTGCTGATCAGCACGAAGGTCATGATCGCGATCAGGATCAGCGGCAGCTCGACGCCGCCTATCGTCAGCGCGAACACCTCGCTGGCGTTCGGCCACGCCACCGGCGTCGAGGTGCGCACCGTCATGTAGGCGACGAGAAAACAGCTGAACACGAAGGTGTCGCTGACGAGGAACAGCCACATCATCGCCTTGCCCCACGGCACCCTGAACGCGACCCGGTCGGCCGACCAGTCGGCGACGAAGTCCCGCCACGCCGTCGTGCCCAATGGACTGTCCGAGCTCTCGTGCGCCATCTCGTCCACCTCCCGCGCGGCTGCCTGTTCAGGCTACGCCGCAGATGAAGTCGACGATGGCGGGCGTCAGCCAGGCCATCGTCGCGTAAAGCAGCAACCACACCGCCAGCAAACCGTGCCAGTAGAGCGCGCACAGGCCAAGCCGCTCACCCCGCCGACCGGCAAGCAGCAGCGCGACGATGCCGCCGAGCACGTGCAGGGCGTGCAGGCCGGTCAGCAGGAAGAAGAAGCCGTTGGAAGGGTTGGCCGAGGCAAGCCGGCCTTGCGCCACCAGCGCCTGCCACGCCCAGGCCTGCGCGGCGAGGAAGGCCGCGGCGAACACGAAGGCGGCAAACAGCGCGCCTCTTGCGCACCGCCCGCCGCGCCGTGCCGCCACACTCGCCCACTGCAGCGAGGCGCTACTCAGAATCAGCATAGCGGTGGAGACGTTCAGCTGCCACGGCAATGGCAGCGCGCGCCAGTCCCCCAGGCGCATGCGCATCGCGTAGGCGAGCAGGCAGAGCACGAACAGCACGAACACGACGCCGAGCAACAGCCATACCGCGACGCGCGCCGTCGCCGGCCGCGCCGGCCTTGCCAGGTCGATAGACGCTTCCATCGCGGCCCTCCTCATTCAACCGGCGCGTCGGGCGGCGCGTTCTGCGGCACGAAGTCGCGCGCCTGTCCGGGTGGACTGAACTCGTAGGCCCAGCGGTGCACCACCGGCACCTGCGCCCCCCAGTTGCCGTGACCGGGCGGCGTGTCGGGCGTCTGCCACTCGAGCGTCGTCGCGCCCCAGGGGTTGGCCGAGGCCAGCCGACCGCGCCGGGCGCTCCAGGCCAGGTTGAACAGGAACAGCAGCTGCGCCGCGGCGACCACGAGCGCCGCGACCGTGATGAAGGCGTTCAGCGTGTGCGCCGACTCGGGAATAAAGGCGTAGTTCTCGTAGGCGTAATAGCGCCGCGGCATGCCGAGAAAGCCGAGGTAGTGCATCGGGAAGAAGATCGCGTAGGCGCCGACGAAGGTCAGCCAGAAGTGCCAGCGGCCGAGCGTGTCGTTCATCATCCGGCCGCTGACCTTGGGAAACCAGTGGTAGATGCCGCCGAAGATCACCAGGATGGGCGCGACGCCCATCACCATGTGGAAGTGCGCGACGACGAAGTAGGTGTCGGACAGCGGGATGTCGACGCTGACGTTGCCGAGGAAAAGGCCGGTCAGCCCGCCGATCGCGAACATGCTGATGAAGCCGAGCGCGAACAGCATCGGCACCGTCAGATGGATGTCGCCGCGCCATAGCGTCAAGAGCCAGTTGTAGACCTTGATCGCTGTCGGCACCGCGATGATCAGCGTGGTCACCGCGAAGAAAAAGCCGAAAGCCGGGTTCATGCCGCTGACGAACATGTGGTGCGCCCACACCACGACGCTCAGGACGCCGATCGCGACGATGGCCCACACCATCATCCGGTAGCCGAAGATGTTCTTCCTCGCGTGCGTGCTGATCAGGTCCGACACGATGCCGAAGGCCGGCAGCGCGACGATGTAGACCTCGGGATGGCCGAAGAACCAAAAGAGGTGCTGGAACAGCAGCGGGCTGCCGCCCTCGTAGGCGAGCGGCTGACCCATCGACACGATGGCCGGCATGAAGAAGCTGGTGCCGAGCACCTTGTCGAACAGCAGCATCACCCCGCTGACGAACAGCGCCGGGAAGGCGAACAGCGCCAGGATGGTCGCCATGAAGATGCCCCACACCGTCAGCGGCAGGCGGAACAGCGTCATGCCCTCGGCGCGCGCCTGCAGCACCGTGGTCACATAGTTGAGCCCGCCCATGGTCGCCGCGACGATGAAGATCAGCAGCGACACCAGCATCAGGATGATGCCCCAGTCGGCGCCCGGCGTGCCGGGCAGGATGGACTGCGGCGGATAGAGGGTCCAGCCCGCGCCGGTCGGGCCGCCCGGCACGACGAAGCTTGCCAGCAGCACCAGCACCGCGACCAGGTAGACCCAGTAGGACAGCATGTTCAGGAAGGGGAACACCATGTCGCGCGCGCCTATCATCAGCGGGATCAGGTAGTTGCCGAAGCCGCCGAGCAAGATCGCGGTCAGCAGGTAGACCACCATGATCATGCCGTGCTGGGTAAGCGACTGGTAGTAGCGGTTGGCGTCGATGAAGTCGAAGTGGCCGGGAAAGCCGAGCTGCAGCCGCATCAGATTGGACAGCACCAGACCGACGAGGCCGACGGCGAGCGCGGTGACCGTGTACTGGATGGCGATCACCTTGTGGTCCTGGCTGAACACGTAGCGGGTCCAGAAACCGTGCGGCGCGTCGTGGCTGTCGTGCATCGCGGCCTCCCTAGCGAGTCCCGTCCGCCGCGCCGTCGAGCGAGGCGATGTAGGCGGCGATCGCCGCAACCTCGCCGTCGTCTAGCGCGTAAGGGGGCATGATCGGCGGATAACCCTTGACCAGCTTGGCCGCCGGCGCGCGGATCGACTCGGCGATATAGGCAGCGTCCGCCTTCAGGCGGCTGCCGTCGGCCAGCTCGACCTCGTGGCCGAACAGGCCGCGCCAGCCCGGCCCGACGCTCGCCGCGCCGTCGACGCTGTGGCAACCGAAGCAGCCACGCGCCTGGGCGATGCCGCGTCCGCGCGCGGCCAGATCGCCTCCCGGCGGCGTCGCGGCCACCTGCCGGGCGGCGGCAAAGCGCGGCAGGCCGGCGAGCCAGCGCTCGAAGTCGGCCTGCGGCTCGACCACCATCACGCCGCGCATATTGTAGTGGCCGACGCCGCACAACTCGGCGCACAGGATGTCGAAACGGCCGGCGCGGGTAGGCGTGAACCAGAACTCGGTGACCATGCCCGGCACCATGTCCATCCGGGTGCGGATGGGTGGCACGAAAAAGTTGTGCAGCACGTCCTTGGAGCGCAGCAAGACCCGCACCGGCCGGCCGAGCGGCAGGTGCAGCTCCGGCCCCACCGCCAGCGCGTCGTCGCGTCCTGCGGGGTCGGCCGGATTCAGACCGAGCGGGTTGTCGGCGCCGACGAAACGCATCGCCGACGTGCCCAGCCGGCCGTCCTCGCCGGGGAAGCGATAGGCCCACTGCCACTGCTGCCCGACGACCTCGACCACCAGGGCATCTTTCGGCGGCGAGATCAGCTCGGCGTAGACGACGAGGCCGGGTGCCAGCATCGCGACGATGCCGACGGCGGTCAGCCAGGTCAGGCCATGCTCTAGCTTGCGGTTTTCCGGCTCGTAGGCGGCGCGCCGCCCGTGCCGGTGACGATAGCGGATGACCGCGACGGCGATGAACAGGTTGACCGCGACGAAGACGGCGCCCGTGATCAGCAACGTGACCGTCAGCGTGTCGTCGATCAACCCCCAGTTGGACGCGAGCGGGGTCAGCCACCACGGGCTCAGCGCGTGGAAGGCGAGCGCGGCGATCACGATGACGATCAAGACGATTGCGATTGCCACGGCTGCCGCCCCCTCCGATGCCCGCGCCGCCCCCCAGGGGACCGCGATGCTTCGCGGCGATTCCGGCTTCGTTTTCTCAACTTAGCACACCGTCTGCAACGGACACGGCAGCGCAACGCCGCACCGCAAAAAACCAAGCATATCTCCTTGTTTTTGCAAAATTTTCAACCCAAACGTGTAAACCGCCGACCGGGTTTGAAGCTCCGGCAGCCGGGGTATATACATAGGCTTACGGGAAAACGCCTGTTGTCCCGAGTTCGTCAACGGCCCCACTGGAGGCGGACATGCGCAAACGGATCTACTACCTGATACCCGACCTCGACAGCGCCAAGCGGGTCATGAATGACCTGTTGCTCGCGCGTATCGAGGAAAAACACATCCACTTTCTCGCCCGCGAGGGCAGCGACCTGTCGACGCTACACCGCGCCAACCTGCTGCAGGAGTCCGACATCGTGCACGGCGCCGAGATGGGGCTGGCGGTCGGCGGCATGACGGGGTTGTTCACCGGCTTCGCGGCCGCCTTTTTCATCCTGTCCGACAGCGGCCTGCCGTGGGGGGGCATCGTGCTGGTCACCTGCCTGTTCGGCGCGCTGTTCGGCGCGTGGGCGGCGAGCATGATAGGCAGCTCGGTGCCCAACAGCCGGCTCAAGCCCTTCCGCCCGGCGATCGACGCCGGCAAGATCCTGCTGATGGTCGACGTGCCGCACGACCAGGTCGAGGCGATCGAGCAGTTGCTGAAGAAAATCCACCCCGAGGCCCACCTCGAAGGAACCGAGCCGACCATACCAGCCTTTCCCTGACGCCACGGCCCTGGCCGGGCGCTTTTCGCTGGCGCCGCGGCACCGCATAATGTCGGCCCGACCCAGCCTTATCCGCTCCAGGACCGCCCCGTGGGAAAACACTCCGACAAGATCGTGCTCGACGCGCCGCACGCACGCGAACTCTTGGCCGACGGCTACCGCTACGCGGTGGTGGTCGTCGAAGCTTACGGCGACATCGCCGCCGGCGACGTGATCAGCGTGCACAAGCTGCTCGAAGTCGCGCAGCGCAAGGCCAACTACACCGGCCACTGGGCGGTCAGGCCGCTCGAAACCTTCCTCTAGCGGCGCCGGACCGCGGCCTACCCGCCCCCGCCGGCGCCTTCGGCGTCCGACGAACCGTGCGTCGCGGGACAGGGAGCCCTCCCTGGCGTCGCCCCGTTCGATCGCAGCAACGCCGGTGATTCCCCGCGACGGGCCCGCGGCCGAGCGGCGCGACGATGCGCACACGGGGCATTGACGCGGCGATGCGGTCGGGTTATAGTGCCGTCCTCTCGAACGACAACGCCGCAGGCGGGTCGTCAGCCGATTTCTGGGGGTATAGCTCAGCTGGGAGAGCGCTTGCATGGCATGCAAGAGGTCAGCGGTTCGATCCCGCTTACCTCCACCAGACAAAACCCGGGGCCTAGGCCCCGGGTTTTTTCATGTCCGCATGCGGCGGCCGCCTTGCCCGCCGGCGGCTCGGCCAACGTGCCGGCCACGCTCCACCGGCTTTCACGCACGCGACGACACGACCCCACTCGCATGGGTTACGGGACGAACGCCCCGCCCGCGCGGGCATGCGGCATCCGGACCCGTGCGCGAAAACGCCCGGGCCGGGCGTCGTCTGCGGCCGGAATCCGGCCCCGATCTACAGACCGAACAGGTGGCCGAGCTTCTCGGCCTTGGTGTCGAGGTACTTGTCGTTGTGCGGGTTGCGCCCGACCTCGAGCGGCACGCGCTCGACCACCTCGATACCGACGCGGCGCAGCGTGTCGATCTTGCGCGGGTTGTTGGTCATCACGCGCACCTTGCCGATCCTGAGCTCGGCCAACATGTCGTGCGCGATGCGGAAGTCGCGCGCGTCGGCCGGGAAGCCGAGCTGCTCGTTGGCCTCGACGGTGTCGGCGCCGCCGTCCTGCAACCGGTAGGCGCGGATCTTGTTGATCAGGCCGATACCGCGGCCCTCCTGGCGCAGATACAGCAAGGCGCCGCGGCCTTCCCTGGCGATCGCGTCGAGCGCGGCGGCCAGTTGGAAGCCGCAGTCGCAACGCAGCGAGAACAGCGCGTCGCCGGTCAGGCACTCGGAGTGCAGGCGCACCAGCGCCGGCTCGCCGTCGTGGAAATCGCCCATCGTCAGCGCGACGTGCTCCTTGCCGGTGCCGACTTCCTCGAAGCCGTGCATGGTGAATTCGCCCCACTGCGTGGGCAGCTTGCAGCGGGCGACATGGCGGACCAGCGGCGCGTTCGGCGCGGCGGCGGATTGCTGTTGCATGATGTTTTCCTGCTGGATACGGATTCTGGCGAAATGAAGGGCCAGATGGTAACGGGCCTGATCGTCGAAGAAAAGCCGGCGGCGCCAGGGTTTTTCGCCGGCGCGACCGGGCCCCCTCCCGCTTCGGACAAAAAAAATGCCCCGGGGTTGCCGGGGCAGGAAAAACCGTCGGTAATCACACCGACTGCGCGGGGTTCGGGATTTACTTGAGCGCGGCGCGGGCCTTGTCGAGCGCGGCCTGCGCGCACTGCTCGTCGAGGTGGCCGCCCGGGGCGCCGCCGACGCCGATCGCGCCGATCACCTCGTTGCCGACCTTCACCGGCAGGCCGCCGCCGAGCAGCAGGAAACCGGGAATGTCGGTCAGATTCTGCGCGCCCGGGTTCTTCTGGGCGTTTTCCATCATCGCCGACGTCGCGCTCTTGGCCGACGCGGCGGTATAGGCTTTCCGGAGGCTGGCCTCGAGCGTGTGCGGACCGGCGTTGTCGCCGCGCAGCACCGCGCGGACCTGGCCGGCGCGGTCGACCACCGTCGCGGTCACCGCGTAGCCCTTGTCGCGGCAGGCGGCGACGGTATCGGTCGCCAGCGTCTGCGCGAGCGCGGCCGACATGTTCTTCTCGCTGCGTACCTCGGCGTGCGCGGCCACGGCGGCGGACAACAGCGCTGCGGTCATCAGGATCTTGTGCATTGGGCTTGCCCCTCTCGTCTTCCGTGTAGCGTAGTCGTCGGCGCCGACGGCGCCTATCCGTTCGGCTACGCTCGCGCATCCGTATTGCTACGGACGGGACGAGCATAAGGCCTGCACGGCCGCAGCGGTCTTATTCTTCCGATAACAAACCGCAATAAACGCGGATCAGCTGGACCAGCGACTCGACCTCGAGCTTGGCGAACAGGTGGGCGCGGTGGGTCTCGACGGTGCGCGGCGACAGGCCGAGCTCCTTGGCGATCTGCTTGGTCGACAGGCCCTCGGCCATCAGCGCGAACACCTCGCGTTCGCGCTCGGAGAGCCGGTCGAACTTCTGGCGCGCCTCGTGCGAGACGCGCTGCTTCTCGCGCGTCGCGATGTGCTGCTTGACCGCCTTTTGCAGCGTGTCGAGGAAGAGCTGGTCGTCGATCGGCTTTTGCAGGAACTCCATCGCGCCGGTCTTGAACGCGCGCCGGCACAAATCGACGCTACCGTGGCCGGTAACCATCACCACCGGATGCGTGACGCGCGCCTCGGCGAGGCGCTCGAGCACCTCGAAGCCGCTCATGCCGGGCATGCGGATGTCGAGCACCACGCAGCCGATGGCGTTGGCGTCGTAGGCGGCGAGAAAGTCGTCCGGTCGTGCGAAGACCTCGGCCCTGAGGCCGACGGTGCGGATCAAGAGGCTCAGGCTCTGGCGCACCGCGTCGTCGTCGTCAACCAGATAGATGATCGGGGAGTGGTCCATGTTGGCGCTTGTCCTTGGTGTCGCCGCGCGGCAGCGTCACGACGAAGCGCGCGCCGCCGACGGCTCGGTTGTCGGCGGCGATCACGCCGCCCATTTCGCCGATCAGCGTCTCGCAGATCGACAAGCCCAGACCCATGCCGGTCTGGCGCGTGGTGAAGAAAGGTTCGAACAGCCGCGGCAGCACCTCGGGCGGGATGCCCGGGCCGCGGTCGGTGACGGTGAGCACCGCTTCCTTGCCGCGCGGCAGCACCGTCAGCTCGATCAGCCGGCGCTCGGGCGGCGTGTCGCGCATCGCCTCAATCGCGTTCGAGAGCAGGTTGTGGATCACCTGCTCGAGCGCGACGCGGTCGGCGCGCACGCAAAGGCTGTCGTCGCGGCGCGCGAACTTGACCCGCACCTCGCGCGCGCGGCACTCGGGCTCGACGAGGAAGACCGTCTCGTCGACCACCTGCGCCAGCGGCAAGAGCTGGGTGCGACGCGCCTCGCGCGGGCGCAGCACGTCGCCGCGCAGCCGCGTGATGATTTCGCCGGCGCGCTTGGCCTGCGCGACCGACAGCGACAGCGCCTCGCGGATCAGCGCCGCGTCCGGCTCGTCGTCGTCGAGCATGCGTAGCGAGGCCTGGCAGTTGGCGAGGATGGAGGTCAAGGGCTGGTTCAGCTCGTGCGCCATGCCGGCGGCCATCTCTCCCAGCGTGTTCAGCCGCGCGACCTGCACGAAGCGCGCCTGCCGCCTCGCGCGGCGCACCGTCTCGCGCTGGTCGAGGAAGGCGTTCAGCCCCCACAGGATGAAACCGGTCGCCAGCGCCAGGCTCGCCGCCGGCGCCCACGGCAGTTGCGCCGGCAGGATGCGCGTCTCGGCCTGCACCACCAGCGGCTGGCTGACGCTGGCGAGGTTGCGCGTGTCGACCAGCCGCACCGCGAAGCGCGAGTCGGCGCCCGGCGCCACCAGCGCAAGGGTGTCGCGCCCGTCGCGCAGCAGCACCGGCGCGAGCGTTTTCGGCCACTCGGCGCGCGCGACGAAACGCGCCGGCTCCAGCCACAGCGCGTAGGCGGCGCCGTCGTCGCGGGTGCGCACCAGCCAGTAGCGCACCGGCGCGCCGGCCATCCGCGTCATCACGCTGCGCGACAACGTCTGGCTGCGCGCGTAGGCGGTGTCGAGCGCGCCCGGCGTCGCCGCACCGCCGGCGCGCCGCCAGCCGCGCGCCGGCAGGAAGAAGGCGACGTCGACGATCTGCGGGTAGACCGCGGTCAGCTTGTGCGCGAGCGTGCCCAGCGCCGCGTCGGTGTCGGCCGGCGGTCGCGCGGCGACCAGCGTGTTGAGCACCGCGTCGAGTTCGACCGCCTCCTGGCTCAGCAGCCGGTGCGCGATACGCGCGTCCTGCTCGAACTGCAGCTCGAGCGCGTCGAGCCGGCTGCTCAGCATCCAGCCGGCGAAGGTCGCCTGGATGAAGATCCACAACAGGATCAGCTGCAGCTGGCGGCTCATGCGCCCGCCCCGAAACGGCAAAAGGCCGCCGCGTCGAGCGTCACCGGCACGCGCGCGCCGACCGTCGGCGGCTCGGCCAACGCCGCCGCCTCGCGCGCCGACAATTCGAGCACGAAACGCCCCTCGGGCAGCGCGAGCTCCAGCGTCAGCCCGCCGGCGCGCGGCGTCGCGGCGAGCACCCGCGCGTCGCCCCCGCTGCCGAGCCGCAGCGCCGCCTGCGGCCAGTAGCCGAGGCCGGTGACGTTGGCGAGCCCCAGAAAGCGCGCGACGCGCTCGTTCGCCGGCTTCGCCATCAGCTCGGCGGCCGGCGACAGCTGCGCGACGCGACCGGCGTCGAGCACCGCGACTCGGTCGGCCATCGCCAGCGCCTCGTCGCGGTCGTGGGTGACCAGGAGCGCCGGGATGCCGGCTTCGGCCAACCTTTGCCGCGTCGCCACCTGCAGGCTCGCCCTCAGGTGAGCGTCGAGGCTGGAGAACGGCTCGTCGAGCAGCAGCAGGCGCGGGTCGGTCGCCAGCGCGCGCGCCAGCGCGACGCGCTGCTTCTCGCCGCCGGACAGCGCGGCGACGCGGCGCGTCTCGAAACCGGCCAGGCCGACCGCAGCCAGCTCGCGCCTCGCGCGCTCGCGCGCCGCCGCACGCGGCACGCGCCGCTCGACCAGACCGAAGGCGACGTTGTCGAGCACGTCCAGGTGCGGGAACAGCGCGAAGTCCTGGAACATCAGCGCAAAGCCGCGCCGCTCGGGCGGCAGCGCGTCGACGCGCGCGCCGGCGAAGCGGATCTCGCCGGCGTCGGGCGCGACGAGGCCGGCGACCATGTTCAACAGCGTGCTCTTGCCGCAGCCGGACGGGCCCAAGAGCGCGACGAGCTCGCCGGGCGCGAGCGCCAGCGACACCGCCTCGGCGACGACGCGGCCGCCGTAACGCTTACGGACGTCAACGAGTTCGAGCATGGTCGGTCTGCCTTTCGATCAGCCAGAACGCCACGAGCGACAGCGCCATCAGCACGGTGGCGAGCGCCTGGGCGGCGGCGAGGTTGGCCGAGCCCGGACGGCCCAGCAGTTGGTAGATCCACGTCGTCAGCGTCAGCCACTCGGGGCGCGACAGGAACAGCGTGACCGCGAATTCGCCGACCGCGGTCGCCGCCGCGAACGCGAGGCCGCGCGACAAGGCCGGGCGCAGCAGCGGCCAGCGCACGCGCCGGAACGCGCGCCACGGGCTCGCGCCGAGCGTGCGCGCCGCGCGCGCCAGTTCCGGCGGCTCGGCGTCGAGCGCCGCCGCGAGGCTCTTGGCGACGAAGGGGTAGGCCAGCAGCACGTAGGCGGCCAGCAGGAGCGGCAGGCTGGCGGCGTAGGCCGGATACAGCAGCAAGAGGCCGAAGGCGACGCACACCGGCGAGACGATGAACGGCAGGTTGGCCGCCGCGCGCCAGACGAGCGAGCGGCGCGCCGCCAGCGCGTGCGCGACGCCGAACAGGCCGGCGCACAGCGTCGCGAGCGCGGTGAAACGCAGCGTGTTGAAGGCGGCGAGCCGCCCCTCTTCGCTCCACAAGCCGCGCCACACGTCCCAGCCCGCCGACAGCCCCGACGCGGCGACCGCCGCCAGCGGCGCGAAGCTGGTAAAGAGCAGCGTCGAGAGCGCGGCGGCAAGGGCCAGCCGCTCGGCCAAGGTGCGCGGCTTTTGCGGCGCCAAGCGCTCGACTTTGAGCGCGACCGCCAGCGTCCTCTCGCGCCATGCGTAGGCGAGCGCGACCGCGAAGCTGACGACGAGGTTGAGCAGCGCCAGCAGGCCGGCGTCGGCGAAATTGAGCTCGTAGGCGACCAGCGTGTAGATCTCGACCTCGACCGTCGCGTAGCGCTGACCGCCCAGCAGCAGCGCGAGGCCGAAGCCGGCGAAGCAGTAGACGAACACCAGGCACAGCGCCGACGCGAGCCACGGCCGCACCAGCGGCCACTCGACGCGCCAGAACGCGCGCAGGCGCGAGGCGCCGAGCGTGCGCGCCGCCGCCAGCTGCGAGGCCGGCACCGCGGCGAAGCCGTCGACGCCGGCGCGCACCACCAGCGGCAAGTTGTAGAACAGGTTGCCGTACAGCAGGAGCCACGGCGTGTCCTGCAGGTTCAGCCCGGTGACGCCGTGCGGGCCGAACAGCGCCAGCACGCCGATCGCGGCGACCAGCGTCGGCATCACGAAGGGCAGCATCAGCGCGCGCAGCACGAAGGCGCGCAACGGGAAGTCGAAGCGCGCCAGCGCCCACGCGAGCGGCAGGCCGAAGACGAGCGCAAGCGCGCAGGTCACCGTCGCCTGGATCAGCGACCAGGCGACGCGCCAGCCCAGATAAGGATCGAGCAGCAGCGCGAGGTCGAAACCGCCGGCGCCCTCGGCCAACACCCGCAACAGCGGCGCGACGAGGCCCGCCGCCAGCAGCGCCGCCGACGGCAGCCACAGCGCGCGGCGCGCGAGCATCAACGGCCGCCCTTGAGCACCACGCGCGTCCAGCGCGCGACCCAGCGCGGCGCGTTCGCGTCGATGCGGCCGGCGTCGACCGGCTTGACGCCGGCCGGCTCGGGCGCGTGGCGAAACACCGGGTCGAGCGGCGTGCCCGGCACCGCCGGGTACATCCACATCGTCGTCTGCAGCGCCTTTTGCACCGGCGCGCCCTGCAGCCAGGCGACGAAGGCCTTCGCCGCCGCCGGCTCGCGCCCGCCCGCCACCGGCGCGGCGCCCTCGACCTGCAGGAAGCTGCCGCCCGGCAGCGCGAGGGTCGCGGTCGGCGGCGCCGCCGGTTTTTCCTTGGCGTAGAACACCTCGGCGGCCGGGCTGGTCGCGTAGCTGACGACGATGGGGCGCGCGCCGCCGTTGCGCGAGAAGTCGGTGTAGTAGGCCTCGCTCCACCCTTTGGCGACCTTCACACCGTTGTCGCGCAGTCGCGCCCACCACGCGAAGGCGCCCTCCTCGCCCAGCGCGTCGACGGTGGCGACGAGGAAGGCGAGCCCGGGGCTCGAGGTCGCCGGGTTCGGCACGACGACGAGGTCCTTGTACGCCGGCGTCGCCAGCTCGGCCAGGGTTTTGGGCAGCGCTTTCTTGTGCCTGGCGAACCACGCCTTGTCGATATTCAGCGTGACGACGCCGTAGTCGATCGCCGCCAGGCCGCCGGGCAGCGTGTGCGCGGTCCGGGCCGACGGCGCCGCCTCGATCACGCCGGCCCTGACCGCCTTGGCCGCCAGCGTGTTGTCGATGCCGTAGACCACGTCGGCGATCGGGTTGGCACGCGTCAGGATCAGCTTGTTCAGCATCTCGCCGGCGTCGCCGGCCTTGACCACCACCAGCTTCACGCCGGCGCGCTTCTCGAAGTCGGCGATCAGTGGCTTGGGCAGATCGAACGAGGAATGGGTAATCAGGCGCAATTCGGCGGCCTGGACGCCGAACGCGGCGCAGGCGACGAGCAGGGGCGGCAGCAGGCGACGCAACAAGGACATGAAGACTCCGGACGTGAACAGCGCCCGCTTCGTGCGGGCAAACCCCCGAGTATACCGCGACCGCCGCCTCCGCCGCCCGCCCCGGGCCGGCAGCGCGACATCGGGTGACGGCTCGAGCGAGCGGTCGTCGAGGGACACGCCCGGCCTGCCCCACACAAACGCCGACACAAGCGGCGGAACGTCGCGACGCCGGCTGCACGCTCGTCGCGGCTGCCGTGACGGGTGCCCGCCGCAAAGGCGAAGGGTCCGCGGCGCGGACCCTTCGAGTATAGGCTCAGACGGTCGGCAGCCGGCTAAAGCCCTCGGGCGGCGGCACCGCCGCGTCGGCGACGTCGACGCGCGCGACCTGTGCCGCCGGCGGCCCCTCGTGCGCCCAGGCGACGAAGGCGGCGACGGCGTCGCTCTGGCCGCAGACGAGCGCCTCGACCGTGCCGTCGCGCCGGTTGCGCACCCAGCCGGCGACGCCCAGGCGCGCGGCCGCCTCGACCGCGCTGTCGCGGTAGTAGACGCCCTGCACGCGGCCGTGGATGGTCAAACGTTTGCAAACGGGATTCATCTCGGACTCCTGGCCCGGCGCGGGCCGCGACGGCGGCCGGCGTCGCCGGACGAATGACGACGCCGGCGATGATGCCGCGCCGTCGCGTCGCGCGCCATCGCGGCCTTCCCCGATATGCCCACCCGCGTTGGCCGAGGCGCTGCGGCCGACGTCGCGCTCACCAGTAGGCGTGGAAGTGGTGCACCGGGTGGATGCCGCCGCCGACCTCGATCCGGTCGGCCGCCGCCAGCGCCGCGTTCAGGTAGGCCTTGGCGTCGCGCGCGGTCGCGCTCCAGTCGCCGCGCAGCGGGTAGAGCGCCGCCAGCGCCGCCGACAGCGTGCAGCCGGTGCCGTGCGTGTAGCCGTGCGGCGCGCGCGCGCCGTCGAGCCGCACGCGGCCGCTGCTCGCGCCGACCAGCCAGTCGGGGCTGTCGCTCGCACCGGCGAGCGCCCCGCCCTTGATCAGCACGCGACGCGCGCCTAGCGCGAGCAGCGCCTCGGCCTGCGCGAGCATCGCCGCCTCGTCGGCCGCGACCGGCACGCCGAGCAGGGCCGCCGCCTCGCCGAGGTTGGGCGTGACGATGTCGGCCAAGGGCAAGAGATGCGCGCGGATCGCCGCCTCGGCCTCGGGCGCCAGAAGCGGCGCGCCGCCCTTGCTGACCATCACCGGGTCGAGCACGACGACGGCGGGCTGCCAGTGGCGCAAGCGCTCGGCGACCGCCGCGACGATGTCGGCGGTCGCGAGCATGCCGATCTTGACCGCGTCGACGCGGATGTCGGAGAACACCGCGTCCAGCTGCGCGGCGACGAAGTCGGCCGGCACCGCGTGTACGGCGGCGACGCCGCGCGTGTTCTGCGCGGTCAGCGCGGTCAGCACGCTGGCGCCGTAGACGCCGAGCGCCGAGAAGGTCTTCAGGTCGGCCTGGATGCCGGCGCCGCCGCCGGAGTCGGAACCCGCGACGGTCAGGACGTTGTAGCTCGCCATGCGGCGCTCCTCGCGATCGATAAGGGAACGGCGCCGAGTTTACACCGCGCGCGCCGCTGCGAGCCGGGTACGCGGCAGGCTGGCCGAGTAGCGCGCCAGCAGCACGCCGGCGATCACCACCAAGGCGCCGACCCACGGGTTGTAGCGTACCGAGACGAACTCCAGCGTCAGCCCGCCGACCGCCGAACCCATCGTGATGCCGAAATTCAGCGCGGCGAGGTTGAGCCCTAGCTGGATGCCGGCCGTCTCGGGCGAGGTCGCGGTGATGTAGTGTTGCACCGACGGCGTCGAGCCCCACGCCGACATCGCCCACACCACCACCACCGGCAGCACCAGCCAGACGCTGGCCGAGGCGAACGGCAACAGCGCCAGCGCGACCGCCAGCGCACAACCGGCGCCCATCGCCGCGCGCACGCCGCCCCAGCGGTCGCTGCTGTAGCCGCCGAGGAAGCCGCCGCTCATGCCGGCCGCGCCGAAGGCGAGGTAGACGACGCTCATCCAGTGCGCGTCCAGCCCCACCACCTGCTCCATGAACGGCGCCAGAAACGCGTACATCGCGAAGTGCCCCCACATCAACAGGAAGGTCACGCCGTGCGCCGACAACAGCTTGGCGCTCCTGAGCGTACGCAACTGCTGCGAGATCGGCACCGCGCCGCTGCCGGCCACCGGCGGCAGCCAGCGCCACACGCCGGCCAGCGCCAACAGCGCGCAGGCGGCGGTGATCAGGTACATCGCGCGCCAGCCGATCTGTTCGGCGACCAGGATGCCGAGCGGCACGCCGAGCACGATCGAGCTGCTGATGCCCATCGCCGTCAGCGCGATCGCGCGGCCGCGGAAGCTCGGCGCGGCCAGATGCGCGGCGAGACCGAAGGCGGTGCCGCACATCAGGCCGCCGGCGGCCGCCTGCACCACGCGCGCGGCGAGCTGGCCGGTGAAGCCGTCGGCGAACCACGCCCACAGCGTACCGGCGGAGAACACCGCGATCGCCGCCATCAGCACGCGACGGCGGTCGAAGCGCGCGGTCAGCACCTGCAGGATGGGCGCGGCGAGCGCGAAGGTCAGCGAGAACACGCCGAGCATCTGGCCGGCGGCGCCGACCGGTACCGACAAATCGTTCGAGATGCGGCTCAGGATGCCGACCGGAAACATCTCGACCAGGCCCATCGCGAAATTCGCGAAGGCGAGCAGGAAAATCCTCTTGTCCATGACTGTCCAGCTGGCTGCGCCCGCTGCGCCCCCTTGGCGTCGCGCGTGGCGGTCCAGACATCGGATGATTGTCCAACATGCCGTCCGATTGCAACATCCGTACGAACACGCAGCGTGGAAGCGCGCGGGCGGAAGGGGTCAAAGGCACGGGTGCGCGACCGGCGGCACCGGTCGCGGCGATCTCTCGGGGGGAAGCGGGGACGGAGGGCTTGGGCCGTGACACGGCCCGGAAAACGGCTGGGCGGGGCTTACTGCGCGACGGCGACGAAGGCGTCGCCCGGGTAGATGGCGCTGCTGCGGCCCAGCGGCGAGCGGAAGGTGACTTCGAAGCGCGAGCCGACCGGTTTGACGTCGAGCACCTCGAAATGGATGACCTTGCCGTTCAGCCAGTCGCGGATGGTGACGCCCGGTTTCAGTTGTTTGATACGCACTATTTTTCTCCTTGAACGCAATCGTGCGCCGGCGATCCTTGCCGCCGACGCTTATCGAAACATCATATCAGACACAATATACGCTAAAAGTTCCTTAATCCGGCTCAACATAACAAACATTGATGACGGATTGATTGCACTTGCCCGACGCAAAAACGCCCCGCCGGCGCACCAGGCGCGGGCGGGGCGGACAGGTCGGCGCTCGGCCAACCCGGGGTCGATCAGCCGATGCGCATGCCCGGCGCGGCGCCCTGGTCGGCGTCCAGCAGGAACAGGCCCGAGCCGTCGTCGGCGCCCGACGCGCAGACGATCATGCCGGACGAGGTGCCGAAGCGCATCTTGCGCGGCGCGAGGTTGGCGACGACCACCACCTTGCGGCCGATCAGCTTTTCCGGCTCCGGGTAGGCCTTGCGGATGCCCGAGAAGATGGTGCGCGTCTCGAAGCCGAGGTCGACGGTGAAGTTCAACAGCTTGTCCGAACCCTCGATGAACTGGCAGTCGAGCACCTTGCCGATGCGCAGGTCGAGCTTGGCGAAGTCGTCGATGGTGATGGTGTCGGCCAAGGGCTCGAAGTTGCCGGCGGCGGCCGGCGCGGCTTGTGGTTCCATGCTCTGCTTGTTCGCTTCGATCAGTTTTTCGATCAGGGCCGGGTCGATGCGCTGCATCAGGTGCTGGTAGGGCGCGATGGTGTGGCCCAAGAGCAGGCTGTCGGCGTCGCGCCAGGTCAGCGGCGCGACGTTGAGGAAGGCCTCGACGCCCTCGGCCAACTTGGGCAGCACCGGCTTGAGGTAGATGGTCAGCAGGCGGAAGGCGTTGATCAGCACGGTGCAGACTTCCTGCAGACGCGCGTCCTGCCCTTGCTGCTTCGCGAGTTCCCATGGCTTGTTCGCGTCGACGTAGGCGTTGACGAGGTCGGCCAGGCCCATCACGTCGCGCAGCGCCTTCGCGTATTCGCGCGCCTCGTAGGCGGCGGCGATGGCGGCCGCCTCGTTCTGCAACCTGGCGAGGATCTCGCCGTCGGCGACAGCCTCGGCCAACTGGCCGCCAAAGCGCTTGGCGATGAAGCCGGCAGAGCGGCTGGCGATGTTGACGAACTTGCCGACCAGGTCGGAGTTCACGCGCGCGACGAAGTCGTCGAGCGAGAGGTCGATGTCCTCGATGCGTGCGTTCAGCTTGGCGGCGATGTAGTAGCGCATCCACTCCGGGTTCAGACCGCAGTCGAGGTAGGACTTGGCGGTGATGAAGGTGCCGCGCGACTTGGACATCTTCTGGCCGTCGACGGTCAAAAAGCCGTGCGCGAACACGCCGGTCGGCGCCCTGAAGCCGGCGAAGTGCAGCATCGCCGGCCAGAACAGCGCGTGGAAGTACAGGATATCCTTGCCGATGAAGTGGTACAGCTCGGCCTTGGAGTCCGGCTTGAACCAGTCGTCGAAGTTCAGGCCGATGCGGTCGGCGAGGTTCTTGAACGACGCCATGTAGCCGACCGGCGCGTCCAGCCACACGTAGAAGTACTTGCCCGGCGCGTCGGGGATCTCGAAGCCGAAGTACGGCGCGTCGCGGCTGATGTCCCAGTCGTTCAGACCGCCTTCGATCCACTCGTTCATCTTGTTCAGCGACTCGGCCTGCAGGTGCGGCTGGGTTTCGCCGTCGCCGCGCACGCTGCTGCCGGCGGTCCAGCCCTTCAGGTAGTCGGCGCAGTCGCCGAGCCGGAAGAAGAAGTGCTCGGAAGTCTTGAGCACCGGCGTCGCGCCGGATACGGCGGAATACGGGTTCTTCAGCTCGGTCGGGCTGTAGGTCGCGCCGCACACCTCGCAGTTGTCGCCGTACTGGTCCTTGGCCGAACACTTCGGGCACTCGCCCTTGACGAAGCGGTCGGGCAGGAACATCTGCTTTTCCGGGTCGAACAGCTGTTCGATGGTGCGCGACACGATCTTGCCGTTGGCCTTCAGCGTGTTGTAGATGCTGCGCGCGTACTCGCGGTTTTCCGGGCTGTTGGTGCTGTAGTAATTGTCGTAGCCGATGTGGAAGCCGGTGAAGTCGGCCAGGTGCTCGGCCTGCACGCGCTCGATCAGCGCTTCGGGCGTGACGCCCTGCTTCTCGGCGGCCAGCATGATCGGCGTGCCGTGGGTGTCGTCGGCACAGACGTAGTAGCACTCGTGGCCGCGCATTTTCTGGAAGCGCACCCAGACGTCGGTCTGGATGTGCTCGACCATGTGGCCGAGGTGGATCGCGCCGTTCGCGTAAGGCAGCGCGCTGGTCACCAGAATCTGGCGTTGTTGGCTCATGCCGGGGCTCCCCCTGAATGGTTTGGAATCGCTGGAAATCGCAAACCGCCGAGTATAGCACCGGCCCCGGCCGAACGACGTTGGCCGAGGCCGCGTCACAGCTCGCGGTATTTGGTCGCAACGCCCCTGGCCTTGTCGACCGGGTAGCGCGTCTCGTTGATCGCGAGCTTGTCGAGCACGGCCCGATGAAGATCGACACCGGCGGCGTCGGCGAGCATCAAGAGGTACATCATCACGTCGGCGCACTCGTGCGCCAGCGCTTCCTTCGCTTGCGCGTCGCCCGCCAGCCGCTCGGCCAGGCCCTGCTCGGTCTGCCACTGCGTGAATTCGAGTAACTCGGCCGCCTCGAGGTTGAGGCTGACGATCAGGTTGAACGCCGAATGAAAGCGCGCCCAGTCGCGCGCGTCGCGGAAGGCGCGGCAGCGCGCCGTCAGGTCGGCCAATTGGGCCTCGTCCATCTGGGTTCTCCTTGGTGAAAAAAGTTGGCCGAGCGCGGCCCAGCCCAACCGCTCACGCGCGCAGCGCGGCCAGCGCACCGTCGGCGCGCTCGCGCATCGCGCTGGCGACCACGCGGCGCGACAGCCGCCAGAACAGCAGCGTGCACACCAGCGACAGCGCCGCGTAGCCGAACGGGCCGACGGCGAAGTAGCCGTGCTTGAACGCCTCGATGCCGACCGCGTACACCGACATCGACAGCATGCCGATCGTCGCGGCGATCGTGCCCTTGCTGACGTCGCTGGCGGTCAGCGCGAAGCGGTACAGCACCGCGAACGACAGGCCCTCGCCGAAGCACATCAGGCTGACGCCCGCCATCAGGCCGAGGCCGGCGGCCAGCGGCGGCAACCAACTCGTCGCGACCATCGTCGCGACGCCGGCCAGCAGGAAAGCCTGGCCGTACACCACCGAGCGGCCGAGCGGCACCTTGTCGGTCAGGCGCACCAGCGTCAGGTTGCCGGCGATCAGCGCGCCGAACACCGGCAGCTGCGCGAGGCCGTAGCCGGTCGGGCTCATCGCCGCGCCTTCCATCAGCATCACCGGCGACAGCGCGATCCAGCCCAACAGCGGCAGCGACATCAGCGGCAGCACCAGCGCGGCGGCGACAAAGCGGCGGTTTTTCAGCAGCGCACGGTAGTCGCCCGCGACGCCGGCGACCGACAGCCTGCCGGCCGGCTTGACGACCGTTTCCGGCATCGTGCGGATCAGGCCCAGCCAGGAGACGAAGGCGCAGGCGGCGATCAGGCCGAACATGACGCGCCACGGCCAGTGTGCGATCAGCGCGGCGCCGGCCAGCGGGCCGACCAGGGGCGCGATCAGCGCGACGTTGGCCATCAGCGCGGTCACCTTGACGGCGGCGGCCTCCTCGAACGCCTCCTGCACCGAGGCGTAGGCGATCGCGGTGATGAAGCACAGGCCCATGCCCTGCAGCACGCGCAGCAGCATGAAGCTTTCGATGCTGCGCGAGAAGAAGGTCGCGACGCAGGACAACACGAAGAAGGCGACGCCGGCCAACATCACCGGGCGGCGGCCGACGCGGTCGGACAGCGGGCCGAGCAGCCACTGCAGCATCGCGCCGCCGACGAGGTAGGCGGTCAGCGACGACGGCACCCAGCCGGAATCGACGCCGAACTCGGCCACGACCGCGAGCATGCCCGGCTGGATCATGTCGTTGCCGATGTAGACGGAGAATTCGAACAGCACTAGCGCGAGCGGGAAGCACAGCGTCGCGCGGCTCAGGGACGCGTATTTTTCTTGCATGAAGGGGCCTTTTCGCAAAGAACAGAAGCCGCCTGACCCTCGTGGGGTCGGCGGCTCGGGAGCGGGCGGCGCGGTCGCCGCCCGTCGTGTCAGGCCCTTGAATGCTATAGAAAACCGGCGACCCGGGCCAGCGCGGCGCGGCGGGCCATGCGGGAAGCATCGCCCGGGGCCGGCTCACAGCATCTCGAGCGGCGTCTTGCAGTCGGGCGGCGGGAATTCGGCGTCGAGCGCAGCCAGGTCGTCGGCGTCGAGCGCGATGTCGAGCGCCGCGCGGTTCTCGGCGACATGCTCGACGCGCGCCGCCTTCGGGATCGCGATCACCTTGTCGTCGCGCAGCACCCAGGCGAGCGCGACCTGGTAGGGGCTGACGCCGTGCCGGGCGGCGACGTCGGCCAGGGCGCCGTCGACCGGCACGCGGCCCTGCTCGATCGGGCTGTAGGCCATGATCGGCATGCGGCGCTCGCGGCACCACGGCAGAAGATCGTATTCCGGGCCGCGGCGCGTCAGGTTGTACAGCACCTGGTCGACCTGGCAGCGCTCGCCGTCGAGCAACTCGTACAGCTCGTCCATGTCGTCGGTGTCGAGGTTGCTCACGCCCCAGTAGCGGATCTTGCCCTCGGCGACCAGCTCCTCCATCGCGGCGATGGTGTCGCGGAACGGCACGTTGCCGCGCCAGTGCAAGAGGTACAAGTCGATGCGGTCGGTCTTGAGGCGCTTGAGCGAGCGTTCGCACGCCTGGCGGGTGCCCTTGCGGCTGGCGTTCCACGGGTAGACCTTGCTGACGAGGAAGGCCTCGTCGCGGCGGCCGGCGAGCGCCTCGCCGACCAGCTCCTCGGTCGCGCCGTCGCCGTACATCTCGGCAGTGTCGATCAGCGTCATGCCCAGGTCGATGCCGTGCTGCAGCGCGGCGATCTCGTCGGCGCGGCGCGCGCGTTGCTCGCCCATGAACCAGGTGCCCTGCCCGAGCGCCGGCACCTTGACGCCCGAAGGCAGCGTGACGGTTTTCATTTTGTCTCCTCTTTGTTTGCGTTATGTCAGCGTGGGTCGCTCATCCGGCCATCATTGTAGGGCGATGCCGGCCGTCCGAAAAAGCGAGTAAAATACTCAGGTATTGCCCCACCCCGGCCGAGACACCATGTTTTCCAGACTGAGCAAACTGTTTTCCGATTCCGCCAAGGAGATCCCGTCCACCATGCCCGCCCTGACCGACGCCCAGGTGCTCGACGCCGTCGCCGGCCTTGTCGACCCGAACACCGGCAAGACCTACGCCGCCAGCCGCGCGGTGAAGAACCTCAAGATCGGCGACGACAGCGTCACGCTCGACGTCGTACTCGCCTACCCGGCCAAGAGCCAGTTCGAACGCGTGAAGGCCGAATTCGAGGCCGCGCTCGCGCCGCTGGCCGGCGGCCGCGCCGTCTCGGCCAACGTGCGTAGCGAGATCGTCAGCCACTCGGTGCAGCGCGGCGTGCCGCTGTTGCCCGGCGTGAAGAACATCGTCGCGGTCGCCTCGGGCAAGGGCGGCGTCGGCAAGTCGACCACCACGGCCAACCTCGCGCTGGCGCTGGCGGCCGAGGGCGCGCGCGTCGGCATCCTCGACGCCGACATCTACGGCCCGTCGCAACCGTTGATGATGGGTCTGGCCGGACAACGCCCCGAGACCGAGGACGGCAAGCACCTGATCCCGGTCGAGAACCACGGCGTCCAGACCATGTCGATCGGTTACCTGGTCGACCCGGACCAGGCGATGGTGTGGCGCGGCCCGATGGTCAGCCAGGCGCTGCAGCAACTCTTGAACGACACGCGCTGGAACGAGCTCGACTACCTGTTGGTCGACATGCCGCCGGGCACCGGCGACATCCAGCTGACGCTGTCGCAGAAGGTGCCGGTGACCGGCGCGGTGATCGTCACCACGCCGCAGGACATCGCGCTTCTGGACGCCCGCAAGGGCGTGACCATGTTCAACAAGGTCGGCGTGCCCATCATCGGCCTGGTCGAGAACATGGCGATCCACGTCTGCTCGAACTGCGGCCACGCCGAGCACATCTTCGGCGAGGGCGGCGCGGCCAGGATGGCGGCCGACTTCGGCGTCGAGGTGCTCGGTTCCCTGCCGCTCGACATCGGCATCCGCCTCGCCGTCGACGAGGGCCGGCCGAGCGTCGTCGCCGACCCCGACGGCCAGGTCGCCGACATCTACAAGGCGATCGCGCGCCGCGTCGCGGTCAAGGTCGGCGAGAAGGCGCAGGACTTCTCCGCCAAGTTCCCGAAGATCGTGATCCAGAACAACTGAGGCGCTTCGCCCCGCCTTGCCCCGACGGCCCGCCCTGCGCGGGCCGTCCGTTTTCACCCCGCCGGACCGGGCACGCCCGGCGCCGTTCTCCCCTCGCCACCGCCGCGGCTCTGCTATCGTGACGGAGCGCAGACCTCGGCCAACGTCGCCCCTCCCTCGCCGGGAAGGACAGCCGCCACGGCCGGCCCGCGCTCATCGCTGTTCGACAGACTTTGCGGAGATTCACCGACATGCCCCCATTCGGCGCCCGCCCCCTTCGCCTCGCCGCCCTCGCGCTCGGCCTGATCGTCGGCAGCGCGCACGCCGCGCCGGCTTGCCGCGACGTGGTCGCTTCGCTCAACCGCGAACTCGGCCGCCAGCTCGACGAGCCCCAACTGACCGAGGTGCTGACCAGCCTGAACCGGCACGGCCGCCTGCCTGACCGCTTCGTCACCAAGCGCGAGGCGCGCGAGGCCGGCTGGCGCCCCGGCACCGGGCTGTGGAGCGTGCCCGGCCTGAACGGCAAGTCGATCGGCGGCGACCGCTTCGGCAACCGCGAACGACGACTGCCCGACGCGCACTGGCGCGAAGCCGACCTCGACTACCAGGGCGGCAAGCGCAACGCCAAGCGGCTGTTGTTCGCCGACTCGGGACGGCGCTTCGTCACCGTCGACCACTACCAGACCTTCCGGGAGATTCCGCCATGCCGCTGACGAAAACCTGCGTGATCGAGCGCGTCGGCTCGCTCGACGACGTCTACCGCGCGCTCGACGCGCAACTGGGCCTGCCGCCCCACTTCGGCCGCAACCTCGACGCGCTGTTCGACAGCCTCGCCAACGACGTCGAAGGCCCGTTCGCGATCGAGTGGCGCGACACCGTTGCCGCGCGCGCCGCGCTCGGCGCGCCGCTGTTCGACAGCCTGATCGACCTCTTGCGCGAAGTCGCCGACGAGCGCGACGACGTCACGCTGCGCCTCGAACCCTGAGCCCCGGCTCGCGATCTTTATTTCTGGCCCGGCTCGGCCAACCCGGCCGCCGGCCGGGCTGCCGGACGAGATGCCCGGCGTGCGGTCGTGCACGCCGTCGCGACGCAAAAAAGCCGGCCCGCGGGCCGGCTTTTTTCTCGCGCCGCGTCAACCGAGCCGCGCGATGCGCTCGACCGCCTCGGCCAAGCGGTCGACGCCGGTCGTGTACGCGATGCGCACATGGGTGTTGGCGCGGTGCTGGCCGAAGTCCAGCCCCGGCGTGATCGCGACGTCGGCCTCCTCCAGAATGCGCGCGCAGTAGGCGAGGCTGTCGTCGGTGACGGCGCTCACGTCGGCGTACAGGTAGAAGGCGCCGTCCGGCACCACCGGCAGCTTCCAGCCCAGGCGCGGCAGCGCGTCGACCAAGAAGTCGCGCCGGCGCGCGAACTCGGCGCGGCGTTCTTCGAGCAAGGCGATCGTGTCCGCTTCGAACGCGGCGAGCGCCGCCGCCTGCGCCGGCGCCGGCGCGCACAGGTAGAGGTTCTGCGCCAGCCGCGTCGCCGGCTCGACCAGCGCCTCGGGCACCACCAGCCAGCCGAGGCGCCAGCCGGTCATCTGGAAATACTTCGAGAAGCTGTTGATCACCAGCGCGTCGTCGGCGACCTGCAAGGCGCTGGCCGCGTCGCAGCCGTAAGTCAGCCCGTGGTAGATCTCGTCGACGATCAGCGCCCCTCCCCTGTCGCGGCAGACCTCGGCCAACGCCTGGATCTCGGCCGCGCTCAGCACGCCGCCGGTCGGGTTGGCCGGGCTCGCCACCATCGCGGCGACGGTGCGCGCGCCCCAGGCCTCGGCCAACATCGGCGCGGTGAGCTGGTAGCACGATTCGGGACCGGCCGGCAGCGACACCGGCGTGCCGCCGTACAGGCTGACGAAGTGGCGGTTGCACGGGTAGGTCGGGTCGGCCATCACCACCTCGTCGCCGTCGCCGACCAGGAGCGCCAGCGCCACCATCAGCGCGCCGGACGCGCCCGGCGTGACGAGGATGCGCGCGGGCGACACGTCGACGCGGTAACGCTCGGCGTACCAGCGCGAGATCGCGCAGCGCAGCTCGGGCAGCCCCTGCGCCGCGCTGTAGAAGGTCTGCCCCTCGGCCAAGGCCCGGCGCCCCGCCTCGACGATCGCCGGCGGCGTCGCGAAGTCCGGCTCGCCGACCTCGAGATGGATCACGTCGCGCCCGGCCGCTTCGCGCGCGCGCGCCGCCTCCAGAATCGCCATCACCCGGAACGGGGCGATCTCCCGCATACGCTCGGCCAACTTCAAAGCCACTCTCCTTTACGCAAGGGATGACAAAGGGGACGCCGTCATCCAACCTGAGAAGGTCGAGTGTACCAACCCCCGGGGGAGCCCACCATGGCAGGCAAGTTCGAAGTCAAAACCGCCAAAGACGGCCAGTTCATGTTCAACCTGAAGGCGAGCAACGGCCAGGTCATCCTGACCAGCGAACTCTACAAGACCCACGCGGCGGCGCTGAACGGCGTCGAGTCGGTGAAGAAGAACGCACCGGACGACGAGCGCTACGAGCGGCGCGAGAACAAGAACGGCGAGCCCTACTTCATCCTCAAGGCCGCCAACCACCAGGAGATCGGCCGCAGCGAGTACTACAGCAGCAAGGCGGCGATGGAGAACGGCATCGAGTCGGTCAAAAAACACGCGCCGGATGCCAGCGTGGTCGACATCTGACCGAAATATGAAAAAAGACGTTGACAGGCCGGGGCACCCTGTCTATACTGCGCCCCACTGATTCGCCGCGGAGAGGTGGCAGAGTGGTCGAATGTACCTGACTCGAAATCAGGCGTACGTTTATAGCGTACCGAGGGTTCGAATCCCTCCCTCTCCGCCAGTCAGCCAATTAAGCCCTTGATTATTCAAGGGCTTTTTTGTTTTTTGGCACGCCTTCATCACTCAAATGGCGTCACATGCTCGTTCTAAAAAAATCAGTTTCGTTCTAAAAAAACGCTTCGTTGATTTGACCAGCACCACCTCCGATGGCATGCTGGATACCTCCTAAAGCCTCAGCAGTGCCCCGCGTCTGTCACGCGGATTTTTTGCGCCTTCTTTATCGGCCAACGTGCGTCTGCACGTACGGTGGCATGTCGATCGAGGGGGGTGTCGGGTAGCAGCAATGCCCCGGCGGCTCTGAGGCCGTAGGAGCGCCCCCACCCCGCTTTGGGTGGACTTCCTAAATCCTCAGGAGGCAATCATGCCGACCATCATCTCTAACGTGCTGCTGCGCAAACTGGTAGCCTTCCCCAGCCAAGCCGAAGCTATCGCCTACGCCCGCCAGAAACTGGCAGAGGGCGCTCGTGGCGTGAACGTTGCCCCGCATGCCGGCGAGTACCAGGTAAATATACCTGTCCGCTTATTTTTTTGATATCAAGTGATATCATATCGTATGATTTCATATCATATCGGAGCATACCTATGATCTTATTGGTGGGTGGTGAAAAGGGCGGCTCGTGCAAGACAACGACTGCCACGAATCTCGCGGTGGTGATGGCGCAACGTGGCGTCGATGTGATGCTGCTGGACGCGGATCCGCAATGCACGGCCAGCAAGTGGGTCGCGCGCCGCAACGCAGCCGAGCTACCAATGATCCACTGCGCTCAGAAGACCGGCGAGGTCTACGCAACGGCCAATGATCTGGCCAAACGCTATGAACTCGTGATCGTCGACGCCGGCGGCCGCGATAGCAAGGAGCTGCGCTCGGCGATGGTGGCGGCAGATCTGCTGCTCATGCCTATCCAGGCGAGCATCGCCGACCTGGAGACGATCGAGCATATGGCCGAGGTGATCGGGATGGCCAAGGCAATGAACTCGACGCTCGAGGTGATGGCCATGATCGCCCGTGCCCCGACGAACCCGAGCATCACGGAGGTGGCCGAGGCGCGCGAGCTGCTGGCTGACTACCCGGAGATCGGTCTCGCGCGCAGTATCGTGCGCGATCGCAAGATCTATCGCGACGCGCTCCTCGAGGGCCGCGGTGTGGTAGAGATGGACAACACCAAGGCCAGGGCCGAGATCCAGCTGCTGGCCAACGAAATTTTCGGAGAGAGGTGATGAGCGGCAATCGTTTCAAGCGGGGCATGGCGGCCGGCGGCGGCCAACCCGTCGACCCGGAGGCACTGACGAGGTTCACGGCGGGCGCTGACGCGCATGAGCAGGAGCCAGCCGCGGCAACTCCGGCCGAGCAGGTGCCGTTGAAGATCATCCCGGTGCCGGAGTACGACCAAGGCAGCAAGCTGTCTGAGGCCGTGCTATTCCGCTGCACACCGGCGGTGTTTCAGGAGCTGGACTTTGTGTTCAAGCACAGCACGGCCAAGAGCAAGCAGAAGCTGCTGGAGTCGATCCTGCTGCCTCGGCTGAAGGAGATGGCCAAGGAGATCAAGGGTGGCGAATGACCCAGCCCTCCAATGAAAGAGCCCCGAGCAATCGGGGCTTTTTGTTGTCCGCTTCGATGATGTTCATGCACGTCATACGCGTGCGCTCGTGCATCACGTGCGCGGACTTTTCGCCAAGTCGGTGGGGGTCGAAAAAAAGGTAACCAAGGTAACCTGCCCGGCAATTCGGCCAGAAAACTCAATAGCGACGGGGCTTCACGACAAATGCAAAAAGGTAATCTAGAGGTAATTTCTAGGTAACCAGATTACCTTTTCAAACCGTCACCTACTCGTTTCGAATGTTCCAATAAATTCAATAGCTTACGGAAATATTACCTTTTTGGTTACCGCTGATTACCCCACAAAGGTAACCAGATAATTTATTTGCAATCATTGACTTACAAGTCAACCGACCTGCCGATAACCGTGGTTACCTTTTTTGAGAGCCCCCACCCCTTCTGCAGGAAAGTCGGTGCATGATTGCAAGTGCATGGCTGCATGAATCTGCAAGTTTTCAGGGATGGCATACACTGCCCGGAAGCCCAGCACTGGCGGGCTTTCCAGTCGGTTCATGCAGCTGCACGCTTTCCCACACATGAAGCGCGGGGGCGTGGCGGGGTCACGAGGGCGCGCGCCGGGGGCTAACAAATGTTGTCTGCCCCCTACCAGGAACAAAGTCCCCACAGCATTGCTGATAGCCATTGCGGAGACGAGGTCAGTAGACTTTAGCCTCTTGCACCAACAGGCAACCCAAGATGCCGAGCCAAAAACCAACGTCATCTGCAGACAAACGGGGGAACGCAACTGTGGGTACCTTCGAACAGAATGGCCGCGCTGACACTCGATCAGCAGACCTTCGAGCTAGGCTGCACCTAGAGCATTTGTCTCTGTTCTGTTTTGCCGACAAGTGCACTAGGGTCGCACTCGACATGTCGGCGCTATTGCCGCTGGCGCGTGCAAGCAGGCAGATCGTTGTTTCCCAGTTTTTCGCCCGCGCCCTGTCGCACTTCGAGGCCGGACTCCTGCTTGCTGAAAGCGGGATGACGATCGAATCGCTCACGATTTCGCGGGGGCTACTGGAAACGTGTTTCGTAATGCTCGCGATTGCGGAAAATGCGGTTACCTTCGACGAGCTACTGAGCCATGACAACGCGATGCGACTCAAGCATGCGAACTGACCTGCTCCCCCTAAACAGGGCCACCTGAAACTTAGTAAAGTTCGTTTTATACGAGGAGAACGGACTTGAAGAAGCGGTTCACGGAAGAGC